>CAKOKS010000011.1 GCA_934095845.1 uncultured Bacilli bacterium | reverse complement strand
ACAAAAAGAGAAAAATAATTTTCTCTTTTTAATAACCCTCTTTTTTATTAATGTCTACTATGTGGGGTTCACATCAATAAATTTAATGCTTAAAAAATATTCAGGGAAATTTTAGGGAATTTTTATATAAAATTATTTATATTTATTTGAATTTACTTATATTTTATTTTATAATATATATCGGAGCGAAGCCTTATTTAATAAGGGAAACGGTAAAAAATAAATGGTAATTTAATTTAGGGCTTATTTTTCATACCCGATAGGTCGGGGGTTCGATCCCATCCGTCGCTACCAGAAGAAATAAAACTAATTCTTAAATGAATTAGTTTTTTTATGTTTTGAAATAACTATAATATTGACTTAATTTTATTAATAACATAAAATATTATGAAATAGGAAGTGAATAGTATGGAATTATATAATGAATTAGTTGAATATTTAGGAAAATATGAATTTTCTGTTGATCTGATAAATGGATGCAAAGATATTTTTCAGTATGGCGGATGGGAAGATACTGATTTTGAAAAATTTAGTAGGCTTTTTAATGAAAAAGTAAAAAATGAATGCCCTATGCTGAATGATGATAAAATAAAACAAATTTTAAATATTATTTATGAAAGAGGAGTATTACGACTTGAAGATGTTTTGTTTTTAGATGGGGTTGCTTTTTCTAATCAAATTGATTCAAATAAACGTTTTAGACAAATTTCATATGTATGGGAATCAAAAAAATATGCTTGGTGTAATTTTTTTGAAAGTACACACTTTTTTTCTTATCCTGAACTAAAGAAACTTGATTTATCATTTTTACAAAGATTAAGAGATGAAATTAGTGATATATTTTTAAAATATTATAATATTTCTAATTTCCCTGAAGAATTAGGAATGGACTTTTCAGTTGGACAAGAATACGCCTTAAAAGCAGATAAAACTAAATTAACAGACTGTTTACTACATAATAATTCATATAGTATTTCTATTATTTGTGAAATAAAAGGTGAATCAACAATTCGTAAATTAGATATTACTATTAATCCTTCGGCAGAAAAAATATTAATTGTTACAAATGTAGATGATGACGTTGAGAGATTAAGTACTATAATAGATAAAATGAAAAGAGTGAGTTCAGAAGAGCCAATTAAATTGTTAAATAAAAATATTGCGTATTAGTACTTATAAATAAATGTAAAATTTTGTGTGGGATTTATAAAATGGTTGAATAATATAAATTAAATAAGTATCAAGAATATTTGTAGAAGAATAATACCAAAGAAAAGTCGGGCATTCAAAAAAATTAACTCGTTCTAAATTTAATATAATTAAATAGATTTAATATTAAAACTTAATTGAAAAATTAAATTGTATTATGTTAAAATTATATTAGAGGTGGGTTTATGAAATACTTTTTAGCTTACGAAACTAGAGATGGTAAATTAGAAAAGTTAGAGAAAAACGATGTTGTTCCTTCATCATCGGATTTTAAAGATGTTTTAGATTTTACTTTATCTTTTAAAAATATTCTGGATTTAAAATATTTTTTATGCAAAAACAAACTTTTACCAGAGAAATATTATTCAATTTATTATGCTTCACAAACTAAGAAAAATGACTCAACTACAATAAGAAAAGTTGCATATCCAGAACTAAAATTTAAAGCAGAAGCTGAATTTTATAATCCTATATATTTAAAAGAATTATTATTAAGTGACATTTCATCTATTAATTTCATAAATTTAATAACATCAAGATATATTAAAAAAATGGGATTAAAAAAATATGTAACTAATGATTTACTAAATAGATTGAATCAAGCATATGAAATGGGAATACTTTCTAGAGAACTTAAAAGTTTAAGAGAATATTTTGAAAATAATCAAGTAAAAGATGAAATAGATGATTTTATAAGTGATTTAGAAACTAATAAAGTAAGTAGTGAGATAGTTTATGCCAATATAGAGTATTTAAAAGAGATAATTTCTTTACAAGATTTAGAAGTTCTGAATTATTATTCGCATGTTAGAGACCGTTTATTAAAATCTAAAGTAATTATAGAACCACCAGTTGTATCAGAATTATTTAGAATAAGAGCAAAATATTACTATAATAAGTCTATACAAGAGTTTTATGAACCGGTTTCATTTGAAGAAAATATCGATAATTTACTAAAACTTATTATTTGTAAATATGGTGAACTTAAAAATTCCTCGGGTCAACCAATTATAAGAAATGGAAAGAAGCAAAAAGGCTTTATAATAAGAGATGGAAAATATGTTATAAAAGCTAGGGAACTTTATGAGTTAGGAACATTTCTTAAGAGTTATGAAGAACATAAAAATTATTATGAATTATCTGAAAATTTAAGAAAAGATATAAATGCAGCTATTGATGAAAACAAAGATGATTTTGAAGAATTTTTAACTGAAGACGACTATAAAAAGTTGAATCGAGGTTTACAATGAGCGAATACATTGATGAATTTGTTGACTATATAAGATGTGAAAGAAATTATTCTGATTATACAGAAACAAATTATTTAATAGATTTAGAAAACTATAAAGAATATTTAACTAAACATAGAATTAATTTTAAAAATATTGATTATAATCATATTCTTCCATATATCAAATATATGAAGGAAGAAAAAAAATTAACTCCAAATAGTATTAATAGACATCTTTCAGCATTGAGAAGTTTTTATAATTATTTATTGCAAGAAAATGTTATTTCTAGTAATCCTTTTAAAATTGTAAGTAGTCAAAAGAAAGATAAAAGACTACCAAACTATATGAAATATAAAGAATTTACCGATATGATAGATTCATTAGATAATACACCTTTAGATATACGTAATCGAGCTCTTTTAGAACTTTTATTTTCTACTGGTTTAAGAGTAAGTGAACTTACATCTATAAAAATAAATGACATTGATTTTTCAAGAATGGAGATAAGAGTAGTTGGTAAGGGTAATAAAGAAAGAATTGCTTATTTTAATGAGCATTCAGCAAATGCACTAAATAATTATCTTAAGATAAATAGAAATGAACTACTTAATGGAAAACAAAGTGAATATTTATTTATAAATCATATAGGTGGAGTTTTAACTCAAAGAGGAGTAAGAGATATAATTGATCGAATAATAAAGAAGGGCTCAATAAACGCTCATATTACACCACATACATTTAGACATACGTTTGCAACTATGCTTTTAAATGAAGGTTGTGATTTAAAAAGCGTTCAAGAACTTTTAGGTCATGTTAATATGAGTACTACTAGTATTTATACTCATATTACAAGTGATAAAATAAAAGATGCCTATTTACATAGTCATCCAAGAAGTGAAACTAAGAATTAATTAACTTATCATCAACGTAATAAATAACGTTTTTAAGATTATAATTTTCTTCAACTGATAAATTAATCGCGTATGTTACTTCACTTAAAATATTATCAGAATTTAAATCTTTTGTTAAAGGATTAGTTAAATTTAAAATAAGTGAATTATCTAGAAATTCAAAATTAGTTAATTTAGTTTCATTATTTAAATAATTTATTAAGTTAGTATTGTATGTAGAAGAACTTTTTAGTTCTTCTATTATTATTTCTATTTTTTCTTTTTTATCATTGTTGATTTTTGTTACTGGAACATAGTAAATAAAATCTCCTTGTTTAGCTAGATGATAAATTGTTGTTTCTTTAATATCTTTAATAGTTTTAATGTCATAATCTTTATTAATTTTTATTGTTCTATCTAGCATAGTTGGAAGTGATTTTTGAGAATTTGGAAGTTTTTCTAATAAATTATTTTCTACCTTTATCGTAACTGAATCAATATCTTTAATACTTGTAATACTATAAACAATTGCTTCAATCATCTTTTCTTCAAACTGTGAAGAAATATTTAAAAATTCTTTTGAGAAATTAAGTAAAACATTATTGTCTTTTATTTCGTAGTTTAGTAGTTTTGTGTTTTCAGGAATAACTGCTTTAAAGCCTTTTCTTAGTTTTTTAGCATTAGGATTATTAATTGTTAATGTGTTTATTATTTCTTGAATTAATTCTTTAGTTTCAAATGATGAAAAAGCTATATTTAATCTAGCTACATAATCATTATTATCTAAAATATAAATAACACCATTGTTTTTTTTGCTTTCTCTGTGAACTATTGAAACATCATTTTCTTTAGGAAAAACTGTTATTATAAATATAACTAATATGGCAGATAATAGAATACTTAATTTTTTTATTACCTTTGTTTTTAACATAAGACACCTCTAATTAATAATATGAGATAATCTCAAAAAAAAGTCGCTTTTTTTAAGCGACTAGTTTATTTTTAATTCTCCCATTTTTAAAAGTTCAATAACAGCTTGATATCGAGTTTTTACATCTAATTTTTGCATAACGTTAGATATATGATTTCTTACTGTTTTTTCACTTATATGTAAAATGTTAGCAACATCTTTGGTAGTTTTATTTAGAATCAAAAGTTCAAATATTTCTTTTTCTCTTGTTGTTAGTATACTTGAATTCATACGTTTACCTCACTTTCATAATTATATATAATCAATATATTCTATGACATGTTTGGTAAATAGTGTGGGTTATTCAAATTTTACTGTAACATAAAACTCATTATTTGTTTCTTTATTTACAAGTGAGATGATTTTATTTGCAAGTTCAAGGGAATCTTCTTTATTTGCAATTACAACTTTAATGGTATTATCTTTGATTTGAACAAATGATGTAACTTCAAAACTATTATTAATGTTCTTTTCAAGTTTTTCTTCATTAGACTTAGAAACATTAATATATTTTATTTGTTCATATGCTTCATTTTTTTCATCAACTGTTTTATCGTTGCTTAAAAGAATTTCTTGAAGTTTTTTTATTTCTGTTAAATCTTGCTCTTGTTTTTCAATTCGAGCAGCTGTTAAAGCTTCACTTTCTTCAATATTAACCATAACTTCTTTATCACCATCTACATTACTGCTGACATATGTATCATTTCCAAGTGGCATCGTTACATAATATATTGCCAAAACTAAAATAATACTTGTTAATGTCAAAAACCATAAATTTTTCTTGTTTATCATGAAATACCCTCCATACTGCTAAATTATATGTGAGAGAATTTATATTTATTACTAGCAAAATAAAGCTAATATTTTAATAACTTTTCTTATTACTCTCCAGAACATAAGTGTGTTTCCTTTCTAACTCTTTCTCTATACATATATATTGCAATTTATTTCTCAATTACTTCTTTTTTTATTAAAAATTTTTTTCTTTAAAAACAAGTAATTGAAAATTTTATCGGTAAAGATATTAGTGAAGGGAGGTAAAAATGATAAGAAAAAATGTAGAAGTATTACAAGAAGAAGTAAGTGACTGTGGAGTTTGTTCACTTCTTTCTATAATAAAATATTATGGTGGATATGAGTCTTTAGAAAATTTAAGAATTGATTCCTTAACAACAAGTAAAGGAGTTTCAGCATACAACTTAATTGAATGTGCTAAAAAACATGGATTTGACTGTGTCGGTAAAAAGATTGATGACATAGAAAATGAAATTCTTCCTTACATTGCACATATAAAAATAAATAATACTCTTTCTCATTTTGTAGTTGTATATGAAATAACTGAAAAGTTTGTTCTTATAATGGATCCTGCAGTTGGGCTTATAAAAAAGGATGTGATGGAATTTAAGTCTACTTTTACAGGTGTTATTATAGATTTATTTCCTAAAGAAAAACTTATCAAAAAACACATAAAAAATGTTTTATGGCAGAATATACTAGCAGAACTAAAGAAACAGAAACTAAAACTTTTTCTTATAATAATACTTAATATAATACTTGTTATTCTAAGTTTTATTAATAGCTATTATGTATCGTTATATAATAATAAATTTATTCTTATTTTAATATTTTTCTTTATTTGTATATTTATTCAGCTAATTGAGTATCTTATAAATATTCTAAATATAGAAATTAATAGAAAAACTGGGAATAACATATATGAAAATTATCTTGATCATTTATTTTTAATCCCTTTGAGAATATTACACTTAAAAGATAATGGTGAAATAATAAAGAGAACTAATGAACTTAAAGAAGTTGAGTATACAGTAACAAACTTCTTTCTAGAGTTAATGCTATCTAGTATTTATATTTTATCGCTTATATGTGCACTTACATTTATTAAGTTTCAATTGTCATTATTTATTTTAGTTATGTTTCTTGTAGTAGCTTTAGTTATGATAAGGTGTTATAAAAAGTTATCTTATAAAATTAATGAGTATATGTATGCATCTACTGACTATAACAACTATTTACATAGCTATTTAAACTCTTTTTACAGTGTTAAACATATGAATGCAAGTAAATATATAAAAGATGTTTTAAATGATAAGTATAAAAATTTTTCAAGTATAAATGCAACTTTATTAAAGGACATTTCTCAAATTGAATTAATAAAAAAAGTTTTCTTAGGAGTGAGTGAATTTGTTATACTTACTTATTTATTAGTTAAGTCTTTTAATGGTAGTTTTTCTTTTGAGAATGTCATTGTTATATATTTTATAATTAATTATTTGTTTTCGTCATTTAATTCAGTTATTAATTTATTACCGTCATTTATTATTCAAAAGAAAGTTATAAGAAAGATAAATGAATTTTATAATATAAGTTTGAAAGTCGGTGGTGGAGATGCTTTTAAACAAGGTAATATAAAATTTGAAAATGTATCTTTTTCTTATAATAATTATAAGAAAATTATTGATTCATTATCTTTTGAAATAAAAGAAAATGAACATGTAAGAATAACTGGTGAAAGTGGAAGTGGAAAATCTACTATAATGAAACTTATTAATAGAGAGTATGAAAATTATGAAGGAACTATTTCTATAGGAAATAAAAATATTAAAGATATTGATGAATCTAGTTATCGTGAAAATATTGAATACTTATCTCAAGAAGAATCATTTATAAATGGAACAATTAAAGATAATATTTTATTTGGAAGAAAGACAAGTGAAGAAGAACTAAACAGAGTTATAAAAATATGCAAAATCGATAGTATAGTAGAAAAATACCCCTTAAAATTAGAAACTTATATTAGTTCAAATAATAACCCTTTATCTGGTGGAGAAAAAGGTCTTATTATACTTGCTAGAGGTCTTTTAAAAAGAAAAAGTATTATCATTATTGATGAAGTTTTAAGTGAACTGAATTTATCTTTAGAATTAGAAGTTTTAAAGAGTATTGACCAAAATATTAATTCAACCATTATTTATATTACACATAAAAATGTAAATGTGTTTAAAGAACTATTAAGTGTTAGAAAGGAGTAGTATGGTTTTAAATAGAAAAGAACTTGAAAATATTGTAGGTGGTGGAAGAGGATTTGCTATCAGTGTTATCATTGGTGGAATACTTACCATTTTAACAGGTTTTCTCGATGGATATTTTAGACCACTGAAGTGCAATAAATGAAACTAAGTAAAGAACAACTTGAAAGCATTGTTGGTGGAGCAATAACAACTCAAATGATTAATTCATTTGTAAAACTTATAAGTACACTTTTAGACTTGGGTAGAACCATGGGAAGTGCATTTAGATATGCAACATCAAAAACAAAATGTCATTAAAAAAAGCTCTAGATTTTCTAGAGCTTTTTACGTGTGTAAGTTAAAAATTTTTTTAGGTTTCTATAAATTGATAGATAACGTTTTTCATTTCTTTATAGGAAAGTTCTTTGGCGTCGTCAATTAAAACATTATCTATAATAATAGCAGAGGTATATTTTATATTATACTTATCATCTTTGTTGTTAGTAATTATAACGTCAGTAAGTTTTAAGTCGTGAACAATATTATTAATTTCTTGTTTTACTTTTTTATCTTTACCTATTATTGTTATTCTCATATATCACTTCCTTTTCTAACTAAGATGATACTATTCAAAAATGAAATTACCATGAATATTATATGAAATTTATAAAAAAATTTGACAGGCATTATTTTTTAAGAGTATAATTAATTTGAATTCTTGAGGAAAGGTGTGAGAAAATGAATTCAATTTGCAGTTTTAGTTATTGTGAAAATAGGTTTATTTTTTCACATATTAACTAAAGAAAAACTTTATTTAGGAGGTATTTATGAAATTATTAAAAAGATGGATACCTTTAATGAAACTTGTTAAAGAAGATAAATGGAAACTAATTATTTCTGGTATACTTATATTTTTATGTGGACTTACAGGTATATTTACAGGTTATTTAAATGGTGCTGCAGTAGAAGCTGTAACAACTGGAAATGTAAGAAACGCGGTAATATATTTAATTTTATATTTTATTATAGGAGTGTTAATTGGTACATTTTTAGCAGGAATAGCTAATTCAATACTTTTAAAAATAGAAAGTAAACTTACAAGAGCAATTGGTTTTAATACATATAAGAAAGCTCTTAATTTACCAGCAGTTGCATTTGAAGAAATGTCTAGTGGAGAAATTATTAATAGAATAACAAGTGATGCTGATTCTTTATCATTTACTTTTGGAAAAATGATTAACATGATTTCATCAATTGTTACAGCATTAGTAATTTTAGTTTATGTATTTTTTAACTCTTGGATTGTTGGATTAATTTTAATATTATTTTTAGTTATATTATATTTTGTTATAAAGAAATATAATCCGTTACTAAAAGATGCTCATAAAGAAAGAAAATCTAGCCAAGATGTATTCACTTCTTTAGCAAACGAATCTATTAGAGGTATAAGAGAAATTAAAACATTAGGTATAAAAGATCATCTAATTATAAATGCTAAAAGAAATATAGAAGATTTATTTAAGTTATCTAAAAAAGAAATCAATCTACAAACGCGATTTGGTATAATTGTTGATTTTTTAAAAACGACTTTAGAAGTTGGAACATTTATAGTTTGTATAATTTTACTTTATTATAAACAAATAACTTTAACATTTTTTATTGCAATGACTTATTATATTTATAGATATATGTGGTTTATTGAATGTTTAAATGATTTTATTCAAACATATCAAAAGATAAGTGTTTCTTTAGATAGAGTAAATGAAATATTAGAAAATAAAAAATATAATGATGTAGTATTTGGAAAAACTAATTTAGAAAATATTAAAGGTGAAATAGAATTTAAAAATGTAACATTTGCTTATCCAAATGAAGAAAGCGTTTTAAAGGATTTTAATTTAGCAATTGAACCAAATAAAAAAATCGCTATTGTTGGAGCAAGTGGACAAGGTAAATCAACACTATTTAATTTAATTACTAGATTATTTGACGCAAATAAGGGAGAAATTACAATTGATGGTGTAAATATTTTAGATATAAGTGAAGAATGCCTTAGAAAGAATATTTCAATTATAAGACAAGATCCATTTATATTTAATCGTACTATAATGGAGAACTTTAAAATAGTTGATGAAAATATTAAACTTAAAGATGTTAAGGCTTGTATAAAAGAAGCATATTTAGATGAATATATAGAATCTTTACCTAAGAAGTATGATACAGTTTTAGGAGAAGGCGGAGTTAATTTAAGTGGAGGTCAAAAACAAAGACTTGCTATTGCTAGAACTCTAGCTAAAAAATCAAAAATAATATTATTTGATGAAGCAACAAGTGCACTTGATAACAATTCTCAAGAATTCATTAAAAAGTCAATAGACAATTTAGTAAAAGATCATACTGTTGTTATTGTTGCACATAGATTATCAACCATTATTGATGCTGATATAATTTATGTAATTGATGATGGAAAAGTAATAGCTAGTGGAACACACAAGAATTTACTTAAATCTTGTGATTATTATAAAAATCTATATAAAACAGAAATTTAAGAGTGAAAATGTTTTCACTCCTTTTTATATTAAATAAAATGTAAAGGTTTACACATAATATAAATATTAAATAAAGTATACAACAAAACTATTGTATAATAGAATTAGAATGGTGTGTGTAAAAATGGAAAGAAAGAGTGCAATAATAATTGCAATTATAATAATGTGTATAGGATTTGCAGCAGTTAGTACAACTTTAATAATAAACGGGAATGCAAAAGTTTCTGAAAACATAGATGATTTTTCTGTAATCTTCACATCAGCTTCATTAGATGGAGAAGATGTATATAATGATGTAATAGATGATACTAAAAAAATTATAAATTTTAATACTAAAGATTTAAAAAAAGTTGGCGATACTTCAGTACTTTCATATGAAGTAACAAATAATTCAAGCAACTATGACGCAGAAGTAAGTGTTAATTGTAAAGTAAAAGAAGACAAAACGGCCAAATATACAAGTATAAAAAATGAACTTGAAAATAATACAACAATTGTAAAAGCCAAAGAAAGTATTAATGGAACATTAACTGTAACATTAAATAAAACAGCTACAGAAGAAGTAAGAGAAGAATATGTATGTGTTCTAACATTCAATGCCGTTGAAAGGGATACTATGGGTGTTGCTTCAATAAACTTATATAACATGATAAAAGATAATGCTGACACAACATCAGTAATTGATTATAAAGTACGTTCAGGAGCAGAAGGAAAAGAAACAAATGGAATATATACAACAACAGCAACCGAAGCTAATATACCAGTATATTACTATAGAGGAAAAGTGGATAATAATATAATATTTGGGAATTTCTGTTGGAAAATAATAAGAACAACAGAAACAGGAGGAGTAAAACTAATATTTAATGGAATACCAACAGACGGTAAATGTGAAATTCAAACTGGAAGCGATACTCAGATCGGAACAAGTGTATGGAATACGAAATATGATGATGTAGCTTATGTTGGATATATGTTCGGAATTAATAATACTGGAAATTCTACAAGTAAGGAAGAGGCCCAAACAAATACATATGAATCAATAATTAAGAAATATCTTGATAATTGGTTTAAAGATAATATGCTAAATTATGATAAATATTTAGAGGATACGGTGTTTTGTAATGATAGAAGTATTGTAACAGGAAATATGAACAATTCTTTGGGCACTGCATATGGAATTATTGGATATGGAAAAAATGCAACTGCATTTGGTGTTGTATCTAGAGCTTCATATTTTACAATAACTCCTAATCCCAATTTAACTTGTACTCAAGTTGGCGATAAATTTACTGTGGACCAAAAAAATGGCAATGGGAAATTATTATACCCTGTTGGATTTTTGACACTTGATGAGGCTGTGTTAGCAGGTTTTAATGCAAATAAAAATATCGATTTAGATGAAAATAATTATTTATATACATCCTCATCTTTTTGGACAATGTCTCCTACATATATGACTGGAAGCACCGGACTAGCGGCTGTTGGTTTAGTTGGAAGCTACATTCCTGCAAACAAAGCCTATATCGATGCTAGTTATGTTAATTCGGAATTAGGTGTTCGACCTGTAATATCATTAAAATCTGGAACAACTATAGAACCAACTGGTGAAGGAACAACTACAAATCCATATGTGGTTAAATAAACTTTAATTCAAAGATAACTTCGGTTATCTTTTTCTATTTTATTTATCTATAACATGATATAATTAAAGTGTGGTGTAATATGATGAATATGCGTATTAAAAAAGTATTATCTAAATTAGAAGACAATGGATATGATGCATATGTTGTTGGTGGATATGTAAGAGATTATCTACTTGGAATTGAATCTTTTGATGTTGATATATCTACTTCTGCAAAACCTAAAGAAATAAAAGAAATATTTGAACTTTCAGGTGGATGTGATGATACTTATGGTAGAATTTGTTTAAAAGATAATTTATATAATTACGATATCACTACTTTTAGAAGAGATATAAAGTATCTTGGTAGAAAACCAATTAATTATGATTTCATAGAATCAAAAGAAGAAGATGTCTTAAGAAGAGACTTTACTATAAATGGTCTATATATGGATTCTAATGGTAAAATTATTGATTTAGTTGATGGAATAAAAGATCTAAATAGCAAAACTATTCGTGTAATAGGTGATGTTAAAACTCGTTTAACAGAAGACCCATTAAGAATACTTAGGGCTATTAGATTTGCAACATCACTTGATTTTAAACTTGAAGAAAAATTATATACATTTATTAAACAAAATAAGCATCTTTTGCATACATTAAGCTATGATCGAAAAAGAAGTGAGCTTGATTTAATATTTAAATCTAAGAACTTTTTAAAAGGATTAGAGTTAATAAAAGAATTGAATTTATGTGATGAATTAGAAATTCATTATGATAATGTTGTATATTGTTCAAATTACTTAGGTGTATGGGCTCAAATAGATTATAGTAGTAATTATAATATTCAAAAATCTGAAAAGAAGATTATTAATTCAATTAAAAGAATAATTTCAGCATCTGTAATTGATAATATAACACTTTTTGAATGTGGTCTTTATCCTTCTATAATAGCAGGTGAAATTTTAGGTATATCAAAAAGTTATATAAGTGATATGTATAAAAATTTACCAATATATTCTATTAAAGATATTGCTATAACTGGAGAAGATATTATAAATATTTTAAATATTGAGCCATCAAAGAAAGTTAATGATATACTAATTGATGTTGAACTTAATATTCTTAATAATTTACTTGAGAATAAATTTGATGTGTTAAAAAAATATATACTTGAAAATTGGAGGGAAGAAAATGAATGAACTTGTTTTTAATACTTTAAAAGAAAAAGACTTTATTATAAAAAGTTATTTATTAAAAGTTGCTATTTCTCTTAATCTAGATTTAAATGATTTTATTTTACTTGTTTATCTTACTAATCAAGAAGAACCTTCATTAAACATCGAAAACATAAAGAAATATACTTACTTAAGTGAAGATGCTATTATGGAATCATATACTAAATTACTTGCTATTAATTTAATTGAAGTAACAATGAAAAAAGATGGTAATGGTTTAGTAAGAGAAGTAATAAATTTAGATAATATTATTAAAAATATTACAAGTGATATTACTAGAGAACATAAACAAAGTGAAAAAACTAATTTATTTTCTTTATTTGAACGTGAGTTTGTACGCCCTTTAAGTCCAATGGAATATGAAATAATTAATGAGTGGATTAGAAGTGGTATAAGTGAAGAATTAATAAGTGAAGCTTTAAAAGAAGCTATATTTAATGGTGTTAAAAGCTTAAGATATATTGATAAAATACTTATATCTTGGAAAGATAAAGGATATAAAAGTGCGAGTGATGTTAGATCATCATTTAAAAAAGAAGATGATAATACTAATACTGAACTTTTTTCCTATAATTGGTTAGAAGATGAATAAAGAAATATTAGATAGAATTAATTCAGTTATTAAAGAAGTAAAATGTCCACTTAATTATAATCATGATTATGAGCTTTTAATAGCAGTTATGTTATCTAGTCAAACAACTGATATAACTGTTAATAAAGTAACAGATGTTTTATTTTCAAAATATGATTTAGTATCTTTAGCAAATGCTAATTTAAGTGATATTGAAACTATTGTAAGACCATGTGGAATGAAAAGAAAAGCAAGTTCAGTAATATCTATTGCTTCTAGACTTTTAAGTGATTGTAATGGAATCGTTCCTAATAATCGAGGGTATTTAGAAAGTCTACCAGGAATAGGCAGAAAAAGCACCAATGTAGTTTTATCTGAGTTATTTAATGAACCTTACTTAGCTGTAGATACACATATATCAAGAGTAGCAAAAAGACTTGGAATAGCAGACATTAATGACTCTGTTTTAGTAGTAGAAGAGAAACTAACAAAATATTTTGCTGGTGAAAATTATCGTAATTTACATTTAAAATTACTTCTTTTTGGTAGAAATATTTGTACTAGTAAAAACCCAAAATGTGACATTTGCCCATTAAATAAAATATGTAAAAAAAATGAATACAAATAAATGCATAAATGTGCATTTTTTTCTTTACAAAAAATCAAAAAAAAACTATAATAAAAAACATATTTAAGAGGGAGGTATAACTATGTTACAAAATTTACCAGTCTTGATGATTAAAAAATTAGTTATCCTTCCTTATCAAGAAGTTAGAATAGAACTTAACATTGAATTAAGTAAAAAAATAGTAGATATATCTGAAGAAAAATATGATTCTAAATTACTTGTAATATGTGCAAATAATACTTTAGATGTGTCTCCAACATTAAAAGATTTACCAACAGTAGGTGTATTTACTAAAATAAAATCTAAAATAGAATTACCAAATGGTAATTATCGAATTGTTTTAGTTGGTTTAAATCGTGTAAAAATAAATAATTATAGAACTTTAAAAGAAGATAATGATATTGTAGAAGCTAATGTAAAAAGAATTTATGTAGACCATAGTGATGAAAAAACTAATCTTGCATTAAGTAGAACTTTAAAAGATTTGCTTTCTAAATATATTGAAATTAATCCAACTTCTTCCAATTCAATTATCTCAACTATAAATAATATAGCTGATTTAGATATGTTAGTTGATATAATTACTAATTTTATTCCTTTTGATATAAGAAAAAGAATAGAATATATGAATACTTTTGAAGTAGAAACTCGTGCTAAAAATTTAATTAAAGATATAAATCTTGAACTTGAAGTTACAAGTATTGAAACTCGTATCGATAATGAATTAAGAGAAAGTTATGAAAAAGAGCAACGTGAATTTTTAATTCGCCAAAAAATTGATAAATTGAATGCTGAACTTGGTATTAGTGATAGTAAAGATATTGAGATTAAAGAATTAGAAAGTAAAATAAAGAGTTTACCTATAAGTGATGCTAGTCGTGAAAAATTAATGGAAGAGTTAAAAAGATATTCTTATACAAGTGATGCAAATCCGGATTCAAGTGTTTTAAGAAATTATTTACAAACAGTTATATCTCTTCCTTGGGGTAAAGTAAGTAAAGATGAAACGGATTTAAAAAAAGTTAAAAAAAGTCTTGATAACAAACATTTTGGATTAGATGAAGTAAAACATAGAATATTAGAATTTTTAGCAATTAAGAAAAATAATCCTAATGTAAATGCTCCGATAATTTGTTTAGTTGGTCCTCCAGGAGTAGGTAAAACTACATTTGGGCTTTCATTAAGTGAATCTTTAAATCGTAAATTTTATAAAATAAGTGTTGGTGGATTAAATGACCCAAGTGAATTAATTGGTCATAAAAGAACATATCTTGGTTCTTCACCTGGTAAAATTATTCAAGGTATAAAAAAATGTGGAACATCAAACCCAGTAATCTTAATTGATGAAGTTGATAAAATGATAAGTGATTTTAAAGGTGATCCAGCGGCTATTTTATTAGATATTTTGGATCAAAATCAAAATCATGTGTTTGTAGATAATTATATTGAAGAGCCATTTGATTTATCTAAAACAATATTTATTCTTACTGCTAATGATTTAAGAGGGATTCCTTCAGCTTTAAAAGATAGACTTGAGATTATTAATATTAATAGTTATACTGAAAAAGAAAAAATTGATATAGCTAAAAAATATTTGCTTCCAATTATAATTAAAGAATATGGAACAAATAAAATAAAATTAAGTGATGAAGTATTATCTTTTATAATTTCTTCTTATACAAAAGAATCAGGTGCACGTAATTTAGAAAGAATTTTAAGAAAAATAATACGTTATATAATTATTAATGGTTCCAATGTAAAGTCTGTTAGTAAATCTTTAGTTACAGAAATTATGGGACCAGTAAAATATGAAAATAATTCGGTTGTTAAAACAACTTATCCAGGATCAGTTACAACTCTTGGAGTAACTCCTTTAGGTGGAATAATTATTCCAATGGAAGCAGTATTTTCTCCAGGTGATGGTAAATTAAAAGTAACTGGTAATGTTGAAGATATTACTAGAGAAAGTGCAAATATAGCTTATACTTATATACTTTCAAATTTAAAACAATTTGGAATTGATAAGAAAACTCTTTTAGCAAATGATATAAATATAAATGCCTTAACTAATATGAAAAAAGATGGAACTAGTGGTGGAGTTGCTTTTGTTACATCAATTGTTTCTTTACTTTTAGATAAAAAAATAGATAACAATGTTGCATTTTCTGGTGAAATTACTTTACATGGAGATATAACAAAAGTTGGTGGAATAAAAGAAAAACTAATTGGAGCTTATAACTTTGGATATAAAACAGTTTACATTCCTTTAGAAAATAAAAGAGACTTAGAAAGTATTCCTGATTATATAAAAAATAATATTGAAATAAAATGTGTAGATAATTATAAAACTATCTTTGAAGATTTATTTAAAAAACATAAGTAATTTTATGTTTTTTTTTGCATATATTTTTTTGAAAGGAGAATTTATGAAAGAGTTAGTAAATTTTAATGGAGAACTTGAATTTAGAAATAATATCTTCGAAATTTCTAGTATTAGTTTAGAAAGTGAATATGATGTATGTCCTGATAAAATAAGTGGAGTTTTCTTAGTAAGTGGTTCATATAGAGGTCATGAAATTTCATTAAATCAAGAAACTTTTAATAAGAAATTACCATTTGAATATGTTTTTAAAGATAAAATGGTAGAAGATACTGTTTCTTTAGAAGTAAAAGATTTTACTTATGAAATTGATCAAAATAAAGTAAGTGTAAGTATTGAATATGAAATTAAAGGAGAAAAAATGATATTTGAAGATGAAAGAGAATTTGATAAATTCTTAGAAGACCATGAAGTAGAAGTAGTGGATTTAACAGATGAAAAAAATGATGAAGAAGAAAGGGAAGAAGAAAAAATAAAAGAACCTGTAGAAGAGGTAAAAGAAGATAGAACTATAGAAGAAAAAGAAGAAGTAAGAAGTATTCCTGAAGAAAAAGAAGAAGACCGTAAAAAAACAAATGATTCAGAAATTATTGATACTTTAAAAGATGGAGAAAATACATATATTACTTATCATATTCATGTATGTGATGAATCAGATACGTTAGAGTATCTAGCAAATAAATATAAAATTAGTATTGATATTATTAAAGACTATAATTCAATTGATAATATAAGTGCTGGAATGAAATTAATTATTCCATGTCAAGATGAATAAGTTAAAACGTATTGGTAAAACTTTAATAAAAAATAATGAAGTTGTAATAAAAAGTGAAAATTTAAATTTAGAGCTATATGACTATTTAAGGTCTAGGGATTTTCTTTCATTTCCAAAACTTGTAGATCATGATGAAGAACGTGGAAAAAATGTATATGAATATATAAAAGATGTGTCATTAAATAAATTTCAGCAAGGAGATGATTTAGCATCAACCCTTGCATCTCTCCATAATAAAACTTCTTTTACTAAAGAAGTTAATCTAGATAAATATAAAAGTATTTATGATAATTTAATTGGGTATTTAAATTATATAGAAGATTATTATTATCAAATTCTTAGAACTAGTGAGTATGAACTTTATCCATCTCCTCATGAAACTTTATTTCAGTTTAATTATACAAAATTAAGAGAAGCCATTACTTTTTGTAAAAAAGAATGTGATAATTGGTATAAAAGTGTAGAAAATAGAACAAAAGAAAGAGTTTGTTTAAATCATGGCAATGTAAGATTAAGTCATATTATAAGAGGAGATAAATCATACTTAATTAGTTGGGATAATAATCATTTTGATACACCAGTTGCTGATTTGATAGATTTTTATCATAATGAGTGGGAAAATTTAGAGTTTTCAGGAATATTAGAAACATATTTTTCAAAAGTTAAATTAAATGATGAAGAAAAGAAATTATTTTTTATAAATATTTCTACTCCTATTAAAATAGAATTTTGTGATAATGAATATGAAAATACTGAAAGAGTAAGAAAATTATATGATTATTTATTTAAGACCGAAAAGTTAATAGGGCCATATTATACGGTAAAGAATAAAGAAGAGTAAAAATATTTCTATTAAAAGTATAAATAAATTAAATCTAAGGGGAAGTATTAAAGTGATTATAACTTGATAAAATATTAAACAACCTAGTAATAATATTGCAAAAATACTGAATAAACCTGGAGGTCTAGATCCTCCACAACCACAAGGCTTCATAGTATCACCCATAATATTTTATGTTTATTAAATTTTATTGTTAATTATAACAGATTACTTATTTAATAGTCTGTTATTTTTTTGTTTAAAAATTCAAATATTTATTGTATAATTATCTATAGAATAGGTGTGTGCATATGAAGAAAAAAAGTGTTCTTCTTGTTTTATTTGGATTAATTTTAGGTTTAAGTGTTGCTTATGCAGCTGAATTAATAAACAGCAAAGATATTAGTTTTAGTAATGGTGCAACTAATTTAAGTTCAAATAATGTACAAGATGCCATAGAAGAAATATATAATAAAACAATAGACAATTCCTCTTGTAAAAATGTAAGTGCACCTAAAATGGGTGAAGGATTAATTCCAGTAACAATAGAAAATGATGGAACTGTAAAATATGCAGATACATCAAAAAACTGGTATAACTATTGTGATAAAATATGGGCAAATGCAGTAATACTTGAAGATGGTGCAAGTTATAATGTTGGAGATACAATACAAGAAAGTGACATTCAGTCATATTTTGTATGGATACCAAAATATAAATATAAGTTATGGAATGTGGATACTCCAATTGAAAAAGTTCATGAAATTGAAATTGCTTTTGATGAAACAAATACAACTGATGTAGAAGGAATGTCTTGTAAAACTCCAATGGTAAGTGGGAAAAGTGAAAATTGCAATAATGGAGAA
>CAKOKS010000010.1 GCA_934095845.1 uncultured Bacilli bacterium | reverse complement strand
ACAAAAAAACTAACTATTTCTAGTTAGCATTTATTACTTAAACTCGAAAAGTTCGAGTTTCCTATCAATCTGGAGCCAATGTCGTAGGTATCTACAACTTTTTCACTTATTAACGATTTGATATATAAAATATCAATCAACAATAATATTTTAACACAAATTTGACTCTATGTCTCGAAAAAGATGTCAATTTTTGGTAAAATAAAATTATAAATTTTAATTTGAGATTGGTAGGTGTAATATGATAATTAGTAAGTTGAAAATTCAAAATTATAAATTATTTAAAGAAAAAATTATTGAATTTAACGATGAAATAAATATCTTAGTTGGTAATAATGATTCTGGAAAAAGTACTATATTGGAAGCAGTGAGTATTGTAACAACTGGTAAAATAAATAGAATTTATATCGATAAATTTATAAGCGCTTCTTTTTTTAACAATGATGTTAGAAATGAATATATAAAAGCATTATCATTGAAAGAATATATTGCTCCTCCTGAAATAATTATTGAAGCATATTGTAAGGATGACCCTATTTTAAATAATCACAAAGGTACCAATAATTCTTTGGGAGAAGATTGCTGTGGTATTACTTTTTCTTATGAATTTGATCATGAACAATATGCTTCTATTTATAAAGAACAATTAATACATGGGGATATTAATGATATTCCTATTGAATATTATAAAATAAATTTTAAGTCATTTAACGGTGATAATAATTTGCAATTAAGAAATCTTCCTTTTAAAGTTTTAATGATAGACACATCAAAAAAAGATTATTCAAATTTAGTAAATGGATTTATAGACAATAATATTAGTGAATTATTATCTGAAGAAGATCAGGTGAATTTAAAATCTGAATATAGAAGAAATCAGCAAAATTTTAAAACATTGCCTGCAATAACTAATTTAAATAAAAAATTGCATGATAATGTAAAAATAAATAACAAAACTGTTTCAATAAATGTAAAAGATAATAACCTTAATAAATGGAAAGATGAAATGAGTGTTTCTGTAGATGATATACCATTTGAAAATATTGGTTTTGGTACACAAAATTCTATAAAAATTGAATTAGCTTTAAGTAACAACAAAGAAAAAGTTAACACAATATTAATTGAAGAGCCTGAAAATAATTTATCTTATAGCAATATGAATAAGTTGGTTTCCAATATTGAAGAAAACAATAATGATAAACAATTGTTTATTTCAAGCCATAGTAGTTTTATAGCAAATAAATTAGGGTTAGGTAACATTTTACTCGTAAATAACGGTAATGTTAGTTCGTTAAATAGTTTAAATGATGAAACAAAATCTTATTTTACAAAATTGCCTGGATTTGACACTTTAAGGTTAATTCTTGCAAATAAAGTTATTCTAGTAGAAGGACCAGCTGATGACCTAATTATTCAAAGAGCTTATAAGGATAAACATAACAAATTACCTATAAATGATGGAGTTGATATTATTTCTGTGAACGCTCTAGCATTCAAAAGGTATTGTGATATAGCACTATTGGTAAATAAAAATATAATAATTGTCACTGATAATGATGGTAATATAAAAGAGAATATTATAGATAAATATAAAAATTATATAAATAAAGATACTATTAAAATTTGCTATGAAAACGATGAGAGTCTAGTAACTCTTGAGCCTTCTATATTAAGTTCAAATTCAAAAACAGAGGAACAATTAAATAATTTTAAAAAAATCATTTCAAAAAATAATTCTATGATTAATAAAAATAAAGAAGAGATACTAAAATTTATGAAAAACAATAAAACTGAATGGAGTATGAGAGTTTTCGATAGTGAATTATCCATAGAATACCCTCAATATATAAAAGATGCAATTGAATAATAAAGTATTAATAGCCGTAGCAGGCTCAGGCAAAACTTGGGGTATCTGTAAAGAAGTAATTGATAAAATAGATAATAATCAAAAGAAGATTTTATTAGTTACATATACAAATAAAGGATTAGATTCATTAAAGAAAACATATGCAAAACAAAATTTTGGAGTTTTACATGAAAATGTTGTATTTAAAACTTGGTATCAATTTTTACTTTCTGATTTTATCAAACCATATCAAAATTACGTTGTACAAAGAAAGAATTTTATAAGAAGTTTTGACTTTAATAAACAATATGGATTTATTAATTTTTATACTCGTGGTAAAATCAATCATTATATAAATAATTCTGGAGATGTTCTATCTAATTATGCTAGTGAATTTGGAGTAGATGAAAATAAAAATTCAAAAGGAAAAGTTATCAATAGATTAGAACATATTTATAGTGATATTTATTTTGATGAAATACAAGATTTATCAGGAGAAGATTTAGATGTCTTAGAATTGTTATTCAATTCTAGTATAAATATTAAATGTGTGGGAGATTATAAACAGGCAACATATACAACACATAATGCAAAGAAAAATAAGAAAATTACAGGGATGAACATAGTTAGTTATTTTAAAGGACTTGAAAAAAATAATATTATTAGTATTGAATATGACCTTTATACAAGAAGATTTGGAAAAGAACTATGTCAATTTGCAAATAGTATATTTCCAAATGATTCAGAAAAAATTCTTCCTCATCCAAAAAATAAAATCATTTCAGAAAATATAGGTATATATATTATATCGAAAAAGGATTTAAATAAGTATTATGATTACTATTATCCTCAAATCTTAAAATATGATATAAAAACTAAGACTGATAGTTTTTCTTCACTTAATTTTGGTCAATGTAAAGGAATGACTTTTGATAGAGTAGTAATTTATCCAAATAATGTTTTTAAAGATTTTATAATAAAAAAGAAAGAAATAAAATCAAAAAGTAAGTACTATGTGGCTGTAACTAGAGCCAGATATAGTGTAGCATTTGTTTTTGATGAAATATTTGAAAATGAGTATTTCAAAAAAGAACGCATAAAAATAGGAAATGAAAGTATAAGTGTATCTAAATATATCGAATAGATCTATAATATAAAATTTTATATTATAATTATGTTAAGAAATTAAATTGGAGGTATCTAATGAATATTATTAAAACTATAGACTTATGGACAGAGCAACATGACAATCATTACGAATGTTTTAATGGCGCTTTTGTTGATGGGTTTGAAAACAACAAAATACCATTTAATGAATATAAAATAATTAAGAATTGTAATTGTGTAATAACTGTTAATAATCAAGAAATTAATATCAATAACAAGCATAATGCACTAGTTTTTTATAAAGATAATGTTCCTGTGAGACTAATGGTAATGAATAAAAATACGGATATTGATAAATGTATCGTTGTAGCATTATCTCAACATTTTAATAATTCAAATTTAAAAGACTATTATGATGAAAATAGCATAAAATTCAAAATAATTGATATGAACGAACAACCAATTTTCAAAGATACTGATAATACTAAACCTGAAACAGATGTTGGATCTTGTGATAGATGGAATTTATTATATTGTATGTTAAAAGGTAGCTATACTGAAGATGATACCTGTTATGGTAATTTCCAAAGTGATAGATATGAATTTATTCCGGATATATTTATAAAATATGAATTAAAAACTGATACTGAAAAATTTGAAATTGTACACAAATGTGCATTTATTAATACTATTAAAACAAGACTAATTCCCATACAAGAAAATTCTTTATTAACTAAACAAGATTAAATTGGAGCAAGAAATGAACATAAA
Organism: uncultured Bacilli bacterium; assembly: GCA_934095845.1. Classification (GTDB taxonomy): domain Bacteria; phylum Bacillota_I; class Bacilli_A; order RF39; family UBA660; genus CAG-582. The sequence continues at coordinate 32,037 of CAKOKS010000010.1, read as the reverse complement.
TGATGACTTTATAGAAATTTGCAAATATGCCCATATGTGGAATTGGGTACCAGATTGGGATATTGTTCAACAAATATATGAAACATATCCTGATTCTTATTCGGTGTTAACTCCATTTGCTTATTCTTACTTGGAAGAATTAATTCGTTCTACTACTTCTGAATATAGAATGGAATTGCTAGATAAAAATGGTAATCCTAAATATAGAAAAGTTGGAACAAAATTAATTGAATTAGCAAAAAAGGAAAATGAAAATAATTCTGAATATAATAATTTATTAAATGATATAGAACATTATTTTAATAAATCCAGCATCTTTGTTCATGGCGATAATAGAAACAGTGTTAATCACGGATACATGCACGCCAGATTTTGGACAAAAGAATCTTTTGAACAGTTAATTCATGATATAGCTAAAATATCAAAATTTGCAAGATTTTAAATGAATAGAAAGCGAGATGATTAAATATGGATACATTTGAACTACAAGATTTTAACAAAAGGATAGGACTAAATACCGATTTAAAAAATATTTCATTAGAAATATGCAAAAGATATGATTTAGGAGATTTTATTTCTAATGAGTTAATAGAGATAGGATATGAAGATTATAATTATTATTTAACTACATCTAGAGATAAATATTGCGTAAAAATATTTAGCAAAACTAGAACAAGTGAAGATGTTAATAACTATTTAGAAAGGATAAGAGCTGTAGCAAATAGCCATATTAATTCTCCTAAGCCTTTATTAATAAATGGTGATATAAACTTATCCTTAGAATATCAACAAAATAATTATGAAATCTGTGTTTTTGAATTTATAGATGGGAAAAATTTCTTTCAATTACAAGAAAGTCCTAGTATAGATACTATAAAAGAACTTGCAAAGCAAACTGCTATGATTAATAATTTAGATATTAAACCTAATTTCATTTACGATTCTTGGGCAATTATAAATTTTGAAAAAGAGTATAATAGAAAAAGAGAATATGTATCTCCAAAATATAAGGAACAATTTGATACATTATTGGAAGAACTAAGAAAAATTGATTTTAATTGTTTACCAAAAGCTTTTGTTCATGGTGATATAATTAGTACAAATGTTATGATTGATAAAGATTCTAAAATATGGATTATTGATTTTGCTGTGTCAAACTATTTACCTAGAATAATTGATTTAGCTGTTATTTCCTGTAATATATGTTTAGATAAAAATTCAAAAGAAAGAACTTATGAAAATATTTTCTTATTGTTAAATGAATATAATAAATACAATAAATTATTAGAATATGAACTAAAAACTTTTGGAACTTTTTATAAAATTGCAAATGCTATGCACATTCTTCAAACTCAATATATAATAAAAACGGACGGCGATTCTGAAGAAAATCAATACTGGTTAAATGAAGGAATAGTAGGAATGTCGTATAGTGATAGTATTAGATTTCAAAAAGGATTAAAATTGTAAAAAAAAGATGATAAAGAACATTAACTTATCGTTCAATATCATCTTTTTCTATTCTTGATTTATTTATATTATTTGTATTTTTGTTGTTTTGAAGCAGTTTAAAATCATCTTCTTTTAAAGCACCATGTTCATATAATTCTTTAGCAAATTCCATATATTTTTCCTTATTTTTATTTTTATAAATTTTATCCATAAGAAATTTAACAAGATTGTAAATCAAGTTTTTAAAATGCTGTAGAGATGATCTTAATGAATTATTTTCTTCTTTTAATTTATTGACTTCTTCATTTTTATAATTAATTTCATTTTTTAAACTATTGACATCAAAATTAAGATCTTCATTCTTTTTTAATAGTAATTTAATTCTATCTCTGCTATTAAGAAGTTCACTTTCTAATTCTTTTAAAGTAACGGTTAGTTCTTGAATATTTTCATATTCAGCAATAGTTCTATCAATTAAGTCAATGAAAACAATTACTTTGTCTCTATTAACAACATCTAAAACTAGTTGGTTCTTAATTAATCCTTTTGACTTCAAATTATTAAGCATATTTCTAATTTCTTTGGTGCTATTTTTTAAGTTATCATTTTTATTTTTTATTTTCCTTAAGTTATTTTGATGATATTCAATAGATTTTTTTGTTTTTTGATAGTTTTCCATTTCAGTTATATGGTAATCACAATTTCGACCTTTTAATTTAGGTTTAAGATTATAATTAGTATGATATTCTTTATTAAAAGATTTCATAGAAAACTCTCGCATTTTATCTTGAATTTTGACTAATGTTTCTTTAGTAAAAACATCTGATTTACCAACTTGTTTAGACATACCATATTTATTTTTATATTTAATTGGAACACCAATTATATGAAGATGTGGACTTGTTTCATCATAATGAATGATAGCACTTGCAATCTTAAAATCTGGAACTAATTCTTCTAAACTTTTAACTTGTTCTTCAAATACATTAGTCATTTTCTTTTTATAATTTATATCTTTTGTACTCCAAAACTCCATATCACCAAGTTCAATAATTATCTCACACGCTAAATCACTTTTGGTGTTATTACTAACATGAGTAAAATAATTTTTTATCTTTCTATCTTCACGAACTTGTCTAGAATTATATTCTATTCTTGCATTTTCAAATTCATCTTTATATAGTTTTTTTACATCATTTACAATAGAATTAGTACCTCGAATAATTTCAATATCATATTCTTTGCCATCATATTTTCTACAATTATGATTATCACATTTTGATAATCCAGCTGCATTTTGAATAGCATTATTACTCTTAGACGTTGTACCACTTAAATTAGATTTAGCACTCGATTTACTACTATTTTTCTTATTTTTATCATTACTTAAATGGAAAGAGTAACCTAGACTAGTTATATAAATCGAATCTCCTTTCTTTATGTATTTTTTAGATATATTTTGTTTTGACAAAATATTTAACCCCCTAGGAATTTTGTCATACTAACAAAATACCAGTGGGCTAAGGCTTGCCTTAGAATCCGATATAGAAGAATTATGCCTCGGCAAATTCTTCATTTTTATATAATGTATTATAATTAGATGGTTTTACTTCAATAGGTATAGCTTCATTAGTAATTAATGTTGTATCAGTATGATTAGGTATATAATCAAAAGCAGTTTCTTCATCTATCTTATACCAAAGATTGTTTTTGTTTAAATATAATACTCCGTAGTTATGAATTTCTTTCTTATTATTAGGGTCTATCTTTTTATAATTTTTCATAGGAAATACTCTAACAATAATTGTGTTATCTTCATCTATATCAAAATTAAAAACTTGATCTTCGGTAAAATAATCTGCCTCATAGAATTTAACATCATAGAATTGCCTTAACCTCATAATGTGTTCTGCGATTTTCTTCATAGGCAAATATTCACTAAATCTTAAGTATCCAGCAAACTTTCCAAAAATTTGAACTTTTTTATCTAGGTATCCTGTGTTTTCTAATTCTTTCATAGGTTTACAAAGTGATTCTCTAAATTTAATATATCTAACTTCATACTTATTTTTCTCTTTTTGAATTTCTATCTCATCAATATAATTCATAACTAATTCTGATTTTTCTTCTCTCGTATAATCTTTCCAAAACTTAACAACTTGATTATATTTATCAACATATTCAATACTATTAATAAAATCTATATCACGTTTTAATAAGATATCTTCAGGTGTGAATTTTAAAGTATTACATACTTCAGTATCATTCATCTTAATTTCTAATTTATTAATACTTGCTTCAAGTTTTTTCTTTTCTAAATCATATTCTTCTAAACTAAATGTTCCATTAATGTATGCTTTCTTAACCCGTTCTAGCATCATCTTTTGATTTTTAATTTCTTGTTCTAATTGTTTTTTAGGATTTTCTACTTTTTGTTTTATCATAGGTAAGAAGAATTGATTAACTACTGAATCATATTCTACAATATCATCAATAAAATCTTTTACATAATTTTCAATTATATCTTCTTTAATCGTGCATTTACATTCAGAGCAGTAGTAGTAATAATAAACATTACCATTTTTCTTTTTAGTTGCTTTTCCACCCATAATTCTATTACATTTAGGGCATCTTATTTTTTGTAAGAATAAATAAGTTAGAGTTCTTTGATAACTTCTGGAATTCTTTTTCTTTTGAACCTGACATTCTTCCCAAAACTCTTTACTGATAAGTGGCTCAACAACATTTTCATAATATCTAGGTTCATCAGTTCTTTTTCCATGAACAAAATCTCCTTTATAAACTTCATTTTGTAAAATATTATAAATGGTTGAATCTCTCCAATTTTCTTTACCTAAGACTTTTTCCTTATTGAAAAGAGTACTTATCTTTTGATAAGACATACCATTATGATAAAGTTCAAATATTCTTATAGGAATATCTTTAGTTGTATGGTCAATAACTAATTTTTTATCAACATGTTTATAACCTAGTGGGGCACGATGAGGAATGTGTCCTTCAAGAATTGCACCATTTAATCCCATTTTAGTTCTTTCGGAAGTTTTTTCGATTTCATTTTGTCCAATAGCAACCATTACACGAGATACCATTCTACCATTAGGATTTAATGTATTTACTTCTTCGTTAGCGCATATAATATCAATTTTTAATTTATTAAAGAAATCCATTGTATTTTCCCAATCATAAACACTTCTTGAAAATCTATCTAATTTAATTGCTACTATTGCGTTAATTTTACCATCTAAGGCATCTTGTTTCATTCTTTCGAATTCAGGTCTGTAATTGCCTTTTTTAGCGCTTATTCCAGCATCTTCATAATAATCATAAATTTCCAAATTGTTTTTTCTACAAAAATCTTCTAATTGTCTTTTTTGTTCTGGTAAACTAAATCCCTCACGAGCTTGATCTTCGGTTGAAACTCTCAAATATAATCCACAAATCTTTTTCTTCAATATTTCATCTCCTTTTTGTTTAATTAAAAAAAGAGAAGTAAAGGCACTTCTAACTACCATTACTTCTCATATTTACTTCTGTCCATCTATGTTAATTATATCAAATCTTAGGGCAAAAGTCCATCTTGGCAAATGGTGTTAGTTAATACTCTTAATGTAATTTTCTAATTCCGATAACTGAATTTTATTATTTAAATTTTTAATGTAGATATCATTAGAATAATTAAATACAAGAAATATTATATTTTTAATAATAACTTTATGAGGCTCTATGAAGTTTAAATTAGATTTATCAATTTTTCTAATACTTCCATTTATAAATGTAGGAGTAGTATTACAAAAATCACAAATAAACTCTAATTTCTTTTTAAGTGATTCATCAATAGGTATTTCTTGTTTGATAATATTAATCATAAACACCATCCTTTCTTTAGGATGATTTCTTTGTAAGACACAAAAAAATCAATCTTTCGATTGATTCTATATATCAAGTTCAAACTAAATAGTTCGAACAGATTCGTCAATGGAGCAAGTGAGGAGAATCGAACTCCCGTCTCAACCTTGGCAAGGTCGCATTCTAGCCGTTGAACCACACCTGCAACGCACTAATAATATAACAAAAAAAATATTTAATTGCAAGTAGTAGTTCAAATATTTTTTTTATTATGCTATAATTTTATTATATTAGGAAGGTAATAAAATATGACAAAGAAAAAGAATAAAACAAAAAAACTAAAAAATAACCTAGTAAAACTTAAAGATAACTTATTTAACTTCGTAAAATACAATAGATTATTTTTATCATATGTAATCTTGTCTTTTATTAGTTGTTTTCTTTTAAGAGCATTAACAATTGGAAATCCATGGGATATTAAAGCAAATATCTTTGATATAACAGTTATAATGCTTTTAGGATCTTTAGCATATTTTATTAAACCTAAAAAGCAATATATTCTTTTTATATCATTATTGTGTTTTTATACAATCTTAAATATTATCAACAGTGTTTATTATGCTTTCTTTAATAGTTTTGCATCTTTTTCATTACTTGCATCTATGGGTCAAACTGCTGAAGTAACGGATGCTGTGTTTGAAAAATTAAAAGTAATTAATTTTGTATATTTAATCATGCCAATTATATTTATCTTTATTAATAAATATTTGAAAAAGAAAAAATATTTTGATGTAGTTGAAAAAATAGAAGTAGGTAAGAAGCTATTTACTGGAGTTGCTATAGTAGCTGGAATATTTTTATTTATAAATATTTCAACATTATCCGGAAAAGACTTATCTAGATTTTCTAAACAGTGGAATCGTGAATATGTTGTATCTAGATTTGGTATTATTGTATATCAAGGAAATGATCTTGTTCAAACTATAAAAAGTAAAGTATCCAGTATGTTTGGTTATGAAGAAGCAGCAAAAAACTTTAGTGATTATTATAAAGAAAATACAAGACCTGTAAGTAAAAATAAATATACAAATAAATATAAAGATTATAATGTAATAGTTATCCATATGGAAAGTATAATGAATTTCTTAATAGGCTTAAAAATCAATAATGAATATGTAACCCCTAATTTAAATAAACTAGTAAATGAATCAATGTATTTTGATAACTTCTATCCTCAAGTAAGTGTAGGAACAAGTTCAGATACAGAGTTTACTTTTAACACAAGTTTAATGCCAGTACAAAGTGGAACCGTATTTGTTTCATATTATAATAGAAACTATGTAACTTTAGAAAAACTTTTATCAGAAAAATCTTATTACACATTTAGTATGCATGGTAATAAAGCAAGTATGTGGAATAGAAGTAAAATGCATATGTCTTTAGGTTATAAAGATTTTTATTCAGAAGAATATTACAATGTAGATGAAGTAGTGGGCTTAGGATTATCAGACAAATCATTTTTTACACAAAGTGAATCTTTAATAAGACAAATAAATGATATGGTTAAAGATAGTGAAGAATATAAAAACTATATGGGAACAATTATTACTTTATCAAATCATACGCCATTTGATGATGAATCTCTTAAAAACACATTTGATGTAACATATCATACTGGAAAGCTTGATGAAAATGGAAAAGAAATAATATATGATTATTTAGAAAACACAACCATGGGAAACTATATAAAATCAGCTCATTATGCCGATAAATGTTTAGGTGAATTTATTGACTATGTTAAAAAACATGATGAATATAACAAAACCTTATTTGTTTTATATGGGGATCATGCTGCTCAACTTTCTAAAAAACAATTTGAAAATTTTGTTAATTATGATTTTGCAACAGGAGAACAAAAACTAAATACAGATCCAACATATATCAATTACGATTATTATGAAAATGAATTGTTTAAGAAAACCCCATTAATTTTTTATACAAAAGATAATAGTTTAAAAGGGACTGTTAGTTATCCAATAGGAATGATAGATGTATTACCAACAATTGGAAATATGTTAGGAATATATAATAAATATGCTTTAGGTCATGATATATTTGAAATAAAAAATAAAAATACAGTTGTATTTCCAAATGGTAATTTCTTAACAAATAAAGTGTATTATTATAATTCTAAAAATGAAATGAAAGTATTTAATTCAGAAACTTTAGATGCTAATTATATAAATGAACATAAACAATACACTGAAAAAATTCTAGAGATATCTAATGATATTATTGTATATGACTTAATTGAAAAAGAGGGGAAAGATACTAATGAAAAAAAATAAAATTTGGATTATTGCAATATCTTTAGTAATACTATTTTCTATACTTGGATATTTAGCATATAATATATTCTTTAAAAAAGAAGCAAAAAAAGATGAACCAAATAATGAAACAAATATAACTGAAATTAATGGATATGGTATTACTTTAACTGATAATGATACGGCTTTATATAAAACTGAATTTGAAGTGTTAAAAGCTAATCTAGAAAGTGAAAATATTGATTATCAAGAATATGCTAAAAGTATAGCAAAATTATATATTATTGATTTATATACAATAAATAATAAAGTTAATAAATATGATGTTGGTGGTTTAGAATTTGTTTATGAAGGAGCAAAAGATAATTATGTTACTAATGTAACTGATACTCTTTATAAATATGTTGAGGATAATTCTAAAAATAAAAGAAAACAAGAACTTCCAGTAGTTAGTAGTATAAATGTTGAATCAATTAATGAAGCTACTTATAAAGTTAATAGTGAAAACATTACATATAACGCTTATAAAATAAAAGTCACTTGGGATTATGAAAAAGATCTTGGTTATGATAAGACTGCAGAAGTAATTATTATCAATAAAGATAATCATTTATATGTAGTAGAGGAAAACACAAAATAGTTTTCCTCGTTTTATTTATTAAACTATGATACAATAATTGCGTGATTAATATGAAGTTTGAATTGTTATTATGGATTTTATTTATCTTTTTGTTTTATTCCTTTATTGGATGGTTCGGAGAAGTCCTGTTTATTTTGCTTAAGGAGAAAAAGTTTGTTAATAGGGGTATTACAAATGGTCCATTTTGCACATTATATGGCTTGATTGCTGTAGTTTTAAGTTTGACTTTAAATGACATAGATAATACCCTTGTAGTTTTTTTATCATCTATTCTTTATAGTACAATTATACAATATATAGTTGGCAAAATACTTTCTTCGTTTAATAAACAAGTTTGGTGGGATTATTCTAATAAAAAATATAATGTTGATGGGTATATTTGTTTAAATTATTCTTTATTATGGGGGATATTTGGAACTATTTTAATAAGGTTTATAAATCCACCTTTATTAACAATATTTAAAAACTTTAATATTTATATTGCAGGAATAATTTTATATACACTTATGGGACTTCTGTTAGTAGATTTATTGACATCTTTTATTACTTTAAAAAAAATAAAGAAAAATAAAATAAAAAAACATACAACTTCATTTATGGACTGGATATATGCATCAATTAAAAATAGACTTGATAAAGCTTATCCAACATTTAGTAAAAAAAATTTAAAGCATGTTTCTTTACCCGAAGGTATAACTTTTACTCATATATTTTATTTATTCATTATATGTGCCTTTTTAGGAGCATTGATAGAAATTATTTATTGCAGATTTTCAATGCATAGATGGATGAGTAGATCTTCAATAATATTTGGTCAGTTCTCTTTTGTATGGGGATTTGCAATAGTTTTAATAACCTTATTATTTTATAGATTTAAAAACAAAAGTAATTTTACATTATTTATATTAGGTACAATTCTTGGAGGAGCATATGAATATTTCTGTAGTGTTTATACTGAAGTAGTATATGGAACCATTTTTTGGGATTATTCAAAAATACCGTTTAATTTAAACGGAAGAATTAATTTACTATTTTGCTTTTTCTGGGGATTTGCAACTATTGTAGTTGTTCGCTACGTCATATCATTTTTAATAAAGGAAATTAATAAAATACCAAAAAAAATATTTAAACCATTAGCAGTATTCTTATTTATATTTTTACTTTTAGATTTAGGTGTATCTGAGGTTGCAATGAGAAGATATAAAAGTAGACTTAACGGAATAGAAGCACAAAATTATGTAGAAAAGCTATGTGATAAATACGCAGATAATGATTTTATGAAAAAAAGATATTCAAATATGAAAATGGTAAATAAATAACCTTGAAAATCAAATATTAATGATTTATAATAATGAAAAGCAACGAACAAGAGGAGTAAATATATATTGTTTTAAAGAGAGTTAGTGTTAGGTGTAAACTAATAAATAAGTATATTGAAGGTAGCTTGGGAGCTAAATAACTGAATTAAAGTAAGTTATTTCGTATAATATGCGTTAAATATTTGAGGTAATTAATTTTACAAATTAAGGTGGTACCACGTTAACACGTCCTTATAGGGTGTGTTTTTTTATGCTTTGGAGGTGAATATGGAAAAAGAAATTAAAATCTTTAATGATTATGTTAAAAGTTTTGATCTTTCTAATGATATGATAAAAAACAAATATGATCATAGTTTTCGAGTGATGAAAATAGCAGAAGAAATTGCTATCTCATTAAATTTAAATGAAGAAGATATCCATATTGCATCTCTTGCAGGACTTCTTCATGATATAGGAAGATTTAATCAAGTAAAATATTATGATACTTTTGAAGATGAAAAATCATTTGATCATGGAGATGAGGGGCACCGAGTCTTAGAAACTGAAATAAAAAAATATACAGATAATAAAAAAGAAGCTTCAATAGTTCTTTTAGCAACTAAATATCATAATAAATATAAAGTAGGAAAAACTGATGAAAAAACAAAATTGTTTTGTAATATAGTTCGTGATGCTGATAAATTAGATATCATGGAAACTCAATGTAATGAACTCCCTGAAAGTGTTTATTTAAAAAGTGAATTACTTGAAGATGTTTATAATAAAAAAATGTGTAGAAATGAATATTGTAAAACTGAGACAGATTATATTATAAGAATGCTAGATTGGATATTTGATTTAAATTTTGATTATTCATTTCAATATTTAAAGAAAAAATCAATAATTGAAAATAAGTTTAAACTACTTAGTACTTATGGTAAATCTGAAGAATTGGAAAAATTAGAAAATTTTATTTATAAAAATATAGAAAAGAGATGAATTTATGTTAGATACTAAATATGATCACTTAAGTGTTGAAAAAAACAAATATAATGAATGGAAAGAAAAAGGATATTTTAAATGTGGGAAAGGTAAAACTCCATATTGTATAGTTATACCTCCACCAAATGTTACAGGTATATTACATATTGGGCATGCTTATGATACAGCTATTCAAGATGTAATAATTCGTTTTAAAAGAATGCAAGGATATGATACTTTATGGCTTCCAGGAATGGATCATGCAGCAATTGCAACTGAAGCTAAAGTTGTTAAAAGATTAAAAGAACAAGGTGTTAATAAATACGAATATGGAAGAGAAAATTTCTTAAATGCTTGTTGGGATTGGACACACGAATATGGTGGAAATATTAGAAATCAATGGGGAAAACTTGGTTTATCAGTTGATTATACAAAAGAAAGATTTACATTAGATGAAGGACTTAATAAAGCAGTAACTAAAGTTTTTGTTGATTATTATAATAAAGGTCTTATTTATCGTGGAGAGAAAATAATTAACTGGGATCCAGTTGCTAAAACAGCTTTATCAAATGAAGAAGTTATTTATAAAGATGTAGAAGGAGCATTTTACCATTTAAAATATATTATTGAAGGGTCAAATGATTATTTAGATGTTGCAACTACTAGACCTGAGACTTTATTTGGTGATACTGCTGTAGCTGTAAATCCGAGTGATGAAAGATATAAAGATTTAATTGGCAAAAATGTAATACTTCCAATTGTTAATAAAACTATTCCAATAATTGGAGATGAACATGCTGATCCAGAATTTGGAACAGGTTGCGTTAAAATTACTCCTGCGCATGATCCAAATGACTTTGAAGTTGGAAATCGTCATAACTTAGAAAGAATAGTTGTAATGAACGAAGATGCAACTATGAATGAATTTGCTGGTAAATACGTTGGACAAACTCGTGAAGAATGTCGTGAAAACTTACTTAAAGATTTAAAAGAACAAGGTCTTCTTTTAAGTATTGAACCAATGACACATTCAGTAGGTCACTCAGAACGTACAGGTGTTATGGTTGAACCATATCTTTCTAAACAATGGTTTGTACGTATGCGTCCACTTGCTGATCATGTACTTGAAAATCAAAAAAATAAAGACACTAAAGTAAATTTTGTTCCTGAGAGATATGAAAAAACAATGAATCACTGGATGGAAATAACTTATGACTGGTGTATATCTCGTCAACTTTGGTGGGGACACAGAATTCCAGCATGGTATAAGGGTGATGAAGTATACGTAGGAGAAAATGCTCCAGAGGGAGAAGGTTGGGTACAAGATAATGACGTTCTTGATACTTGGTTCTCTAGTGCATTATGGCCATTTTCAACTCTAGGTTGGCCAGAAAATACTGAAGACATGCAAAAATATTTCCCAAATAATTGCTTAGTAACTGGATATGATATTATTCCATTCTGGGTAAATAGAATGACTTTCCAATCTTTAGAGTTAACTGGTAAAAGACCATTTAAAGACTGTGTAATTCATGGACTTATTCGTGATAAAGAAGGAAGAAAAATGTCAAAATCTTTAGGAAATGGAATAGATCCGATGGATATGATAGAAAAATATGGAGCTGATGCTTTAAGATACTATCTTACAACTGACTGTGCTTTAGGAACTGATCTTCGTTTTGATGAAACAAAGATGACTAGTACTTGGAACTATGTAAATAAAATTTGGAATGCTTCACGTTTTGTATTAATGAATATTGAATCTTTAAAAGAATATGATTTTAGTTCCTTAACAAATGAAGATAAATGGATTCTTACTTGTCTTCAAAAATTAATAAAATCAACTACTAAACATATGGAAAACTACGAATTTAATCTTGTAGGTGCTGAAACTTCAGACTTTATTTGGAATGACTTATGTAGTAATTATATAGAATTTGCTAAATTTAATATTGATAATATTAGTACTAAATCAACACTTTGTTATGTATTATCAAGTGTAATGAAAATGTTACATCCATTTATGCCATTTGTAACAGAAGAAATATATGATATGTTGCCAATTAAAGAAAGTGAATCTATAATGATAAGTGAGTATCCTGAATATAATAAAGACTTTATATTTAAAGATGAAACAGACTTAGTTGAACAAAAAATAGAATTTATTAAATCTTTCCGTAATATAAAAGCAGAAAATGGAATTAGTAAAGATGCTAAGGTTAAAATAAATAATAAAGATGATATAATTCTAAAAATGTTAAAAATTGAAGATAACTTAGTAGAAGAAGAACTTAACATTAACTCATATAATGTAAAATATGGTGATATTGAAGCAATTATTTATTATGAAAAAGTTGTTACTGAAGAAGAAAAAGCATTAAAAGAAAAACAAATAAATGATTTAAAAGCTTCAATTGAAAGAAGAAAAAAATTACTTGCAAATGAAAACTATGTTAATAAAGCTCCTGCTAATTTAGTACAAAAAGAAAAAGAGACTTTAGAAAAAGAAATAAGTGATTTAGAATTATTACAAAAATAAAACAAGTTGGGATTTCCAACTTATTTTTTTGGTACATTAGTTTCAAACATTTCTTTTTTTAAAGTATAGTATTGACATAATATAGAAGCAACTCCATTAATATCTCCATCATGTATCATATCTATAAGAGTTTCTATATAAGTACCATCTATATTTAAAACATCAATCATATCACTTACAATACTATTAACTAAATCTTCATCTATCATATATAAATCTATTAAAAGAGATGCAAGTTCATTATAAACTTCTAAATTAGGAATGTTAGTTGATTCTTGTGTATCAATTTCTGAATAAAAGAAGTGTGCATCAGCTTCAATATTATATTGCTTTAACTCTTCATTAAAAAATGGATTAATTGTTAAAATAAATTTAATATCTTCGTCGGTTAAAGACTTTAAAATAGCTATTCTTTTATAAAAAGATGCATTTTGAATTGTTTTTACAGCATCATATACATTATTAGCAACTGTTTCGTCTGATAAAAGAATATTAAAATCATGAGTACTTATAAATTGTTTATAATTACTAAATTCAGTACTTACGTCATCATCAAAAACTTCATTTCTTTTAGCATCATAATTTAAAATTACAAAATAATCAGTTGATATAACAGCTTTAATAAATTGTTTTACATCTTGATCGACAAACTTATAATAACTGCTTAAAAATTCCTTAATGCAATCCTCATCATCTATTTGAGGGAAAAAACCTTTTTTTGCTTTTATGTGATGATTAATACTATTTAAAAAATTCTTTCTAATTTTGTCCGCATAAGTAATATTTTTCATGATTGTTCCTCCAAAATTTGTAAAGATATTATACTAAATAATTGATTTTTGTCAAATTTAACGTAGAAAAACAAAAAAAGTATGTTAGAATAGTAAATAAGAAAAGAGGAGTAACTATGGAAAGAAAACTAACAGATCAAGAGTTAGCAAGACGTGAAAAAATGAATCGAATCAAAGAAATGAATTTGGATCCATTTGGACATAAGTATGATAGAACTGATTTTTCTTCCGAATTAAAAGAAAAGTATTCACCTGTAGATCACGATGAACTTGAGAGTATGGATGTACATGTTTCTGTAGCAGGAAGAATTATGTTCATGAGAAAAATGGGAAAAGCATCATTTTTTACAATTAAGGATAAATGTGGAAAAATACAAGTATATATTTCAATAAATGATATTGGAGAAGATGCTTATAATTTATTTAAAGCAGCAGATATTGGAGATATTGTTGGTATTAAAGGAAAAGTAATGAAAACTCAAACTGGAGAACTTACAATTAAATGTTTAGAATATACTCATTTAACAAAAGCTTTAAGACCACTTCCAGAAAAAATGCATGGATTAACAGATGTAGAAGAGAGATATAGAAGACGTTATGTAGATTTAATCATGAATGATGAATCTATGCGAGTAGCATTTATGAGACCAAAAATTATAAGATGTATTCAAAACTATTTAGATAATTTAGGATTTGTAGAAGTCGAAACTCCAATTTTAACGACTCTTTTAACAGGAGCATCAGCTAGACCATTTGTGACTCATCATAATACACAAGATTTAGATATGTATTTACGTATTGCTCTTGAACTTAATTTAAAACGTTTACTTGTTGGTGGTATGGAATCTGTTTATGAAATAGGTAGAACATTTAGAAATGAAGGAATGGACCCACAACACAATCCAGAATTTACAATGATGGAAGTGTATCAAGCATATTCAGATCTTGAAGGTATGATGGATTTAACTGAAAATATGTACCAAACTATAGCACGTGAAGTTTGTGGAAAAATGACTTTTAACTATTTAGGAAATGAAATTAATTTAGAAGGACCATGGAAGAGAATTTCAATGGTTGATGCTATTAAAGAAGTAACTGGAATTGATTTTAAAAAAGAAATGAGTGTTGAAGAGGCTTTAAAACTAGCAGAAGAACACCATATTGAAGTTGCTGACCATGAACATACAGTTGGACATATAATTAATTTATTCTTTGAAAAATATGTTGAAGAAACATTAATACAACCAACTTTCCTTTATGGACATCCAATTGAAATTTCACCACTAACTAAGAAAAATCCTGAAGATCCAAGATTTGTTGACAGATTTGAATTATTTATTTCTGGTAAAGAAGCCGCAAATGCGTATACTGAACTTAATGATCCAATAGATCAATTAGAAAGATTTGAAGAACAAATAAAAGAAAAAGAACTTGGTAATGAAGAAGCAAATGATATAGATTATGATTTTGTAGAAGCATTAGAATATGGAATGCCACCTGCTGGTGGAATAGGTTATGGAATAGATAGATTAATGATGCTATTTACAGAATCTGCATCAATTAGAGATGTTCTTTTATTCCCAACAATGAAGCCAAGAAAAAACGAAATTGATATGTAATTTTACATATCTTTTTTTTTTGACAATATTTACATAATTTTGTAAAAAATAGTAAAATTATTAAAAAAAAGTAGATAATTGTAAAAAAATGGGGTAAAATGTAATCATAGAAAGGTGTGTAAAAGAAATGAAAAAAAATAAGACAGCTAAAACAGGAATCATAGTAGCAATACTATTATTAGCAGTAGGTTTTGCAGCTATTACAACTACATTATATATTAATGGTACTGCAGTAATTAAACCAGATGACGAAAACTTCAAGAAAAATGTAATTTTTACTGATGTTGACGTTGATGCAACAGCTAAAGCCGCTGGAGCAACTGCTACTCTAAGTGAAGATAATAAAACTATTACTTTCACCACTCAAGAAATGAAAAGTATTGGAGATACTGCAGTTTTATCTTACAAGATAAAAAATGGTAGTCAATATGTAGCTCAAATTGGTTCTATTTCTTGCGTAGCTACACCTGCTACTGAAGGTGCAACTGAACAAGAACAAGCAACAGCTACTGCTAATGCTGCAGATTATCAAAAATATCTAACTGTTACTGCTGCTGATGGTCTTAAAGACACTAAGTTAATCGCTGGTGCTACTTCTGAAACAGATACTGTTACTGTAACTCAAAAAAGATCATTTGTTAGTGAAACAGAAGGTGTAACAAGCAAAACTATCACTTATGTTTGTACTATAGCTGCTAATGCTTTAGAATCAGAATAATTTTGATAGAAAATAGTTAAAGAGTGGTGAGCATAATGTTTAAATATATTACTCAAATAATTTTAGAGTTAGTATTTGCTAGCTTACTTTTCTTTAACGTTTTTGTGTCAAAATCATTAGATACAACAATTTGTTTGATTAGTTTATCTGTTTTTTTGATACTAACAGTGCTATTAAAACAATTTAAAAAGCCAGTTCTAAGAAATAAAACTGATGGAATCTTAGTAGTACTGGGAACTACCATTATATTAATGGGAGCTTTTTATATGTTGGGGTTCAAAACTGGTTTTAGTACTAGTTATAGTTCAATATTTAAAAACTATATTTCTCTAATGTCATGGATTAAGGTATTCCTAATCGTTGGTTTATCTGAATTAACAAGATATGTTGTAGTTAATATTGAATGCCGAAATAAATATTTAAACTTTATTTATCAGGCTTTAATGGTAATAATTCTTTTCTTTGTTGAAATGAATATTGCAACAAAAAGCTACAATTTCTCAAGTTTTAACCAATTATATGAATTTTTTGCGTTAATATTTGTCCAAAGTATATCAAAAAATTTATTATTAAATTATGTTACAAAACGATATGGAATTAAACCTTGTTTATGTTATCGATTAATAATGGATTTATACATATATATACTTCCAATAACTCCTAAAATAAATGTCTTTATCGAAGGTGTAATATTGCTTGTATTCCCATATGTTGTATATTCAATATTAAAATCATTTGAAGATCATACTAAACTTGAACCAATAAGAAAAACCAAAAAATATAATAAAATTAGTACAATTATCTTTTCCATAGTATTTGCAATATTAGTTGCATTAGTATCTAGAGAATTTGAATATGCAATGATAGCCATTGGATCTGGTTCCATGACTGGAACAGTAAATAAAGGTGATGCTGTTGTATATAAAAGATATCATAAAGATACTGATACTTTAAAAGAAGGCGATATAATCGTTTATTTAAAGGAAAATATGACTATAGTACATAGAATTTATAGGGTTTATACTTTAGATGGTGAAACGGTTTACCAAACTAAAGGTGACTATAATGAAAATGCCGATAATTGGGTAGTTAAAAAAGAAGATATAACTGGATTAGTCAAATTTAGAGTACTTCTAATTGCTTGGCCATCAGTATATATAAATGAAAAATTTTAGTAAAGAGGTGTCATAATGGAAAAAATGGAATTACCTTTATTAAAGGGAACAGACAAAGAAAAATGTATTCCAATAACTGTTATAATTGGTCTAGTATTTTTAGTGGTCTTTTTCTTGATTGCATCCCTTGCTTTGACATTTAAGAGTAATTACAAATTACATTATAGTGAAAACAGTAACTTAGATTACGTAGTAAATTTAAAACCAAATAACTTTAACATGACTTCAATAAAAAAAGATGATGGTAAAGAAATAATTTCATCATTAATTGAAGATATAAATGTAAATTTCAATTATAGTTTCAAGAGCAACGAAAATATTGGCCTTGAATATTCATATTATGTAAAAGCAAGTGTAGAAGTAAACAATGCTGATGGAAAGAATTTCTTTGAAGAAACCGACATGCTTGTAGATAAAAAGAAATTTAGTGATTTAAGCAATAATATGTTTAAAGTTAATGAAAAAGTAACAATTGATTATGATAAATATAATGAAATCGCAAGACAATTTATTAATACTTATGGTTTATCTGCCGAATCTAAACTGGTAGTTGGCTTATATGTAGATGTTGTTGGTAAACATGCTAACTTTGATAAAAAGCTTTCTGACAGTGCTGTAGTAGAATTACAAATTCCACTTACAACTAGAACAGCGGAAATTAAACCAAATTATGAACTTTCTAATAGTGATGATCAAATACTTCAATATCAATCGACTATTATAAATAATCCAGTATTATTCTGGTTTGCAATTACTTTAAGTGTTCTAGATTTAATTGCTGTAATAGCAATAATAATTTGGATAGTTAAAACTCGTGACCATAATACTTTATATAAAAAGAAATTAGAAAAAATATTAAAAGATTATGAAAGATATATAAGTGAAACTGTTATAACTGAACGTGTTGAAGATATGATGAAAACTCGTAGTCTTAGAATAGAAGTTGTAAAGAGTTTTGAAGGCTTAATCGACATTCGTGATAGTTTAGGAAAACCTATACTATTCCATGAAGAAAGACCTGGTCAAGAAGCAGTATTCTATATAATTGCTGATAGAATTGGTTACATTTATGTAATGAAAGCAACAGATTTTAAAAAGAAAAAAAATAAAAAATAAAATGCTTATTTAAGCATTTTTTTAATTTATATATTTTTTTATAACTACAAGTGATATAATAAATTTGTAGTAGGTGTTAAGATGGAAGATAACAAGAAGATTATAAAAAACAGTTTAATATTTTTATTTATATTATTTATTTTAATATCTTTAGTTGTAGTATTATTTTTACAAAATAAAAAAGTAAGATATAGTGATATTTCTGAACAAAAAGCAGAGGGAATATTATCTGAAAAAGAAAATACATTGGATGTAGTTGCAATAGGTGACAGTGAAACGTTTACATCAATTATTCCTTTACAATTATGGAATAATTATGGTTTTACTTCTTATGTATGTGGTACTCCAAGTCAATATTTAGATGTTTCATATAACTATTTATTAAGGATACTTGAACATCAAAATCCTAAAATAGTAATACTTGAAACTAATACAATATATCGAAAAATAACTTTTGATAAATTTATTTATAAATTGCTTATGAAAACTGTACCAATACTTGATAAACATGATAATTGGAAAATGCTTTATAATAATAAAAAACTAGTTAATCAAAGTGATGGTTATAAAGGATTTAACTTTTCAATTATTGAAGAAAAACCAAAAGTTAGTTTAGATTATATGAAAGAATCAAATATTTTGGATGATATTTCATTGTTTAATGAAATGTATTTAGATCTAATAAAAGAAACTTGTGAAGAAAAAAATATAAAGCTGATTTTAGTTAGTACGCCTAGTGTAATAAACTGGAACATAAAAAAACATAATGGTGTTAAAAAATACGCTAAAGAGAATAATATTGATTATATAGATTTAAATTTAATAAAAAAAGTAAATATTAATTGGGATAAAGATACTAGAGATAAAGGAGATCACTTAAATTATTATGGAGCTGTGAAGGTAACTAATTATTTAGGAGAATATTTAAATAATCTAAATATTTTAGAAGATCATCGAGGAGAAGAAGGATATAATAGTTGGAACAAAATGACAGAAGACTTTTATTATACTGTCCAAGATTTAATAAAAAAGAAAAAATAAATATACCTATGTACATGATGATAAAACTACTTGTGTTAAAAATAGCAATCAAATAGATGCTTGGAATTATTTTAATTAAAATAATATTCCAGCAACTACTTATGGATGTGAAAAAATTGTTGATGAATGTGGAAATATAGAAGGGGAAATTCTATTATTAATAACAAAAACAAAATAAAGTAATCAAATACATTATATTTTGACTCTTTATAAGAAAGGATTAACGCATGAATGATTTTAATAATTACAGAGGAAGTATACTTAATAAAAATGGTGATTTTATAAATTACAACATTATACCAGGATTAATGCGCCAAGATATTGTGGATGATTATTGTAATTCAAATAACTTAAATGGTCTAAATGAGGATGCTATAGTTCAAAATGGAGATATATATTTTCGTAACGCTGGGAATAAAATGTTTATTTTATATATGCCAGAAAATATAACAGAGGAACAACTATATCAGTTAGAACTAAATGATTATGTAATCAACAACTTTGAGTATTTAGGAGTAGTAAAGCAATCTCAAAGATTTGAATTCACTGAAAATATATGGGAAAATTTTTCATCTGAAGTTATTCAATCATATTTTAGAAAGAACAACTTGTAGTTGTTTTTTTTACTTTTATTACATAATATTTAGTGGTGAATAAATATGTTTCAAAATACTTATAAGAGTCGTATTACAATTATATTTATAATTGTTTTTTTACTATTTGTTTTAATTATTGGAAGAATATTTTTTATTCAAGTAATTGATTATAAAAAATTAAATGATTTAGCAAATGATTTATGGAGTAGAAATTTACCTATTGGAGCTGACAGAGGACTTATAACTGATAGAAATGGAGTTGTTTTAGCAGAAAATATTACTACAACATCATTAGTAGTTGTACCAAATCAAATAAAAGATAAAGAAACAACTGCTAGAAAATTATCAGAAATATTAAATACTAATTATGAAGATATGCTTTCTCATTTGACCAAAAAGACATCTATTGAAAGAGTCCATCCAGAAGGAAGAAAACTATCATTTGATATAGCAGATAAAATAAATAGTTTAAATTTAGACGGAGTATATTTATTAAAGGAATCAAAGAGAAATTATCCTTACAAGAATTTACTTTCTCATGTTTTAGGTTATGTTGGAATAGATAATCAAGGACTTTCAGGTATTGAACTTCAATATGATAATTATTTAAAAGGTGAAGATGGATCAATTAAATATTATTCAGATGGTTTTGGAAAAAAATTAGAAAAAGCGACCATTTATAATTCTCCCCAAAGTGGAATGAATGTTGCTTTAACAATTGATATAAATATTCAAGAAGCAATAGAAAATGAACTTGATAATGTTGTTACTAAGTATAATCCAGAACAAGCTTTGATCGTAGTCGCGAATCCTAAAACAGGAGAAATATATGGAATGGCTTCAAGGCCAAATTTTAATCCCAATGAATATACAAAGTATAATTTAGAAACAATAAACCGTAACTTACCAATATTTAATACGTATGAACCAGGAAGTACATTTAAGGTTATAACTCTTGCTAGTTCAATTCAAGAAAAAACTATTAATTTATTTGAAGATAAATATTATGATTCAGGTTCCATTAATGTAAGTGGATCAAGAATAAAATGTTGGAAACATGGAGGACATGGAAGTCAAACTTTTTTACAAGTAGTTGAAAACTCTTGTAACCCCGGATTTGTTATTATGGGAGAAAAACTAGGAAAAGAAAGATTAATGGATTATATAAAAAAATTTGGGTTTGGAGAAAAAAGTGGAATAGATTTATCTGGTGAAGAAAATGGAATTCTTTTTGATATTGACAAAATGGGACCAGTTGAAACAGCAACAACAGCTTTTGGACAAGGTGTATCAGTTACACCTATACAACAAGTAATGGGAGTTTCTGCAGCTATAAATGGTGGTAATTTATATACACCATATTTAGTTTCATCTATAAGTAATGCCAATACATTAGATACAGTTTTAGTTAATAAACCTAAGTTAAAAAGAAATATAATAAGTGAAGAATCTTCTAAAATGGTTAGATATGCTTTAGAAAGTGTTGTTGCTAAAGGAACAGGAAGAAATGCATATTTAAACGGTTACCGAGTTGGTGGTAAAACAGGAACTGCTCAAAAAGTTAAAGATGGAAGATATATGGATGGAAATTACATTCTTTCATTTATTGGATTTATGCCAGCAAATGATCCTGAAGTAGTAGTTTACGTAGCAGTAGATAACCCCAAAGGTGTTGTTCAATATGGTGGAACAGTTGCAGCTCCAATTGCTAAAAGAGTTTTAGAATCTTGTGCAAGTGCCTTAAATATAAAAAAAAGTAAAAGTGATATTGAAAGAGAATATGAACTTTGGGATATCAAATATTATGAAGTACCAAATGTTATAGGTATGACTAAAAAGGAAGCAAGAAATGCAATAGGAATAAATTATCAAATTGAGTATTCAGGAGTAGGAGAAAAGGTGGTTTATCAATCACCTAAAGAAGGAGAATTTGTAAAACAAGGAGAAAAAATAAGATTAATGTTAGGTGATTGAATAAAAATGTAAATATTGCATAAAATAAAAATAAATTAGCACTTACTATTGACAAGTGCTAATCAAGGTGGTAATATATAATTGTAAAAGAAAGGAAGTGTGATTATGTTACCAAGCAAATTATTTTTTGATAATTTCTTTGATGATTTAGAAGCACCTAAAAAATTAGACAAAATGATGAAATGTGACATTTATGAGAAAGAGGGTAAATATAATATTGAAATGGATTTACCGGGCTTCAAAAAAGAAAATATCAATCTAGATTATAAAGATGGATATCTAAAAATATCTGCCGTTAAAGAAGAAAATGAAAACGAAGATAAAAAATATATTCGTCGTGAAAGATCTATCAGTGAATGTGAAAGAGATTTCTATGTTGGTGATATAGATGAATCACTTATTAAAGCTTCTTTCAAAGATGGAATCTTAACAGTAATTGTTCCAAAAGAAGAAGATAAAAAAGAAGAAATTAAACACATTTCAATCGACTAGTGAAGAAACTTCACTAGTTTTTTTATTTAAGCTTAAAACTCTTCAAATCTCTACACTTTGGAAACACTATCTCTTATTGTTTGAAATTTGACAAATGCTACCTTTAGTGTTATTATATACGGCAATTCAAGGGGAGTTGGTTATGAAAATAGGTAGAAGTATGGGGGGTCTTCTATTATTACTTTTAGCGATATTTTTTACAAATAAATATGTAGAAGAGAGTACATATGCTAATAAATCTTCAAGTGACGGAGTAGTTGCCTATAATTTGGAAAATACTAACCTAGATGATTCTTCTGAAGATAAAATAATTACTTATACTAATAAGAATAATTATAGAATATCTTTAAATGAATCAAATGTAGTAGTTAATTGTATTGGAACTGGAAGTAGTAAAGAGGATGATGAAGCGTTAGTAAAAAGAAATTTGAAAGTTTCTGTATATTATTCAAAGAATAAAAAGGATAAAGTAAAAGATATTAATGTTGAAAAGGATGAGATGGTATATATTCACGTTTTACCTTTATATGAAGGTAATAAAAAGCCAAAAAATGAAGTAACTTGCAATTATAGTATCAACATCCAAACAGCTATATAATTTGACTAAAATAAGATATTTTGCTATTATATAGCGCATAAAGTTTTTATGTGAGAAGTAAAAACTGTTTAAAGAATAAAGAATAGTTAGGGGTGGTTTAGTGGATGCTAGAAGAAAAAGACATCTAAAGAGATCTTTGAAATTAGCACCATATTTACTAGTTCTTCTTATGTCAGGAGGTTATGTTTTAGTAGAGCATAATATAGATTCTAAAGAACAAGTTAAACTTGAAGAAATAAAAGATGACATAATAGAAGATAATAATGAAAGTATTTCTGAAAATAGCATACCAGCTAAAGAAGAAACTCAAGTAATTGTTAAAGAAGAACAACCAGAAGAAAATGTTGAAGAAGTTAAAGAAATTTATAGCAGTGAATTATTAGACTCCGGTTATGAATTTGAAACAATTGACTTTGATACATTAAAACAAATTAATGATTCTGCAAGTGCTTGGATTAAAATAGATGGAACTAGTATTGATTATCCAGTTGTAACTGGAAGCGACAACGAATATTACTTACATCATGATATTGAAGGTAATAAAAGTAAATCTGGTACATTATTTACTGACTTCAGAAATAACCCATTAGATGATGAAAAATTAAATGACATAACATTCATTTATGGTCATCATATGAAAGGTGGTAAAATGCTTGCTCAAATTTGTAACTATAAAGATGAAGAATTTTATAAAGAACATGATTTTGGAGTTGTATATACTCCAGATGGATATGCTTATAAAATTACACCAGTATCTTGTATAGTTGTAGATGGTAATGATGAAGCAGAAACGTTCGTGACTAATTTCGAAAATCAAACAGCTTATATGAATTACATAAAAAAAATAAATGAACAATCAAAAATTGAAACTAATACATATGTTAAACCTGGTGATAAATTACTTGCATTGGTAACTTGTTCTTATGAAACTACAAATTCTCGATGCATAGTATATTTCAAAATGGAAAAACAATATACAAATATAAATCAAATAGAAAATAATGTTGAAAAAACATTAAATAGATAAGGATGGTAAAATATGAAAAAAGTAATTAAAAATTTAAAACTATTTGGAGCATCACTTGGACTTGCTGCATCACTTGCTGCTGTTGCACCTATGAGTGTTTACGCAGAGGAAGAAGAAACATTATATGAAAATACACAAGATGAACATACTGAAACTGACTTAAATAATGAAAATCCTGATAATACAAAACAAGAAGAAACTACTGAAGAAGAAAATAAAGGAAATCAAACTACTGTAGATGAATCTAACTGGAATCCAGATGAAAATCCAACTGAAGGAAATAGTATTCCAGATACTGTTCAAACTGAAGCAGAAAGAAAAGGAATAACTCCTCCACCAAAAAAAGATGATGAACCTCCAAAAGAGGAAGAAAAAAAAGAAGAACCAAAGAAAGAAGATCCACAAACTGAAACAAAACAAGAAGTTGTTGAAACAGTGGTTGTTATTAAACCAATTCCTAAAACGGGAGATGCTAGAAAATATGTTATAGCAACAATTGGTGGATTAGTAATTGCTGTAGGGTTTGGAGCAGGATATAGATTTTATCAAAATCGTAAAGATAATAAATTTGAAGATGAATTCTATGGTGAAGAAGAAAAAGAAGAAAAAACATTATCTAAAAAAAGAAAATAATACCTTAAACAAACACATTAATGTGTTTGTTTTTTTAATAAAGAAATGTTGTTTTGAATATAATTATTATGAAAAGTGTATGTAAAGTAAATGTAATAATATATTTTATAAAATGAAATATATTGTATAATAACATTAATGGTGGTGATTTTATGCTAATTTTAGCAAAATCTATCTTAGGTTTAACTTTAGGTTTTGTATTATCTATAGTAGTTGGCCTTATGATAATACCTGTTTTAAGAAAATTAAAAGCAGGACAAACAGTAAGTAATTTAATCAATAAAAGACATCAATTAAAAAATGGAACACCTACACTTGGAGGACTTATATTTATAATTCCACCAATTGTAACAATATTACTTTTATATTTAAAAGGTAGTATAGCTATTTCAACTAATTTAATAATTGTCTTATTTGTATTTATTGCTTATGCAATATTAGGATTTATTGATGATTATTTAAAAATTAAATATCATAATAATAAAGGACTTTCAACATTAACAAAGCTTATTTTCCAAGTATTTATAGCAGTTGTATTTTATACAATATATAAATATAATGGAGGATCAACTACATTAGAAGTCACTTTACTTGGTATTAAATGGGAACTAGGTTTCTTCTATGGAATATTCATTTTATTTGTTCTTGTTGGAACAACTAATGCTGTAAATATAACTGATGGATTAGATGGTTTATGCGGAGGACTTTCAGTAATGGCGTTTTTAGCATATGGAGTAATTTCTTGGGGTAGTAATTGGATAAGTGGATATGATGGAATGGCAATATTTGCATTTGTCCTTGTTGGTTCAATAATGGGTTTTTTGCTTTTCAATACTCATCCAGCTAGAGTATTCATGGGAGATACTGGATCTTTAGCTTTAGGTGGAGCGCTTGCAAGTATTGCAATACTTACTCATCATGAAATATCTTTAGTTATAATAGGTGGAGTATTTGTAATCGAAACTTTATCTAGTTTTATTCAAATAATAGCAATAAGAAAATTTAATAAAAAAGTATTTTTAAAAGCACCACTTCATCATCATTTTGAAGAATTAGGATGGAGCGAAACTGACATTGTTAAAGTATTCTGGGTAGCTGGATTCTTACTTGCAATGTTTGGTGTTATTTATGGAGTATGGTTGTAATACTCCTTTTTATTTTTCATAAAATGTATTATGAATAGAAAATTAATAATAACAATAATAACAATTTTTTTAACATTTTTTGGAATTATAATGGTTGCATCATCTTCAAGTATATGGGCCAGTTATAAATTCAATAATCCATATAAATATATGTTACACCAATTACTATTTGCTTTTATTGGTTTTCTTTTAATGTATATATGTAGTAAAACAGATTTTAAACTATATAAAAAACATGCTAATAAAATACTAATTGGCTCATTTATTTTATTAATACTTGTACTTATTCCGGGAATTGGTATTGTTAGAAATGGGAGTAGAAGTTGGTTTGGAATAGGTCCATTTGGTATACAACCAAGTGAAATTGCTAAAATAGCTATGATTATATTTGTATCTAAATACTTATCTAAATATGATGATTATATGGATAATATAAAAGAATATTCATTACCAATACTTCTTCTTGTACTATTTTGTTTTTTACTAATATTACTTGAACCTGACTTTGGAAGTGGAGCTATTTTAGTATTATCATTAGTTGCATTAATTTTTACTTCTAAAATAAAAGTATCTTTCTTTGTAAAAATAGGTTTTGTTGGAGTGTTAGGAGTAGTTGGACTTATTATTGCAGCACCTTATCGTATAGCAAGAATACTTGCATATTTAAATCCTTGGAGTGATCCTTTAGGAAGTGGATTTCAAATAATTCAAAGCTTATATGCAATAGGTCCAGGTGGTTTATTTGGTCTTGGTTTAGGTAATTCAATTCAAAAACATTTTTATTTACCTGAACCTCAAACAGATTTTATATTCGCTATTATTTCTGAAGAATTAGGTTTTATTGGAATACTTATTATAGCAAGTTGTTATATAGTTTTATTTTATAATGTAATTAAAATATCTTTAGAAACAAAAGACTTGTTTGGTAAATATTTATCATTTGGTCTAATACTTGAACTTATTTTACAAACTTTATTAAACTTACTTGTTGTAGTTGGTCTTATTCCAGTTACTGGAGTAACACTTCCTTTCTTAAGTTATGGAGGTTCTAGTTTACTTACTTGTTTAATCATGATCGGGATTATTCTAAATGTTGCTAAAAATAAATAAAAATATTATAATTTTTCTTGGAGATGTAACTTATGCAACTAATAGATAAAATAAACGAAGAATTAAAAAATGAAATTTACCATGATAGATATGATTGCTTTTTTGAATTAATAAATTCATTAGATATAGACTTTTTAGATAATTTAATAGAATTAATGCAAGAAAGACTTAATTTAAGTAAAGATGATTGCTATAAAATACTTCAAAATAAAAACACTTTAAAAGAATTAAAAATTAAAGTATTTGATTTAGCATATGAATGTATTGATAATCATAAATCTTTAGGAAGTGGAGTAAGCGACTACAAATTTAGTAAATCAGCTTTTTTATCACATTCTTTAGAAGAAGCAAGATTATGTAGTTTAATGGCTAAAAAAGCAAATTTAGATACAGATAAAGCTTTTAAAATGGGTTTGCTTCATGATTATGGAAGGAAATATGATCATGGTGGATTACATATAACTCTAGGTTTTAAAGAACTTTTCTCATTAGGTTACATTACTGAATCAATTGGTTGTCTTACCCATTCATTTTTAAATGGCAATTACTTTGCTTGTTATAATCCAAGTGATAAATATAAAGTAGATGATGATTTAAATATTATTTATATAAAAGAAGAAGTTAAAGAAAATGAAGTATATAAATTTATTTCTACATACACTTATACTGATTATGATAGAATATTAAACTTAGCTGATTTAATGGCATCAGCAAATGGAGTAATAACTCCAGAAGAAAGAATTTTAGATATTGAAAAAAGAAGAAAAATGACTGGTAACCAAAGAAAATTTTTTATTAAAGAATTATCTGAAACAATATATTGGTATTTAAAAAAGATAAATATACCTGATGAACTAATTAGTTTAAATGATTTTGAATCCTTATCAAATCTACTATATAAAAGTATTTACTCTAAAGAAGATACATTAAGACTTATAAAAAAATAAGTCTTTTTAAATGAAATAGTTTACGCAAGTTTACAATCTAATCATTTTTTTTATATTGTATAAAATAATTTGCAAAAAGCGGTGTAAAATAATTTGTAAAGCCATAACTTTTCAACAGAAAAATTTGACAATCGGGGGGGGTATTATATACTAAAAATGAAAAAAATAAAGGAGTTGTGAACAATGAAAAGAAAATCGATTATAGCAGTTACTATACTATTATTAGCAGTAGGATTTGCTGCCGTATCAACAACATTGATAATAAACGGAAGTGCAAAAGTAGGAGAAAATACAGATGATTTTTCTGTAATATTTACTGCAGCATCATTAGATGGAACTGATGTATATAAAAATGTAATAAGTGAAGATAAAAAAACAATTACATTTGAAACAAATGATTTAAAAACATTAAATCAAACATCAGTACTAAATTATGAAGTAACAAACAACTCAGCAAACTATGATGCAGAAGTAAGTGTTAATTGTAAAGTAAAAGAAAATACAACAGCAAAATATACAAGTATAAAAAATGAACTAGAAAATAATGCAACAGTTATAAAATCAAAGACTTCTATAAACGGAGCAGTAACAGTAACTCTTGATAAAGTAGCAATTGAAGAAGTAAGTGAAGAATATACTTGTAAGTTAGAATTTAGTGCTGTAGAAAGAGAAAATACTGTTGATAAATTATCTCAATTTGCAAGTGATAGTTGGAGTACAATAGCAGCAAATGTAAGAAGTGGAAATACAAGTAAATATAATATAGGAGACACTAAAGAAGTTGATATTGGAGATTTAGGTAAACATAAAGTGCGTATTGCAAATATGAGCGAATGTACAAACGGAGAAACAAGTGAAACAGCATGCGGATTTGTATTGGAATTTGTAGATATATTAACAGAACAACAATTTAATAGTACTAATATTGTAACTGGTGGTTGGAAAGATTCAAAAATGCGTACATATGTAAATAATACATTATATAATGCACTTCCAAGTGATTTGAAGAGTGTAATTGCGACAACAAATGTTATATCAGGACATTCAAGTTCTAGTTCTGAAAGCAATTTTGAAACACAAGATAAATTATATATATTATCTTTAAGAGAATTATTTAGTGATTTTATTGGAGATGAGGCTTTGGCTACTGACACTGCAGTGAACACAACTAGAACATTGGATTATTATGTAAAAATGGGAACTACAACAGGTAATCATTTAGCAACTATTAAATATTATAATTCGGTTGCAGCTAACTGGTGGCTTAGAGTTCCAATTCAAATTTCTTCTCAAGAAATATTTGGAATTGGAGGGGTTCCGAGCTTTATTTGTATAGGGCAAGATGGTGCATTTGCTCTTGCACAATCTAGTGCTTCCGTTGGGGTCTCTCCAGCTTTCCGAATCGCATAACAATGCAGATATAGAAAACTATAAATTTAGATGAGCATAAGTGGAGATGCTCATACTAAACCGATAGTTATTTATACGTAGGCGCACTACGAACAACGTGAGTAAAGCCAGTATAAATAACGTTATAAAGAAAAAACAATTAATAGTTCCAATTACTTTTTATAAGTAATTGGAAAAAAATAATGGTATAATTGATATCAAACAGAATAATTTTAAACTTAACTAATTTAGTTAAGTTTTTTTCATAATATCTTCTTTTATTTTTCATAAGTATTTCAAATATTTTTAATATATTTTATCTGGGAGATGAAAGAATGTATATATTTAAGAATGCTTGTAAGAATATAAGTAGAAATAAGATGCGTAATATATTATTAAGTTTAATATTTATTGTTATTGCTTCTATATTATCTATAACTTTTGCTATTAAAAAAAGCGCAAGTAATATAGTTGAATCTTATGAAAGTGAAAATAATATTGAAGCAAATATAAGTATGAATAGGGAAAAACTTATGGAAAACTTAAATAATGAAGATACTAGTGAAAATAAGATTAAAGCATTTAATGATATTGAAAGTGTTACATTAGATGAAATTAAAAATTATGCTAACAGTGTTTATGTGTCTAGTTATTTTTATACTTATAACTTAAGAGTTAATGCTAAGGATTTGGAATCAGCAACAGATTCATTAGTAAAAGAAACAACTGAAACAAAAGTTGAAACAAAGAATTTTGGTGAAAGATTTGGTGGAATGCCTCCAACTGAACAAAAGAAAACAACAACTAAAAGTGTTGAAAAAATTTATAATGAAAAAGCTGAAGAAGGAGCTTTTAGCTTAATAGGTTACAGTGATTACTCGTCAATGAGTGAATTTATAAATGGAAAATATCAAATTAAAGAAGGCTCAATAAGTGATGACTTTGAAAGTTCAACTTGTGTTATTTCTAGTGAACTTGCTGAACTGAATGATTTAAGTGTAGGTGATGAAATAACTATTGTTGATCCTAAAAATAGTAAAAAAGCTTATAAGTTAACTATTACTGGTATATATGAAGAAGTAAGTTCTTCTGCAAATGATTTAACTAAAATGTTTTCTGATTCAGCAAACTCAATTATAACTAATGCTAATTTTGTTAATAATATAATTGAAAATGATTCTAAACTAAGTGCAACAATAACACCAACATTTATTCTTACATCTAGTGAAGTTATAGATGCATTTATCAAAGAAGTAAGTGATAAAGGATTAAGTGAATATTATACAATCACTACTAATAAAGATGAAATAGAAGAAAGTTTATCATCTATAAAAAATCTAGAAAATTTTGCTAATACATTTTTAATAATAACTATGATTATTGGTGGGTCAATCTTAATTTTAATAAATACTCTTATTATTCGTGAAAGAAAATATGAAATTGGAGTATTAAGAACAATTGGTATGAAAAAATCTTTAGTTTCACTTCAATTTGTATCTGAAATATTTATCGTAGCTATTATTTCATTTATTCTTGGAACAGGGATAGGTTCATCATTAAGTGTAAATGTTGCTAATAGCTTGCTTAAAGATGAGATAAGTGCATCAACAGAAGCAAATGATAAAATAAATGAAAATTTTGGTAATCGTGATAATCGTCGTGATTTTAAAAATAATGGAGTTCAAAAAATTGATTCTATCAATGCAATTGTTGATACTCGTGTAATTGTTTCTATGATGGAGTCTTTAATAATTTTAACAATTACATCTTCTGCAGTAGCAATATTCTCAATTAACAGATTTAAACCACTTACAATATTAAAGGAGAGAGGATAATGAATGTACTTGAATTAAAAAATGTTAACTATAGATATAAAGATGCTAAAAAAGATGAATATGTTTTAAAAAATATTAACTATGAATTTGAAACTGGAAAACTATATGTTATTAAAGGAAGAAGTGGAAGTGGAAAAACAACATTCTTATCTTTAATAAGTGGTTTAGAAACTAACTATGAAGGAAGTATTTTGTATAATGGTAAAGAACTTAAAAAAATAAACTTAGATAAATATAGAAATACAGATATTGGCATAGTTTTTCAAAGTTATAATCTTTTACCATCTTTAACAGCAATTGAAAATATTATTTTATCTATGGATATAAATGGATTAAAAACTGATAAAAAGAAAAAAGCATTGGAACTTATGAAATCTGTTGGCCTTGATGAAAGTTATGCAAGTAGAAGAATATTAAAGCTTTCAGGAGGAGAACAACAAAGAGTTTCTATTGCTAGAAGTGTTTCTTATAATCCTAAAATAATAATTGCAGATGAACCTACAGGTAACTTAGATGAAAAAACAGAAAATGAAATTATGAATATATTCAAAAATCAAGCTAAATCTGGTAAATGTGTAATAGTTGTAACTCATTCAGAAAATGTATGTAAATATGCAGATGAAATATATGAATTAAAAAAGAAATGATTTTTGATGTGAACCCCACATAGTAGACATTAATAAAAAAGAGGGTTATTAAAAAGAGAAAATTATTTTTCTCTTTTTGT
>CAKOKS010000009.1 GCA_934095845.1 uncultured Bacilli bacterium | reverse complement strand
TCTGTTATTTCTATATTCTTTTCTTTTAATATTTTTTCTGCGTCTTCTATTGCTTCTCCAACTACATCTGGCATGATATTTTTAACTTTTTTTGGATTATAATCGTTTTTATCTGTCATATAAGTACACCTCTATCATCTATATAAAATTATACTATTTTGTCAATACCCTAGTCAATGCTTGACACTTATTATTTTAAAAATAATTTATCTATTTTATGTTGAAAAACAAATAGTTTTCAACATAAAAAAACTTAATAAAGTTTTACACTTATTAAGTCTTATTTAAACAGCTCACTATGAGATCCAGTTTGACATAATAATAATATTAAATTTTCATTATCTATGCGATAAATCAATAACCAATCTGGTTCAATGTGACATTCATAGCAATTCTTAAAATAGTTACTATTAGCAAGCAAATGATTACTATATTTAGTTTCTAATATTTCACCATTTTTTAATTTATTAATTATATTTATTAATAAAGGTATATTTTTACCTTGAAGCTTCATCTTTTTATATTGTTTCTTAAATTTGCTAGTATAATCAATGTTGTAAATCATCTAATCTTCGTCTAATGAATTGACTAATTGTTCGATACTGCTAAACCCAGTCCTTTTTCCTTCCTTTATCTCATTTATTATTTTATTACTTTCTTCTAAAGCTTCTAACAATTCTACACTAGGATAAGGATTTCTAACTTCAAATGGAACTCCATTTTTTTTAATAACTTGCTTTATTGCCATATTTATAAAAGTACTCATATTCAAACCAAGATCTTTTAATATCTTTGTTGCTGCCTCTTTATCTTTGCTATCAACTTGTACATTAATAACACATGATAAATTTTCCATATAATCACCTCTCATATGCATTATATACATAACTTATATAATTGTCAATTATATTATATACATATTTTATATATTTTATACATTACCATTTAATTTCTTCTAAACCCTTACTTTTTAAGTAAGCATTAGTTTTAGAAAATGGTTTAGAACCAAAAAAACCATTTCTAGCACTAAAAGGTGATGGATGCGCACTTTCAATAATATAATTATTTTTTATTAAAGCCTTTTTACTCCTAGCATAATTACCCCAAAGGATAAATACTACATCATTTCTATTTTTATCTATTAAAGAAATAACATCATCAGTAAATTGTTGCCATCCAATATTACTATGAGAATTAGGTGTATCTTTTACAACTGTTAAAGTTGAATTTAAAAGTAAAACACCTTGTTTAGCCCAATGAGATAAATCACCAGTTGTTCTTATAGGTACTCCTAAGTCATCATATAATTCTTTATAAATATTTTTTAAACTTGGTGGTAGTTTAACTCCATCACGAACTGAAAAAGAAAGTCCATGAGCTTCTCCTTCACCATGATAAGGATCTTGTCCAACTATTACAACTTTAACATCTTTAAAAGGAGTTAATCTTAATGCATTAAAAACTTCTTTTTTCCCTGGATAAACTGTATGAACACTATATTCATGTTGAACACGTTTTAATAAATCTTCAAAATAATCTCCTTTATATATTGGAGCAAGCATTGTATCCCAGTCATTACCTATCATATTATTTCACTCCTTTATATTTAAATAATCTCGATGGTCTATGACCCCCACCAGTTTTCATTTCATCAGTTTCTTCTACTTTATTAGCAATTATCCTTCTAAAAGCTGGATCAAGTAATTTTTTATTCAAAATTACCTCATAAACTTTTTGAAGCTCACCTAAAGTAAAATATTTAGGCATCATATTAAATACAACATCAGTATATTCAATTTTATTTTTTAATCTTTCAATACCAGAAACTATAACTAAAGGATGATCAAAAGCAATAGAATCATTTTTATATATACTAAATTCATATCTATCAGTAGTTTTTTCTCTAAGTGTTTTTTTAACAACTGTTTTTAAAACTGTATCTTCATTTGTTAAAGTAACATTTATCAAATCATTTTCTTCTTCAATTGATACATTAAACCATTTAGCATCATTTTTAAGTTTAGTTGTAATTCTATTTTTATCAACTAAAGCCATATAAGAAGTTGAAACAACACGCATTCTAGGATCTCTTTTAACACTTCCAAATGTATATAATTGTTCTAAATAAATATCTTTTAAATTAGTTTCATTTTCAAGTATTCTTGCTGGACATTTTTCTAAGTCTTCATCTATATTTAAAAAACCTCCAGGTAAACACCATTTATCTTTAAACGGAAAATTATTTCTTTTTATCAATAAAATACTCATTACTTTTTCACTCGTTTTTCGATAGTTATTATTTTTTTCATCACTTATACTTATAACTAAAATATCAGTTGTTAATGAAAGTCTATCAAAATCTTCTGGATTGTAATGACTTAAAAATTCTTCTTCAGTCTTATACATTTTACACCTCACATATATAATATCACATTAATTTATCTATTGCCTCATTCATTTTAACAACACAGTTTATTATTTCTTTTTGTGTTTTAGCAAAAGTAAATCTTCCAACTAACTCATTCTTATTTGGCCAAGCAAAGCTTTTACCGATTAGAAATCTTAAATTTACATTTCTATAAAAATATAAAAGTAAATCTTCTTCAGTAAGTATAGGTTTTCCAAATTCATCTATTTTACCTTTTAATTTAGTAAAATCAACTATAACAAAGAATCCTGATTTAACATCAACTTTAATTTTAATATCTTTTATTCCTTTATAGATATCATAGTTAGGTGCGTACTTTTTAATTAATGAATAAACTTCTTTTTGATACTTTTTATCTATAGAATCATATCCATCAATTAAACATTTAAATAAATTATAATTAAGAGCATATTTATATCTTAAATCATTAAAATATTTATTATACTCATATTTATTTTCTTCAAATGCACCTTCAAGAGCAACACCGATTATAGCTGGAACAGCATCAAATTCACAAAATATACGATTAATTATTTCTCTTATAATAACTTCATCTGCTACAACAAATCCAGCTCTTAAACTAGCCATTCCATAAGACTTTGATAAACCAAAAAGTGAAATCGTGTTTTTAAACATTCCATCTAAAGTTCCAAAAGGAAGAGCTAAATCATCATTAAAACTTATATCTCGATATATTAAATCATCAATTATAAATATATCATTTTTAAGAACAATATCACCTATTTTAATTAATCTATCTTTTTCATTTTCTCCTAAGAATGTACCTAAAGGATTACTTGGATTACTATTAATAATTGCAACTACTTTAGGAGTATAATCAAGATTTTCATATTTTTCTTTTAACTCTTTATTTGTTTTATCAATAATACTCTCTAAATCATTTGGATTAATTAAATAATTATCTCCTTCTTTTAAAGGAATAATTCTTACATCAACATTAAATCTTTCAGGTTTAAAGCTAAAAAGTCCATAATTTGGTGCAGTCATTAAAACAACATCATGTTCACGAGCAATAATATCAAATAATATATTTACAGCATGTGATGTTGAAACCGTCATCGTAAGATTATTAATTGATAAACCGTACTTATCTATATCATTTTCCTTATAAGGATCATCATTTTTAAATCCAATTCTTTCAATATAATCAAGTAATACCTTTCTAACTTTATTATCTCCTTCTGAATAAGGATATTTATAAAGATCATTAGTTTTTAAATACTTATTTATATTTTTTACAATTGGTGGATATGGTTTATATTCCATTGGATTCCCACTAGTCATATTAATATCTTTATTTGGATCATAATAATTATTTAAAAGATAATCATATATATCAAAAGCATCTTTTACTTCTTTTACATATGGTGAAAATTCATTTTTATCTTTTCTTAGTCCAATATCTGGGAATCCAAATTTTCTTTTATCCAAATAAGGATATCTTTCTAAAATTCTTTGAATTGCTCTATTCATAATATACACATCCTAGTTGCTTAAAAATTTATCATTTATTTTTTTAACAAAATTATAATCTATATTTTGATAACACATGATAGTTTTGTCACTTAATATAGTATCAATTTTATCAACATTTTCATAGTATTTGTTTTCTCCATCTACAGTAACAATTAGATTTTTATTACTTACTGGAATTATCTCAATATTTTTATTTTGAGGTAAAACAAGAGAATTAGTTAAAGTCCTATAAGTTTTATTATTTAAAGGAGCAACTGGAGTTAATTCTAATGCATGAAAAGTATTATAAATAATTGAACCTCCAAAACTTAAATTATATGCAGTTGATCCAAATGATGTTGAAACTAATATACCATCACCTGCAAAATGTTCAAGTAAAGCATCATCTATAAAAATATCAAGTTTTAATGTATTAAGATCCATATCTCGAATAACTATATCATTTAATGAATAAAATTTTGAATTCTCATTATTAGAATATAAATTAGTTTCTTGAACACCAAATTCATTTACTTTATAATTTCCAGTTTTTAAGTTTTCTATTAATTCATCTAATTCATTAATATGTATTTCTTGAGCAAAACCTAATGTACCTGTATTAATACCTAAATATAAAACATCACTTTTAAAGTTTGTTTCTTTTACCATTCTTAAAAACGATCCATCTCCACCAATCGCGATAGCAATATTATAATCATTTTCAACTATATTAAATCCATTTCTAATTAATTTATCTTTTACTTCATTAAAAGTATTAATAGATTTATCATTATTGTTATAAAATATTTTTACATTATTTTTCATTATTTTTTAATATATTTAGAAGAGATTTACTAATATCATTTTTAATCATTACTTTATTATTAAATCTAGTATCATTTATAGCAGTTAAACTATAGTCATAAAATTTATCATTTTCTTTATCATATATAGAATAAAATATTTTATTATCATCACCAAATAAATTATTTTCATCTTTTCTATTAATTTTTCCAGTTATACCAATACCATAATCGCTTAAAGCAAAATCACTTATACTTTTAGCCATTTCTCTTGCAACATTCATACTATAAACTGAATATTCTTCAATTGTTTTTTCATTTACTCCAAGTTTAATTTTATATTCATTAGAGTAAGTTACGGCACTAAAGTTAAGTATACTACTTGACCCTTCTATATCAGTTATACTTGATGCAATAAAACCTCCAGTACAAGATTCCATAGTAGCTATTTTTTTATTTAATTTAATTAATAATTCAACAATCTCTTTCATAAATATTCCTTTCTTTAATATATTCTAATACATTTTTATCAAGTAAACTACTAATTATATCTATATTATTAATGTTTTCTCGAATAAATGTAGAAGAAATATTTAATGTATCAATATTAGCAAGTATAATATTGTCATTTTTTAAATTTAGTTTTTCTTTATTTCTATTAATAACAAGTATTTTATAGTTATTTAATATATAATTATAATTTTTCCAAGTAGGTAAATCATTTACATTATCTATTCCACATATAAAATATATTTCATCATTTTTATATAAACTTTTAAAATAATCAAGAGTTTCATACGTATATCTTCTTTTATTTCCAAGTTCATAATCACTTACTTCTAGATTATCATAATCTTTAATCATTAGATTAACCATATTAAATCTATCTAATTCATTATTTAAATCTTTCCTATCATATTTATTACCTGTAGGTACAAATATAACTTTATCAACATAATTATTTTTTATTAATGTAAGTGCAATATTTAAATGCATTTTATGAGGAAGATTAAAAGTGCCACCAAATATTCCTACTCGCATGTTTCTTGTTTATAATAAGGTAAATTGAATTTATGAGCTGCATTGTTATGAAGTCTTTCTATTTTTTCACTAACATCTTTAGGTAGCTCTTCTCCATTCATAAATTTTTCAATATCCTTATAAGTAACTCCTAATTTTTCTTCATCATTTTTATTTGATAATCCATCACTTGGAGCTTTATATAAAACTTTTTCTGGTACTTTTAAATATTCACCTATTTTAATTACTTCATCAACTGTAAAATCAGTTAATACTCCTATATCATGAACTGAATCTCCACCTTTAGTAAAATATCCTACAAATAATTCACTTTTGTTACTAGTTCCAGCAACAATATAAGTTTTATGAGTTAAAGCAGTTTTAAGAGCTGCTAAGTAATAAACAGCACTCATTCTAAGTCTTGGTTTTAAATTAATATCGCTGTTTAAAGTTTCTTCTTCAGTAAATTCACCTAATAAGTTGACCTTATCTTTAATTGCTTCAAAAGCATCAGTTAAATCTAAATCAACAAGTTCAAAACCAAATGCCTTACTTACTAATAAAGCATCAGTTTTATCTTGATTTTTTGAATGACATGGAAGCGTTACCCCTAAGACATTTTCAGCTCCAATAGATGCACACATGATTGCTGCAACTACTGCTGAGTCTTTTCCTCCACTTATTCCTAAAACACAACCACCTAAGTTGTTTTTTTTGTAATATTCTCTTATATAATTAATTATATTATTCGTGTTTTTTTCTACATTAAACATATTATCTATCTCCTTTTACAATTTCTTTTTTTAATTTTTTTATCATATCATTTTTAAATTCAACATATTCTAAAGTTCCATCAACATAATAAGTATGTGGATTCATTTCTCTTTTTACTTCAGGATATATTGTATTCATTTGTTCTTCACAATAATCACGTTTTTCTAAAATAGTTGGATCATCATAAACTAAATTACCATCTTTAAATATTTGTTTTTGTAATGGTACTAAATTATAGTTAGTTATTTCACTTTGCTTTAATATATTAATTGGATCAACTATTATTAATTTATCTCCATTAATACTCTCACCATGTCTAACCATGATATCTGCAAGGGCATATCCAGTGTCTTTATCATATGCACGATATAAATCTTTAAAGTCCGGATTTATAGTTTTAACAATATCATTACTAAGTTTTATTTTAGGAATTCTTTTTCCGTCTTTAATCATTGCAACTTCTTTATAAACACATCCCATACGACCTTCAGGTTTAGAAATATTATCCCCAACACCTAAAGAGTTAAAACATGCTCCTTCATCAATAAGTGATTTTATAGTTTTAGCAGTTAAACCATTGCTTAAACATATTTGAGCATCGGGAAGTCCAGCTTCATCTAACATTTTTCTTGCCATTTTTGAAAGATAAGCTAAATCTCCTGAATCAATTCTAATTCCTTTTAATCTATAACCATTAGGTATTAGATATTCTTTAGCAACTCTTATTGCATTTTTTACTCCACTTTGTAAAGTATCTATTGTATCAACAAGTAATAAACAATTATTTGGATAAGCTTTAGCATATGCAAGAAATGCTTCATATTCATCTTCAAAAGATTCAATATAACTATGTGCTTGAGTACCTAAGGCAGACTCGCCTATCATATCAGCAGCAAGGGCATTACTTGTTCCAGCACATCCAGCCATTATTCCATAAAGAGATGCATCAATTGCTGCTTCTAAACCATCTGCTCTTCTACTTCCAAATTCCATAATTGGTACATTTTTTGGTGTTGCTTCAACTATTCTTCTTGCACCAGTTGCATGTTCCATTGCTCCGTTAACTATAGAAAGTAATGCTGTTTCAACTATTTGAGCTTCTATAATTGGAGCTTCAATAGTAACAATTGGTTCATTTGGAAATACTGGAGTTCCATCTGGTATAGCATAAACATTACCAGTAAATTTAAAGTTTTTTAAATACTCAATAAAGTCTTTGTCATAACCTCTTCTTTCTAAATAAGCTAATTCTCTTTCTCCAAAATGTAAGTTTTTAATATATTCAATAACTTTATCTAGACCAGCCATTATAGCATATCCACCAGCATTTGGTACTTTTCTAAAGAAAATATCAAATACAGCTTTTTCTTTTTCTTTCTTATTTTTAAAATATGTTTCTGACATTGTAAATTCATACTCATCAGTTAACAATGTATAATTTCTTGGTAAACGATTTATTTCATTTTTCATATTTTTCACCCTATCTTAATTTTAATTTCCTTTCTTCATTTTTTAATTCTTCCATATCTTTAACGTATTGAATACCTGCACTCCCCATAACTTCTCTAGCAATACTTTTCCAATGCTCACGGTTATGATTTTCAGCATCAAATGTATCAACAGTACTCTCTAAAACAAACATTTTAACTGGTCTGTTAATTTCATCCATATATCTTGAATAAGTTCTAGCAAAATCCATCACGCATAAATCTTCACATACACCAGTAAAAATGACTTCTCTTAGGTTCTTCATTCTTTTTAAATCTTCAAGCAATTTTGGATTCAACATTCCATTAATTGAATTTTTTCTATAAACTAAAGCATTTACATATTCTAAGTACTCTTGAAAGTCACTTATAAAATCTGCTTCTATTGTACCAACTTCACAATGAGGCGGATAACTCTTAAATTCTTGAGCATTTTCTTCATGAGCTTCTCCAATAAAAGTAATTAATTCACCATCTTTTCTTATATCATCCATAATTTCTTTTTGAGCTGGTACAAGTAAGTTATAATCTTTATTGGACATGGCACCAATATTTACAAAGCCTTCCACCATGTCGATGTTATAAACACATCTTTTAAAATCTTCTAAATTTTTCTTTTCCATATTTTATTCCTCTTTCTAACAATTTGCTAATAACAAATATTAAATAATATCAAGAGTATTTCTCTCTTGTTATTAACATTATATTAATAACATACAAATTTGTCAACATCTTTTTATCAATTTGTTAAGAAGAAAATAAAAAAAAGAACATATCACTTATGATATGCCTCATTATTTAGTATTTTAAATGATCTATATATTTGTTCCAAAAGTATAGCTCTAAACATTCCATGAGGAAAAGTATTTCTTCCAAATGATAATTTATAGTTACTTAAAGCTTTAACTCTTGAATCTATTCCATTTGATCCACCTATAATAAAAACTAAATTAGATGAATTTATAAACCAAGAATTAATTTTCTCAGATAATTCAACACTTGTTAGATTATTACCTTCAATTTCACAAGTAATTATAAAATCATTCCCTTTAATATTTTTTAATATTAAATTACCTTCTTCTTCAATATTTGAATCTTTTAATTCAACTACTTCTAACTTATGATATTTATTAACTCTTTTTAAATAATCATTAATCATATCTGTTAAATAGTTTTCTTTAATTTTTCCAACACATATAATCTTAATCATAACTTTATTAAATCCGTTCTTTCTTTTTGTTTAGCAATAACAATATTATTAAATTCTACATCATTTGATATAAGTTCATTCATTACTGTATCAATTGCTAACTTCTCAGAATTATTTTCTTTAGATAAATGGGCTAGAGCTATTTCTTTTGTTTTTGGGCCAATTAATTTACTCAAGTAAAAACCACATTGATTATTAGATAAATGGCCTTCATCTCCTCTTATACGTTTTTTTAACCATGGAGGATATGAACCATGCATAAGCATTTCTACATCATGATTACTTTCAAATACATATAAATCATGATTAGATAACTTATCAAACAGTTTATGATTTATATAGCCTGTATCAGTTACATAAACGAAACTTTTATCATCTTCTCTAAATATATATCCTCTACTTCCCGGAGCATCGTGGCTTGTTCTAAAAGGTTCAACAGTAAATGAACCAAATTCCATTACTCCTGAATCAAAGCAAAGGTTAGGATAATTTTCTAGAAAAGGAAGTTCTACCATCATTTTTTCATCAACAAAAACCATTGGT
This sequence comes from uncultured Bacilli bacterium, assembly GCA_934095845.1. GTDB lineage: Bacteria > Bacillota_I > Bacilli_A > RF39 > UBA660 > CAG-582. Next base: position 29,363 of record CAKOKS010000009.1, on the reverse strand, counting down.
GTATTTTGCTTAAAAAATACTTTCATAGCGCCTGTATGATCACTGTGGGTATGTGTTATAAAAACATAGTCAATTTGAGATGGATGAACATTAAGTTCAGTTAGTTTAGATGTAATATATTTATTATTCATACCTAAATCTATTAATACGTGCTTTCCACCTATACTTATATAAGTAGAATTACCTTCTGAACCACTTGCTAAAACCGAAACTAACATTTAAATATCGATGCACAAGGATCAAGTGCAACGCCTCCTTGATAAGGATATCCTTTAAATACACCTAAATGTAAGTGTGGTCCTGTAGAAGAACCAGTATTTCCAAGTAATCCTATCTTTTGTTCTCTTTTTACAGTTTGACCTTGTTTAACTAAAATAGCATCTAAATGCATATATTGCGTAACATATCCATTACCGTGATCAATATAAATTGATAATCCCTCATTTAAACTAGCATTATAGTTAACTTTATAAACTGTTCCTTCTTTTACAGCATAAACTGGAGATCGTCTACCACACCCAGAAATATCTATTCCTTGATGTTGTCTTCCCCAACGCCATTTAAATTCAGAAGTAATAACGAATGGTGATATTGTTGGCCAACTCCAATCACTATTACTTTGTGGAGAATGATAGAATTCATATCCACTATTTGCATATTTTTTAATTCCTCTTGTTATAACCTGATTAACAGATTCTTTAATTGTCTCCGTTTTACTAATATCAAGAGAATTTATTTCTCCATTAACATATTTTATTTCTTGAGTAATTCTTTTAACACCATTTTGTCCTTCAGTTGTTACTTCTTTATAATCAGTATATTTTGTTTTATCATCAATATAAGTCGTTTTATATTGAACATCTATATCTTTTACTTCAGTTTTTCTATAAACAACACTTACTAGTGGAGAAATAAGTCCAACATTTATCTTTTCTCCGGCTGCTAAAAGAACATTTGATTTAGTATATTGAGGGTTAGCTATCATAAGTTCTTCAATATTCAAACTATTCGCGTCTGCTATTGCATCTAAGTTTTCTCCAGCTTTTGCAATATATGTTTTTTGTTCTTCAAGAGTTCCGTATAATAAATATTTAGACAATTCACTTGAATCTTTAAATATTGTATTGTTTGTAGATATTAAGTCTTTTCTAATAGTGATTGTTTCTTCAAAATAAACTGAATTAATAATTGATCCAGTATCAGTTATTTCTTCTTGAGTATTTTTATTATAATCATCTAATTCTTTTGCTCCAATAAATGCGGCTGCTGTTTTATATAAAGCATCTTTCATGATATCTTTACTCATCATACTTAATTCAACTGGTTCTCCAGGTTCAATTATCTGATCATCATTTACAATTTTCTTTTCTGTATAAACTATTTTAGCAATATAACCTTCTATCATAAAAGGTTCTTTATCTTTAATACTATTATAAACATCTTCCTCTTTTAAGATATCATCATTATAAGTATATATTTTTTTGATATCTAATCCATCTGGTGGATATACTTTATCAACACCATATTGATTTCTAAGAGCTTCTTGCTCTGTATCTATCATATTTAAAAATTTGTCTTTAGATTTAATTAAACCAATTTTATCACCATTTAGATAAACTTGATAAACTTCCTTTGGATTACTTGCATATTCTTTTCCGATATTACAAAAGAAAAGTAAAGCACATACCAAAATAGTTAAAAACAACGCCAATATTTTTCCTTTCATAGCATCACCTATACTTCTTCAGCATTTTTTACATAATTTCTAAAATTACTAATATTCTTTTCAAATAAAAGTTCAATTGTTCCAGTTGCACCATTACGATGTTTACCAATAATAAGTTCTGAAATAGATACTCCATCTGGATTATCAACTTGTTTAGTATAGTAATCATCTCTATAAAGGAATGCAACTATATCAGCATCTTGTTCAATTGAACCGGACTCTCTTAAGTCTGACATTATTGGCCTTTTATTTTCTCTTCCTTCAACATTACGTGAAAGTTGGGCTAGAGCTATAACTGGAACTCCAAGTTCCATTGCCATAGTTTTTAAACTACGAGAAATATCAGATACTTCTTGTTGACGGTTATTTCCATATCCAGGTCCACCACTTATAAGTTGTAGGTAGTCAATAACAATAAGTCCAAGATTTCCTGTACTTTGAAGTCTACGGCACTTTGCTCTTATTTCACCAATCGTGATACCAGGAGTATCCTCAATAAATATTGGTGCATCTCCAAGTTCACTTGTTGCTTCATTAATCTTTTTCCAATCTTCATGACTAAGTTTACCAGTTTTAAGCTTATTACCTTCAACCGAACTTGCTGCTGAAAGCATACGGAACATCAATTGTTCAGCACCCATTTCAAGATTAAATATTGCAACACTTTTATTACTAGAAATAGCAGCATTAACTGCAAGATTTAGAGCAAATGCAGTTTTACCCATAGCAGGACGTGCAGCTATAATGATAAGTTCATTCGGATGAAGACCACTTGTTAATTTATCAAAATCATAAAACCCAGTAGCAATTCCCGTTACATCTGAGTTATTTTTAGCTAGAGTTTCAAGTTGATTAATAGCTGTTTTTAAAACATCTCGGCTTGTTCTAAATTCCCCGGACTTACGAGCTTTAGTAACTGCAAACAATTCTTTTTCAGCACTTTCAACTAAGTCATTAGTTTCATTATCTTCTTCTCTAGCATTTTTTTCAATATTTTCACATACATCAATAAGTTTTCTTCTTAATGATTTCTCTCTAACGATTTTTATATAAGAGTCGACATTTGATGCAGAAACTACAGAATCAATTACATCAGTTAAATATTCAACTCCACCTATTGAATTAATAGGTGTAATTTTTTCAATTTCATTTTTTAGAATTGTCGAATCAACTGGTTCATTTCTTCTTTTTAATTCACATAAAGCTGTGTATATAGTTGCATTTCTTTTATCATAAAACATATCCCTTGTAAGTTCATCACACATTTTTTCTAGTGATGATGCTGACATATACGCACATCCTAATACACACATTTCTGCTTCTAAATTATTAGGTTCAATTTTTGCATCCTTCATAAAGCCCTCCTAATTTACTTCTACTTTAACTGTTGCCTCCACTTTTTTATGTAATGTTATTTTAACATTATGACATCCAAGAGAATCAATTGGATATTCAATATTAATCATTTTCTTATCAATATCATATCCTAGTTTTTTTAATTCTTCTGCAATTTGCTTTGATGAAATAGAACCAAACATTCTACCATTATTACCAGTTTTAGCTTTAAACTTAATAGTTGTATTTTTAAGTTTATTTTTTATTTGTTCGCATTCTTTAATTTTATTTTCTTCATCAATTTCTCTTTGCTCAAGAGTTTTATTTAATTTCTTTTTATTTTCTTCATTAGCAGGTAATGCTAGACCAAGTTTTATTAAGTAGTTTTGAGCGTATCCATCACTTACATTAATAATTTCGTCTTTCTTTCCTTGCTTTTTAACATCTTTAAGTAATATAACTTTCATTTAATCACTTCCATATTCATTATTATATCAAATTATGCTTAATAGTTCTACTCATAAAAATCTTCAAGCTTCATTCTTAAAGTAAATTGAGTAGTATTTTTTTTAGAGTCATCTCCTCTATCTTGAGGTGCAACATAATCAAATGAATCACCATTAATAAAATCAGTTCCATAAACTTTACTAGCATATTTTCTACTATCTTTTAGTTTATTTAAATGATAAAAAGAACCTGATAAATATAAATAAGCTTTACTTGTTTTACTTGCACCAGTTTTTAAATATTCATTCAATGTTTCAATACTTAATTTATACTCTTTTATTTTATAAAACATTTTACCTTCATAATATTTAAATATTGGTAAACCTGTTAAATAAAATCCCATTTCACACAAATCATAAACATTAAAGTATTCTTCAAAAGTAAATGCTTCTCTTATAAGTTCTATATATTCATTAACTCTATTTTTCGCCTCATCATCTAATGAATCATACATATCAACTTCATAAATTGCACGATATAGTAATTTTTTTAAATCATTATTTTTAGAATCATAAAATATATCATCAAACAATTTAGTTACTTTACTACCATACCCATTTTGAATAAGAGCGTATAATGAATAAAAAAATTCATTTTTATGAGTAATTACACTTTTAGATAATTGTTCAATTAAATTATAAGCGCTTTCATATGCACTCATATCAATTAATTCAACAAGTTTTTTATATTTATCCATATTATTCCTCTTTTCTTAAAGGTTATTATAGCACAAAAAAAAGAAACTTTCGTTTCTTATTTAACAAATGGTATTAAAGCCATAAATCTTGCTCTTTTAATTTGTTGAGCAATGTGTCTTTGATGTTTAGCACAAGCTCCAGTCATACGTCTAGGCATAATTTTACCTTTTTCATTGATATATTTAGAAACAATTGCTACATCTTTATAATCAACGCTTTTACCAGCGCACATTTGACAAACTTTTTTCTTTTTTCTGAAAAATTCAGCCATTTTATTCATTCCTTTCTAAAATGGTAAATCGTCATCACTTAATACTACTTCTGAACCAAAATCTTTAAAAGGATCTTCTTCTAAATTAGCAGGAGTACTTGATGATTCACCAGCATTATTCATATTATAATTTACAGAATTATCTGCACTATTACCTTTTGAACTTAAGAATCTAACATTATCAGCAACAACTTCTGTAACATATCTTTTTGTACCATCTTGAGCATCATAACTTCTTGAAGTAATTCTTCCAATTACAGCCACCATACTTCCTTTAGTACAATATTTACATACATTTTCTGCTTGATTTCTCCATACAACTATATTAATAAAGTCTGTATGAGGTTCTCCATTTGCACTTGGTCTTCCATCAACAGCTAAACTAAAAGTAGATGTTGAAATACCAGTATTTGTTGTTCTAAGTTCAGGATCTCTAGTTAATCTTCCAACTAAACATACATTGTTCATGTTTCCTACTCCTCATCTAATCTGATAATCATATGTCTAAGAACGTTTTCATTAATTCTAGCCTTACGATCTAATTCAGAAACTATTTCATTATTAGCAGTAAAATCTACTACAAAGTAAAAACCAGTTACTTCTTTGTTTATTGGATAAGCAAGTTTTTTATTACCTAAATCTTTAGAATCAGTAATTTCACCTTTCATAGATGTGATTATTGATTTTAATTCTTCAGCAACTTTAACTGCTTCAGTTTCCTCAACAGTAGTTTTTACGATGAACATCATTTCATATTTGTTCATACTACACCTCCTTATGGTCTATTTGGCTTCAATTAAGAAGCAAGGAGCCTTCAAGCTCACGAGTATTATAGCAAAGTTAACTATATTTGTAAATAAGAACTTTACACATTAAATAATATGAAAAAAAAATACTTTCTATTAATTTAGAAAGTATTTTAAACGTTAAATCTAAAGTAAATTATATCACCATCTTGAACTAAGTATTCTTTACCTTCAAGTCGAACTCGACCTGCTTCTTTTACTTTAATTTCACTTCCATAAGTTTTAAAATCATCAAAACTCATAACTTCAGCTTTAATAAATCCTTTTTCAAAGTCTGTATGAATTAAACCAGCACATTTTGGAGCTTTCATGCCCTTTTTAAAAGTCCAAGCACGACATTCATCAGTTCCGCTTGTAAAGAATGTTGCAAGGCCAAGTAAATCATATGTTGCAAAAATTAATTTATCTAGTCCACTTGATTTAATACCAATGTCTTCCATAAACATTTGTCTTTCTTCATCTTCAAGCAAAGCAAGTTCTTCTTCAATTCTTGCACACATTACGATTACACCGGCATTTTCATTACCAGCATATTCCATTACTTTTTCAGTATATTTATTTTTACCAACAGCTACATCTTCTTCATTTACATTAGCAACATATATAATAGGTTTATATGTTATAAAAGAAAAATTCTTTAAAACTAATGTTTCTGCTTCTTCGAATTTTACTCTTCTTAATGGAATATTTTTTTCTAAAGCATCCATACATTTTTTTAATGTATTTATTTCTAAAAGTTCATTTTTATCTTTAGTCATACTAGCTTTTTTACCAATTTTATTAAGTCTATTATTAACAATTTCTAAATCTGCTAAAATTAATTCAACATTGATAATTTCAATATCTCTTATTGGATCAACATCACCTTCAACATGAGTAATATCCTTATTTTCAAAGCATCTTACAACTTCTACAATTGCATCTGTTTCTCTTATATGACTTAAGAACTTATTACCTAAACCTTCTCCACTTGATGCTCCCTTAACCAAACCAGCAATATCTATAAATTCATAAGATGTTGGAACAACACTTTTTGGATTATAGTAATTAACTAAATAGTCAAGTCTAGTATCTGGAACAATTACTACACCAACGTTTGGTTCAATAGTTGCAAATGGATAATTTGCAGCTAATGCTCCTGCTTTTGTTATTGCATTAAATAATGTTGATTTTCCTACATTTGGTAAACCAACGATTCCTGCTTTTAAAGACATATTATACACTTCCGTTTTCATGTAGTATTATAGCAAGTTTTAACTATTTTTAGCAAGAAAAAAGAACTAACACTTGTTAATTCTTTAAAGTAACTTCAACAGTTTTTTCTTTACCATCCCTTATATATGTAATTTTAACTTTATCTCCAACTCTATATCTATATAAATAATATTTTAGATATTTATAATCTTTAATATTATAATCATCTAATTTTGTAATTACATCGCCTTTTTTAAGTTTAGCATCATCGGCTGTACTTCCACTAGATACATCAGTTACTACTGCACCACTTGTAATTTTATCACTTATAGTAACACCATTATATTCTGCGCCTTCTACAGAAGTCATAGTAACACCTAAAACTGGTCTTGTAACTTTTCCATTACTTTCTAAATATTCAGCAACAGCTAAAGCATCTTCAATTGGAATAGCAAATCCTATATTTTCAATAGAAGTTCCACTCATAGTAGAAGAAGATAATTTACTATTTGTAATACCAATAACTTGTCCATTTGAGTTTGCTAGAGGTCCACCAGAATTTCCTGAGTTAATAGATGCATCAATTTGTAATAAATTCATATACCAAGAATCTCCTGAAGTTTGGAAGATTGAACTACCTTTTGAAGATGAAGTCATTTCAACCATACGATTTTTTCCACTTAATATTCCACGTGTAACTGTGAATGAATATTCAAGACTTACAGGAGTACCAATTGCAAATATTGTATCTCCAACTAAAACATCTTCACTTTTACCAATTTCAGCTACAGCAATAACTTTATCAGCTGGAATCTTGACAACAGCAACATCAGCATATTCATCGCTTCCAACAAGTTCGCCTTCAACTTCACTTTCATCTGCTAAAACAATTTTAATGTATTTAGCGCCTTCAACAACGTGATGATTAGTGAAAATATATCCATATTTACTATCTTTTTTATATACAAATCCGCTTCCCCATCCACTTAATTTATCTTTTGTGGAACCTACTTCAACTATAACTGATGCATTGTATAATTTAGATACCGCATCCCTTATTCCAGTATCGGTAACAGTTACTTCTTTTTCTGTAACATATTTTACATTTTTACTAAATATTTCTTTTAATGGTACATAGTTAACAACTATATCACCAATCGCAACTAAAAGTAGAACAATAATTCCTACAATAATTGCAACACTTAATCCCTTTTTATTATTTTTTTCTTTCATACTTATTCTCCTATTCCATATCTAAAAGTTCTTTATAGTTAATTGGAAATCCCATTTTAGCAAGCACTTTATCTATTTTTACAACCTGTAATTTTCCTGAAAGTGCATCGATTTCATATGATAGTTCATTCATAAGAAGTCTAAAATCATCTTTAGATAATAAATGTTTAAAAATTAAAACTACTGAAAACAAATCTCCTTTACCATATATATATTCATCATTTATTTTAGGAATGTTTAGTTCATCATGATAAATATTATCTGGTATTACTTTTTGAGTTCGATGTTCAAATAAAATGTCTTCATGAGCACATAAGTTACGATAGTTAGAAAGTATTGGTAAAAATTGAAGCAAATGACTTGGTTCAACTTTATAATAAGATGCAATTTCTCTTTGATCACTTGGTTTCATAATTGTATAAAGTTCACTTGTAATACCAAATGATAATACTTTTACAACTACCCATAGAGGAATATAACCATAGTTGTTAATATAATGTTTAGTTGCTTCATGTTGGTTACCATTAACTCTAATTTGTCTTTTCATTTTTTTAAGTAAATCATTTACTTGTCTAGTTTTATCTGGAGATTGATTATAATTGATATTTCTTAAATAGTCACTTTCTTTATAACCATATTTTTGAGATAAAACATATGAAAATATACTCTTAGTGTTATTCTCAATAATTAAAATATTTTTAAACATAATATTTCTTAATTGTCTGTCAAAATAAAATAGTGAATACAATTCTCTAAAACTAGTTCCATCAAGGAACTTTTTTCGATTATCATCTTTTAAAAACAAATGTCGATAACCCATAAGGAAAAAGTAGTTTTCTCTTAAGATAACATTCTTAGTATATTCAATATCATCTATAACTAAGCCTTTACCTTTTAAAATCTCAATCTGTTCATCAAGAGTTTTGAATGTCTTTGTTTCCATAGCATCACCTATTATATTTTAACACATCCAACAAATAAAATATATTACTAATTTATGAATATATTATGAAAAAAAAGATGTTATGCAGCATCTTTTCTACTATTTAATTCTAAAGTTAAAACTTTTTCATCTGATTTAATATTTTGTCTAACAGGTTCTTGTTCAAGAGCAGCAATATTTTGATTAATTGCAGCTATTAAGTATTCTTTATAATTTGATAATTTTACTGCATATCCTCTTAAACGTTTTAATGTATCAATTACTTCTCTTCTTTCTTGACTTGTAGTTATTTCATTAGATGAAGCAATTATTCTATTTAATAAAGCATTACATTTTAAACAAAGTTTATCATATACATTTGAGTTTTGTCTTGTTACGAGTTTTTCTAAAACCAAGTTAATTGCATCCAGTTCTTGATTAAAACTAATGATTTTTTCTTCCATATAATCACCTAAGTATATTATACAGTCTTTTTAATCATACATAACATAACTAATGTATATTTTACATTAATATTTACATTAATAACCGAGTTCATTTATCAATTTATTTACATTTGCTTCATCACTTGTATTTGCTTTAATTATTATATAAGAGTCATCTATCCAAGAAATATAATATAGTTTTTCATCTGTAGTAAGTCTTAAACTAGTCCAGTTTTTACCACTACCTAATTTCTTTTGATAGTTATCTCCTACTTCAGTAAATAAATTTTGAGATTCAGATATAAATATTCCTTCAACATCATATTTCTTTTTGCCTTTTAAAAAGAAGACACTTATATCTCCTTTATAAGCATTATAAGCTGATAAAGCATAATCATAAGCTGATATTGTGTCTTTTACCGAATATTCATACTTAGTTAAAGTTTGATAAAATTCATCACCTGTTAAACTTTTTTTAGTTGAAGAACAACCAGTAAGTAAAACAATTGAAAATACCAATAATAAAAATTTATATGCTTTCATACTATATACCCTTTCTATTTAATAAATCATACGTATCTACTATCGCGATAAAAGCATTTTTATCAATAAGTTTAATTCCTTCTTTTAATTTATAATAATCTCTAGAAGATATAACTGATAATAATATATGATTTTTTCTTTTAGTAAATCCACCTTTAACATCCAAAGTTGTAAGTTCATATTTTAAATCATTTAAGATATAATCTTTAACTTCTTTTTCATGTTCAGTTATAATATAAAACATTTTATAATCATTTATTCCAAATTCAGCCTTAGTTATTAAATATCTTATAATTAAAATCATTACAAGTGAATAAAGTCCAAGATTTAAATTCATAAATACGGCAACTAAAATAACGACTATTATGTCTATCACAATCGTATAACTTTTAGAAACAATACCTGTTAATGAAGTAAAAACATCTTCAAGTAAAAATATTGTTCCAGCTTTAAATCCTTGTTTATAAATAATGCTATATCCTATTCCTAAAAGAAATGAAGCAACAATAATATTAAGCATCATTTCTGGTAATACAATTGGATATACATTGACTAAAAACTTAGTTAAATATGAAACTAGAGGTATAAATATTGATGGTAATATATAAGGATATATCGTTTCTTTTTTAACAAATAACATTGAAAACAAAATGAGTATTAAATTTAAAAGAAACATATTTATATAAACATTTGCTCCTGATAAATATGATATGAAACAAGATAAACCATCGAGTCCAAAAGAAACCAAATTATTTGGAATAATAAAATAGTTTAAACCTATCGCAATAATAAATGCACCAAATAGAAAATAAATAAATCTTAAAATATTATTCATGTTTACTCTCCTTTAAAACAGACGCAAGTAAATCAGATATATCTCCATCAAGTATTTTAGCTGGATTACTTGATTCATATCCACTTCTTAAGTCTTTAACTAAACTATATGGTTCTAAAACATAATTTCTTATTTGACTTCCAAAATCAATTGAGCTATTTCCCTTTATAGAATTAATTTTACTATTTTGTTCATCAATTTTCATTTTATATAACTTACTTTTTAAAATATTAAACGCGATTTCTTTATTTCTAAGCTGACTTCGTTCATTTTGAACAGTTACAACAATTCCAGTTTTTAAGTGAGTTAATCTTACAGCTGAATCAGTTGTATTTACTCCTTGTCCGCCACATCCACTTGAGCGATACACATCAACTCTTACATCTTCATCCTTAATGTCTATATCAATGTTATCTTTTATTTCTGGAGTAACATTAACAGCAGCAAACGAAGTATGTCTTCTATGATTTGAATCAAATGGACTTATACGAACTAATCTATGTACTCCTATTTCACCTTTTAAGTATCCATAAGAATACATTTTCTTAACATATACAGTAACACTTTTTATACCTGCATCTGTTGCATCTTGTTTATCTATTATTTCATAAGGTATATCATTTTTAGAAAAATATAATGTATACATTCTAAGAAGCATATTAGCCCAGTCTTGAGATTCAGTCCCGCCTGCTCCAGGATGTATTTCTAAATAACAATTACATTTATCAAATTCTCCATTTAAAAGGGTATTAATTTCAAGATCACTTATTTCTTTATTAATTAGTTCTTTTAAATTGTTTATTTCAGTAATTAATTCCTTTTTAAATGATTCATTATCTTCTCTTTCAAGTAATTCAATTAGTTCTAAACCACTTGTAATGTTTTTTTCAAGTTGAATATAATCTTCAGTTTGTTTTTTTAAACTACTAAGTTCAGTAATTATTTCATTATATTTATCTTTATCTGCCCAAATATTTTCATCATTTATTTTACTTTCTAAAACTTGGATTTGATTTTTTAAGTTATCAATGTCAAAGTGACCTCCCAATTTCAGCTAGTTTGTTTTTAAATTCTAAAAATTCATTTTTATCCATGTCTTCCTCCTCCTGATGAGTGTCCTCCTCCACTTGAACCAACAGAAGAGCCTCCTCCAGAACTACTCGAAATCTTATAAGAACTTGTATGACTTCTTATAAATCTATCTTCTTTTATTTTATAGTTAATTGAATCTTTATCTAAATAATCTGTTGCATATTTAGATTTTTTAATCATTTTATTTTTACCAATTTCAACTGGAACTATTATAGCAGTTCCAATTATAGCAACAATTATACTCCAAAATATTGGAACTTTATATGGTAAAACAATTTTTCCCATATCATCTAGTGTTGCATTCTCATATTCTTCTGGTATTCCTGCATTATAATAATCAGTTAAATCATCTATGAATATATTTATTCCATTATAATATGAAACATCATTTTTAAAATATGGATATATTCTATCTAAAATATTTTCAAGACGATTATATGAAAAATATAACTGAGCACTTCCAAATGTATAAATATTAAAATACGGATCTTCTGAATAAGTATTTCTTAATAATAAGACACCTGAGTAATGATCATATTTAAGCCCGAAATCATTGTAATCATAAAAATCAGCTGCATAATCTTCATTTTTTGAATCTGTTGAATAATAAAAATCTGTTGAAACAAATACAATATCCATATTTGTTAAAAGTTCAAATTCTTGCATTTTAGCTTTTAAGGTCTTTTTTTCTTCATCACTTAATAAATTACTAAAATCATATATTTTTTCACTTGCATCTACACAAGGTGTTGAGTTAGCATGATTTATTCTATTAGAGGTCATATCCCATTTTTTATTAACACCATAATTATTAGTTGCATCTCTTACACAAGTATCAGCATTAACAATACTTGTAAAAGAAAGCAAACAAACACTTAAGAAAATTAAATATATTTTTTTCATTAATTACTACCTCCTATCAAGTAAATAATATAAGATAGTATCAACACAATAAGCATAAGTGAAATAAATGAAATAATTCCTAGTAAAAATGCTTTCTTCTTATCTAGAGGAATATTTCCAACAAATTCACCAGTATCTCCATTCATTGCAAATAAATAATATTTATCTTTATATTTTACATTAACCATATACACCGGCAACATTACATATTCATGGCTAACTTCTTTAGAAGTAATTGTATCATTTACAATTACTTTTGAGGAATAAAGGCTTGCGCTTCCTAACATAGTTTCCCTAGTAGACCTATTTGATCTTTCTAAAGCATCATTAATAGCAACTTCACTTTCTACATCATATTTTTCTGCTAAAAAGCCTGATAAATAAGCATGGTTGTAATCAACTAATTTAGTATAATCAAACGGTTCAATTGAATTCATAATATCATTATCAAAACGTGTTGAACCATCTACTGGGATTCTAAAAAACATCATACTTCCATCTCTTAAAACTTTGTAATAATCTGTTTTTGTGTAATGTGTGTCTCCTTTTGTCCAAGAATTTACTCGAGTTGCATCTATATCAAGTGCTCCTGAAGAAGATATATCATATAACCAAAATGGAATATATACACCAGTTATCTTTTCAATATTTTTTTCATTAATGAATTCTTTAGGTATCAAAAGTCTTCCTTTTTTTAAACTTTTGAAAGCTTTTATTGCATCGTCTTTAGTTTTACTAAAAGGAATTACTTTGCTTGGAGCAAATTTACCAGATAATCTACTTTTTATAATTGAAGAGTTTCCGCAATAAACACAGAAAGTTGCTGCTGTATTTTCATCAGTGATAATTTCTGCTCCACAGTCAGGACAGTTATAATGTACGTATTCAACTTCCTCTTCTTTATTAGAATTTTTTTCATCTTCCATGTTTTTTAATTCTTCAGCATTAAACACTCCGCCACAATATTCGCATTTAAATGCTCCGACTTCTGGATTAAAAACAATTGGTGCTTTACAATTCGGACATTTATTATCTATTACTTTAGTCTTTACTTTTGCCATACGGATTCACCTTACCTTTATTATAACAGAGACCATTTTATAAATCTATAAAAAAAACCAATGAATCACTTCATGGTTTTAATTATTTGTTGTTTATCAATGAACGTTTATTAAAATATAATAATTAATTAATACGTTGCTTCTTTTTAGTTACAATCAAATTAAGTATTATAAATAAAATTATGAAAGCAATTAAGACTATTTCATTTGTTATTACTGGTTTTAAATTCTCAAAATTAATTACTTCCATTTCTGCTAAAATGTCATTTGTATTTACATACCAATATGGTGGTAAAATATGAGCAATGGTTAAAACACTTTTTGGTAGCCATCTTGCTGGTACAAATACACCACACAAGAACGAAGAACCAACAGCAATAACATTAACAAGTCCACTTAAAGCATTTTTATTATTAATAAGATTACTTAAGAATATTGCTAAAGTTAAAGCTACAATAGTAAATATAAATGAATTTATAATATAGAATATGAACATTTCATTTAGTATATCACCTTTAAATAAGATGATTGATATTAATACATAAAATATCCATAATATTATTGCATAAACACTACTAGAAAGAAGTAAATATTTATTTTGCTTTATATAACTTGTACTACTCACAATTGATCTTTTTTTAACATTTTTTTGATTAAAACTTGATAATATATTTCCAAGTACAAGAAGTATTCCAGCTACTATAGCATAACTAGCAAAATTATAATAATTAGTAATTCTAGAGGTAGATACTTCATCTTTTTTTGATAGAACTTCAGTTTTTATTTCTTTGTCTAAAGTATTATTAACATTTTCTATTATACTTGCTTCATCATCAAAAAGTAAAACATACGTATCTTGAACACTTAAATATCTATTAAGTATCATACTTGCTAAACTAGATTCATAATCACCAGTTGTATTAATATCAATATTAACTTTTTGTTTATTTTTTATATCACGACTATAGTTTTTTGGTATATAGATAACTGCATTAATTTGTCTATAAAATAAAGCATCATCTAAATTACTTTCATCTAAATCTTTTACATTTGTAAATTTTTCAAGATACTTAACTAAATTATTAGATAACTCACCAGATTCATCTTTATTAACTATTACAATATCTGGTTTATCAGCAACATAATTAATGTTAGATTCATTAGTTTTAACATTTAATCCACCAAATCCAAGTAAAAGAACAGTATATAAAATAATTATTCCTATCTGACTTTTTAATACTTTAAAAAATGTACTAAATACTGTCATACTTAACCCTCCTCATTGTACTTATAGAAAGAAGAATCATTACTAAAGAGAATAAAAACATTAATAATATATCAGTAAAATATCTCATTCCTCCACCATAGTAATATAAACAGTAAAACGAATCAGTAAGCATTGCTGCTGGATTAATATAACTAGAAACAGGTACATAAGTATCCATGATATATTTCATAGTTATTCCCATCATTCCTGAGAAAAAACAACATATCATAGAAATAGCTATCATTATTCCAGTTTTAACTCCATCTTTGACTTTTAAACATCCTATAAATAAACCTAAAGATAAACCAGCTAAAGACCCAGCAATAGTTGATAATATTAAATAGGGAATTGTTGATCCATAATCCACTTTAAGGACAAATATTGTATAAAGTAGTAATATAGAAATTCCAATAAGTTCAGTTACAAAGCTTGCACATAAACTAGCAAAAACTAATTTACTTTTTCTAACTGGAGCTACATTATTTCTTTTACCAACATTATCTATATTTGCTTGTTCTTTATTAATAGCAGCAATTGATAAAAGCCCACCATATAAACAAGCAAGAGCTATAATTGTATAATACTCAATCATTGTATAACTCATTTTTTTACCACTTATGTCATTTACACTAGTTTCTGTATTCATAATTTCATTTACTTTTTCTTTTATTTCATTAATATCAATACTTTGATATTTTTTTAAACCCTCTGTAACATAAGTGTTTACAAGCGATGTATTTACTTCAATTTCTTCAACAACACTTGTTAAAATAGTTTGATATATTCCATTAGATTTTATTACTACGTGTGGTTCATTTCCATCTAAAATCAAATATCCAATAATACCTCCAGAATTAAGTAAATTTAAAGCCTCATTTTCATCGGTATATTTAATATCAAAGAGTTTATCATCATTATCACGACTTAAAGAAGAAAAAGTCTCTTTATAAATTTCATTATTTTTAAAGTCATCATTATTTACAATAGCGATATTAGAAACATTTAAAGCTTCCTCTTTTTCAATATTAGAAAAAGCCATTTTAAAGAATGTTGCTAATACAATTGGAAAGGCAAAAGTCCAGAATATTAACGCTTTATTACGAAGTAAATATAATAATGAGAATTTAAACTTATGAAAGAACATTAGTCTCTCAAATCCTTTCCTGTAAGTTCTAGAAAAACATCATTAAGTGTTGGTTTATAAGATGAAATACTTGTATAAGATACTTTATTTTTATTTAATATATCCATCAATTCACCAATATTATTTTTGCCTTTTTTATAAGTAATAGTTAAAATTCCATTATTATAATTTACTTCATCTACCGTTTTCTTATTCTTAATTTCATTTAAAACTTTATCATTTATATTTGTAGATTCAATAATTATTTTTTCTTCAATATTTGATATTTCCTTTAATTCTTCACTTGTTCCTTGAGCTAATATACAACCTTTGTCAAGAATAATAATTCTATCACAAAGTATTTCTGCTTCTTCCATATAATGTGTTGTATATATAATTGTTGCTCCATTATCTCTTAAAATTTTAATATTATCTAAAATGTTATTCCTACTTTGTGGATCAACTGCTACTGTAGGTTCATCAAAGAAAATCAATTTAGGTTTATGAGCAATTCCACAAGCAATATTTAATCTTCTTAAAAGTCCACCACTTAATTGCTTTGGATAAAATTTAGTAAACTTTTCAAGACCAACCAATTTAATTGCATCTTCAACATATATTTTACGCGTATTTTTATCTTTTATATAAAGGCCACAAAAGTAATCTATATTTTGACTTACCGTTAGTTCATCGAATACAGCTATTTCTTGAAATACTACTCCAATATTCTTCTTTATATCATAACTAGTAGGTGTCATTAATTTACCAAAAATAGTTATCGTACCTTTTTGATAATTAAGTAATGATAACATTGAATTAATTGTTGTTGATTTGCCACTCCCATTTGGCCCAAGTAAACCAAGTATTTCGCCTTCATAAACATCAAAAGACAAATTATCTACTGCTTTTAAATTTTTATATTCTTTAGTTAAATGTTTTACTTCAATTATTTTTTTCATTCTTACTCTCCATTACTAGTTTTTATATTAGATTACCTAAAGTAATTTGTCAATTATTAAACATATTTATTTTTCTCATTAATAAATTATATTAGGTGATTATTATAAAAAATTCTAAATATTTATTAATAAATAATAAATCTTATATCATATTCAGTAAATGTAAATACAAAAATTCTACTTATTTATATTTAATAAATTCAACAAGACCATTTGACAAATTAATAATAAAAATTAAAGATAATAAAACAAAGATTATTACCAACAAAAAACTTCTTATTAAATTAACAGATTTATTAATTGAAAATTATAAATTGAAATATGAGATATTAACTTAATTATTTTTTTGCTAAAAAGCATTCATTTTCATGAGAATAAATAATACCAACTGCTTGAAGATAGGAATATATTGTAACACTTCCAACAAACTTCATTCCTCGCTTTTTTAAATCAATAGAAATGGAATCAGAAAGAAAAGATCTTACTAAATCATTCTCATAATATATTTTATCTCCAGAATAAAACTTCAAATAATTATAAAATGAGCCAAATTCATTTATTATTTTCTTATATATTATTGAATTTGTTATACTTGCTTTTATCTTAAGCTCATTTCTAATTATATTCTCATTATTTAGTAACTCATTTATTTTTTGATTATCATATCTAATTATTTTATTAATATCAAAATTGTCATAAGCCTTTATGAAAGCATCTTCTTTATTTAAAATACACTCCCAAGATAAACCTGCTTGAAAAGTTTCTAATATAAACATTTTATATAAATATTCCTCATTAGTATTTAAAACTCCCCATTCTGTATCATGATATTTTATATACTTTTCATTTTTTAAATTACACCAACTACATCTTTTCATTTAAACCTCATTCTATACAGTTTTCAATTTTTCTAATCTGTACATTTAAATACATCCTGAATATATAACCAGAATAAGTTTATTAATTTATTCTTTTCTGTCTAAAAAACACATTATTAAACCAATGATTTATATATTTTGTAATATTTCTTATTTAGTCACTTTTCCTAACCATTATTATATCATCTTCTCTTAAATTACCAATTATTTCGAATCTGATTCACTAAATTCATGATACATTAATATATTATAATTTTTTCTCACATCTTTATAATCATCAATAAAAGATATAATTATAGTTTTATACATTCATCTAATATATCACATAATTTACCAAAAGCTTGTATATGATAATTTAAATTGTATTCATCACTTAAAAATATTGGATCATATCTAACTATAACATTTTCTTTATCAAGAATTGTACTTAATTTTTTTACTACATCAATAATTAAATGTTTATCAATTACATTCAGTTCTATATTACTATAAAAAAGAACCTACGTAACGTAGAGTTCTATAATTTAGTTTAAAATATAAATTGATACATTTAAATATAAAGCAAACAATAACCAAATAAAGTAAGGGATTTGTAAGTAAGCAGATAACTTATTTTCTTGTTTCATTTCTTCAATCATTATTGCAACAAATATAATTAAAATTAATAATTCTATCGTTGAAAACAAGTAAGTTTTAAACAAAAAGAACAACGGACTCCATAAAGAATTTAAAATAAGTTGTATTCCATAAACTTTATATAAGTTTTTATTATACTTACTTGATAAGTATAAGGATATACTCATAAGAAAATACAATATTGTCCACACAATTGGAAATAAAATCTTTGGTGGAAAAAGTAATGGTTTTACTAAAGAATCTGTATCAAAGTTTATAAATATCGTAGGTAATAAAGCAATTCCAAATGTAATTAATAATATGATAATAAATTTTTTCATGTTATCACCATAATTATTATATTTATTTTTTTATAAATTATTACTATTTATTTAAAATTGCATCAATTGGTTTCTTTTTAGATATCTTTATAATTGGTATAATACTTGAAGCATATGTAACAACAAATACAACAAGGAATATTACAAAAAATTGTCTTACACCAACAATGAACGGAGAAGTTAATATACCTGTTGAATTCAATAGTAACCTATTCATTTTATTTGAAACTATAACCAAAAGAATAGATGCAACTGTACCAGAAATAATACATAAAGTAAATGCTTCCCATAAGAATATATTCATGATATCTAATCCGCTTGATCCTAAAGCTCTTAATGTTCCTATTTCTTTTTTACGATAATTAACGCTTAAAACCATAAAGTTAGAAATTAAGAATACTGTAAATACTAAGAAAATTATACCAGCATATAAAGTTATTTTTTTAATTGATTTAATCATAGAAATTTCTGTATATATACTACCACTATAAGTTGATTTAATAGCTAATTTAGAATCAATTGGAAACATTTTATTAATCTTAGCTAATTGGTTTTTTGATTTAATTGGATATAATATACTATTTAGTTCAAGTTCCGATTTAGTGTATTCACCTAATAAATCTTTTGAAAAATAAATATATGATTGAGAAGAATCATCTTCAGATGACTCACGATAATAAACACCAACAACTTTAATATCTTTTATATTCTTAAATGCATTCCCATCTTCATTATCTAAGTATCTTAATTCTAAATCTGCATTGCTACCGATTATTTTTATCTTTTGAATATAGTTTGTAATAAATTTCTTTTCAGCTAATTCATAATTATCAAATGGTTTCTTCATATAATTATTAAAATTATCATAATATTTAGAATCTTTATTAGTAATCGTATCTAGTGGTAATATGACTTCATTTTCTTTTAGAGAATTAGTTTTAACCCATGACTTACCATCAAAATATTCTATTTCATGATCAAGTACAGCAACATTATAATCAAAGCTATCGTTCTCTTCATCTGAAAATTTTAACATAGGTGCAATATAAGATTTCAAGTTCGAATATTTAATATCTTTTCTTGCATTAATAAATTCTTTATTAACAAATATTTTAAATAAAACATTTGATATATAATTAGCATTAATATTACTTAAATCATAATTAATAACACCAACTATCTTTACTTTATCTTCACCTAAATAGAAAGTATAGTTACTATTAATTATGTCTTCATATGAATCAGGTTTATAATAATGTTCAGATTCAAATTCATCTTTAGCAACTTTTTCATATACTTCAACGCCATTTCTTATAAGCATATCAGCTATATAATTAGAAATTACTACATCATTTGTTCCTTCTGGATTTTTACCAGTAAGGCTTTCTTTTAAGACATCTGATATATTATCTGCTACAACAAAACTAATATTTCCATCATTACCGACACTATTAAGATTTTCATAATCCTCTTTAATGTGCATAATGTTATAAACACCTTGATCCCATCTATTTTCCATATTAAAATTATATACTTCAAAACCATTAGAATTCATTTTGTTTCTAACTTCTTTAGCATCTTCTTGTTTTAACTCAGTAGAAACAAATCTTAAATTTTTATCCACCTCATAAACATCTTGAGAACTGATTTCGATAAACTCTTCATTTTTTTCTGTTAAATATTTAGTATGAGCTTTGTTAAAATTAAGACTTGAAAGAGTGTCTGTACAACTAAAGAATCCAAGAGTAATAATTACTAAAAATATAGTTATCGTTAATCTCAATTTCTTGTGATTTAAGCTTCCAGCACCTAATTTAAAGCTATCTTTAAAAGGAAGTTTAGAAACAACCGTTTCATAATTACTTTCTAGAGTTTCTATTTTCTTCTTATTTGTATCATTTATAATTTTTCCATCTTTAACTTCAATTATTCTATCTGCATATTTTTTAGCATAATCTTCATCATGTGAAACCATAATAACAAGTTTTTCTTTTGATATACTTTTTAATAAATCCATTACTTGATTTCCAGTATCACTGTCAAGATTTCCTGTTGGCTCATCTGCTAAAATAATTTTAGGATTTTTAATCAAGGCTCTAGCTATAGCAACTCTTTGTTTTTGCCCACCTGATAATTCATTAATCTTTCTGTTTTTTAAATTAGTTAATTCAAGTTTATCTAATAAGTCGTCTATTTCTTTTTCATTAATTTCTTTTTGTTGTAATTGTAATGCAAGAATTATATTTTGATAAACATCATATTCTTCTAATAAGTTAAATTCTTGAAATATGAATCCAACATATGTATTTCGATATGAATCAAAATCTTTTTGACTAAAATCTTTACTACTCTTCCCTAATATAATCATATCTCCCGAATCATAAGAATCAAGACCGCCTAAAATATTAAGCATGGTAGATTTACCTGAACCACTCTTTCCTAATATAAAGGTCATTCCTTTATTATCAAAAGTTACAGACACATTATCTAGTGCTGTTGTATTAGTACCTTTTTTTGCTTTATACGTTTTACAGACATTTTTTAGTTCTATCATATATACTCCTCCAATTGATATACGTTATCAATTTAATTATATCAATTGAATATTATAAAGTAAAATATAAAATAAACAACAAGAGACTTCATAAATTATTTAAAAATCATTATATTCATCTTTTAATGTTTAGGTAATAATAATTGTGAATCAGAAATTTTATTATTGATTTCTGGTCCATACATTAAAGATAAAAATTCATCATTAGAATTATTTATTACATAAGAATATAAGTTAATATCATTAGTGCTAATAAAATCAATTATTTTTTTCATAAAATCTAATAATTCTTCTTTTTCAATTTCTAATATTAGCTCTTCACAGTCATTCAATGTTAAATACTCCTTTTTCCTTAATAAATGATATAAAGTTGTCATTTTTTGTGAAAAATGTTCAAATTTATTATTAGTGATTTTATTAAATTTTCTTTCAAATGAATCTGTTGCATTTAAGTATTGATCTGCTAAATTCTCTATACCACAAATTAATCCATTTACTCTCATGATATTAGCTAAAAACCATAAATAACTGTGATTACTAGATTGCATTCTACCACACATTTCCTCAGCAAACATTTCTGTTACACCTTCATCAATACCACGACAATTTTCATCATTACAAAAAAAATTTTTATCTTCTTCCTCAATGTCACTTGCAAAGTGTAATAATTCGTGATTTATACATATGTCATCACTTAATGGATATTTACTATAATCAATGAATAATTCTAAACCTTCATCCGTTACAACACTTAACATTGATCCTCCATATTTTTTTAAAGGCCCTAAATAAAAATCTATTTCTTTATCAAAGTTTAATTCCAAATTACTTATTGAAATACCCAAAGCTTTAAAATAACTTTTAATAAACTTCTTTTTATTTATTATGTTTACTATATTAATCTGTTTAAAATCATTCATATCTATTTCAAATCCCATATGTTACCCCCATCAAAATAAATCTGCTTCAATTTTATCTTTTACACTGATGTAAACTATATTTTTAATTTATTTAAAGTATATATCTTTCATTAATTTTGCTCCGACATCTTGAGAATTATGAGCTTCACAAACTGTAACAGGAGTTAAATTTAGTTCCTTAATCGCACCAATATAATCCTCAGCTTTGGGCATATACTCATCATCATTTACAAAAAGGCTTAATTGACTATCTTCTTTTTTATCTCCAAAGGCTTTATGAACTTTCTCCCCTTTATCAGTAAAATCAACTGGATATACATGAAAATGAGTTTCTTCCAAAATTTTCCTTCCTAATTCACTTTCGATTTTTTTTAGAACTTCAACAATTTTTTCTTTAGAATTCAAACTTCCCAATTCTCTAGCATGAAGATGAGCCAAATCAAGGCATGGTCTTGTATATTTAACCTTTTTACAGATTTCAATTATTTCATCTAAATTTCCTAATTGATTTATTTTACCTCCTATTTCCGGATATAATTTAATATTTTTAGTATCCAATTCATCCTCAATTGAATTCAATGCATTTATTAATCTATCTAAGCCTACTTTTCGATCTTCTTCAGTTTTACCATAACCTGCTCCAGGATGAAAGATTATTCGTTTAACTCCAAGAATATCAGCTAATTCAAACGCTTTTTTAATCTCCAATTTGGACCTTTCAACAACTTCTGGTTTTATAGAGGCTAGAGATATATAATAAGGTGCATGTATTGTTATAATTAAATTATTTTTTTCAGCTAAATCTCTATACAATAGAGCTTGTTCCTTTTTCATTTTAATGCCATAAGTGCATTGTAATTCTATTCCATCTAGTCCTATTTCATTTATCCACTTAAATATATTTTCTCTTTTCTTACCATATGGACTATAAAAAAAATTTAAAGGAAAACCAGCTACACAAAATTTGATTTCATTTTTCAAAGCAAAACCTCCTACTAAAAAAAGTGTTAAAATTATTTAAACACTTTAATTTTACCACATTTTGTAATTAAATTATAAAATTCTAATTAACTTTTATATTCTAAAATTTGATACTATTTTTTCTTAATAAGACATATCGCCTTCTCATTTTTGCTAATCATTTGTAACAAATCATTTAAAGTATGCTCTTTATCAACAATATAACAGTCTATTCCAGCATTCTCTGCTCCTGCTTTATCACTTTTAAGACTATCTCCTATCATTATACAGTCTTCTTTGCTTGTATCACCAATAGCAAGTTCAAAAGATTCTAAATCAGGTTTCATTGCATCTTCGCCGGCAACTATTTTGTCTATATATGCATATAAGCCTGTTCTTTTAAGTCTTGGTATTTGAGTTCCGCTAAACCAACTTGTAAGTATTACAAGTTCCTTACCCTCAGTTTTTAAATATCTAACATATATCGTGTAAGTTTTCTTTGCATTGGAACTTTCCCAAAACTGTTATCTAAACTAGCTAGATTAAATACAATTTTTCTTACAGTTGATAAATTTGCAATTGATTCTTAAATAATGGAGCCCCTGTTACTATGGTTTTTAAATATCTTGGACATTCTAATTCAAGTGAAACTTTAAATACTTATTCTCACTTATTTAATACAACATCTTCTGAAGTAATTAATACGATTAATCGAGCTAGAAATACTGTTGAAAACCAACTCTTTTTTAATATAGCTCCACTAGTGGCTCCAGAACATAAAATCATTGTTTTTAATAAAATGAAAAGACTTAGTTTTTCCTTATTTTACTAAGCCTTTTTAATTTTTTATTATATTTTTGCCCACACTCAACTTGGCATTTATTACTATAATTTAAACTTATTGTTATAATTAATGATATCAATATTGCTAAATGAATCTAATTTGTAATTGCTTTTCTTCTTAAGATAATAAGTATTATTAATATAAGAATATTTATTATCAATTTCACTTCTTAGTAATGTTAGTAGTTTAGATATACTTTCGTTGACTATAGTTATTTTTCCCCCAAATACTTCTTTTATTTGTACAAAAAAGCCAATGACTTTATTAGGTGTAATACCTATTGAATTAAATATTCCGGCTATTTCAAATGCTTTCTTTGTTTCTTTTTCCTGTTGTCCATCAATAGCACCAGAATCCAATTTATCATAATTTTGAACCATATAACATAAATATGATACATAAATGATTTCTTTTTCGTCCATTAGTCTAACCATATTATAAAAATCTAAAGGTGATACATTCTTTGGTGGTATAGCATATTTATTAGAAAACAATAATATTATTTTATTTTTTATTTCCTCGTTATTCGCTATCAATTTAATTAAATCCTCAGATAATAAATATGAATGAAACGAAGCCATTTGTTGGATTTCCTTAGGCAGTTGAGATAATTCCTCATCTGTGACCGTAAACTTTTGATTATTTTTAGGATCCATCCTATATTGAACTACTGCTTTTATTTGAGTTGCTAAATGATATAAGAATTCAACATTTACGTCATATTTTTTTTGACCAGAATATCTAGCTTCTTCAAATGTTCTTTTATGTTGTTCAATCCAACCAACATACTGTTCAGATGAAATTTGATTATTTTGTGATAATACACCTTTTTTTAGTAATATATCCAATATGGATACAGAATTATTCATTTCCGTTGTTTCCATTGGAATAGTTAACATTCTTGTCTCCAGTAACAATCTTGATTCTTGCGATAGCAGTTCTATCAATCTATCCAATTGATGCCCATTTCTTTTTATTTTAGATCCCCTGCTGTTTTCAGTATAAACATTATTATTTTTATCAAAATAAATTGGTTTCCCATTACTGTCTTTAATAGGATTTCCATTATCATCGTACTTTACAAATGTTATTTCTCCAGCTGGTGTTTCATAAATCAAATTTCCTCTTTCATCTGTTTTAAATTCTGAATTTT
Source organism: uncultured Bacilli bacterium (assembly GCA_934095845.1). Taxonomy (GTDB): domain Bacteria; phylum Bacillota_I; class Bacilli_A; order RF39; family UBA660; genus CAG-582. The sequence goes on along the minus strand of CAKOKS010000009.1, from coordinate 4,177 downwards.
TCAGTTTTTCCCATAATTCATCTACTTGATTACCTGGAATATTATGTTCATATATAAATAATGCTTTCAAATACATCTCACAGCATTTTGCCAAATCTGATGCTATTGCATGACATTCATCATATATATCTTTCTCAGAAGAAAGATCACCTGTTATTATTCTTCTTTCAATGTCCTTTAAATATAATTCTTCTTTTCTATAAAAAGAATTTGATTCACCATATGTCCTTTCTGCTGATTCTTGTATTTCTTGTAAATTAGGATTATATGTATTTCTTGAATCAAGTTCTTTTGGACCAAACATTATAATCACCATCCTATATTTGATTATATCATAAAAAGTTCCACTTTTTTAAATATAGTCAAATACTTAAATCAAAATAGCTTCAAAGTGGCTCCAGCCCCTATTTTGGGATATTTTTTGCTAAAAAGAAAAACTCGCGTTTTCCCTTATTTTATCGAGGTTTGCAAGCTTATTTACCACAACATTGTTTATATTTTTTCCCTGAGCCACATGTTCATCCTTTTCTAGTACTATTTGTACTATGTAAAACTATCTGTATTATATGTTTTCAAAGGGATGAATGGTTCTGGTAAGGTTATATATAAATAGTATTATTTGTACTATTTTTACTATGTGTTTTCTTCTCAACGAACACAAAATGCACACAATGTATCCATTCGTTCTCAAGATTAATTAATTTGAGTATATAAATAATATATACTGCTGACTATTTTTTATAGTATAATATTAGTGGTGAGCTTTTATGTTAAACTTTTCAAAGAAATATATTGTTGTTATCATATTGAGTATAATTATTTTTCTTACATTATATTTTTGTTGGATATTTTTGTTAAAAAAAGAATATAACTACAAAAATGGAGAAATTGGAATTTATCAATATAATGATAAAATAAAAGTATCTGAGTTGGATTCTTTCTTTTTGGATTCTTTAATTGTAAATAATAATTATTTATCTTTTTATGATGATGCAATTATTCAAATAAATAAAAATGATTTTCGTAAGCGAGTTATTGGAGAAGTATCAGTATTTGCTAAATATGATACTATAGAAAATTTAGTTCAATTTTTAAAGGAAAATGGAGTAGAAATTCAATCTAATCTAATATTAGAAAATCGAAGGATAATTATATATAGTAATGAGAAAACAGTGTGTATTTTATTTTTTGAATCTGAAAATAAGGTTAGATTAAATTTTAGAACAGAATTACCTTATGAAATATCTAATATGTACACTAGTGATGATGAATTTGAAAACTATTATTTAAAAATAAATGAAAAAACTCACTCATCAATAAAAGAACAATTAAAATATAATTTTATAAAGATAGCCATTGTAATAGTTTGCTTTAATTTGATTTGTTTGATATTTCTTACATTAAAAAAATTAATAATAATAAAGTGTAAAAAAAGCTCAGTTACAAAACTAAATTCCACTTCTACTTAAATTAGGGTGGAATTTAGTTTTACAGCGCAGCAGTTATTTAAAAAATTTCACTTTGTCCGTTGACTGTCCTAAAAAAATGTCCTAACATAGTATTATAGATAAATTGTAGAGAGAAATAAATAGACATAATCTCGTGTCTATTTTTTGTGCTTTTTTCTCTGTTTTTTTGTTTATAAAGAAAGGGGATGAGAGCCAATTTTAAAATATTTTTAAGTATTACCAATTTATGACATGTATTAAGAGAAAATTTTTTACCTGTATTCATATATTCATTAAATGCTTTCATCCCAGCAACATAAGCATACTGTTTTGTCTTGAAACCTGATTTGTTAATAAATTTTCTAACTCCCCTTTGTGGAGCTATTTCAAATCTACATTGATATAGATTCCCTCCTTTTGTTACATTCACTTTTCCCATAACTTCCTCCTTTAAATTTCTTTAGAGAACGAAAAAATCAGCACGAATGCTGATTATTGTGAATTTGTGTTCATTGAAAAATTCCTTGTTTTATAAGGTTTAAATCAATTGTGTGCATTAATTTTTTATTTTACGCACACAAATTGCACACAAGTGTGCATTTTGAGCTTTATTTTGTCTATTTTTTTTGACTTTTTTTACTGATGCACTACTGCACAAGCCCTTATAAATCAACTTACTTACCACAACTGTTCTTATACTTCTTACCACTTCTACATGTAGTGAATGTTCCCATATTATCAGTATTATTTATACTTATAGTATTATGCGTATTTCTTTATTTATCAAACTAGGTAACATCTATATTATTTGTATTTATGATATTATCTGTACTCTGAGTATTTCTCCAACGTGGACATATTGTGGACATTGTCCACATCCGTTCACTAATATAAGTATGTCATATTTTCTTATCTTATAAAATGTGCGATTCTACACTTCTACTAAATTTTTTCTGAAATTGCTTCATATATTTTTAATTTTATTTCTTCAGAATCATAATTTCCATCAAGAAAGCTCTCAAGTATTTCATGTAGCAAACTTTTATTTATATTATTTGCCGCAACATGATAACTTATATTTTCCATTTCCTCGATAAATTTTCCACATATTAGACCATACCCATTTAAAATTAAAAATTGTGCAGATAAGGTTATGGCTAACCTTTTATTTCCATCAACAAAAGCATGAAATTTACAAACGCAGAAGAAAAGATGCGTAATTTTATCTACAAAGTTAGGATAGTAATCATCATTTTGTATATGTGCCAATACAGATTTTAGTCTTCCTATATCTATAATTCCTTTGTCACCGCCTCCACTAACATCAATTGTATTAGAATGGATTTGTTCAATTAATTCATCTGGTATATATATAATTCTTTTATTCACGATCTTTCAACCTCTTAAAAACTTCTTCTGTTTCTTTCATTCGTTCAAGTAATTCCTGACTCTTCAATCCTAGAAATCTTTCAAATTCTGATTTATCTAATGGACTAATATATTCAGTTAATCTTAAGTGTAACGCATCACGAAATGCCAAATCTCTACTTGCCATTTTATTTCGTGCTTTATTTTTTAAAGGCTCATATAATTTTTGTTCTGAAAAATCATCAAACAATTTATCTACTTCATAGTATTCTAATCTTGCATTTTTTTTCAAATACTCACTTTTTAATATTTCTGAAAACCCACCCTCATATGATGAAATTAAATCTAATACTTCTGAATAAAAAGTATCTCTAACTTTATCCTTTGCATTTAAATTAAGTATTTCCTTGTATTCTTTTGTATTTTCCTTAAAAATACTTTCATAAATTTTATCAGTATATCTGGCATACTTATATTTTCCTTCTACCACGTAATCACGTAATGCATCGGTAAATAATTTTCTATAATTTTCTTCACAATACCACGATTCTAGATAATCTTCATCCCTTTGATTGATATACTTTGTTCCACCACCAGTTTTTTTATTAATTAAGTCTATAACTATATCCAGAATTAATTTTCTAACTTCTTTAGCTCTCTCACTTTCAGATAACAACATACCTATATTTAAAAATGCTCTAAAATCAAAAACTGATAATCTTGTAATTTTTTCCTTGGTAAGGACATTAATGTCCTTACCAGAATTTTCTATTTTATTTAAAAAGTCTTTTAATTTTTGACCAGTTAGTACTTCATATCCATTTTCGTTAAATTCTTTACTATTATTTTCAATATATCGTCTAATAGTTCTAGGATCAACTTCATAAAATGAGGCCACATATTCAACAGTGAAATATATTTTATCATCTATCATAATTCCTGGTACAGAAATATTCTTTTTAATTTCTTCTATTGCCATATCGTTATTTAATATGTTTTGTCTATCAATAACTGAATTAGTTAAATCCTTTGCCATTTTTTACCTCCTTAAGTTAAATAATTATGTTTATTATACCATTGTTTACTTATTTCAACAATGAATCACTTGAAATACCAACATAATTTCTATCAAAATTAATAATAACCTTTATTTTATCTTGGGAAGTACTAGAAATATAATATTTTTCAGTAATGTCTATTCTTTTATGTCCTAATATCTCAGCAATGTCTTTTATTTCGCCTCCACTTCTTAAACTAATAGTAGCAAAACCACCTCTCAAATCGAAAAATCTGCATACGACATATTTTCTCTTAACTGCGTCTTTTGACCATTGTAGTAAAAATCATTATAGGCTTTTGCG
>CAKOKS010000008.1 GCA_934095845.1 uncultured Bacilli bacterium | reverse complement strand
AGGGTTGGGCTGTTCGCCCATTAAAGTGGCACGCGAGCTGGGTTCAGAACGTCGTGAGACAGTTCGGTCCCTATCCGCTGTGGGCGTAGGAAAATTGAGGAGAGCTGTTCCTAGTACGAGAGGACCGGAATGGACTGACCAATGGTGTATCTGTTGTAACGCCAGTTGCAGTGCAGAGTAGCTATGTCGGGAAGGGATAACCGCTGAAAGCATCTAAGCGGGAAGCCCACTCCAAGATGAGTTTTCCCATATGTATATAGTAAGAACCGTTGAAGACTACAACGTTGATAGGCTAGAGGTGGAAGCGTAGTGATACGTTGAGCTGACTAGTACTAATAGTTCGAGGATTTAATCATATAAATTTAATTGATGATCATTATCTTGTTTTTAAAGAACAAAATCATATAATTTTGTTAAAAATATGTTTGTGATGATAGCTTAGTGGACACACCTCTTCCCATACCGAACAGAGAAGTTAAGCACTAATACGCCGACGATAGTGTAAGCGAAAATAGGGAGTTGCAAACTATTTTTTTTTGCATTTTTTTATTGATATTACAAATAAACATGTTATTATATATGTAGAGAGGAGTTTTTTATATGGTAAAAGAAAGAAGTATTCCAATGACTGTTATTTTATATTTTGTTACATGTGGTATATATTACTTATATTATTTATCTGTTGCTACAACTGATGTTGACATTGTATCAAATAACCCACAAAAAAGAAGTGGAGGTACTGTAGTACTTTTAACTATACTAACATGCGGATTATATGGAATTTATTGGTGGTACAAACAAGGTGAATTTATGGAAAAAGCAAATAATGAATCTGGTGTTGCATCATCATCAAACTCAGTTCTATATTTATTATTAGCATTATTTGGCTTTTCAATAATTAATGTAGTTTTATTACAATCAGATTTAAATAAATATGCAAATAAAAATTAATTATTGTTTAATTTAAAATGAACTATTATAATAATATTAGTTCTTTTTTTATTTGGGGGAATATGCATGAATAAAAAACAAGAAATTAGGTCTTTAATTATATTTATTCTAATATTTTTAGTTACTTATTTAATATATTATCTATTTACTGGCAATGGAATTCCATGTATATTCAAAAAATTGACTGGATTATATTGTCCAGGTTGTGGAATAACTAGAATGTTTTTAAGTTTACTTAAACTTGATATATATCAGGCATTTAGATATAACCCATTAGTTTTTATATTATTGGGTACATGCTTATTTTATATAGTTATTGATTTGGTAAAATATAATAAAACTAATAAACATTTAAAGATAAGTAATAAGATATATTGGATTTTACTAATTTTAGTTTTTTGTTTTGCAATTTTAAGAAATATTCCTCTTTTTTCTTTTTTAGCCCCTACTGTTGTAAATTAACTATAAAATACTGAAAATAGTATTGATATAAATATTTTTTTGTTGCTATAATTAAATAGGTGATAAGAATGGATTATAAATATACATCAAGAAGCGAATTAGATACAATGGAGTTAGCTGAAAATATTGAATCAGAAAAATTTCCAGGAATGATAATCTGTTTAGATGGTGAATTAGGCAGTGGAAAAACTGTATTTGTAAAGGGATTTGCAAAATCATTAGGAATATCAGAAAATATTACAAGTCCAACATTTAACATCGTTAAAGAATACGAAAGTGGTGAAATGAAACTAAACCATATGGATGTTTATAGATTAGAAGAAACTGATGAAACAATAGCTTTTAATGACTACTTTAAAGAGAATGCAGTTACCATAATTGAATGGTCAGAGTTAATTGAAGATAAATTACCTGATGAGAGACTTGATATTAAATTTAAGGTTATAGATGAAAATACTCGTGTTTTAGTATTGAAACCTTATGGACAAAAATATGAGGATTTAGTAAATTATGTTTTATAAAATACCTTAATTGAGGTGTTTTTTTTTTGATAATTTGCTATAATAACAAACGGAAGTGATAAAATGTATTCATTGTTTATTGATACGCATGATACTGACTTAGTAATAGCTTTATATAAAGATAAAAAGTTACTTGATAAAGAAATTAGAGAATCTCTAAGAAATCATTCAGATTATACGATGCCAATTATAGATAATATTATAAAAAGAAATAATTTAACAGTTAATTTAATAAACGAAATATTGGTAATTACCGGCCCAGGATCTTTTACTGGAGTTAGAATTGGAGTAACTATTGCTAAAATGTTTGCTTATACTTTAAATATTCCAATAAAGCAAATGGATTCTATTACAATGTATGGAATAAGTGATATAAATACAAAAAAGAAATTAGTGTTAATTCATGATGTAAAAGGTTCATATGGTGGAGTATTTGTTAATAATGAGTTAAACGGTGAATTATTTTACAAATCGAATTCAGAAATGGAAGAATTTATTAAAGAAAATGATATTAAAAATATTGTTGAAAACAAGATAGATTTCAACAAAATAATTGAACAATTTGATAAAATACAACCAACTTTATCTCATTTAGTAAATCCAGTTTATGTAAAAGTAATTGAGGCTTTAAAATGATAAGAGAAATGTCCTTAAATGATTTAAATGAAATAAATGGAATTGGAAATCAAATTAAAGATAATTTCGTTAAAAATTATAATTTAGAAGAATATAAAAATATAGAATGGTTAAAAGTTTATGTTTATGAAGAATCATTTAAAGTATTAGGTTTTATTGTTATTGCTAAAAATTATGAAAACATTGATATTTACGCTATAGCAGTTGAAAATGATTCTAAGAAAAAAGGTATAGGTTCAAAATTATTGGAGTTTATAATCAATAATGAAGATTATGAAACTATAACATTGGAAGTAAGAAGTAAAAATATAGCAGCAGTAAACCTTTATACTAAATATAATTTTGAAACAATAAATAATAGAAAAAAATATTATGATAATGATGATGCATTAGTAATGCAATATAAAAATAGTAAAGGAAGTATATAGATGAAAGATGTTTATATATTAGGAATTGAATCAAGTTGTGATGAAACAAGTATGTCGATAGTAAAAAATGGTGTACAAGAAATAGCAACAACAGTTTTTACTCAAATGGATACACATGCTTTATATGGAGGAGTTGTTCCTGAGATAGCTTCAAGAATGCATACAGAAGCAATAACCTTAGTATTAGAAGATTTATTATCAAAAACTAATCTAACAGTTAAAGATGTAGATGCGATAGCTGTAACGTATGCTCCAGGTTTACTTGGAAGTCTTTTAGTAGGTGTAGAAGCAGCAAAAGTGTTATCTCTTGTATACAATAAACCATTAATTGCAACACATCATATAGCAGGGCATATTTATGCCAATAATTTAGTTAAAAGATTAGAGTTTCCTTTACTTGGTATTGTTGTTAGTGGAGGACATACTGAACTAGTTATTATGAAAGATGATTATCAATTTGAAGTAATCGGAACAACTTTAGATGATGCTATAGGTGAATGCTTTGATAAGGTGGCTAGAGTTCTTGATTTACCATATCCTGGTGGACCAAATGTTGAAAAGTATGCTGAAAAAGGTAAAAACACTTATAATTTACCAATTCCTATGGATAATGATTCTCTTGATTTTTCATTCAGTGGTTTAAAAAGTGCAGTTATTAATTTAAATCATAATGAAAAAATGAGAGGAAATGAAGTAAGAAAATATGATTTAGCTTGTTCATTTCAAACAGTTGCAGTGGATCAAATAGTCAGAAAAACACGTTTAGCATTAGAAAGATATGATTTAAAAAGAGTTATTGTTGCTGGTGGAGTAAGTGCGAATAAATACTTGCGTTCTGAAATAGAAAAACTAACAAAAGAAAAAAGTGTAGAACTTACTATTCCTCCGATGAAATACTGTACTGATAATGCCACAATGATAGCAGCAGCTGCATATTATCAATACATAAAAAATGACTTTTCTGACCTTTCTTTAAAAGCTAAGAGTCAAGAATACTTTTTTGATAAATAAGATATAAAATCTTATTTTTTTATGGTATAATTTAAATACATTATAAGAGAATAGGAAGGGAAATACTGATGAAAACACTTAGTGATAAAGAACTAGAAATTTTAAACAATTACTTTAATGCAACAAACTATCTTGCTGTTGGGCAACTATATTTACTAAATAACCCACTTTTAAAAGAACCTTTAACTATGAATGATATTAAACCTAGAGTTGTTGGACATTTTGGAACAATTCCAGGAAGTAATTTTATATTTACACATTTAAATAGGGTTATAACAAAATATGATTTAAATATGATTTATTTTGTTGGACCTGGACATGGAGGTCAAGTTGCTGTAACTAATGCTTATCTAGATGGAACATACACTGAAATTTATCCAAATATTACTCAAGATGAAAAAGGGTTAAAAAAGCTATTTAAACAATTCTCATTTCCAGGTGGTGTATCAAGTCACGTTGCACCTGAAACTCCAGGAAGCATACATGAAGGTGGAGAACTTGGATATTCTTTAATTCATGCTTTTGGTGCGGTCTTAGATAATCCAGATTTAATTGCTGTATCAATAGTTGGTGATGGCGAAGCAGAAACTGGTCCCCTTGCTACTTCATGGAATATAAATAAATTTATAAATCCAAATACAGATGGAGTTGTTTTACCAATAGTGCATTTAAATGGTTATAAAATTTCTAATCCAACAGTTTTATCAAGAATGAGTTATGAAGAAATAAATTCATTATTCAAAGGATATGGATGGGAAGTTTACTTTGTTGAAGATGAAAACAATACAATATCAGAAATGCAAGAGAAAATGGCTTCAACAATGGATAAAGTAATTAGTAGAATAAAAGAGATTAAAGAATCTTTTAAAGAAAAAGATGAAATAACTTATGCTAAATGGCCAATGATTATATTACGTACTAAAAAAGGCTGGACTGGGCCTAAAGAAACTGAGGGTAGTTTTAAGGCTCATCAAGTACCAATTGAAATAACTGATGAATCAAAATTAGAAGAACTAAAAGAGTGGTTAATGAGTTATCACCCTGAAAAGATATTTAATGAAGATGGAACAATAAAAAGTGAAATTACATCATTTTTACCAGTTGGAAATAGAAGAATGAGTGCAAATCCAATTTGTAATGGAGGCCTTTTATTAAAAGATATAAAAACCCCATATATTAAGGATTATATGCTTGACTGCCATCATGGTGATATAGATAGCCGTGACATGTATAATTTAGGCGCTTACTTAAGAGATGTTATTAGATTAAATGAAAGTAATCACAACTTTAGAATTTTTGGACCTGATGAAGCAATGAGTAATCGTTTAAATCAAATTTTTGAAGCAACTGATAGACAATGGTTAATGCCAATAGGTGAAAAAGATGAACACGTAAAACCTTATGGAAGAGTATTTGATTCATATCTTTCAGAACATTTTGCTGAAGGAGCATTAGAAGGATATTTACTTACAGGTAGACACGGATTAATTCATTCATATGAGTCTTTTATAAGAGTAGTTGACTCAATGATTGGAATTCATGCCAAATGGTTAAAAATGACAAAAGAACTACCTTGGCGAGCTCCAATTTCATCATTAAATATTATTGAAACAAGTCATATATGGCAACAAGATCATAATGGATATACTCACCAAGAACCAGGATTTATTAACCATATTTTAAATAAAAAAAGAGATATAGTTGATGTATATCTTCCTTATGACACTAATTCATTAATATATACAATGGACAAATGTTTAAAAAGTAAAAATATGATAAATACTATAATTGCTTCTAAACATGATCGACCACAATGGTTAAACTATGAAGAAACTATAAAACATTGTGATAAAGGAATAGGCGTATGGGATTTTGCAAGTGCTGAAAATCCTGATATCATTCTTGCTTGTGCAGGAGAAACTCCAACTCTTGAAGTATTAGCAGCAACAAGTATCTTAAGAGAAAAAACAGATATTAAAGTAAGAGTTGTAAACGTTGTATTCTTAGAAACTTTAGATGAACTTGATGAAGAAGAATTTAACAATATTTTCCCAGTTAATATACCAGTTATCTTTAATTTCCATGGATACCCAAACGTTATAAGAGAATTAACTTATAATAGAAAACAAAAATTTATTACTCATGGCTACGAAGAAGAAGGAGCAATAACAACTCCATTTGATATGCGTGTTTTAAATAAAATAGATAGATATCATTTAGTTATTGAAGTTTTAAATTTATTAAATAAAAATGATGATTTAAAATTATATTGCCAAGATACATTAATGAAACATCACGAATATATCAGAGAAACTGGAAAAGATCTAGATGAAGTATTAAATTGGAAATGGAAGGACTAACTTCCATTTTTATTTTATTTCTTTACATACTCCTGCATCTGGTTCATAGAAACAATGAGATTTATATCTACCTGATAATTCTTGACCATACCAAACATTTTTGCAATTATTTTTTCCAGGGGCATAAAACCATAATGCATGTGTTGCTGGATAAAAATATTCTCCTCTTAAACAACGTTTTGCTAAATTTTTCTCTTTAGTGGTTGATGATGACTGGAATAGAGAACTAGTTGATCCCACGAATCCTCCTGGAGATTGATATACAATTCCTTCAATAGTCCTAATATTTCTAAATAAATCACAAGTAACTAGTACACGATTAACAACAACATTACCAACCATAAGCATTGCAAGAGCACCATCACTTAAGGCTTCTGCTCGCATTAATCTTGCCATTAAATCAAGTTCTTTTGTTGTATAATTTACTAACATAAAAAATCACCTATAACAATATATGCTATAGGTGTTCTTTTTATTTTGGATATTTTTCAAAATCTACAACTTTGTTTTCTGAAGGTTTTTCAGTAAATACTATTTTTTGAGTTTTGCTAGTTTCATTTCCAGCACCATCAGTTACAGTATATCTAATCCAATATTGGTCAATTCCTTCACTAACTTTAACTTCATGATATACAACATGACTTATTTTATAATCTGGTTTATCATCCCAGACTTCTAAGTGGTCATAATTAATATCATCTATTGAATTTACATAGTATATGGCGTCATTAAATTTTAATGTTGGTTTATATATATCTTCTGGACTATTAACATCTTTTAAGTAAGTATGTTTTGAATCATTTGCTATCCAACCAGTATCACCAGCATATTCTCCATGATATTCTATTTTATACCAAGTCATTACACCACCAGTATAAACATCTAAAACAGCAAATACATCACCTTTTTTTACTTTTCCAAGAGAAGCACTATATTTATCAGAATCTTTTCTTACGTTTAATTCTTTTGTAAGGACTTCTACGTACCATCCTTTTTTTATTTCTTCAATTCTTTTTTTTTCTTTTTGAATGCTATTAAATTTTCTGATTCCAAAAAAGCATCCAACACAAGCTCCAACGATTAATAAAAATACAAAAAATTTTTTCATTTCACTACACTCCTTAATATAAATTATCATAATTAGACAAAAATAGCAATAAATGGTGTTTACATTTTATATCTATTAATTTATAATATCTAGAAAAAAAGGTGATATTATGAACAGACTTTCTTTAGCAATTTTCACAAATAAGTTATTTAATTGCTGGCATGAAGATCATTGCAGTAGTGATATTATAAATGAATTAAATGAAATAACACAAGATATTAAATATAATAAAGAAAAATGTGAATATTATGAAGCAAAGATGGTTGATGATTTATTTTCATTTTATTCATATTATGAAATTTCTAAAAAAATAGAAGAGTTTTCAGAATATATTAAGAGTAAAAATAGTTATTCTTATTATTTAGTGAATACTTATATTGATGGAATAGATATGTCTATAATTTCATCAATGGATATAGAGTTAATCGCGCATATCTATGAGTTATTAAGATTATTTTATCAAGGCTTTAATTATTTAGATATTGATGTAGCTTTAGTAAAAATAAAAAAAAATTTATCAGCAAGTACAAATGTATCTTGTTTAGATTCAATTCCAAATGGTAATTATGATCAAATTAGCTTTATAGATGAAATAGAAAAAGAAATAGAAGTTTCTCAAGTTAGATATAATAAAAAAAGAAGTGTATTTCAAGCAACCTATAATATTATAAAAAAATATTATACAGAAGATACTTTTAATTCTTTTGAAAAGTCTTTTATTGAAATAATTAATTTATCAGATATTTCTAAGGTTTTAAAAGCAAGATATATTGAATTATTTGATTATATAAAAAATAATGTTCAAGAGTATTTAAAAGAAAAGAAAACTAAATCAAATAAGAAACTAAAATTATTTATATGATATAATAATCTTATGAAAGGAGAATATGATGAAGAAAAAAGTTTTTGTGAGTTTACTTGCCTTTGTTGTGTGTATGACTCTTGGAGGATGTTTTTTTGCTAAAAATGACAAGACATACGAAAGTCATGGATTATCAATTACTATGCCAGAAGGATATACTGAAAAATCTATTGTATCTCAAACTGTTTACCTAGAAGGAACAGAAACTATTTTTACAGCTTTAAAAGAAGATTTAAGTTCTTTAGCACAAATAGACATAGATGAAAATACTAGTTTAAAAGATTATGCTAAAGCAGTAGTTGAAAATAATAAAGCTGATTACGAAGTAAAAGAAGAAGATGGATTAACATATTTTGAATATGAAAAACAAGTTTCTGGTAAAGATTATTATTATTTAACTTGCGTTTTAAAATCTGATGATGCTTTCTGGTTAATTAATTTTGCAAGTGAAACATCTAATAAAAGTAAATATCAACCATTATTTAAAAAATGGGCTAAAACAATTAAATTTACTAAATAAAAATGACTGTTATTTTTTAACAGCCATTTTTTTATTTTTTCTTTGTTGTTTTCTATCTTCTTTTTTATATATTTTAATATAATCTTTTAAATCAATTGATTGTTTAAATGGAAATAAGAATGAATATTTTTCATGTCTTTTCTTTTGCAATTCTTTAATATGACTTTTAAGCTCTTCGTATCTAAGCTCAACACCTGTATCTTTTGCATATTTTCTAACTTTAGATAAAGTCTTATTTGAATAAATAAAGTCTATAATAATAACTCCAGTAAATAGACCTAATATAAATGAGAAAGACAAGTTTTGATTAAACCATTCAAGTTTACTTATTATAAAGTCTGCTAAAAAAAAGTAATAAACTGCTCCAGCTAATGTCCATATAAGCGAGAAAAGTGGACATATAATTCCTTTATAGTTACCCCAAAGATCACTATAATCCCATAATTTTACCGGCTTATTAACAAATGATAAGCCACCAATAAATTCAATTAATGTCATTGCGGCTCCCATAAGAATAATAACTATCCATGCAGGCAAGTTCATATCAGCAAATATTAAATATATTCCTGTCAAAGCACATAAACCAAAACCATATATTGGTAAATAAGGACCGATCAAAGCTCCGGGATTAACCCACTTTCCATGAACAATTCTTCTAAAGAAGAGTTCTATAACCCATCCAGTTGTACTACCTATATAAAATATAAAAATAAATTTTAAAAATAAATTCACTATACCACATCCTTCATTTAATTCTCATCTACAATATAAGATTTATAAACGCTTTCAAATTTGCTAATGGATTCCTTTATATTTATATTGTAATCTTGTATTAAAACTTTGTTAGCATGAAATTCTTTAGTTTCTTCCTTTATTAAATAGCCACCTAAAGCTTGGATAGTTTTTTTACTTCCTATATTTTCAGATAAGCAATCTAACATTACAACATCTAAATGATTTTTTTGACACTCTAATAAAGTAAGATATAATTGTATTTTGCTATATCCCTTTTTTCTTTCACTTGGGCGAATACTATACCCGATATGTCCACCGATATCCTCTAACTTTTTGTTTAAAACTAATCTAATGTGAGTCATTCCAATTATTCTATTATCATTTTTTCTAACAAAAAAGTATGTTTTTGATGGAACATCTTCTTCCGACGGAATTATTAATTCATCTTTTTCAATCTTATTAATCCAATCTTCATAATTGTTAAGATAATGTTTTAATTTATTAGTTCCATCAGTATCAGATTTATTATTATCAAGTATTTCTTTTATATAATCTAAAGCGTCGTTTTTCCTCTCTAATGATGGCTTTTCTAGATAAAATTGTTCCAATTTAGTACTCCTTTCTTTATCATAATTATAACATTTATAAATATCATATAAACATATTTGTAAAATCAAATGTAAAATATTATAATAGGTACAATTAAATAATTAATCTTCTCTAATTATATTCCCTTATAAAAGATATATTTGCTTTATATAACTTCAAGCACTATAATAAAAAAAGAAAAGAGGTTAAATTATGAACTTAAATTCATCATCATTTTCAGGAGCTTCTGGAAAAAACTTAGACTATGTTGTAATGCAAGTTACATTAAAGGAAAAATTTCTTGGCACTGGTTCAGGGAATTTAACTGAACTTGAAGAAGTGATTAATGCACAAGCTGCTAAGGGATATAGACTTCATACTATTACAACATCTAATGGTGGAAGCAAAGGACTTATGGGTGAAGACAGAATTCAAGCAACTTTAGTGTTTGAAAAAATAAAATAATTTAAATAATTAAAAAAAAAGAGCTATTGAGAAAATTAATTATTTAATTTCCCAACAGCCTTTTTTTAATTTAATAAATCAAGTTTCTTTATTGTTTCGTTTTGAGCATCTAGTCCATATAGTTCATTTAATTCTTCTAAAGAATGTTTTGTAAAATAACTTTTTAGTTCTTCTAATTTAGTAGAAAATTCCACATCATAACCCATTAGAAAAGCATTAAGTAATTCAGTAACATAGTAATTTTCACTATCACTATTAAACATATCTATTTTGCCATTATACATAACACCTATTCCACTATTAGTTGGATCTAAAATTAAAGCATAATCCTCACTAGGAATGTTAACCATAGTTACGGCATGATTAGGAATCAATCTTTTTTTTATTTCTTCAAGTCTTTTACTAATTAATGTGTCTTTATCTTTTTCTTCATTATTAAAATTATAGTTAGGATCAATTTGCATTTCATCATCATTTTTAATCCAGTTGCCATATGATGAGTTAATACAAATAACTTTTGCTTTATATTCCGGATTAATCAAATTTAATCTATATGCTAAATCATCAGCGATATTTCTACATACACCTTTTCCATCAAGCATTTGAACTCTAAAATATCCTCTTATTTCTGATTCTGGAGTACCATAAATCATTTCTTGATGTTCATATTGCATTAATTTTATAAAGATTTCCAAATCTGATAAACCTATAAAATCAGTATTTTCTAAGTAATCATCAACATAACTTTCATATTCTAATATTTTATCAATGTTTTCATCTCTTGCTGTATCTTTAATATTTTTTTGAACATCACTAGGTATAGTTAGAAATAAATAAGATAAGTATATTACACAAAAATAAAAAATTTCTTTAAGATGCGCATCAATTATTTGTTTTAAATCATCAAAATTTTTTCCACCTTCATATTTTACTTCTTGACTGATTCTTGAAGCTTCAAACAATTTATACATAAATTTTCCATATCTTTTGTATATTTCGTCATAATTCTTAGATTTTAATAATTGAGATATAATTTTTATATCTTTAAATCCTATTTTTTTCATAAATCCTTCTTTTCCCTTTTTTTAGTTGTATATATTAGAATGTATTATGTTATATGTCAACTACTATAAGTATTTAATAAACAATTTCATAAAAAAACTAACTATTTCTAGTTAGCTAATCTATTTTATGAACTAAAAAGTTCAAATCATCATACTGGCAGGGGATGAGAGAATCGAACTCCCACCAAAGGTTTTGGAGACCCCTATCATACCATTTGACCAATCCCCTAGGTCTGATAACAAAGTTATTTTATCATAACTTATTTTAATATTCAATATAAAATATGCATGTTATAATAAATAAATGGAGTGATTATATGTACAAAAAAGTTTATATAGAGATAACTAATAATTGTAATTTGAATTGTAAGTTTTGTATTCATAATAGTAGAAAAAAAGAATTTATGAAACAAGATGATTTTATAAATATATTAAATAAAATAAAAAATTATACAAAATACGTTTATCTTCACATACTTGGAGAACCATTGATGCATCCTGAAATAAATGATTTAATTAATTTAGCTTCTGAAAATTTTTTTGTTAATATAACTACAAATGGATACTTAATAAATAGAATAAAAGAAAATAAAAATATTCGACAAATAAATATCTCACTTCAGAGTTTTGATTCATCTAATGGCAAAAGTTTAGAAAACTATATGAATGATATTTTTTCGGTAGTAGATAATTTAAAACAAAATACATATATTTCTTATCGAATATGGGTAAAAAATGAAAATACAGAGTCTATTTTAAATATTTTAAAATCTAAATATAATTTTGAAATAGATGAAATTTCTAATAAGGGTATAAAGCTTGAAAATAATGTGTTTTTAGATTTTCATGAAGAATTTACTTGGCCAAGTTTAGATGAAACTAACATAAATGAAATTGGTACATGTTATGCTTTAAAGGATCATATAGGAATATTGGTTGATGGTACAGTTGTTCCTTGCTGTTTAGATTCAAAAGGGACAATAAAACTTGGAAATATTTATCAAGATAGTCTAGAAGATATAATTAATAGTCGTAGATATCAAAATATGTTGAATGGATTTTTAAATAATAAAAAATGTGAAGAGCTTTGTAAAAAATGTCATTTTATCAATAAGTAAACTATGTTATAATAATTAAGGTGATACTATGAATAGGATTAGATCTTATGAAATAAACTTAGATATTAGTGTATTTTATACTCAAGAAGAGTTACTAAATAGAGATATTCCTATTTATGAAAATACATTATATTTTAAAAGTGGCATCAATTATAAACGTTTTTTTGATAATAAAGAAAAATTATATGAATATTGTTTAAAACAAAAAGGGGTATATTTATTTATACTTGCTTGTTTAGAAAATAAACAATTAAGCTATATTTGTTTTAAATATGAAAATGAAAATATTTTTGTTGAAAAAAGTGAATTATTTGCTTTTTGTGAAGATTATTCTAAAAAAGAAAATGAAAGCCTTATTTTAGAAAGAATTGCAGTTATTTTAAGTTATAATGACTACTTGAAATTTGATTTAATAAAAGAGTTAAAAGATGACAATGAATATAACAAATTACTTTATGTAAGTTCGGAAAATGAACTAGTTGATTATTTAAATAAATTAAAGAAACTAGAACTAGTTAATAAATACAAATTACCTATAGAATTATATGAAAGAATAGAGAATCTTTGTAATAAATGTAATTATGATTTAAGAGTAAGTCATGAGTTAATTTTAAAGTATGTTATTAATGATGAATTTTTAGATAATTTAAATGAATCAATGTTAAAGACTTTTACAAATGTAGAAAAATTATTATTTTATTATTTGAAATTAATTCCATTAGTTGATAACTTTGAAATTAATGTAACTCAAAAAAATATCTTTGAAATAAATCAGGAATCTAAGATTTCCATAGAACAATTTATAACTATATTTTGTACTCTTTTAAAAAATTTAAAAATAGCTTATGACTTTGGTGATTCAAAAAAATTATATTTAAAAAAATATGATATAACATTTACAATAAATAATGAATTAGATGAAAATTCAGTAACAATTAATGATAATAACTTATATTTAAAAGTTAAAGAATATTTAGAAAATACTAAAGAGCAACAAGATGAATTTAAAAATAATGTTGAACTTTATACCAATAAAATAAATTTAAGTGATAATAATAAAATACATTTATTAATTAAGTTATTAACAAGAAAATCAACTATTCAAAATTATAGATATCAAAGAAAAGTATTTAATATTTTTTATCCTAATAATGATCAATATAAAATTGAATTTTATCGAAAGAAAAATGATATTAATTATAATTTTTATACTTTAGTAAAACTTAAAGATAGAAACTTATTTATAGATTTAAATTCAATTACAAAAATAAATCCTATTAGGATAATAAGTACAGATGAATTAACATCTTATGAAAAAATATATATTTAAAAGTGGTGTAGGTATGATTAATAAAATAAGAAAACTAGCAGAAAAATACAATGGTGAAAATAAAAAATTAATTTCTAATATTTTAAAATTTGAAGATGCATTTCTAAATATGGATATTGAAACATCATATAGCATTTTAAGAGAATTGGGAGTACCAGAAAAAGATATAGAAAAAGTTTTTATAGAACTAGTTAGAAATGAGGAATAAAAATGAAATATGAAAAAATTGATAGATCTAATATAGATTTTACAAGTGACACATCTGTTTGTAATGTAGGTGTTTTAGATTTTTCTATTGATGATATGCCAATAAGATTAGAAGAATTTTATATGAACGATGTTTTATGCTTAACTATTTTTGTTCCTAAGGTAGATCAATTTATAGATGAGGAAACTGTAAAGAAATATTTAGTTGATAATAATGTTATTGAAATTATAAAAGATAATATTTATATTACTGAAATAGAAGATATTAATAATAATTCTTTTATATCAGTAAATGTTCCATTAGAAACAAAGAATGAAGTATTAAATGTTTGTAAAAAAGATGTTGAAATTTTATAGAGGTTAATATGAAGAAAAAAAGGTTGATTCAAAATATAATAATATCAGTTTTATTATTAATTATTTTAATTTTAACTATATTATTATTTATAAACTATAATAAAAAAATAAAAGATGCTGATAAACACTTAATTGATTTAACAACAACATCTTCTACAACAAGTGTTACAACTAAAACAGAAATAACTGTGGAAACTACAACAACTACAACGGCTGCTCCTGTTACTAAAAATACAACGACTACTACAACAGCTGCACCTATTTATGAAGATCAATACTTACCAAATAATTAATATTTAACAGCATTTACAATAAAATCTAATAATGATATAATGTGTTTAGTTAGGATGATATACATGTTAAAAAACGAAATAAAATCTTTATTACCTGAAAAATTATTACATGGAGTAACAAGATGCCAAGGAAAACTTTATTCATTCTCTTATTTTGTTCAAAAATATGAAGAAGATAAGATGAATTCTATGGCACCTCAAGAATTTGTTAACTATTTAGTATCAAAATACTATAATCGTGTAGTTTTAACTAATAAAAATATGTATATTAATCGTGTTATTAAAGAATTGAAAATGTCTCATAAAGGATATGAAGAAAATATTATTCTTGCAAGTGGCCTTGAAGTTAATGTAGAGGAATATCTTAGGGAAGCTTTTTTACGTGCTGATGAAGAATTTTTAATTTCATGGGGAGAAAATAGAAAAGACATATATGAAGTATATGAAGGTTTAATAAGAAATAAATATGTTGAAATGACTGAAGAAGATAAAAAAGAAATATTGGAAAGTATGTTAGAGTATATTGATCCAAGTATTAGAAATTCTATTATTACCGAGGTTGGTTTAAGTGTAGAAGATTATATAATGTATCAACTTCCTGATATGATGATAAATTCCACTGAAGTTATGATAAGTGGAAATAAATATGAATTAACAGAGGTAGTTAAAAGAATTGTTGATCTTGAATATACAAGAAATCAAGAGAGAGAAGAACAATTAAACAGAACTAAAGAAAATCCTTCACTTGTAACTGAAATTGGAGTCGAATTAAATAAGAAAAACAATGATTTAGAGACAACTTTAGAAGTACCCGTTATTTTAAGTGATAATGACATAAAATCTTTAGAAACTAATGTAACATATTCTAATAAAGAAAAATATTTTATAGATCAATTTAGAAGAATGGAGCAAGCAGTAAATAATGCTTCAACTGTAGAAGATTTAAATACTTTAACTACTGAATTTTATAAAATGTATGAAGAAGTAAAAGTTGATTTGACTCCTTACATTAATGGAATTGCTCAAAATATAAATTTAAATATAATACCCAAAAAAGAAAGAGAATTGCATATATTTAAAAATAATTCAGAAGATTATGTTGATGCAATGGTTGGCAAAATTCGTGTGTTAAAGAATAATGCCTTAAATGCCGAAACTGAAACTGAATTAAATGAGCTACAAAATGAAGTTAATAAACTAGAGTATGAAGTAGGAAAAAGAGTATCTAGTGACAAAGAATTTAGTGAAGCTCAGTCAGCTCTTTATGAAGTAGAAATGATTATTGAAGAAAAGAGAAATACTATAAAGATTCTTCCGAATAAGTTAATTATTAATCAATTTATTGAAAAAATAATAGATATTAAAAAACTGCTTTTGAATATAGAATACAATGCCAATAAAGCAGAAATTGTTGGATATAGTATAAAATTTGAATATGCAAAATCAGATTTTTATTTAGAACTTAATGATGCTCTAGAATATTCTTTAGTAACTAAAGAAGAGTATAACATACTTGCAAGCAAAATAGATAAATTAGAAATAATGGAAAAAAGTAGCGTTAAATCAAAAGGAGGTATGTAGATCATGAATGATGAATACGATGAACTATACAATATGCTTTCTTCTGATAAAGAAGATGTAAGAAAAATTAAAGATAATTTTAAAGATGACATTTCTTACTATTTAACTAAGATAAAAAATTATCAAGCAAATACAATTGATATATCTGGTAATTATGATTTAGAAAAAGAATATGATAAATTCAAAATGGATGATATTGCTTTAAGATTCAATTTAAATGATGAATGTTTAAATTATAAACTAATTTTACTTTCTAAATATATGGAAGAATTAAAAAAAGAAAGACAATTTTTAGAATTTAAAAGAAGTAAAGAAGATTTGATGTCTAAACAAGAATATCAAGAATATTTAAGAAATGATTTATATCGTAATGATTTAGTTTCTAAATGGTATAAAGAATTTGAAACAGGAATTTAAAAAAGTGTTCAATTTTGAACACTCTTTTATTTGTAATAAACATCTAAGTCAACGGCGTTATTAATTCCATCAACTTCACCGATTGCGCTATATTGCCACATTATGTGATCTCCTGAATAATTTGTTTTATCCGTATAATGGGCTAACCATACTGGATAATTTCCTTTATCTAACCACATATTTTCTAGATAATATTTTGAACCATAAAGCATAGCTTTATATCCATTTTTTTCAATTTCTTCTGCAAAAGATAAATATGATTTAGATAAGTCATATAGGCTAATTTCATACTCTCTAAAATATTGCCAGTTTTCCCAGTCAAATGCAATAGGAAAATCTAGTTTTACTCCATCTAAAGTTTTTATTACCCATTTAGCTTGTTCCTTTGCAATTTCTGGGCTTATAGCAGTTGAATAAAGATATACCCCAACAAGAAGTCCTGCCTCTTTAGCTTTTTTAATATTTTCTAAGTAATACGAATCTATAGAAATATCTTTTTTAGCTCCACTTTGTACACCAATTCTAATAATAACAAATTCAACTCCAGAATTTTTTACTTTTTCAAAATCAATGTTTTCTTGATATCTAGAAACATCAATACCTATCATTGTATTTTCATTTTTATATTGTTCTATTGCTTCACTTATTTTCTTTCTTTTTGTATCAGCTGTTGTTGGCTTTTTTGTTGTCGTTGTATTATTGCTTGGAACTACAACGTTAAATGTTAGATTTTTAGAAACTGTATTATTTGATGAATCACTTATAATATATGTTAAATTATATGTACCAACTTGTTTCGTATCATATTCACCCTCAATATTGCATGTAGGCTTTTTATCATAATTATCAGCAAAAACTGCTTTATCACAAGGGTTAACTTCACTGTTTAAAGTAACAGTTTGAGTACTTGGTACATTTATTAGAATTGGTTTATCATTATCACTTATGGTATAACTTAAAACTTTTTTGTATTTTTTACCATCATGTAAATATTTTAAAGTAAATTCCTTTTCTCCTAAAGTATCAGTATCTATATAATCATCACCATTTAAAAGCTCAATATTTTCATCATCTATAATATCTTTCAATTGAACTTTACTGTAAACATTAAAATTATTAGAATTATAACTTACATCATAATTCTTTTCCTCTTTTATTAAAATGTCTGACTTACTTGCACATGAACAAGCAAAAAAACATAAGATCACGATTAAAAATTTTCTCATACTACCACTTCCTAACCTCTATTATATTATAAATAAATTTAATATGGTATAATTATTTTTGAAAGGAACTTAAGATATGATAGTTAAAGAAACAGTTAAATGTCCAAATTGCAGTAAAAATACTAGAATAAAACTAAAGAAATTTTGCGAAGGAAAAGATGTTGATGATATTATTTCTAGAAAAATTTTTAGTAACAAATGTCCAAAATGTGAAACTGTTTTTCAAACTGAGTATCCTTTAGAAATAAATTTTAACAATTATTCGATTAGCTATTTAAAAAAAGGTGAAAATGAAGATAGCTTAATCAAAAGAGAATGCTATGATTTTGATGACTTTAAAGAAAAAATATTAATATTTTCAAATCAATTGAACGATATTTTAATTGAGTTTATAAAAGATTTTATTAAAAATATGGTTGATAAAGAAGATGATGTTTTAAGATTTGATTCAATTGATAATAGTAATATTATTTTTTATTCTATAACTTCAAAAGAATATCTTGGATTTAGTATCAAAAATTATGAAAATCTTTTAAGTCATGCAAAAATAAAAAAAATAAAAGGCTATGTTGAAATTGACAATGATAGTTATAAAAAATACATTAGGGTGAAAAAATGAATATAGTTATAAAAAATGCAGCAATTAATATTAATGGTGAATATTTATTAGAAAATATAAATATGGATATAAATGATAATTCTAAAATCGGTATAGTTGGACCAAACGGAACAGGTAAATCAACCCTTTTGAAAGCAATTTTAGATCCATCAATGTTTGTAAATGGATTAGGTGAAGAAAAATTTAGTATTTCTAACACAGATAAATTCAAAATAGGTGTTATCGAGCAAGTGCAAGTAAATTTAGAAAATACATTACTCGATACATTAAACGAACCTTTTAAGAATTTAATAAAAATAGAAAATGACTTAGCAAAACTTCTTAATAATTTTACTGCTGAAAATAGTGAAAAATATAGTCAACTTTCAAACACTTATAAATTGTTAGGTGGATATAATTATAAAAAGAATGTTGAACTAATGATTAAAAAATTTGGCTTTAGTGATGATGATAAATCAAAGCAAGTTAAATATTTTTCTGGAGGAGAACAAGTAAAAATAGCTCTTATGAAACTATTATTATCTGAACCAGATTTATTGATTCTTGATGAACCTACAAATAATTTGGATGTTGATACAGTTGAATGGTTAGAAGATTATTTATCTCATTATAATAAAGCAATAATAATTGTTAGCCATGATAGAATGTTCTTAAATAAAATTGTAAATACAATATATGAAATAAGTGATAAAAAACTTATCAAATATTCAGGTAATTATGATTTTTATGAAAAAAATAGAGTAGAAAGATACAATAAACAACTTAGAGACTATGAAGCTCAAACTAAAGAAGTAGAAAGATTAACACAAATATATGAAAAATTTAGAAATAAACCTTCAAAAGCAAGTATGGCACTTTCTAAATTGAAACAAGCAGAAAAAATAAATGTGTTAGATAAACCAGCAAGTTTGGACAAAAAATCAATTAAGGTTAATATAAATAATTACGAAGAATCTAGTAAAATTGTTATAAAAATGGAAGATTTAAGTATTGGTTATGATAAAGAAATGTTCTTAATTAATACAGAAATTAAAAAAGGTGAACATGTTGCTATAATCGGACCAAATGGTATAGGTAAATCAACTCTTTTAAAAACGATAGCGGGTAAACTTCAACCATTAAGTGGAAACATAAGTTATGGATTACATGTTTCTCCACAATACTTTGATCAATTATTAACATTTAATTCTAATGATTTTACGATATTGGATGAATTTAAAAGTAATAATAAAAGTATGGATGAAGAAGAAATAAGAACGTACTTAGGATCATTTTTATTTCAAAATGATGATGTGTATAAAAAAATAAGTGTACTAAGTGGTGGAGAAAAAGTTAGACTTAAATTAGCAATTCTTTTCTCTTTCAAACCAAATTTACTTATATTAGATGAGGTAACGAATCATATTGATATTAAAACAAAAGAATATTTAGAAGAAATATTTAGTATGTATGAAGGAACATTGATATTTGTTTCACATGACCGTTATTTTACAGGAAAAATTGCTAACAGATTAATTGTTTTAAGTAAAAATGGTGTTGATATTACAGAAGAAAAATATGATGAATATTTAAAAAAGATGAATGAGGAAGTAGCAGTAGAAATTAAAAAACAGGAGATACCAAAAAAGGAAAAAGTTACGAAGAATACTTATGAAATAAAAAAAGAAATAAACAGATTAGAAAACGAAATAGCTAAATTGGAAGTGAAAATAACCGAACTTACTAATGAAACATTTAATCCTGAAGTTTATAATGATTATAAAAAGTTACAAGAGGTTAATGACAAAATAGAAGAAAAGAAAAATGAGTTAAAAGAAAAAAATGATAAGTGGGAAGAATTATTTGAATCTATTCAATAAAAAAGGATGATAATTAATTATTATCATCACATATTTTAGTTGCTATTTTAGCAATATCAGTTTTTTTAACATTTGCAATATTATAAAATTTTTCTTGCTCCATTTTATCAAAAATGTCTTTTTGCATTTTTAAGAGTTCATCAAGTGAATCGTTAAAGAAACTCTTTATTTTAGGATTACTTGATTCAATTGTACCATTAACACTTATTGTAATTAAACTTTTTGTTAATGATAGTATATTTTCAAATATATATTTATCTTTCATTAACATTCACCCTCCAATACTTTTTTTAGGTTTGAAATTAATTTATCATAATTATTTAATAATTTGTTCATAAAGCCCTCATAATCTTTACTATCTAATTGTTCTAAATAATTCATAATAACTTGTGAAGTTAATACTTCATGATTATATAAATCTTCGATATAACATAATTCTTTTTGTGTCATAATTATCCCTCCAATATTATGTTGCACAAAATAAAAAAATATATACATTTAAAAAAATATTTTAAGGAAAAGAGGTCTTTCTATGGAAAGATATAGAGATGCAAAAATTGCAAGTATAGTAGGTATTAGCGGAAATATATTCTTGTTAATTATAAAATCAATAATTGGATTTCTTACCAATTCTCAAGCAATGATTTCTGATGCATTAAATTCAGCAGGTGACATTGTTTCATCTGTTATGACATTTATTGGAAATCGAATTGCTTCAAAAGAAGCTGATGATGACCATAATCTTGGCCATGGTAAAGCGGAGTATATTTTCTCACTTTTAATAAGTATAATTATGATTTACTTTTCAGTAAAAATGATTATATCATCAGTAAAATCACTTTTTTGGGAACAAAGTTATCATTTTTCAATAGGTTTATTATATGTTTGTTTAATTACCATTGTTGTAAAATTTTGTATGTACTTATACACTATAAAGTTAGCTAAAAAGTATAATAATCTTTTGCTAAATGCAAATGCTAGTGATCATCGCAATGACTGTGTCTTAACAACACTGAACTTACTTGCTGCAATATTCGCAATGAATAAAATTTATTTTGTAGATTCCATAGTAGGTATTTTAGTATCAGGATGGATATTCTTTGTTGGTGCTAAATTATTTAAAAATGCATATGATGTGTTAATGGATAAAAGTATGGATGATAATTTAAGAAAGAAAATAGAAGATATTATTAGCAATTGTGAATCTGTAAAAAAAATGAACCATTTTAATTCAACTCCAATAGGGTATCAATATCAGATATCAGTTACTATATTTGTTGATGGAAATTTAACAACATTTGAAAGCCATGAGATAGCCAACCAATTAGAAAAACAAATATCAGCATTAGATGAAGTCTATTTGACGGTAATTCACGTAAATCCATTATAATATTTGTAAACTAAGGATGTAAAATTAAAGATAATATTGTGTAAATTTGATTATTTTGCTAAAATACAATTAGGGTGAGTCTATGAAGAACAAAAAAAAGAGGAGACATTATATATTTATAATTGGTATAATAATTTTAATTGTTTGTGCAGCCTTTTCTTTAGTAAATGTATTTGTTAAAACTGATCGAGATAATATAGATGTAAGTCCATTAGCAACAAATCAAATTTTAAATGGCGACATTAAAAACGCTATGAAAGAAATTAATGCTGATACATTTTTAGTAATTAGTTATACTAATGATCAAGTTGTACATAAAAAAGAAAAAGAAATAGAAAAGTATTTAAAAAAAGTAAACTTGTTAGATAATGTGATGTATTTAGATTTAAAAGATTATGTAAATGATGCTGATTATTTGAAGAATATAAATAAGTCACTTGGTTTAAAAGGTGAAAATGCTATTGAAAAATTACCGGCTGTTATATTTTATAAGGATGGTAGTTTTGTTAAAATGGTAGACTCAAGAAAAAACACTTTAAATGTAGATGTTTTTAAAAATTACATACAAGATAGTGGATTAGCAAGTTAAACTTGCTTTTTTTAAGGAGGATAATATGATTAATATTGTTTTATTTGAACCAGAAATTCCAGGTAATACTGGGAATATTATGAGAACATGTGTTGCCACAAATTCCAAATTACATTTAATAAAACCACTAGGATTTTCTTTAGATGAAAAATATATAAGAAGAAGTGGGGTTAACTACATTGATAAATGTGATTATACAGTATATGAGAACATAGATGAATTTTATGAAAAGAATAAAGGTGAATTTTATTATTTAACAAGATATGGTCATAAACCACATACGGATTTTGATTATTCTAATAGTGAAGAAAATATATATTTTGTTTTCGGAAAAGAATCAACTGGAATACCACCAGAATTATTAAAACCTCATATAGATAGATGTATGCGCTTACCTATGACAGATAATGTAAGAGCTCTAAATCTATCTAATACAGTGGCAATAGTTGTTTATGAAGCCCTAAGACAACAAAATTATAATGATTTATTAAGGGATGAACCACATAAAAGTAAATATTTTATAGAAGAAAGCAAATAAAAAAGGATTCTAAAAAGTATAAAAATATACAATTTAGAGTCCTCTTTTAGCATCCTTCACAACAAGTTCCGTTACAACAATGACAACCGCCACAACATTCAGAATCATCATTTTCTTTTTCTTCTTCGGATTCTTTATTTTCTTTAGAATCACATTCACAAGCACATTTTTCTTCAGATTTAACATTTTTTTCAGTATTTTTTTCAATTGCAGTATTTATTTTTATTGCATATACTGGACAAACTTCCGATGCTTCTACAGCTTCTTTTGTAACCGTATCATTTATTACAGTACTTAAGCCATCATCATCAAAATCAAAATTTTGTGGACATATAGCAACACAAGCACCACAGCCAATACATAAATTCTTATTAACTTCAATATTTTTCATAAAAAGCCTCATTTCCAATGAAAATTATACAAGTAAATTAAAAAAAAAACAACACTAGTTTTCAAATTCGACATATTATGATAAAATTTACTTAGTAAGGTGATATCATGCAATCAAGAATGGATAGATATAATAATGGTAATAAAGAATTTAAAAGTAGAACACAAAAAAATTCTACCCTTTATGATGATGTAAAAAATAGCATGATTACCGAATTTGATGTTAACTCTAATATGTCTGTTATAAGCAGTGATGCTGATGATGTTATAAATGTTGGTAATGTAAAAAAATATTTAGATGATAGATATAGTGCTAATTCACCTAAAAGAAAAAGCATCGAAATTCCAGATACTTTTGAGGAAAGAGAAATCAATATAGACGAAGACACTAAAGAATATGATATAAATGCCATATTAAAAAAAGCAAAACTTGGTAAAAATGTTGATTATACAAAAGAAAGATTAAAGAAAGTTCGTGATACTCAATATGAAATTTTAAATAATTTAGATTTAGAATTAAAGAAAGTGACAGAACCTGAAAATCTTCGTCGTAAAGAAGAAGAACAAAATTTAATGAATCTGATAAATACTATAACACAACTAGAACTATGTAATAAAAACGGTAATAAGGAGTATACAAAAGAAGAAATATCTTCTAATTTAGATTTATTAAGCGATTTATCTGAGAAAAAAGAAATTCCTAAAAATGAAGAAAAAAAAGAAGTTTTAGATCAAACTGACACTAGTATAAAAATAGAAAAAATAAATACTGATGATGAATATAAACATCAAATGGATTTTACTGATATTTCAGTAACTGATAAGGGTACTTTAATTATAAAAATTATAATATTTATAGTAATCATAGTTTTAATATTTGGTGCCGTTTATATTTGTAATAATATACTTGATTTAGGTTTATTTAATTAGAAATGCTTATACATTTCTTTTTTTTTCATAAAATTAAGTATGAAAAGATTTAGAGTAAAAAATAAACATAAAATAAAATTAGATGTTCAACTTTGCCTTATAATGTTTTTAGTATTCTTTCTAATGTTTAACTATAATAAAAATATAAGTCCTAAAATAGTTGATATTGCTTCTTCTAAATTAGAGGAAATTACAACTTTATATATTAAAAAAAATATAATTCCAGTAAATGCTGATTTAAATAAATTAATAAATGTTACCAAAAACAAAAATGATGAAATATTAATGACTGATATAAATTACAATTATAGTTACGAATTGATGAGTGAAATTGTAAAAAAAATACAAGATTCAATTTTTCTATTGGAACAGGGAGATATAAAAAATTTCAGTAATAGTAGAGAATTAAAAGCTTTTAAAAATAATTTGTATTTGCTTATACCTCTTGGAATGTCTAGTAATGGAACTTTGTTTTCTTCTTTAGGACCTAAAATACCTGTTAAAGTCAGCTTTTATGAACATGTATTAGGAACTATTGAAACGACTGTACAAAATTATGGAATAAATAATGCTATGATAAAAGTAACTTTAATAATTGACCTTGAACAAAAAATGATTGTGCCATATGACATCAAAAAGAAAAATGCACAATATAAACTAGAATTAGGTAGTAAATTAATTAATGGTACAGTACCAAGTATTTATGGTGGTTCTTTATTTCAAAAATCAGCTACAATAGAAAATTAAATATATATTTCATAATTAGTAATACTAGATTATTTGTTTGTTATGTGTTATTATGTAATAGTAGGTGAAGCATATGATGGACATATATCAAGATAAATACTTTATAAATCCTGCCATAGAAATGGGAATTCAATCATATATTGCTCATTTAAATGGAGAACATTATAGCAAAATGTATAGATTTGAAATGATAGTCATCGGTGCTTTATGTATAATTTATGGTGAAAAAAGCATTCTATTCCCTTACAAAATAGATAATGAAAGAGCTTTTGAGTGCAATTTGCTCATGTATGATTTACGCGATTATGATTTAAAAAGATTTATTTCTTATATGCAAAAATATTATGATTTCATGGAGGAATATAAGTCTGAGCAAAAAGCTGAGGGTATTATTGAAGAAATTGAAAAAATATTAATTGAAATGCTTAAGAGAAAATCTAAATGTAGAACGTTAAATTCAAATGAGATAAAAGCATTGGATAATATATTTTCTAATCACCTAGATTATAATAATTTAACAAATGTGGGAAATAAAGGTATTGTTAATAAATATTGGTTAAATACTAAAGAAAATTTGACTAATACTCAAATGAATATGATTGGCTTAAATCCTGATTTGTTATCAAGAGAAGAATATAATAAATATGGTTATGACATCCGAACGATTGCATGTCTATCTCCCGAGGAAATTAGTAAGGTCAATAAGTGTATTGAGGATGAAAAAAGTAGAAATAATTATAATTATGAAAAAATTGGCTTTTTTAAAAAATATAATTTATATTTGTCTTCAGGAAGCGGATTTGTTGATAAAATTATGCTACTTAGTATAGCTGCAACAGAACTTATGATAGGATTTATTATTATTGCTGTACTTGGAGGAAAATGACAATGACTTTTATAGAAAATAATTATGAATTAGTTGAAAATTATAAAGATGGATACAATGAAGAAATTTTAAATGAAAAATTAACCGATTATTTTAGTTGCTATGATTACATATTTGGTGACTGGGCCTATGGAAAATTAAGATTAAAAGGTTTTTATGATTCGACTAATAAAAACGTATCAAAGATTAATGATATTAAAAATTTAAAGAAATATATTGAACAAAATTGCGCATATGGATGTAGATATTTTTTATTGAAAAAGGTAGAAGGGAAGAAATAAAATATGATAGAACAATTAGTGTATATGAAATTAAATCAAAGCGGAAGTAATGTACTGCTATATACTTTGAATGAGCCTTATAATGGAAGAAACGATTTTTTAAAGATATATGCGGCAGAATTTGATGATAATAATGCGGTAAAAATTACGAAAATGTCCGATGAATTACATAATGAGGTTAAAAGTGCAATATCTAGTTTAGCAAACGGAAATTTAAATAATATTACAATTTTGGATGGAGCAAATTTAAACACTGAAAGTTTACAAGGCAAAGCATATGCTATACCAATTCAATTTAAAGATGCTATAAAAAAACAATCTAGTATGTTAAGCCATATTAATAATCAAAGTGATATAGTGGACACTCAACAAGATGTTAGTGAAGTTAGTGAACCTATTATACCAACCCAAACAATTGAGAATGAACCTGCTGTTAATGCCATTGGTAATAATGTTGAAAACGTAGAATCTGCTTTTGAAAATAGTACAGGTGTGATAACAGGAGAATCAATTTCAGCTTCTTCTGTTCAAGAAACTGAACATTCATTAGAAGCAAAAGAGGAAAATATGAGTGCTCCAACTCCTTCACTTCTTGCAGATGAAAGTTATGATATTACTCAAACAGTGCCTACTACAGACCCTAAAGAAAATACTACAGTGCCTGTGACTGAAGATAACGAGTTATCTGAAGAATTAAAAGTAGATTCTAAAGAAAGCCCTGAATGCCCTAGCATTGAAGAATTGGAAAATTCTATTAGTATTATAAAAAGATATATTGATTTTCAAAAAAATAAAGAAAAAGTGGAAACGAATAATTCGATTACAAATTCTGAGACTTTAAATAATGAAGCTTTAGTAAATGAGCCGAGTGTACAAGAAACAGTTCCAGAAAAACAACCTTTAAATGATACAACTGCTCCCGATTACTCTGAACCAATTATAAATCAACCAGTTTTTCCCTCATTTAGTGAAGCGGATCAAAACTTTTTTGTAGAGAAAAAGGATGATGCTCCATTAGAACAAAGCTATGTTGCGAGTCCAAATGTACCTCAAGAAGAACCACCGGTTCAAGCTTTTAATAATAATCAACCTGATCCTGTTGTAATGCCAGATAATTTTGTTGGAAAAAATGATAACAATTTTTCAATGGAAGGTTTAAGCCCGTCAACTTTGAATAGTGATGCTAATATTTTTAAATTTGTAGCTTAGAAGAACTTTTAAGTTCTTTTTTTTGTTTATATTAATATAGTGTAATATGAAAACAAAAATCAAATTTTTTTACGATTTATCAATTGAACAGATATCAGAACATCAAAATTTTTTTGTAATAATCTCACAAAATAAAATTTATATATTAAAAAAAATATATGATGCTGATGAAAATTTCATAGCAATGTATAATTTTGTAAAACAGCAAAAAGATGAGTATATGGAAATAGTTAGTAATCGTGAAAATCAAATTATAACAGAAATCGAAAAAAACAAATATGTGCTAATGTTAATTAAAAATTCTCAAAAAAATAAAGATGCTAGTTTTGACCTTATTGATAGTAATTATATAAATGACAATTTGACAAGCGATTTATGGATTAAAAAAGTTGATTATTATAAAGAGCAAATAAGTAATTTTGGATATGGAAAAAGTGAACTGATTTGTTCTTTTAACTATTTTTCTGGTTTGGCAGAAAATGCCATTCAACTAATGTTATTAGCTGAAAAAAATGATATCAATGGTAAAAAATTTATTACTCATAAAAGAATTTATTATCCTAATTATTATATCAATTATTATGATCCTACAAATTTAACTATTGATTATTATGTTCGTGATATTGCTGGTTACATAAAGTCCTATTATTTTGAGTCTGAATTTCATGACATAAAAAAAATACGTGGTATTTTAAAACAAAATATTCGCACAGAAAATGATTTGTTAATCACTTATGCAAGAGTTCTTTATCCAACGTATTATTTTGATATATTTGAAGATTACATTATATCAGAAAATATAGAAAATGAGGCTATTAAACAAAAGGTGAATAAGATAGTAATAAAAAGTAAGGAATACCTCCAATATATTCAAGATGTTTTCAAAGAATATTTAGATTATAATGTAGTTCCCCAAATAGAATGGCTCAACAATTTATAATTCTACGTTAATTACACCTTTGACATCTGGTACTTCTGCTTTAATTGCTTCAAAAATGTTATCTTGAATAGTAAAATCTTTGTATTCACACATCATGCATGCTCCATATAATTTAACATATACAAATCCATCATCATATTTAATAAATTCGATGTCTCCGCCTTCTGAGTTTAAAAATGGTCTTAATTGATTGATAACTTCAATTATTTTGTCTGTTTCATTGTTCATTTTAACATTGCCCTTTCAACTAAGAAAATTATATACGATTTTTTTTACAAAGTAAATAATATCTGTTATAATGTAAAAGAGGTGCGTTATGGAAGACTTTAAAGTCGGTAGTGTTGTTAAAGGAACTGTAACGGGCGTAGAAAATTATGGCATTTTTGTTAAATTAGAAAACAATTATTGTGGACTTATCCACATTTCAGAAATAAAAGATGGATTTGTAAAAGATATTACCGAATGCGCTCAAATTGGAGAGCAAATATTCGTAGAAATTTTAACTATAGATAATGATACAAAAAAATGCGTGTTGTCCGTTAAAGACCTGAATTATCGAGAAAATGATGATTCTTTAGTAAAAGAATCTGTACGCGGGTTTTCTCCACTAAAACATCACTTACCAATTTGGATTAATGAAAAAATAGAGAAAATACATAAAAATGAAGTAAATATTGATAAAATGAAAAAAAGTGATTGACTTGTTTAAAAAATGTATGCTATAATCAACTTGTTCATGTCGAGAGACTATATTGATTGGAGGAATACCCAAGTCTGGTTGAAGGGACTGGTCTTGAAAACCAGCAGGTCGGAAACGGCGCAGGGGTTCGAATCCCTTTTCCTCCGCCATATATCGCGGGATAGAGCAGTCTGGTAGCTCGTTGGGCTCATAACCCAAAGGCCGTAGGTTCAAATCCTGCTCCCGCAACCATGGTCCGTTAGTCTAGTGGCCTATGACGTCTGCCTGTCACGCAGAAGATCACGGGTTCGACTCCCGTACGGACCGCCATTTTTTTTGGCTCCATAGCTCAGTCGGTAGAGCAGAGGACTGAAAATCCTTGTGTCGCTGGTTCAATTCCCGCTGGAGCCACCATCTTGTATATTTTTTTTAAATTATAAATTTGTAAAAAATATATTGATTTATAATAAAAAATGAGATATACTCAAATAGTCTTAAATGACACCGTTTGGTACTGCCTAAGTGGCGGAATAGGTAGACGCACAGGACTTAAAATCCTGCGAGTGTTAAAGCTCGTGCCGGTTCAAGTCC
This sequence comes from uncultured Bacilli bacterium, assembly GCA_934095845.1. Classification (GTDB taxonomy): domain Bacteria; phylum Bacillota_I; class Bacilli_A; order RF39; family UBA660; genus CAG-582. The sequence goes on along the minus strand of CAKOKS010000008.1, from coordinate 16,360 downwards.
GGCCTTAGGCACCATAAGCGGGCGATTAGCTCAGTTGGTTAGAGCACCTGCCTTACAAGCAGGGGGTCATAGGTTCGAGTCCTATATCGCCCACCATTTGCCGACATAGCGTAACTGGCAGCGCAACTGACTTGTAATCAGTAGGTTGGGGGTTCGACTCCCTCTGTCGGCACCACTTATGGAAGGTTAGCGAAGTGGTCAAACGCGGCAGACTGTAAATCTGTTCTCTAGGGTTCCATGGTTCGAATCCATGACCTTCCACCACTTTAATTGCCTCGTAGCCAAGTGGTAAGGCATCAGACTTTGACTCTGACATTCCGAAGGTTCGAACCCTTCCGAGGCAACCATATATGTTCCGTTAGCTCAGCTGGTAGAGCATCTGACTTTTAATCAGAGGGTCTGGGATTCGAATTCCCAACGGGACACCATCTTAGTATTAAAAAAGCACGAATTATCGTGTTTTTTTTATGATTATTTTCTAAATTACTATCAGAATTACGGTAAAATTATTTTTATATATTATTTACTCGCTTTACTTTCTTGCTTCAATATACTTTAGTTATACAAAAAAACTTTTAACATATTTCATTTTATATTTTGAAATTAAAATGCATACACAATTTTTATAAACTAAAATTTCTTTATTTATATTTTTCTTTTTTCCTTTTTCGATTACTTTTTTTTCATTAAAGAAAATAGTTTTTTGACTACTATTAAACAGATTTATTTCTATTTTTTCTATATAGTGATTTGATATAGAATCCACAAATTCATCAGTGCTATTAAAAAGGTTATGAACTTTTAAAGTAAGAAAATTCCCAACTAGATTACCATTTTTATCATTATCATATGCAATTTCGTTACCGTCCGCATCAATATTAGAAACAAAAAATTTATTAAGATATTTTTTTTCTAACATAATTTGTTTATTATTATTTAAATATAATGTTATATTACTTATATTTTTATTATCCATATTATCACCATATAATAAAAATATAACATAAAAAGAATATTTAATAAAGTATTACCATATAATATACTATAGCGTTCTAAAAGTACTTGATTTGCTAGCTTTTTTATAAATTTCAAAAAAAACTTGAATTATAATAAAAATATGTTATAATGATTAAGTAATTGATTTGTGAGTATGCGCTCATAGCTCAATTGGATAGAGCGTTAGACTACGGATCTAAAGGTTAGGGGTTCGACTCCCTTTGGGCGCACCATCTAATCGAGAAGTAGCACAGCTTGGTAGTGCACTAGTTTTGGGAACTAGGGGTCGCAGGTTCGAATCCTGTCTTCTCGACCATTTGAAATTTAATTCGAACTTTTCGAATTTTAATAAAAAAAGAGTTGACTAAGCCAAAGTCAATTCTTTTTTTATGATACTTCTAATTCTTTCTTATAAAGTAATTCTATATTGCTTTCATCTATACAAAAGTTGATTCCATGATAATGAGGGTTACCAACGTTTTTTCCTGATTTATAAACACCAACATTAATAATTATATAAATTAAACCGTTATTTAATAAATCAAAAAAAACTTCCTCAGATCTTAATTTATAAAATCGTAGCCTTATGTATTTGAAATATTGAACACCATTTTTAGTTTTCTGTATTGCATCCAAAAATGCTATGTTTGAAATTTTACCTGAAAGTCTTCTTTTTATTTTATCAAATGTCCAGTATAATTCACTTAACTTATTTCCACTTTTATCAAGTACCTTAATTTTTATTTGATCAGTAGAATTATCTACGTGAACTTTTATATAATATTTGCTTTTTAAACACGAAATGGTATTTGCATATAAAGTTAAATATAATACTTTAGAACTTTCAATTGTTTTATCAGGTCTGCCAAGAATATTTACAAAATTATCCATATCATCCCAGTTGCATGGAAAGCAACAGAACATAGTTATGTTAGAAAATTGTTTGCTATACTTTGTCTTTATCTCAATCCCATTATAATCAGCTAATGGACTACTATTTTCTTTTAAACCAACCATTTGTTCAAATGTTACACCAACAGCATTATTCCCTTTTCTAGCTCCTTTGATCCATCCATTTTTCTTACATGTATTGAAAACTTCAAGTATGTCATCCATTTTATCACCTCTCTACTAATATCTTTACCGATAAATTCAAGAATTACTTTTAAAAAATAAAAAGTTTCATAATAAACGTGTTATAATAATAATTAGTCTGGATGTGAAACAATGATACTTATAATTGCCGAAAAACCTGCAGTATGTAGAGCAATCGTTTCTACCATTGGAAATATGAAGTTTATAAATGGAGTTTATCAAAATGATAAATATATAGTTGCTAATGCTTTAGGACATTTATTTACGCTAGCAGATATTGAAGATTATTTAGAAAATCCAACAGGAAAATGGGAAATGACTAGTTTGCCTTGCTTTCCAAAAGAATTTAAATACAAATTAATATCAAACTCTGAAAGATACAAGAATGACGGCATTGAAAAAACTTTTAATTTAATTAAAGAACTTTGTAATCGCGATGATGTAGACACAATAGTTAATGCGGGAGATGCAGATCGAGAAGGAGAAATAATTGTTAGATTAATTGTTTCTCATGCTTTGAAAACGAAGAAAAATTTAAAAAGAATGTGGTTGCCTGATCAAACTGACATTACTATACGCCAAGAGTTAGAAAATCTTCGAGATGAAGAAGAGTATGATAACTTGGCAAATGAAGGATATGCGAGAACTTATATTGACTGGTTATATGGAGTAAATTTAACTAGATATGCAACTTTAAAATCAGGAGTTCTTTTAAGAGTAGGAAGAGTAATTGTTCCAATTGTTAAAGCAATATACGACAGAGATTTACAAATCAGAAATTTTACTCCTGAGATATACTATGGTTTAACTAGCAAGGAAAAAACTAATGGTGAGGAAATAGAACTAAATAGTAAAGAGAGATTTTCGAAAGATGAAAAAGAAAAATGCTTAGCTTGTTGCCAAAAATATAATTCTTCCGAAGCAATAGTTATAAAAAAAGATACTAAAAACGCGGAGTTAAATCCTGGAAAATTATATTCTTTAAGTAAACTTCAAAGTCAGTTAGGAAAAAGATACAAAATGTCGATGAATAAATCATTATCAATTGTTCAAAAACTTTATGAATCGGGATACCTAACATATCCTCGTACAAATTCAGAATATCTTGCTACAAACGAAAAAGATAAAATAAAAACAATAATTGCCAACATATCCAAGATGGGATATCCAGTTGAATTCAAAGATAAAAAAACGATATTCGATGATGCAAAAATCGAATCCCACTCTGCTTTAACACCCACATATAAAATACCTAAGAAGGAAAACTTGACGGAAGAAGAATATCAAGTATATCAAGTTGTTTTTCAAAGATTTGTTGCAGTATTCTGCAGTAAAAAATGTAAGGTAGAAAAAACTGAAATAACAATAAAAGTTGGAGATTATGAAACATTTATGTTAAAAGGAAATATAGTTTTAGAACCAGGTTGGACAAAGTTTGATCGTTATACATCAAAAGATAAAATATTACCTAATTTATCTAAAGGTGATAAAGTAAATATTAATTTTGTGCCAAAAGAAAAAGAAACCACACCACCAAAACACTATACAACAGAAACTTTAAATAATTATTTAATGAATCCTTTTAGAAAAGAAAAGCAAGAAATGGAAGAACTTGCAGAAGGAGAAATATTTACATTAAATGGCGAAGAAATAGATGATACAGAAGACTATAAAGCAATGTTTACTGGCTTGGAATTAGGAACCGACGCTACAAGAACTCCAATTATTACGAATGCTATTAACAGTCAATACATAAGTTTAAAAAATGATGTTTATAATATACTTCCAACAGGAGAATATTTGATAAATACTTTGATGCAGTTAGGTATTCAAATGGATAAATATAAAACATGTGATTTAGGAATTGCCTTAAAGCAAGTTTTTCATAATGAAATATCAATAAATGATTCAATTCAAATAGCAGAAAACGAAATAATGAAAGTTTTTAACAAAAATAAAAAAGATGAAAAAGAGAATAAAGATACTGGCTTTTTTGGAGACAATATTGGAATTTGTCCAAAATGTGGGAAAAATGTTTTAAAGGGTAGATATAGCTATAATTGTGAAGACTATAAAAACTGTAATTTTAAAATTAATTTTGGTATTTGTGGGAGAGTAATATCCAAAAGCGAAGCAAATGAATTGATGACAAATAAAAAAACTGATAAACTTTCAGGATTTATATCTAAAGCAGGTAAAACATTTGATGCTTCTTTAGCACTTGATTCAGAATTTAAAACAATTTTTGTGTTTGATGGAAAAAACAATTGACAATAACTATAATAATGGTATAATAAAATTACTTAGTATAGAGTAGTGTAGTTAGTATATTTGACGCGTACTTTCAAATTGGTGAAACTATGCGTGGTGTGTCAATGTTTGATATACCTTTGTTTATTAATTACATATTTTGATTATTAGGGTTTATGATCTTGATATTCAAAATGATGAAAAAGCGAATGTCAATTTTTGATTATAACCGCGACTAAGTATATACGTATATTGAGAAAGAAAACTCATTAAGGTTATGAAATAGTTTTGATTACTGATAATTTTTAAAACTATTTATTCAGAAACTCGGAAAAATTCTAGTTTATCAGGCTAGGATTTTTTTGTGTTTACTTATTTAAAAATATAAAATAAATGATATAATTATACTATGATAGGATGATGTAAATGGATGGTTGGAGAAGTTTTACCAATTCTCTTTGGAACAAAGAAGTAAATGTTGCAAATTTTATTGAAAAAAATTATAAGGAATATAAAGGAGATTCTTCATTTTTAAGATGTAGCACCGAAAAAACAAAAAAACTTTGGGATATTTGTTTAAAAAAATTGGAAGAAGAACAAAAAAAACACGTTTTAGATATAGATTGTGATGAATTTTCTGGAATTAATTCTTTTAATCCTGGTTATATTGATAAGGAAAATGAAATTATTGTTGGCTTACAAACAGATTCAGTACTAAAAAGAATTGTTAACCCATATGGAGGAATAAAACTAGTTGAAAAAGAGTTAAAGACTTATGGCTATGAAATGGATGATAAAATTCATGAATTTAAAAAATACCGTAAAACTCATAATGATGGTGTTTTTGATGTTTATGATGATTCTATTAAAAAAGCAAGACACAATGGTTTATTAACAGGGTTGCCTGATGCTTATGGAAGAGGAAGAATAATTGGTGACTATCGTAGAATAGCTTTGTATGGAATTGATTTTCTAATAAAAGATAAAGAAAATGACTTGGAAAATGTCCTAATTGGCCCAATGTCTGAAAATCTAATAAGATTAAGAGAAGAAGTTCAAGAGCAAATAAGAGCTTTAAAAGAAATAAAAGAGTTAGCTGCATCATACGGATATGATATTTCTAAGCCGGCAAATGATTCTAAAGAAGCAGTACAATGGTTATACTTTGGATATCTTGCTGCTGTTAAAGAAAATAATGGAGCAGCAATGAGTATGGGAAGAATTGATGCTTTCTTAGACATTTATTTTGAAAGAGATTTAAATGAACAAAGAATTACTGAAGAAGAAATACAAGAACTTATTGATCAATTAATAATAAAATTAAGGTTGGTAAGACACCTTAGAACTCCTGAATATGATGAATTATTCTCTGGAGACCCTACTTGGGTAACTTGTGCAATAGGAGGAATCTTAAATGAAAAAGAATCTCTTATAACAAAAACTTCCTATAGAATTTTACATACTTTAGAAAATTTAGGAACAGCTCCAGAACCTAATCTAACTATTTTATGGTCCGAGTATCTACCAAATGACTTTAAAAAATATTGTGCAAAAATAAGTGTTGAAACAAGCTCTATACAATATGAAAATGATGACCTTATGAGACCTATTTACGGTTCAGACTATGGAATAGCTTGTTGTGTTTCTGCAATGAGATTAGGAAAAGATATGCAATTTTTTGGAGCAAGATGCAATTTAGCAAAAGCTTTATTATATGCAATAAATGGCGGATATGACGAAATGACTAATGAATTGGTTTTGGATGGCTTGGAGCCTATAACTACCGATTATTTAAATTATGATGAAGTTGTCGAAAAATATAAAATAGTATTAAATCGAGTAGCATTCATATATTCAAACGCAATGAATATCATCCACTATATGCATGATAAGTATGCTTACGAAAAAAGTCAAATGGCATTACATGATACTTTTGTACACAGATATATGGCCTATGGTGTAGCTGGTCTTTCAGTAGCAGTAGATTCTCTTTCAGCAATAAAAAATGCCAAAGTAAAAGCTATAAGAAATAGTTTAGGTATCACTACCGATTTTGAAATAGATGGAACTTATCCAACTTATGGAAATGATATAGATGAAGTAGATGATATAGCGGTTTCTTTAACTAATTATTTTCATGAATGCCTAAAGAAATATAAAACTTATCGTGATGCTGAAGTTACAATGTCAGTCTTAACAATTACTTCCAATGTTGTATATGGAGAAAAAACCGGTTCAACACCAGATGGCAGAAAAGCCCATGTTCCATTTGCACCAGGAGCAAATCCAATGCATAATCGAGACATAAATGGAGCTATTTCTTCATTAAATAGTGTCGCAAAAATAAATTATGAAAGAGATTGTAAGGATGGAATTTCAAATACATTCTCAATAGTTCCTTCATCATTAGGAAAAAATATAGAAAGTCAAACAACAAACTTAGTTACTTTGCTTGATGGATATTTTAAAAACAAAGGTCATCATTTAAATGTTAATGTTTTAAATCGTGAAATGTTAGTAGATGCTATGAATAATCCAGACAAGTACCCATTATTAACCATTAGAGTTAGTGGCTATGCCGTTAGATTTAATAAATTAACAAGAAAACAACAAGAAGAAGTTATATCAAGAACTTTCCATGAGAGGTTTTAATGAATTTAAGTGTTAATTCTATAGAATCTTTTAGCACAGTTGATGGGCCAGGTATCAGAACGGTTGTTTTTCTAAATTCATGTAATCTTAGATGCAAATATTGCCATAACCCAGAAATGCAAAAAATGCAACCATTAAATATTTCTGTAAAGGAGTTATCAGAAAAAATATTACGAAATAAAAATTATTTTGGTTCCACCGGTGGAGTAACTTTTTCTGGAGGAGAACCACTGTTACAATCAGATGCCCTATTAGAATTATGTAAAATACTAAAAAAGGAAAATATAAACATAGCTTTAGATACAGCTGGATATACAAAAAATATTAATAAAGAATTTCTCGATTATATAGATTTAATAATTCTTGATATTAAACATATCACTGATGATGGCTTTAAATTTATAACAGGTGGAAACAAAGAAATATCAGAACACTTTATGAAAATACTAAAAGAAAAAAACCAAAAGATAATATTAAGACAGGTAATAATTCCAAAAATTACAGCAACTAAACAGTATGTAGATGAACTAAAAAAATATATTGATAAAATGTTCATAAAAGAAAATATAATTGAAATTGAATTCTTACCATATCATTATCTTGGAAAAGAAAAATATGAAAAACTTGGCATCCCTTATGAACTAGATGTCAAAGAAATGGATCCAATTGAATGTCAAAATTTATATAAATATTTTTTAAGTTTATAAAGTTTACTTTTAAGTCTTGATAATGTATACTTTAGTTAAACTAGGAGGCTTATTATGAAAAAAAAGAAAATAAAACCAACAACTATTATTTCAGTTTTTATAATATTTGCTATTATAATGTCTCTTGTATCATTATATCTTCTATCCATAACTTCAACTGATAGCGATTATTTTGGTGATTATAATAAATTAATACAAAATGAACTTGAAGAGCAACTTAATTATCAACTTGAAACTGATAATATGATTGAAGAAAAATTAAATTATTCATATACTTTAGAAAAACCATGCGTTTTAATAAATCCATATAAAATAAGTCCATTATCTGCATTAATTATATTTGATACAGAAGAAGATACTGAAGTACAAATATTTATAAATGATATGTATATAAGTACAGTTAAAAGTTCTAAAAAACATATTATTCCAATTTATGGACTTTATGCAAATGCAAATAATTATGTAAAGTTAAAAACAAAAGATAAAGAAAAAACAATAAATATAAAAACTAACTCTTACGATAATAGTATTGATTCAAGCAACCTTAATTCTATCAACGAGAATGAAAGACTTTATATATTTTCTAATTCGAACAATAAAGATAATACAATAAGAGCCTTTGATAAGGATTCTAACCTTATGTTTTATTTAAAATTTGGTTATGTCTCGGGAATTAAATATGATGATAACCATTTCAATATAGCTTATAATTCTAAAAAAGACTTAAGACCAATTAATCTTGAAATTGATTATTTAGGAAGAATATTCTCAATATCAACAGACATAAGTGATATGAATAATGATTTTAGTAAAACAATTAAATACAGTGATTTTATAGACAACTACAATTTTCCAGAAATTGTTGACAATGAAGGCTATAGCAGTGTTGAAAGATTAAAGACTTCTGAAATACAAAATAAAATAGTTAATGCTAAAATGTATGATGGAAGTTATGATATTTCTCAAAACGGTGACTATCTAACATTTAACTTTGATAAACCTATAGATAGTATTTTATTAATAAAGAAAGATTCGTATTATACCTATGAATATAATATAACTGATAAAGATTACATCAAAATAGATATGAACACTGATACATCTATATATGTAAAAATAGGAAATGAGTATTATTCCTTGATAACAACAATTAAAAATTAGCCACTTTTAGTGACTTTTTTTTTAATATTATATTTTTTGTGATAAAATATAAATTATTGAAGGGATTGATACCATGAGTTTAGTCAATGAAACAGAAAACTATTTAACTTATGTTATAAAATCATTAGGTTATGATATAAATGAAGTAAAATTAGAAAAATCAAAAATGAAAGAATATGGTCAATATCAAATAAATGTTGCTATGCCACTTGCAAAGCAAAAGGGTATATCGCCAAGAGAAGTTGCTGAAGAAATAATTTCTGCGCTTGATGAACGTTTTACTAATGTAAATATTCAAGGCCCAGGTTTTATAAACTTAAGTTTTAGTGATGAAAAACTAGTTGAATATTCAAATAAATGTTTGGATGATTTTGAAGAATATATTGATAAAAGCCAAAAGAAAAGAAAAATTATATTAGATTATGGTGGAGCAAATGTTGCTAAAACTTTACATGTTGGTCATTTAAGATGTAATATTGGGGAAGCTATGAGAAGACTTCTTAATTTATTTGGTGATGAAACAATAAGTGATGTTCACTGGGGAGACTGGGGAACACCTTTAGGATTAGTAATAAAACAAATTGAAGAAGAACAACCAAATTTAGTATATTTTAATAAAGATTATGAAGGAGAATATCCAAGTAGCTCACCAGTTACTAATGAAGATTTAGGAAGAATTTATCCATTTGCATCCTCAAGAAAAAAAGAAGATGAAACATTTGCTATAGAAGCAAAAAAAATGACTGAAAGACTTCAAAAAAGAGAAAAAGGAATTTATGATTTATGGAAGCAAATTGTTAAAGTTTCAGAAGAAGACTGTAAAAAAGTTTATGATTACTTAAATTGTCATTTTGATTTATTATATGGAGAAAGTGATGCTGACCTTTATGTTCCAGATGTTCTAGAGTTTTTAAAAAGTAAAAATGTTTTAGAAAAATCAGATGGTGCATTAATCATGAATGTTAAAACTGAAAATGATAAAAAAGAAATTCCGCCTCTAATGTTAGTTAAATCAGATGGAGCAATTTTATATGATACTACAGAACTTGCAACAATTTTACAAAGAGTAAAAGATTATGACCCAGATGAGATATGGTACTTTACTGATGAAAGACAAAGTCTGCATTTTGAGCAAACTTTTAGAGGAGCTTATAAATCGGGATTAGTTAAAGAAACTTGTTCATTAAATTTTTTCGGTTTTGGAACTATAAATGGACCAGATGGTAAACCATTTAAAACACGTGAAGGTGGAGTAATGACTTTAAAAGGTTTAATAAAATTAGTTTATGATAATATTGAACCCAAAATAAAAGAAACAATTACTGGTGAAGAAAGAAAAGAAGTAGCAGATAAATTAACTGTTGCAACGCTTAAATATTCAGATCTTTTACCTTACAGAAAAACAGACTATATTTTTGATGTTGAAAAGTTTACTTCTTTTGAAGGAAAAACGGGAATATATGCAGTGTACACAACTACTAGACTAAAATCCCTTTTATTAAAAGTAAGTACAGAATCAGCTAAAATTAATGGAATTCCAAATGACGATGTAAAAGAAATATTAGTAAAATTAACAGAATTATCTAAAACATTAACATCAGCATATAAAGATGTATCATTAAATTATATATGTGAGTTTATTTATGATTTATCTAGTTTATATAATAAATTTTATGCGAATAATAATATTGTCAATTGTGAGAATGAAAATGATAAAAATACATTCATTGCTATATCAAAATTAACATATAATGTATTATCAAAATTACTAAATGTATTAGGAATTGAAACAGTTGAAAGAATGTAGATATGGTCTTGCTCTAGAAGGTGGCGGAGCAAGAGGAGCTTATCAAATTGGAGCTTATAAGGCGCTAGTTGAAAACGGTTTTAAATTTGATGCTATAGTTGGTACATCAATTGGAGCAATAAATGCAGCTATCATTTGTCAAGGTGGAATAGACTTATTAGAAGAATTATGGAATAAAATAGATTCAACTATTTTTGACATAGATACGACTACTTGTAATGCAATATTGAATAAAAACAAAATAGCAAAGGTCAAAACAATTGTTGAAATATTTAAAAACAAAGGAATCAGTTTTAATAATTTAAGGGAAATACTAAATGAATATATTGATGAAGAAAAAATTAGAAAAAGTGATGTAAAATTTGGCTTAGTAATGACAAAATTAAAAGGTATGAAATCATGTGAACTAACAATTGATGATATAGAAGAAGGAAAACTAATTGATTATTTAATTGCATCATCTTCGCTGCCAGTTTTTAAACTTGAAAAAAATATAGATAATTCCATTTATTTAGATGGAGCATTTAAAAATGTATTACCATTAACTTTATTAGAACACATGGGCATAAATAATATTATAGGTGTACGCTTAAAAAAATTTGGAATAATCAAAAAAGTAAAAAATAAAAATACCAAAGTAATTTTAATAGAACCAAGTAAAACTACAGGATCAACACTTTTTTTTAATCATGAAACTATAAAAGAAAATATAAAACTTGGATACCAAGATGCAAAAAAAGTTATTGATAATATTAAATAATAAATATATAATAATCTAGAAAGAAGGGCGAAAACATGGGAAGAGCTTATGAAGTAAGAAAAGCAAGCATCCAAAAAACTGGAGCTGCAAAAGCAAAATTATATTCAACATTTGCAAAAGAAATTTATTTAGCAGCAAAAGGTAATCCAGAAGTAGATACAAATATAATTTTAAAAAGAGTTGTAGAAAAGGCAAAAAGACAACAAGTTCCAAGTGATATAATTAATCGTGCAATAGATAAAGCAAAAGGTGCAAATGGAGATGATTATCAAGAATTATCTTATGAAGGATTCGGACCTGGTCAATCAACTTTAATTGTAAAATGTCTAACTGATAATGTTAATAGAACTGTATCTTTTGTTCGTGAAGCATTTAATAAATGTCATAAAAGTTTAGGAGTTACTAACTCAGTTTCCTATAATTATGATTATTTAGCAATAATTGGTTTTAAATCTGATAAAGAAGAAGAAATCATGATGAACATTCTAGATGCAGGTATCGAAATAGTTGACTTGGAAAGCGAAAATGGAGAAATTATTATTACTGCTAAACCGAGTGATGCATCTAAAGTAAAAGATGTAATAGAAAAAATGATACCTAATGTAGAATATACAATAGATGAAATTGGATGGTATGCTAAAGAAAAATGTACACTTGAAGGCGAAGATCTAGAAGTGTTTGAACGATTACTTAATTTATTAGAAGATATTGATGATGTTACAGAAGTATATCATAATGTTAGTTTATAAAAGAATAATTTTTTATTCTTTTTATTTTCACAAAAGTAAGATATTATAATGTTGGTAGGTGGTATAATGCGCATTTTAATTGTTGATGATGAAGAATTAATTAGAAACTTAATCAAAGATTATTGTGTTCAAGAAGGTTATAACTGTGATTTAGCAGAGTCAGGAGTAGAAGCTATTAATTACTGTGAAAAATATGATTATGACTTAATAATAATGGATATAATGATGCCGATAATGGATGGTTTTGAAGCATCTAAAATAATAAAAAGTAAAAAGAATATTCCTATTTTGATGTTATCTGCAAGAGGAGAAGAAGAAGATAAAATTAATGGCTTTGAAACTGGCATAGATGATTATGTCACAAAGCCATTTTCTCCAAAAGAACTTATTTGCAGAATAAAAGCAATTACAAAAAGATATCAAAGTGATGATATTATTTCTTATAAAGGAATAGTCATCGATAATTTATCTCATGAAGTAAGCATTGATGGAGAAAATGTACAAATGACACATACTCAATATGAACTACTTAAATATTTTATAGAAAATAAAGGTATTGCTTTAAGTAGAGAAAAAATAATAGAAAATATCATGGGCTATGATTATGAAGCAGATGATAGAACTATTGATGCACATATTAAATTATTAAGAAGTAAAATGGGTCAATATAGAAATTTAATAAAAACAATTAGAAACGTAGGATATAAATTAGTAGATGAGCAAAAATAGTATAAAATTCAAGACATTTGTCTATTTACTTATTTTTTCAATTATTACACTTTTACTACTTTGGATAGTACAAGTCCAATTTTTAGGTGTTTTTTATGAAAAATATCAAATAGAAAACATTGAAAATGTTGCTAGTCAAATTAAAACAAACCCAAGTGACTTTGTATCAATAGAAAATTATGCATATCAAAACAATATGTGTATTCAAATTATATCCGAAAATGAAACGGTAAATTATAATATTAAAAATCCAGGTTGTTTTCTAGGAAGCAAAAATACCAAAATTCAAAAATATCAATCAGATTTAATATTAAAGAAAAAAACATACATCAAACTATATTCCCCAATAACTCATAAAAAGAGTATTCTTTATGCAATAACAATAGATAATAAATATATTTTCTTAAATACCACTCTAGAAGATATTAATGCCACAACCACTTTATTAAAAAATCAATTAATTTACATAGTATTTATTCTTATTTTACTTGCTGCAGTAATGTCAGTAATTATTTCAAATATGTTAAATAAACCATTACTAGGTATTATTGAAAAATCAAAGGATTTAGGGAAAAAAGATGTTAACTTTGATAAAACAAATATTGATGAATTAGATGAATTATGTGATGTTTTAACTGTAGCTTCATCTGAAATGAATAAAACGGAAAAGTTAAGGCAAAACCTACTTGCAAATGTTTCTCATGATTTAAAGACTCCATTAACAATGATTCGTGCATATGCTGAAAAATTAAAAGATTTCAATTATAAAACCACTGATGATAAAAATAAAGATATTGATGTTATAATAAGTGAAAGTGAAAGATTAAATTTACTTGTAAACGATATTTTAGACCTATCAAAAATAGAAAATGATAAAGACAATTTAAATATTGAAAAATATGATCTCATTGAAAACATTAATTCTATATTAAAAAGATATGATATTTATGTAAAAGATGACAAATATAACATTGTTACCAATTTACCTAAATCAGCTATTATAAGTGCTGATAAATTAAAAATAGAACAAGTAATTTATAATTTAATAAATAATGCGATTGAACATACTGGTGATGACAAGTTTGTTAAAATAGAAGTTAAAAAGAAAAAAGATGGATATTTAGTAAGTATAACAAATACTGGACATGGTATAGAAGAAAGTGAAAAGTCTCTTGTATGGACAAGATATTATAAAAAAGAAAAAAATCATAAACGAAATATAGTTGGTACAGGTTTAGGACTTTCCATAGTTAAAGAGATTTTAGATAAACATGGATATGAATATGGAATTGATTCTGTAATAGATGATCATACTACTTTTTATTTCAAAATAAAAAAGTAAAAAATTCATAATTATTTCATATAACTTTAGTAATATTTATATTGGGAAGGAAAAATAATATAAGATATCATATAAACTCAAACTCACAACTTCCCTTATTAAGCTACATTTTTGTAGCTTTTTTAATGGTTTTTTTTAAATATTATTGCATAAGGGTTATAAAAATGGTAGAATTTATTTATAAGATAGTTAAAGGAGACTTGATAATATGAACAATGGAAAAGGAAATATGATTTTACTAACTATAATTGCTGTTGCAACTTTATTGGTAGCAGTAATTGGAGCAACTTTTGCATATTTTAGTGCAACTATGAATGGTAATCAAAGTGAAACACCAATTGAAGTTACAAGTGGAACATTATCAGTAGAATATGATGGAGATAGTAAAATCAATATTCAAAGTCCAGTTGCTAATCCTTTAGATACATTATCAAGTAAAACTTTCGATATTACTGGTGTAGTAACAGGATCAAACAATTTAAACTATGATGCGTCATTAGTTGTAACAAATAATTCATTCGGAGATGGAGAACTTAAATATACAATTACTAGTACAAATGTAAGCGATAATGGAACAACTTTTACAAGTACTAGTGAACCAATTGATATACCTGCTGGAACAAACACTATTGCCTTAGGTAAGGGAGTGTTTGCTGGACCTGTTTTAAATGGAGCAGTTCATAAATATGTTTTAACAATAATAACATCAACTGGAGACTTAGCAAATAAGAGTTTTGAAGCTCATTTAAGTGTAACACAAACAAAGAATTAAAAAGAATAAAAAAAGGAAGAATAAAATGGAAAAATCAACGTCATTATCAGGGGTTATTAAAGTAATATTTAAAACGTTGGCATATGTATTTCTATGTCTTCTTTTTTTGGTAACTGCATTTTTAATTTATTATATGGTTTCAAGTACAATTGCTAAAAGAAAAGGAGAGAATCCTAATATTAGTTTATATACAATTGTAAGTCCAAGTATGGAACCATACATAAAAGTTTATGACGTAATAATAGATAAAAAAGTAAGCAAAACTGAAGAGTTAAAAATAGGAGATGTAGTAACTTTTTACTCATCAACACTAAATACAGATGGTTACACTATTACTCATAGAATATATGATATAAAAAAGTCTGATGGCAAAATCTATTATATTACAAAAGGTGATAACAATGACTGTGTTGATGTAGGTTCAATTACAAGAGAAAATATCGTAGGTAAAGTAATATATAAATTTAATGGATTAGGCAAAATTCAATTCTTCCTTTCAAGTAAATTAGGATGGTTATTAATTATTCTTTTACCTGCATTATGTTTTATACTATCTGATATAAAAAGATTAACTAATGTTTTCAAAATTAAAAAGAAAATAGAGAAACTGCCTGAATATAAGAATTCAAATGAATTAGATGAAATAGAACATAATAAAAAGGTAAGAGCACTTTTAGAAAAAAGCAAATGGTTGAAGTAATTTGACTAATTTGCTTTTTTTTGTTAAAATATGCCTCAATAAAAGAGGGGTAATATGGTTAAGGAAGTTTTAAAAAGTGTTATAGGGATATTTATTACTATAGCAGTAGTTGTTTTGTCGATTCCATTATGGGAAAATTCATTTGCATCTAAAAATATTGCTATAATAAATGAATATAAAGATATTCCTGTTTATGTTGATTATGATGGAACTGTAGCATTTTCAGATGATGAATATGAATTTGATAATTTATATATAAAAAATTATACTGATAATAATGAAACAAAAACTTTATATTTTGTAATTGATAAGTCATCAACAATTAAAGGTGATAATATATCAATAATAATTAATAATAAAGAATATGAATTAAAAGAAGAATTAAAACAAGAAGAAAAAGATAAAACATTATTCAAATTAGATGATTTAACAATAGATGCATATGATTCGATAAATCTAGAAACTAAGGTTTTATTAGATAAAAATACAGATGTAAGTGATGATGACACTCTTGAAATATCTTTTGAAGTAAAATAGAAATAAAAACTGACATCAAAAATGTCAGTTTCAGACTGTTGACAAAATAAATTTTGTTAATAGTCTTTTTATTTAAAAAGAAATGTTATATAATTGAGATGTA
>CAKOKS010000007.1 GCA_934095845.1 uncultured Bacilli bacterium | reverse complement strand
TGTTCTATTTCTTTTTCTTAAAATATATGCTATAGCATTTTTTAGCATTTTATCAACCTCCTATCTTCAGATTTTTTACTTAAAGATATATAGTCCATATAATCATATTATTTTTTTAGATTTTTGTCAATTAATCTAGCGAATTCTTAGTGCATCTTGTGAATTTTTAGACTAAATGCAAGTTATAAAAAAAGATAAATAAATATTCATAAAAAATGAAATTTATTTATCACTTTAAACCACGTTGTGGCTTTTTGTATGTTATACTTTTGTTACTATGAATAATACTATTATAAATGTTTTTGACAACGAAACTGATTTAAGAAAAATTTATCCCAAGAAATTCTATTTTTCTTTACCAGATATATTCAACGATTATTGGGATGATTTTGTTTTGTTTGTTAAAAATAAAAATTTAAATATCAGACCAGCTGTTTTTGATGAAGTTAACAAAATGAGAATTGGTAAAATTTCTGAAATAGTTTTTCTGTATATGAATACCTTGATTGTCATAAAACTATGAATGTTTATAATACTTGTAAATGTAAATTCTGTAATTTTTGTGGTGTTGCTAAACAAAAAACTATTGAAATTATGAACAAACTTTTATAATCCAGCCTGAACACTTTTAATACCAACAATTAGTTTAACAATTTAAAATATCTAACTATGTAGCTTTTTTCTATTAAAACTTTCCATTTTGATTTAGTGATTTAACCAACACTTTTTTACCTGCTTCTTCATCAATTACTGGCAGAACAAAATGTGCATAGCGGAAATCATCGGGAATAGAAGAAGGTATAGGTTGATTCCTATAAGTTTCGCACGCCAATTTGTTAATCAATTGTTTATATACACTTCTATCTTCTCTACTTAAAACGATTTTATCCCAATTTTCAATATAATATTCATTATCTCCTAATATAAATTTAGGAATACTATCGTATTTTGGCTTTATACCAGTTAGTTTTGTATACCCTTTAAAGCAAAAATCTGTTGCTTCATTGAATGCAAAAAGAGACATGCATTCTTCTTCAGTAATAAGACGGCATCGAGGGTCAAATCCTTTTAGATATTCAGGAATTTTATTAGTTTCTATCCACGCAATAGCGTAACTATCGTCAAGAATTTTGGACATTAAATCTCGATGTTGACTAGAATACCAAAAACTTTTAGGAATTTCTTCCTGAGAAATTTGAAATTGTCCATCAGATACTTCTAAATAATGTTCTGGTTTTAATAAAGTAGTATCCACATAATCAAGGCTTCTCTTAATATAAAAATCATCATTATTTCTTTCAACTCTCCAACAACCTGAAGCAACTAAATGCAAATTACCATAACCATCAGGAATGTAATTAGGTTTTTTTAACTCATATGGAGCAATTATAATCCTCTTTTTGTTGTTTCCATCATCTATTATTCCTAATAAATGATAACATTTAGGTATTGGAACTTCAAATATTACATTACCCTTCTCTTTAATTATTATTACATCTTGTCTTATTTCATATGACACTTTTTCTTCATTAATATATAAATTCATTGCCGACATATATTTCACCACCTAGAAAATTTAATATATTCTACCAAAAAGTTTTAAGGCAGTCAATTACATGAATAAAATAAAAAAATGACAAGATATGCAAGTGATTTCAAAAATATTGAAAGTCTTATATTCAATGTCATTCCTTATACTTCTATATATATTTTTTAATTTTTATGAAGCTTCCATATATATTCGAATTTCTTCTTTTTACAATAATTATCTATATTAACTTATCTAATAAACTATATTTATAATATTTGAATTAAATTATTACATATATCAAAGTTAAACATTTAATAATAATTTATCTTCTTATTAATTCTTTTATTTTAATTCTTTCACCATTTCTAGCACCAGTACCTAAATTAGATACATCAACACCAGTTTCATCTTCAAGCCAATCAAGATAAACTCTTAAATATTATCAAAACATATATCATCATAATTGCCTTTTAAGCTTTTATAATCATAACTCAAATGTTGGAAAAAGTTTAAATATAAACTTGATGGTGTATTTATACGACAATTATTAATTAATTTTTTTATATCTAAATCAAATACTCTTCTTTCCATTTTAGTAACTGTGGTTTGTTCTGATAAGTCATAAATACAAGTAAGACAATCTTTTGATTCTGTTGAAGGTAGTTCTATATAATCACTTTCATATTTATGTTCACTAATTGATTTATAATACAATCTTTCTAGTTCTAAAGCTTGTAATAAAGTTACATCTTTAGAACAAACAAATTCATATTTTTCTCCAAAAATCTGTTTTAGACATATTTCTGGACATCTTGCTAAATCACTTTTTCATATCCTCATATCTTCTTGGATAATTATATTTAAGTTAAGAATTATTAATCAATATTAAATTCCACAGCTATATTAAACGAATTATATTTATTATTTTCATATTCATAATCCATATCTTTTATAATTCTATATGTACCTTTTGGTAATAGACCATATCCATTTCCCCAATCTAATTCTAATTCTACTTTTTCACCTGCTTTTAATATAAAAGCTGGTAAATCGAAATCTAATTCAGCATTAATCTTATGCCATTTTCCATTCTTTTTTACTTCTATTTCATATGGACTACCATACTCATAATCTTTATCACTTTCATTAGTTAAAACGATAGTAGCACCCTTATTTGTTAATGTACCTTTTTTAATAGACATGGTAACATCTGTTTGTGAAATATTGATTTCTGATTCATTTCCTATATCTATTTTGTTTTGAGAACTCTTACATCCAGTTAGACATAGAGACACACTTAAGCAGACAACAATTAATATAACAATTTTTTTCATAAATTTCCTCCTCACAAATACATTAGTATTTGTACATTCATAATAGCATATTAATTATATAGAGAGCAACTTTTTTCTAGTGAGCTACTAATTTATCCCATCTATTATTACCAGAAGATGCAGAAGTAAAATTTTGATTTATTTGGTTTGTTATTACTTTTGCTTTTTCATTAATTGGCTGACCAGCTTTTAAATACGCCGGTGCAGTACTTCTATACATCAAATTAGAAAATATTTCTGCTCTATCTTCGTTATAAGCAGATT
The DNA here is from genome assembly GCA_934095845.1 of uncultured Bacilli bacterium. Taxonomy (GTDB): domain Bacteria; phylum Bacillota_I; class Bacilli_A; order RF39; family UBA660; genus CAG-582. Next base: position 47,090 of record CAKOKS010000007.1, on the reverse strand, counting down.
TAGCATATTTAGATACAAAATAATAAGGATTATCTAAAAGATAAACATATTTGTTATCTTGAACTCCATAACTAAATCCTTCTGGATTATATTTTGCTATACTTTGTTCTAAAGTGTAACTACTATAAATACCTTTTGAAGTAAAATAGCAATCTATTGCATGCATCAATTCATGATGCACTGTATTTTCCAAAATCGAAGATTTCGGAGAATGCGTTGCTACAATTAAAATTACTAATGTTGAACTATTGTTATTATCAGTAACTCCTCCTGCATAACCATTAATATAGTCAACCAAATAAATTGAAATAGGTTTCCATTTATTTTTTATTTCACTAAAAAATGATTTCGGATATTTTTTCAATGCATCTTCAATTTTAGTTAAATTATAACTAATTACTTCATCATCGTAAATTTTTCTAGGTGAAGCATATGAGTTTTTATATACTCCATCGACTTCATCTTTATACCCAACAATAACATTATATTTAGAAAGTAATTTATTTCTAAATTCATTATTTTCTTGTTCTTTAGTTTTAATTACTGTAGTTGTAGTATTACTTTTTTGAGTTGTTTTTGTTGTCATGTTGTTTTCAGTTTTAGTTATTTTAGTTGTATTGTTTATTTCTTTATTACTATTTCCTTTATTAGATTTTTTTTCATTTTCTTTATTTACTTCAATATGTTCAGTAGTGTTTTCTCTAGTTTCTATTTTACTATTATCATTACTTGTTACATCATTTGTTTTTTCGATATTTTCATCTATCGTTGTTGTTTCAACGCCGCCTAAATTACTAGTCCCATTTTCTTGAATTTTATTGTCGTTTTTATCTTTTAAATTTGAATTTATTTTATTATTTATAATAAGTAATGTTATAGATAATATACTTAATATTACTATACATACACCAATTAAAATACTTTTTTTATTTACTAATTTTTTCATACTTCTCCTTTTACTTCATTTGATTTATTTTTGTATAAAATTATTTATAATTTCATAAGTATGTTTCCAATTAATGTTTACATCTTCAATAATAATATGATCTATGCCAAGATGCTCTAAGATATATATTTCTCTTTTTTATCTTTCTTCTATCCATTATTTGAACTAAGACTCAATTTTTTTATTTTGTTTTTTTTATATAAGTACTCTTCCATATGGATTTGATGCCCATAATCATTAATATCATCAATGTTTTGCATTTCTCTAAACATTCTCATAAATACTATATTAAATGGCTCATATCTACTTCCTGAATTACGGAATCTAATTCCCATTATTCCTAAAAGATTATCTTCTCTTTCATAACCTTCAATGTAAGGTTGAGTTTTAAATTCTATTAAAAATCGATCTCTTAATTTATGAATTAAAACTTTATTTGCTACTTCGAATCCAGTTTCATCAGAAACCCAAGTGATAGTTTTTTCTTCATCATTATATAAATCATTATAATGTGCCATATTTAACATTCTATATCTTTTTTTGTCTAATTCTTGTTCTTCTAAATAATATTCCTTTTCTTCATCTGTTTCTACATATGGTGGAAATTCACATTCTTTATCAAAAATATTTATATTTTTAATATCATAGAATAATTTTTCAAATAAAGAATATACTTGATAATTTTCTTTTGTAATTTCAAAATTATCATATGAATATTCTTCATCATTATCTGTTTTATTATTTTTAATAATCCAATGTAGATCACCTGTACCAGCAAACACGATTGATAAAGTTTTATTTTCTTCAATTAAGTGAATATCTTTTGTACCATATTCATTTGTTTTCAATACTACTTTCATTATTTGCTTTCTAATCCTTCTAATTTATATTTTTGTATTCTGCATTTACATTAATTTCTAAAGACTCTAATGCTGTATCTAAATGCCCTTTTTTGTTCATATAACATGCATCAGTAAAATCATCAAATTTAAAGTAAAATCTTATAGAATTAATTGCTTTTTTTTCAATATAACAAGTAGTTGGCCAAATAAGAGCAGATTCCCCATTTTCGCAGAAATTGTATTCATTAAATTCTATATCATACTTTTCTCCTATTGGCACTTTATATATTTCATCCCAATTGTATATATGTACACAGTAACGGTATTTATCATTTTTATCGGCTATATATAATGCACTTTTATCTAGTTCTATTTCACCTATTTCAAATTTTTTACCATTTAAAATCATAATATTTTCATTAATGTTCATGTTTATTACCTCATTTATAAAATATACACTTATTTTATCATAAAAAAAACAGATTAAAAAGTAATCTATTTTCTTATGTTATACTGAACCTTTAAAATCATATATTTTTCTTACTATTTGGCAATAATCAATACCTGATAAATCTTTTTGCTTTCTTTCGGCAATATATTTCGTTAGATATATACACTTAACTAAAAGGAAATATTCTGACATAGGACTACAATTAGCATTTAATACAATTACTTCTTTATAATATTTTGGTAATTCATTTACAAGTAGTTTATCTAATTCAGTATTTAAATTAAAATAAATTGCTGTGCTGTTACTTGTAGTTGATAAGGTGCTTCGTCCATGACAATAAGAGTACTTATCATGTATTACTGGGACACCTATTCCTGCTTCCACCATGGTAGATTCTAAATATTTGCTAGCTGTAGAAGTCTCTAAACCTGAAAATATTTCAAAAACATCACAGCTAACATCAAAATCAAATGTATAGGGATCCGTATTATCAAATATATAGTCTATATAGTCTCTAATATTATCATAATAATAACTGAGTAAAACTCCACAAGGAATTAATGTAGATGCTAAAGATATAAAACTATGTTCTTTATCTTTACAATTATAAGTTAAGCTAGTAACGTTATCTAATTCACTTTCTCTTCCAGCAAATAAATAATGTTTCATATCATTTGAAAACGCTAGTTTAATTCCAGAAGTATTTCCAGAATAGCTACAAGCCATTACAGATTTATATCCATTAGTATTTAAGTATTTAAAATCTCTTGGTTCAACACACCTCGTAATAATTTTATTTTTCTTATTTAGTATTCCTGCTGCATAATTTGCAACAACGCTTGATCCTCCAACTCCAGTAACTAAAATAGGTTCATTTATCTTCTTTAATTCATAACGAATTTTTTCTAAATCAGTTCTGTATAAACCATCATATAACCTATCATCTAACTTTTTAAAACTTTCTTCCATATTCTTTTTCATAAAAAATCCTCCTCAAGTAAAAAATATCACTTAAAGAGGAAATATTTCGTCTACTTAAAATTTTTCATCTAGTAATTCAATTTTATTTATTCTTTTCAATTCAAAATGTCTTAAATCATTTCTTAATTCACAAAAAGCTGCACAACCCCATCCAGTATTATATAAAAATAAATCATAAGGTCTAATTACTCTATCTTGGTTTCCTTGAGTATATGAATAATAATTTATTTTTACTTTTCTTTTTTCTTTTATTGCTCGTGCCAAAATATTATAACAATTTTTTATGTTATCTTTTAATTCTAATTTTTCATTCGTCGAGTCAAAATAAACTCCATGCACTTTATCAGCAATAATTTGAAGTTTTTCTCTGTCTTTTTCATCTACTTTTAAATTTTTCAAAAATTCATAGTCGGATTTAGTAAATTTTCTAGAAGGGATTCTTATATTTTGATTTAATACGTATCCACCATATGGCCCCATTAAAGCATCTATATATATTCCAGCTTTTTCTAGTTCTTCTTTATATACTCTTACCATTCTTTCTGATACTTCTAATTTCTCTGATAATTCTTTAATGCTATATTTTCTTCCATTTTCTAAATATTCAAGCATAAGTATAACATTAGATATTTTTGACATAATATCACCTTGTTTCTTTTTTTAATTAGTTTAACAATATATTATGTTATTTACAATAATCATTAAAGTCTTTATCTCTATATTTATTATTTTTTATAACTTTAAAAGTATAATTATTATTACTACCATTACATCTAACTACATCATAGAAAATTGTATCATAGTAAATTACATTATCAGTATATATTTTTACTAACGAAAATCTTGGTGCTTGATGAATATTTATGACACCTATAAAATCTATTAACAATAAAACTAATAAATATAATATGAAATAACTACAATTAATAGTTACTCTTTTTATTATTTTTAATTTTGATGTACACTTTCCTACTCCTATTAAAGATATTATTAAGCCGAATATAGAATAAATTGATCCCCAACTACTATCACTCGGAAAGATCGTAAGAGCTGTAATAGAAATAAATATTCCAAGCAATATTAATATTATATAAATAATCTTGTTTTTCTCTTCTATTTTTTTATTGGAATAATTAATTGTATTTATTATATTTTCTTCAAGTTTTTCTTGATAGTTTTTATTGTCAACTATTTCACCACTTATTAAATCATTTACTGTAATATTAAATATATTACATAGTGGTTTAAAAAGAGATACATCTGGTAAATTTCTTCCATTTTCCCAGTTACCAACTGTTCGATCTGATACTCCCAACTTTTCAGCTAAATCTTGTTGAGTCATATTGTTTTCTTTTCTTAACTTAGCAATAAATAATCCTATTTTTTCTTGATTCATAAAAATATTTTCCTTTCCAATACCATCATATAAAATATTGATAATTTTAACAGGAAATGTTTCAATGGTAAGAATAAAATCACTATATCAATTTTATAAAACTATTTTCTTTTTTAAAAATTGTTTTCCCTCTTTATAGTATTCTATTTTTAATATGTTATTTCTTTTATCAAATTCATAATACACTCCTAAAAGATAATTACAAACATGTTCAGGTAAACAATTACCATCAACACTCCAAATAGAGTCATAACTACTTTTTGTTAATATTTTAAGTCTTTTTTTATCATTTTCTTTTTCCTGTTTTGGTGTTTCTTCTTTTTTCATTTCTATACAAATAAGATTATCCTGTTTTATATTTTCTCCTCGACTATGTACGATGACATCACAAGTGATATTAATAATTTCTAAATTATCTTCATCAAAAATGGTTTTAAGTTTATTTCCATTACGATTATATTCTGTATCAACAAAGTACCCGATAATATTGTTTTCTTTTAAAGTTTCTTCTAAATAAATTGAAAATCTGCTATACCAACTTCTTTCAGAAACATCTAATTCCATAAGACTCATATCATTTTTTATAAATTTATCATTAGCTTTTTCAAATATTTTTATTAATAATTCTATACTCATAACTACGTCCATGTTCTTTCTTTAGAAATTGCTCCAGTCATAGCATCTATCTCTAAACTATAATATGTTCCAGAACATCTAGATGCAAAAGAATATCTAAGTTTTTCGTTATTCATATCAAAATATGCTTGAACAAAATCACAAGAAGATGGATCGATTCCAAATTTATTTACTCCTATATTTTTTACTTCTTCTTCAGTAATTTTAGGTTTATCCATTGGAACTATTTTTTGCTCAATAACATTACCAGTTACTGAATCAATTGTTACATAATATTTATTATCATCGTTATAGCCTATGAATTCATACGAAAGACAATATGAACTACGCTTATCATCAACACGAGAAAGCGATGTTCTTTTAATGCCTAAACTACTAGCATTAATTGCTGCTTTTGCATATTCAATTGCTTTAGTAGGCCCAATATCAGCAAGATAATCAAATTTTGATGTTCTTGGTCTATTTTTATTAAAAGTACACCAAATCCCACTAGTATCTGTTGGATCACTTGGTATAGATAAACTAGTTTTAGTAGTAGTTTTCTTTGTAGTTGTTCTTGCTTCTTTTGTTGTTACTTCAGTAGTAGTTTTTTCTTCTTTAGCATTACTAATTTCTGTAATACTTTTATCTTTCAAATCTTCTATTTTCAAATCTGGTTTTTCTTTTAAAACACTTTCAATATATGCTGCTTTATTAATTGAAATATTATATTCTTCACTAATTTTTTTAGCTTCATCAGTTATATAAGTTTCAATAATTTGAGCATTTTTATTTTTTACTTTAAAATTATCAGATATAATTTTTTTTACTGATGAAGAAGATACTTTACCATCAACATTTATAAGAACAGTTACATCTTCTTTAACAAATTCATTTTCAATTAATTTATTACTTATAATATCTATTGCTGTTTTTAAATCTTTTTCTTTTATATCATCTGTAACAATAACTAATGCATCATTATTTAAAGCAGTTGCATTAATAACTACATCATTTTCATCTAATTCAAGTTTAATACTCGGATTAATATCCATTATTATTGTAGATGCAATTTTTCTTTCTACACTTTCTTTTTTATTATTTTTATTTAATATCAAAAATAATAAAATGATAATTAAAACAGCTAAAACAATAGAGAAAATAATAAATACCTTATTTTTCATAACTCACACTCTTTCTAATTTAATTATAACGTATAATTTTGATTTAAAAAACAAAAAAGATAACCGAAGTTATCCTAAATTTTTAAATGTTTTACTATCAACAATATATGGATTTTCTATAGTGCCTTCACCACTTGCTGATACAACTATATCTGATTTTAATGAAACAACTGGTCGAACACCAAGTTCACGTTGAACTGGATTATTACTAGGATAGCCATTCCCATAACACGTTCCAACATTAGCAGTAGATCCTAAATTCATCGCAATTGGAGAAAAAGTCCAAAAGCGATTACCAGTTGTTAAGTAATTTGTTGTATCTGCATAATCACTGCTATTAGAAGCGTAGCTATTGTATCCAGCAAATACAACTTCATCCAATGTTATTAGACCAACTGGATATTTAAGTTTTCCGTTCCCATTTGCACTATCAACTGTAAATTTATCATTATCTTGCGGACAGACTAAGCTGGGTTTTAAAACTTTTGTATTATATGATGCTCTTGCTACTGCCCCATAACCTGTAGCATTTGTTCCATATCCAAGAGTTCCATATGATGTTGGATGAGTATTATTTTTACCACCTGCTACTGTACTTCTATCATTACAAAAAATTGTATCTTCTAAATAATCAATATAATCTTTTAAGTTATTTTCAAACCATGTATCTTCTAGATATGTTTTCATTGTTGATACATAAGTATTTGTTTGAGCTTGTTTTTTACTTGTTGAGTTTCCTGTATTATTTATTCCAAACATATATCCTACATAAGCATTATCATTATATTTTGCATTCCATGTAATTGCAACAGTTTGAGATGCATCTCCTGTATTATTACATGTTCCATCTGTTGGTACTCCATTATATATTAGTTTTATTCCTCCTGTTTCTGTTGTTCTTATTATTTTCCAACAGAAATTTCCAAATATGATGTTATTATTTACTTTATCTGCTGCTCCTCTATAGTAATATACCGGAACATTTCCATCTGTTGCTGTTGTTTTATATATTCCATTTGTCTCTTTTCCTGTTGCTCCTGATCGAACATTAAAATCTATCACTGTTGTTGTATCTGCCATATTTTCTATTGCATTATATAAATTTACAACTCTTATACCAAGACTTTCTCTTTCTACGGCATTGACTTCTAGAGTACATGTATATTCTTCTTTTACTTCTTCCATTGGTAATTTAATTAAAGATATTGTTAATGTTCCATTTCTGCTTTCTCCTGCTACTACTTTTGTTGTATTTCCTTCTAGTTCATTCTTAATGGTTGTATATTTTGCAACTGTTTCATCTTTTACTTTACAATTAACAGTCACTTCAGCATCATAATTGCTTGAATTATTTGTTATTTCATAGTTTAACACACTTGTTTGATTTAATATTTTTAATTCACTCGTGGAAAAATTAATTGTTTGCTTTGTATCATTTATAACTTCATTATACACATCTTCACCATTAAGTGTTGCTGCAGTAAATATTACAGAAAAATCTTCGGTATTTTCACTTACTTTTGTATTTCCATTTATTATTAAAGATGTTGATACAGCTGCGAATCCTATTGCCATTATTAAAATTGCAGTTAGTAATGCACTCCTTCTTTTCATTTTTACACACACCATTCTAGCACTATTATACAATACTTTTATTGTATTTTTATGATATATTTTTATTTTGTGTAAATATTTACATTTTAGAAAACAAAAAAAGAATAACTATTTTTGTTAGTTATCCTTAATTGTTACATCGAACTTATCATTTCTATAATCAACTACTAATGTAGAACCAAATTTTAATTCTCCATTAATTAATACTTTTGCAATAGTTGTTTCGACAGTTCGACTTAATAAACGTTTTAGAGGTCTAGCTCCATATGTAATATCATATCCATTTTCTATTAGATAATTTCTAGCATCATCTGTAAGTTTAATATGAATATTATTATCTTTTAATCTATCTTCCATTTCATGAATTAATTTATCAAGTATACATTTAATATTATCCTTAGTTAATGGATTAAAGACAATTATCTCATCTATTCTATTAATAAATTCAGGTCTAAAGTATTTCTTAACATCATTCATAACTTCACTTGTATTACCATCTAGAATATGTTCACTTCCTAAGTTAGAAGTCATTATTATAATGGTATTTTTAAAGTCAACTGTACGACCGTTTGAATCAGTTACACGACCATCATCGAGAATTTGAAGTAATAGATTTAAAACTTCTGGATGAGCTTTTTCTATTTCATCGAATAGAACTATTGAATAAGGATTTCTTCTTACTGCTTCAGTTAACTCTCCACCTTCTTCATATCCTACATATCCTGGAGGAGAACCTATTAAACGAGAAACACTGAATTTTTCCATATATTCACTCATGTCAATGCGAATCATATGCTTTTCATCATCAAATAATTCATATGCAAGAGTTCTGGCAATTTCTGTTTTACCAACACCAGTTGGACCTAAGAATATAAATGAACCAATTGGTCTATTTGGATCTTTTATTCCACTTCTGCTTTTAATAATCGCATCACTTACTAGTTTTATAGCTTCATCTTGACCAATAACTCTCTTTTTCATGTTTTCTTCAAGATTAAGAAGTTTTTCTTTTTCACCACTTACTAGTTTGCTTATTGGAATATTAGTCCATTTATTTATTACATCAGCTATGCTTTCACTTGTAACTGTATCACTTAATATTTTATTTTTTTCTAAATTATTAAGTTCTGCAAGTTCACGTTCTAGTGCTGGAATATCTCCATGACGAAGTTTAGCAGCACGAGTTAAATCGTATTCATTTTCTGCTTGTTCAAGATCAAATTTAGCTCTTTCGATTTCTTTTTTCTTTTGTTTTATTTTATCATTAATGCTTTTTTCTTTATCCCAAGCACTTCTCAATTCAGTTTCTTTTTCTTGTTTACGAGCAAGCTCTTTATCAATTTCTTCTACACGTTTTTTAGAAAGTTCATCCTTTTCTTTTTTAATAGCTTCTCTTTCAATTTTCAAACGCATAATATCACGAGTTAATGTATCTAGACTTGTTGGAACTGAATCCATTTGAACACGAATAGTTGCACAAGCTTCATCAACTAGATCAATTGCTTTATCTGGTAAAAATCTATCTGTTATATATCTATTTGATAAAGTAGCAGCTGTAATAAGAGCTTTATCTTGAATAGTAACACCATGATGAATTTCAAATCTTTCTTTTAATCCACGAAGAATAGTAATTGTATCTTCTACACTTGGAGGAGAAACAATTATTTTTTGAAATCTTCTTTCTAGTGCTCCATCTTTTTCAATGAATTTGCGATACTCATTTAAAGTAGTTGCACCTATTACATGAATTTCTCCACGAGCAAGCATAGGTTTTAAAATATTAGAAGTATCCATTCCGCCTTCAGCACCAGCACCAACAATCATATGTATTTCATCAATAAACATGATTATTTGGCCTTCGCTTTTTTTGATTTCATTTAAAACGGCTTTTAATCTTTCCTCAAATTCACCACGATATTTAGCACCAGCAATTAAACTTGCAAGATCAAGTTCCCAGATTGTTTTATCTTTTAGACTATTTGGAACATCTCCTCTTACAATTCTTAAAGCAAGTCCTTCAACAATAGCAGTTTTACCTACACCTGGTTCTCCAATTAATACTGGATTATTTTTTGTTTTACGAGAAAGTATACGTGTAATGCTACGTATTTCCTCATCTCTTCCAATTACTGGATCAATTTTGCCTTTTTTGACATCTTCAATGATATTACGACCATATTTTTCTAAAACGTTTTCTTCATTTTCTTCCATATTTGGATACATACTATCACCTCACAAGTATAATTATACTCAAAAATTAGCACTTGTCAAGTGTAAGTGCTAATTATATAAAATGACGCTTATTTTTCTTTTAAAATACTCTTTACATAATTTACAATTATGTTTGCAGATTCTTCTACTCCATATTTATCAACATTTAACATAAAATCATAGTTGCTTGAATCTTTCCAATCTTGACCAGTATAAAATTTATAATGTTTTGCTCTTTCTTTATCTATTTTTTCTAGTTGTTTTTGAATATTTTTCTCTTTTAAACCATAATAAAGAACAGCTCTTTTTTCTTTAGAAGATTGATCACTATAAAGGAATATTTTTATCAAATTCTTATTTTTTCTTAAAATATAATCTGCACATCTTCCAACAATAACACATGAATCTTTACCAATATTTTTTATTACTTTTTCTTCAGCTATATAAAGTAAATCTTCATTGTTATTCATATAACTTTTAGTCTTTGTTTGATCAATTTTTTTAATATAATTAGTATCAAGTCCACTTTTTTTAGATGATAAATCAATTATTTCTTTGTCATAGAAAGGAATTCCTAATTTTTCAGATACTAATTTTCCGACAAATCTACCACCTGAACCATATTCACGAGATATAGTTATAACTACTGGATGTCCTTTATAAGGTTTAGTTACATTATTTTCTAAAGTTATTTCATTAGATTCTTTAATATCTAACTTTCTATATTCACTTAATAATATAAATAATGTTATTATGAAACATAATACATCAGCAATACAACCTGCATACATTACTCCATATAAGCCTTTATCAAAAACAAATGCAAGTAATAAAGATATTGGAATAAGTAAAATAATTTGTCTAATAAATGAAACAGCTGTTGATTTTACTACATTACCTATTGATTGAATTACTATGCTAGTTGTCATTTCTAAAGCATTAAGAGCAATTACAAGTAAGAAACTATGACACATTAAAATTGCAAACTCAATAAATAAACTATATGATGGATCACTTGAGCTTATGAATATTGATGCAATTTCTTTTGGAAATAAAATAAATATTAAATTAAAGATAATACCAACTATAAAATTAATTACTAAAACTCTTTTTATAGTTTCTTTAACACGAGATTCGTTTCCTGCCCCATAGTTATAACCAATTATTGGTTGGGCTCCAATAGATATTCCTAATACAGTAGAAATATATAAACTATTTATTTTAGATATTACTCCATAAACAGATAATGGTATAACTGAACCAAATTTAGTTTCAGCTCCTAAATTAGTCATCATATTATTCATAAATACAAATAATACTAAAATAGTTAATTGAGTTATAAAAGATGATAATCCTAAAGATAATATTTTTAATATACTTTTATCAATTTTGAAATATTCTTTCTTTAAAGTAACTGATTTTACTTTCCATAAATAAATTATTGCAATAATAAATGATACTATTTGACCTATAACAGTTGCAATTGCTCCACCAGTAACTCCCATATCAAATAGGAAAATAAATATAGGATCTAAAATAATATTAATTATTGCACCAACTACTAACATAATCATTGAATATGCTGGAGAACCATCTGCTCTTATAATACTAGACATACTAGAATAAATTATCATAAATGGGGATCCTAAAATAATTATCCTTCCATAATCAACAGCATATTTGTATACACTTTCGGAACAGCCAAAAAAATATACAAGTTTTGGAAGTAATATAAATGATAGTAAACTCACAATTATTGAAACAATAAAAGTTAAAGTAATTGATGTAGCTAAACTTGTAGCTGCACTTTTTTTATCTCCTTCGCCTAATTTTAAAGACATATTAGCAGCAGCTCCATTACCTATTAAACCAGCTATTGCATTGAATAAAATAACAAGCGGAAAAATTACATTTGTTGCTGCATTTCCAAGTGTTCCTACACCTTTTCCAATAAATATTTGGTCAACTATATTATATACCGAATTTATAAGCATACTAATAACACAAGGAACTGAAAATGTTAATAATAGTTTGCTAATTTTTTCTTTTCCTAAGTCTAATTCTTTCATATTTAACCTTCTTTCTTTTAAGACCTTGCTCATTATAACATAAAAAAAATTCTTGTGTAAGTTTTTTTTCAAGAATTTTTTCTTTTAAAGTATCTTATTAATTATGTTCTCCTTTTATTATATATTTTATATCTTCAATTGATTTATCTATATTAAATCTACCATTACCAACTGGGTAATATACAGCAAAACAATTATATTTTTTATCATTTATTTCTTTAATAAATCTTTCTTTTCTACACAAAGAAACCGATATTTTTTTATTTAAAACTATTGAGCTAACTTGGTTTCCTAATAAAATTATTACTTTTGGATTTACTATTTCTATTTCTTTTTCTAATAAATGCAAATACTCTTTAAATACTTTATCAGGTAATTCTCTTGCATCAACTTGAGTACATTTACCTAAATTAGTGATAAAGTATCTATGTTTTTTAACATTGTCATAAACAGTTGAAGCAAATTCTTCAGTCCATTCACTTCCTTTAATTGAACGAATACTTTCATATATATCATCATCTAAAAGACCAACTTCGGAAAAAAGTCCCCAAATAGTTTTAGTACCAATCCAAGGAGCTTTTATACCTTTCCAACTTTTATTTGATGCAACATTTTTTCCAGTTGGATTCATAAAAACAAAACATACATCTGGGTTATTTGTACATCCACCAAAATAAATGGAATCCAGTTCTTTTGCTCCATACTTTTTTTGTAATTTATCATATTCTAATTTTAAATCATCAAGTTTCATTTTGCCTCCATTAATCCTCGTTTAATCTTTTTCTTAGATATTCACAAGTCGAAAGAATTTCTTTTTTGTTTTCTTCATCTCTCATGTGTTCCATAGAATAATCTTGAATAGCTTTAACATTTTTTAGAACTTTTCCAAATCTATCTATCATCCATTTAGAACTTGGCATACACCATAAATGTAAATGAATATTATCTTTTTCCTCAAGAATTATATTATAATTTTTTGTTACATTAAATTCTTTTAAAATTTTTATAACTTTGTTAGTAAGTAGCATAAATTCAGAAAGTTCATTATTCTCTAATTCATTTAAAAAACAAACATGCCTAATTGGAGATATAATTATAAATCCATTTATTGGTAACTCAAAGTCTTGGCTAACTACAAAAGATTTACTTCTATAAAGAATTCCTCCAAATGGTTTAAGAGTTCCGTCATTTATCGAACAACTTAAACAGTTAACATTATTATATTCTACTCCATCTATATCTTTAAACATTTTCTTTTCTCCTTTCTAATAATTATATTTGTTGAAATTAATTGATAAAATGCTGATATTAATTGACCTAAAACTGTACAAAATGGTGTTGACAAAAATGATGCAATAACTCTTATTCCACTTGCAATGAATTTATTAAAAGTCATTTTTATACTAGAATATTCTAATGTTAAATAACATGTTTTAAGTTTATATATTGGATATATCAAAAAATTTATAACTTCTACAGATAAATAAATAAGTACAAGATATATATTTAAATCATAAAATCTAAACATTATTAAAAGCATAAATAAAGTTGATGATAAAAGTAAAAACAATAATGTATATGCATTTTTTCTTGATTCTTTATAATTAAATTTATTTCTTGCTAAGTCTATTTTAGCTGCTTCACTTATTGAACCGAATGAATCCCATTGGCAATCAGTTATTAGAGCAACAAAATTTATAGCAGCTAGATATTTAACACCAAATGTTGCCGCGTTTGATAAACCAAAAAGAAATATTAAAAAGAACAATATGCTATCACAAAAATCAACTAAGTCATATTTTATACTTTTAAAAACAGATAAATCTAGTTTAAATTTATCAAAATGAATTACAAACATTATTAAAACATAAGTTAATAATCCGATTAAGGTTTCAGTAATAATAAATAATTGGTTTTTACTAATTAAAGAAAGAATGATAATTAAAACTAAATTTAAGATATTATACAATATAGTATGAACATTTGCAGACGTATTTTTTTCTTCATAATAAAGTTTCTCAATTAGAATAGAAAAAACAGAATGTATACCTAATTGTATAATGGAATATGAGCAAAAATTATGATAAATTGTGGTATCCATATTCATGAAATTTATAAAATTATCTACATTTATTAAGAAAAATCCAAATATTATTATAGTAAAAATAATACCAAAAAATATTCCTGACATAACGGCATTTTTATTTTTTTCTTTTAAAGCATATATATTTGGAGAAATTCCAAATGCTGATTTAAGCAAACTATAAATAAATTGAAGTGGATAAGTTAATGAAAAAACATTAATTAAATTACTATCAACAAATAGGCCTAAAACGAACCATTGTATAATAGGAATCAAAGAAAAGACTAATGAATCAAAACTTATTTTTAATAACCTCTTCATATATACTACCTCTTTTAAATATCTATTGTCATAATTATAACATAAAGAGTACAAAAAAAGATTAAATAATTATATAATATATTTAGAGGTAATTATGGAAACTATTGGAGAAAGAATTAAAAATGCAAGAAAAAATCTTGGTTATACTCAAGAAAGTTTAGCCAATATGTTATATTTTTCAGATAAAACAATATCCAGCTGGGAAAAAAATAGAACTAAACCGGATATAGCTAGTTTATGTTTATTAAGCGAAAAACTGAATACATCTATTGATTATTTATTATATGGTAATAAAAAAGTAATTAATCAAGAAATAGAAATAAAAATTAAAGTAAATTATGATGAATATTTAAGAATCTTAAATGATGTTAAAAATAATTCTAAGGAAATTGATAAAGTTAAACAAGTTGATGAGTATTTTAAAACAAATGATAATATGTGGTTAAGAATAAGAGAAAGTAAAAATTCAATTATTCTTTCATTAAAAAAATTGATAAATGAAAATAAGTTTTCTAAAGACATTGTCAAAATTGACAATAAAGGAAGTATGAAAAATATACTAACTGATCTTAATTATAAAAGTTTAGGTATTATTTCTAAAACTAGAATGATTTTCAGTTATCAAGATGATTATGAAATATCTTTTGATGATGTTCAAGATTTAGGTTTATTTATTGAAGTTAAAGCTAAAAATCAAAATATAACTTATGATGATATAATTAACGTTTGTAAGCATTTCTCTATGAATACTAAAAATATAGAAAATGAAAAATACATAGAATTAAAGAGCCATTTATGAAATGACTCTTTTTAGTTTTTTATTATTTGATTCAATTGATTTAGAATAGTTATCAAATTCATGATTATTACTAACTTCTTCTACTACTTTTATAAATGGTGGTATTACTATATTTTCATTATCTGTAACATTTATTTCAAGTATTGCATCATCTGGATTCATTATTTCATCTTCAAAAAGGTCTAAATACATATAAGTTTCTTGATAACTAAAATATAATCGGTATTTAGATATTACTTTAGAGCCATCTATTTTAAATGATAGTAATTCATTATACATTTTTTCATCAAGTTTTTTACTGCTTTTTAATACTTTTCTTCCATCATCTAAATATTCATAAATTGTTAATTCATATAATGGAGATAAATCAACAACCGTTTTTCTTAATCTTTTTTCTTCGTTATTATTACTTTTTAAATATGCTTGTTCAATATAAACAGGAGTTGCATTTTCAGAAATATGTCTTAAATCCGTTAATGACAAATCAACTAAATATTTTCTTTGATTTTTAACAGCTTTTTTATTTAGAAGTTCATTAATGTAATTTGCTACTTCATTAACTTTTTCTTCCATGTGTTCTTTTGGACCAACTATTTTTAGTTTTGGATGCCCTACCCAACTTTTTAATGTTCTTTCTCCAAGTTTTAAAGCATAGTCAGGGCTTTCTGATCTTGCTGAGTTATTTTCTAAAGTATAAAACTCTTTTGCACCTACAAGACCAATTACTAAATCATATTTATTTAAAAGTTCTGAATAATTATTTTTATTTGTTACTTTTTTTATAACATCCATGAATTCTTCGTCTGTTATATATGATTTATTATCAATTGTTCCACGGTCATATATAATCAGTAAATCTTTATCAGGATATTTAGTTGTATACATTTTTACAGCATCATCCACAACTTTTTCTTTATTCAATTGTTGTTTCATTACTAATTCTTGAAAATCAAGCATATCTACTGGGTCTTCTCCAAATGGTTTAATTCCCGAAGTAATTATTTCAGTAGCTGTTTCTGGTACTACAATTACCTTTACTCCTAAAGATGAAAATATATTTACAATATTATTTATTACAGTAGTCTTACCACTTCCAGGTCCACCTGTTAACACAATTCTTTTTTCCATTAATAAATTCTCCTTATAAGTTTTTTTTCTTTATCTAATTCATGGATACTTCCATGAGTTACATCAAATCTTTCTTTATCCATATTAAGTTCTAAATTATTTAATATAATATAAATCATATTAATAACTCCACGATGAGTAACTATTAAAGTATCATCATCAAGTGCAAGTATTTTTTCCATTATGTTTTCTATTCTTATTTTTAAATCCATAAGAGATTCTCCGTTAGGAAAAATAGTATAAATAGTAACATTTTTTAGAAATTCAAGTTTCTCTTTATTTAAAGAAGATTTTTTTAATCCATTAAAGTCTCCCTTATTTTGTTCTCTTAATGATTCGGTTTCTAAGTAATCTAGATTAAGTTTTTTACCAATTATTTGAGCAGTTTCTGTTGCCCGAAGTATATCACTGGTAACAATCATTTTTATGTTTAGATTGTTTTGAATCCAAGTAGAAGACTTCTTTATTTCTTCTATTCCTTCTTCAGTAAGAGAAACATCACTCCAGCCTCCTATATATTCTTCATCATCTAGGCCATGCCTTATAAAATATATCAACTTCATCACCCAAGAAAAATATATCATGTAAACTAATAAAAAAAACTCTACAGTTTGTAGAGTTTAAAAATTGTTTAAATATTTCATATAATCAATATTCATACATTTATTAGTTTTATTTTTTATTTCTTCTATGATTCTATCTTTTACTTTATAAATATGTTTTAATTCATTTTCATCGAATTCACCCGATTTATAAGCATCCAATAATTCATCTTCATCTAATATATTAATTTTTCCAAAAAGATATGTTACATCTAAATATAAATCGTCATACATAGGTATATTATAAGTTGAATCAATTCTTATATTTTTACATATATCAAAATAATATTCTAAAGGATTCTTTTTATCATCTAAAAACAAACGCATTGCATAATCTTCACCTTTAGGTAAAACTTCAAAAACGTAATAACCATCATCTATTACTACTAAGTCATTTTTTATAATAAACTTTTCGCGACATTGAACTAGCTTTTTTACACATATAATATAGTCATCATCATCGAAAAACATCTTCAATTCATATTTTTCAATGTCTCTTAAATAAGTATTACCGATTATTTTAGTTTTCATTATCTAACCTCTTTTCATAAATGTATGCACATTCATCAGTTGCTATCTTTGAAGTACCATACTCCGTCGTTGATATTGAAGTTTCAAAAATCTTCTTACAGCCTGTATTTTCATAAATATCATAAGTACAAGAATCATCTGTTAATATATATAAATTTTTTATATTATTTTTTCTAGCTTCTTTATATGTTTCTAAAAGAAGATTTTTACCTAATCCTTTTCCTCTTAAAGACTTATCTAAAATTAATATTAATATTTCACCATCAAATGTATTTTTTAAATTATCAGGTATATAGTCATAGGAATTATTATACTTTTCTAATGCAGCTAAATCTTTAATTTTTTTACTTTTAAGTAAAGTTTTTCTTATTAAACTGGATAATTTTTTTCTAACTATATGCTTTTTTGAATTTTTTTTAGAATAACTAGCAAATCCATAAAGTCTGTTATTTTCTGTATAATATATGAAATGTTCCGACTTTTCTATTAATTCAAACAAATAGATTAATGCACATAGATTCTTTGGTGCGCCTGATTCTTTTACTCCTAAGTTCCATTCATCCATAAGCAGATTTAAAGCCGGTTTAATAAACTTTAATTTCATATTACCACCATACAAAAATTATATCATAGTTATAAAAATAAAAGAAAGATTATCTCTTTCTTGTAAGTTTGAATTCATCTATTTTTTGATTTAACATTATTGATACATCTTTAAATGCATCTTCAGTAAATGGATTTGGCATATCATATAATTCAATTATCTTTTTAAAAGGATAATATGAAGCTACTGCCGCAATTTTTTTAAATAAATCTAGATTCTTATTTGACTTATTCCAAATTGCAAATGCTCCAAAATATGAAAGAGCATAATCGATATAGTAAAATGGATCAGAATAAACATGAGTTTGTCTAAAGTAATAATTTCCTGCTTCAAGGTTTTTATTTCCAATATATCCATCATATATCTTATATTTTTTAGAAAGTTCAATAAATATCTTACCAATATCCTCTTCTTTTAAGTCTTTTTTCTTATAAATTGTTTCTTGGAATTCATCGATTAAACATATATAAGGCATAGTTGTAATTAAATTACATATAAATATGAATCCATACTTTTCTTTATCATCTGAGGAAAATATAGGATCAACGTAATCCGTTGCTATTAATTGCATAGCATGAGAAAACATTTCTGCAATTTCAAAAGTTGGATATTTCAATAAAGCCGAAACAACATGATTTTTATCCTCGATACCAGCTATATATTTTTGATATGCATGCCCCATTTCATGAGTAGTTGTAAGAACATCCCTATAGTTTCCTTTATAGTTTCCTGTTATAACTGGTAAACATTCGCATACTAAATAATTAGTTATCGAAAAGTTTACTTTATTTTCTCTAGTACAAAAATCAATATATCCATTTTCAAGTAACTCTGAGTAAAACTCACCTAACTTTGAATCAATTTTTGTAAATAATTCTTTTAAATGATTTAAAAGTTCTTCATTTTTATATAAAGATTTTGGAGATTCTTTAAAGAAAACTGTATCAAAATACTCTATTTTTTCTAATCCTAATTCATCTTTTTTTATTTCACTTATTTTTTTGCATAAAGGACTAAAATATTTAATGATATTATTTCTAAATAAATCTATATCTTTATAGTCATACCCGAATCTTCTTAAACTAAGTAAACTATATTCTAAAGTATCATTAAATCCTAGCTTTCTAGCAATTTCATTACGAACTTGTATTAACTCATATAAAACATGAGTGTATTTTTTAGTATTATTATAATAATATTCATTTACTGCGTCATGAGCTTTTTTTCTCATATCACGATCATTAGAAGTAAAATACATAGATATTTTAGGTAAGGTAAGTTCTTCTCCATCAAACATAATTGTTGCTTTATTTAAATTACGATATTCAGATTTTAGTTCATTTTCTTTTTGCTTTAATTCAACTATATTATCACTTGTAATTTTTGATTTAGAAAGTATTGAATTAAAAAAGTTTTCAGGAATTACTCCAATTAATTGATTCTTATATGGAGTCTCTAACATTATTTGATAAAATGGTTTAAATAATAAATCAAATTTAGGTTTAAATGCATTCCAATATTCAATTTCTTCTTTATAAAACTCGTCATTTAAAGCGCGCATATTATTTATATCAGCATAATCATACATTTCTTCAATTTTATTTTGAATTCCAATTATTTCTTTTACTATTTTTAGAAACTCTTCTACATTTGCTGCTTCTTTTAATCTTGATATTAGATTTTCAAGTGTTACTTTTATTTCTTCATAATTTGGTCTTTCATATTTTATATCACTAAATTTTTTCATAAATCTTCCTTACATCTTCTATTATTTTTTTCATTGGAAAGTTAATTCCTGGACAACTTACTCTTACAAGTGGATTTACGTCATGATGACCTATTATATGCTCTTCATCAATTTTAAAATCAACTCCATAAGTATCCTTAATATGGTTTATTATAATACATATAGTGCTAATTAAAGCGCTATATTGTTCTTTAGTTAAAGTTCCATCAAATGATTCATTCTCAATAGAATAACTATAATAGTTCGCATTATCTTTTCTATTTTTTATTTCTTCATTTTTTGAAAAACGATAGTAAATATCTGAAGTATTATTTATACTTGTACCATTAGCCCAAGAACTATTTTCTAAACTTACTGGATTTACTACTTCACCATTTCTAGATATTACAAAATGACTTGATACTTCACTTTCTTCATTATAAAAAGTATTTATAACTCTTCCGTAATCAAAGCTAATATGCAATACAATAAAATCCGGAATATAGTTATTATGACCAATATAGCAATTTTTTGTATAATCTTTAACTTTTGGAATCTCTTCTTTATTTTTATTTACAAAATCAATTAATATACTTTTATAATTTTCCTTGGTTATATTAGGTATATATTTATTTAATATTTCAAACATTTTCTCATCATATGCATCATTTATAATGAAGAATAAATATAGTGTTAGGAAAACGTATTTATCTATATTTCTATTTTTAAATGTTTCAAATGCTAAAAGATAATATTCTACATTATTTACTCTTTTATCAAATAATGAATAAAATATATCTTTATTGTCATATTTTAATATTTTATTGAAGTATACTTTTTCATTTATATTTTTAATTTGCCTAAACATAAATGTTATATATCTTTTATCGTTTGTTTCAAGTAGTTTTTTATTAAATTCATCATCTATATATTCTGGAAAATAATAAGCAAATATAAACATATATCTAGCATTATGAGATTTAATAACTTCATCTTTTAAACTATTAATTTCTTCTTTATTTTGTTTTTCATATATATCAATTATTTTATTTATCATATTACCACCTCTCATTTATTACTCTATTTAATACTTTTTTATATCTTATGGGATTTTCTTTTATCAATTTTTCAGATTCATCTATACTTATTTCTGGTATATAAATTCCTGTTTCAAGTTCAATGTAATCTGCTAATACTCTTCGATGGCAAAATTCTTCTATTGGTTCATGACATAAAAGAATAATTTCTTTTCCAAATTTTTTATAAAGAGTTTCAAGCAACTCATAAACATTCATATTTAGTAGTCTTGTTTCATAATAGCTTTTTATATATTCATATTCAATATAACTTCTATAAGCTTGATATTCTTCTTTATCTTTTATATTGCTTAGATTTTCTAATCCTTCCATATATTTTTCATAAGTAATTAATCTAGGAGCAAGCTTTTTATAATAAGAACCAAAATAATTCCAAGCTACTCCACCATCACCGGTAATTGATACTAAATTACCAGACTTTGCTTTATCATAACTACTTGTTCCTATAATAATATTTTCAAAATCCATAAAAATCAACCTTTCAAATATTTAAATACTTTTTCTAAATCATCATTGATGACTAAAGTTGCGCTCTTATCATAAGGAGTTTTTGTATCATTTATAATTATTAAGTTTTTACCATTAAATTCATCTACTAAACTACATGCTGGAAATACAGTTAATGATGAACCAGCAACAATTAAAGTATCACTTTTTTTAATAAATTCTATTGCAGAATAAAAATCATCATTTAAATTTTCTCCATAAAGAGTAACATCTGGTCTTATTATACCATTACAAGTACATATAGGAATATCTTTAGAGTTAAATACATATTCGGCAGCATAATTTTTTCCACATTTCATACAATAATTTTTATATATAGAGCCATGAATTTCTAATACGTTTTTTATTCCTGCCTTTTTATGTAAACCATCAATATTTTGAGTTATTACACATTTAAGTTTTCCAATGTTCTCTAATTCTTTTAAATACTTATTTATAATATTTGGTACATTACTTAAACAATTTAAATTATTTTTATAAAAATTATAAAATAGAAAAGGATTATTATAAAGACAATTTACACTTAATAAATATTCAGGAGAAATATCTAAATCCATTTTATAAATTCCGTTTTTTCCTCTAAAGTCTTTTATTCCTGAAAGAGTTGATGTTCCTGCTCCATCAAAGAAAACTATATTTTCTGATTTATCAATGATATTTTTTAATTTTTCTAATTTATTCATGATTCGCGTACACTTTCTTACATAATGGATATGCACGATATCCATTACCGCTTATTTTTACTTTTTCTAAAGAGTCGTATATATTATATAATTTTATTCCATATTTTTCATAATCTTCTTTACTTAATTCTTTAAATGCTGGGCATGGCAATATAGTTCCATCATATTTGATATCTAATTTTGAAATACCAGCATTACATTTATGAGTTTGATTATCATTTAAAGGTATACCTAAACGTATTTCACCTTTAAATAGCCTTCTTGAACGTTCTAAAAGTAAGAAAAATTCTTCTTTTTGTTTTTGATTTAATTTTAAAGATTCTTCATTTTCTTTACCTCTTCCTTGAGGTACAAAATTTAAAAAACTTATTCTATTTACATCAATTATATCTATAAGTTCTAATAAATCCGGGATTTCTTTATAGTTTAATTTATTAGGTATAAAGTGAATATCAACAAATAAACTAGATCTAGATGCATTATATAGAGAATCTAAAAGAAAAACTTTCATGCTATTCTTTCTTCCCATAAGAGTTTCGTCAGTTTCATATTCATAAGCTTGAACATCAAAAACAATTTTTTTAAGTCCGGCATTAACTAAACTATCAATATCACTTTTAGAAATACAACCATATACTTTATTCTTTAAAATATTTTCATAATAATTTTTTATTCCTTTTATAGTTAAAGTATCATCAGGATTAATTTTACTTAGGCTTTTCTCTAAAGCTTTTAAATAGTAGTTCTTTTCTTCACCACTTATACTACTTGCATACTTTATTCCACTTGTAAATAAAGTAACATTTATACCATAATTTGATGCATAATTAATCATTTCTAGTAAATCTGGATGCATTAAAGGTTCTCCTCCAGAAAGTGATAATTCTTCTATTCCACCATTTGCCATAAAATAATCTATTGTTCTTTTAAAATCATTTAAATCTATAAAAGTGTTTTTATCTATACAAGAATTTGATGAACAAAACATACATTTATTTGGGCATTTATCTAATATTTCAAAACATAGATCTTTAACCATAAAACCACCATGTGTTTATTATAACACATATTTTTAGTAATAAAAAAATATAGTTTATTCACTATATTTCTTTACTTTACCAAATCTATTAAAAGGAAATAATATAATTTCTGTTGTTCCTTTTATATCTTTTAATGGAACTGTACCAATCATTCTTGAATCTTTAGAATCATCTCGATTATCTCCCATTACAAAGTATTCACCTTCAGGAACAGTTATTTCTTCATTACATATAGTCCAATTAGTTTCACAAGTACCTATTTTTTTAGCAGTAGTTAAGAATTTTTCTTCTACAACTTCTCCATTAACTGTTAAAACACCAGTTTTTTCTTCATTAACATATTTAACTTCGTATCTAATTTTATCTCCAGGTAAACCAATAACTCTTTTAATTAAATCTCCTGAATCTGTTTTAATTACAACTATATCAAATCTTTTAATACCTCTAATATGCTTAGTTAATTTATAAAGAATCATTGTATCCCCATTTTGTAAGGTCGGTTTCATACTTGATCCCTTTACACTTATAGGAGTTGCTATAAATAAACGAATTATAACGACAAAAAATATTATTATAATATAAGGCATATATTCTAAAAATAAATCTTGACTTGCTTTTTTTGTATTTTTCTTAACTTCTTTTTTTGTTTCTTCATTACTATTATTTTCTACCATGTTAATCACCATATCAATTGTACCAAAAAGACAAAAAAAAAGAAAGAAAAATTAATTTCTTTCCTTGATTTTAATATCCTTAGCAGAATTATCAAGATAATTAAGTTTAGCTCTACGAACCATACCTTTTCTTACAACTGTTATTTTATCAACTAATGGAGAATTAACTTTAAAAATTCTTTTAACAACTATTCCACCACTTTTTTTTCTAACAGTAAATGTTCTTGATATTTTACTTCCTTTAATTGAAGTAACTACTCCTTCATATGCTTGAATTCTGTGAGTTTTACCTTCTTGAATTTTATAATCAACTCTTACAGTATCTCCTACACGGAACTCAGGAACATCAGTTCTAATACTTTTTGCATCTACGATATCTTTTAAGTTCATGATATACTTCCTTTCTATAATATACACCCACATAATCATTAAAACACTTTAATATAGTTAAAATATTTCAAGCGGATTACATTTAACTTTTTTCTAAAAGCACATATATTTTAGCATATAAAATCACAGATATCAATAGAAAATTTGCTTTTTTATTTTTTTGGTATTATAATACATTCATATTTTTTAAGGAGTTGGTATTATGGCAAAATCAAATACTGTTTCGCCAAAAATTAATCTTGATAGTTTCTGTAGAGATTTCTTATCTACAAAAACATTCCATAATTTTGAAATGCTTACAGAAGAGTCTTATAAAAAAATAGAAGAAGTAGAAAATAACTTAAACAAAATCATTGCTGAAAGCAAAGAAATTGATAAAGAATTATATGCTTATCAACTAATTACAAACTTAAAATATATGAAAAGTTCTTTAAATAGTGAAGAACAAATATTTTTACTTATTAAGTTAGTTGATCCAGAATGTTTAACATACAAATATTATATAAATTTTAACATTCCAGATGTGCGTGAATATGAACGTGCCTATAATCTTGCTACTGATAAAGTTCTTAAACAAAAAGCTAGATTACATTATGAAGAAAAAGTTAAAGAAAAAAATAAAGTTGTAGGAGAATTAAGAACTAAATTAATTGAAAAAATAGGAGTATTTGTGCCTTCTCTTATAAAATATGAGAAAGCTTTATTACTTATGCAAAGAAAAAAAGATTTAATTACTTCAATTGAAAAGGATTCATTAAAAAGATTACTTGTTTTTTTGCAAAATGAAGAACATATAACACCATTAAGTAATGAAGATATTGATAGAATTAATATAGAAATTGAAAAATATATATTGAAATTCCCTATTCCTGATATAAATTTACTTACATTTCACGTTTTAAATCAAAATGATATATTGGGCCTTAATAATATAAGCAAACAAGTATATTTTTTGATTAATACAATTAATAGATATTATCCTGAAGATCAAAATTTAAGCCATATTGTAGATTACAATGGTACATGGGATAATATGAACAATGAATTGAAAGAAACATATGGAATCAAAAGTGAACCACTTTTAAGATTACAAAAATGTTACAATAAAATTTACAATATTAAAGGAGACTTTTAGGTCTCCTATTTTTATTCTTCTATAATGGTTTCACCATTAACATAATTAATCTTTTTATTTTCATCTAATACTTCTTTTGTTATTGGATTAACAAGTTCAGTTAAGTATCCATTTTCATATAGCATGCCTAAAGTTATATCGTTACTGCATCTATTTTCAAATCTACATCTTTTAAATGCATATTCAATTTTAGAATTAAGCGCATACATTAAACGTTCTTCATGATCATCATTTAAAGATATGGTTGTTTTAGTAATAACTATTATAACAATTATAATAATTGTTGTTAGAAATATTGTATAATTACTTATTCGTTTCATAATAATCTCTCACAAATTGATCTCTATATTCTAAAATATTATCATTTTTTATTGCTTCTCTTAATTCTTCTGTTAATCTAATTAAATAACGAATATTATGAATAGATAAAAGACGTGCTCCAAAAGTTTCATCGGCATTAATTAGATGTTTTATATAAGCTTTAGTAAAATTTTTACAAGCATAGCAATCGCATGTCTCATCTATAGGAGTAAAATCACGTTTAAATTTAGCATTTTTTAAATTTATCTTTCCATATTTTGTTAATGCATGTCCATGACGAGCAAGTCTTGTTGGACTTACACAGTCAAATATATCAACACCTCTTATAACATTTTCAACTATATCAATTGGATCTCCAACTCCCATTAAATATCTTACTTTATCTTTAGGTAAATATTCTGTTGAATATTCAACCATTTTATACATTGTAGGTTTATCTTCCCCTACACTTGTTCCGCCAATTGAGTATCCATCAAAATCCATTTTAACAAGTTCTTCAACGCAATGTTTTCGAATATCTGGATACTCACCACCTTGAACAATACCAAATAGACTTTGTCTTGGATTATTAAAAACATCTTTTCCTCTTTTAGCCCAACGTAGAGTTCTTTCAACACTTTGTTCAACATATTCACGTGTTGCAGGCCATCCAATACATTCATCAAAACTCATTGCTATATCCGAATCTAATTTATTTTGAATTTCGATACTTTTTTCTGGAGTTAAAAGTAAACTATCACCATTTAAATGATTTTTAAATTTTACTCCTTCTTCTGTTATATCTTTTTTCTTTGCTAAAGAAAATACTTGAAAACCACCTGAATCTGTTAAAATTGGTCCATTCCAATTCATAAATTTATGAAGTCCACCAGCTTCATCTACTATATCTTCTCCAGGTCTTAACCATAAATGATATGTATTTGATAAAATTATTCCAGCATGAACTTCTTTTAATTCTTCAGGACTTAATGTTTTGACTGTTGCTTGAGTACCAACTGGCATAAACATTGGAGTTTCAAAAGTTCCATAGTTAGTTTCAATTTTACCTAAACGCGCTTTAGTGTTTTTTTCTTCTTTTAATAAAGTGTATTTTATTTTCATCTTTTTACTCCTTACTTAAATTTAATTATACTATATATCGACAAAAAGAAAAACACTTGAAGTGTTTTTTATTTTCCTAATTTTCTTTTTGAATGATTAACTATTGTAATTGCATTTAACTTATTATGTTCTGCTATTCTTTTCTTTTCAATAATCAGATTTGACTCAAGATAAGTTTTGTAATCATCATATGTTTCAAAAGGATATGTATCAAATTTACCTGTTGTTTTAACCTCCAAAATTTGATTACTATCATTTGTGTATCCAGTTCCCATAACTTCACCATTTTCATCAACAAAGAAACTTAAATCAATGATACTTCCACTTAATGAATCAGTTATAAAATAACATGAAGTTCCATAATCATATTTAATATTTGCAACAAATGGTGAAAGTCTTCTTATTTTACCAGCATTTAATCTACCTAAAGCAAGTTTTTCATCATCAATTAGTTTAAATATAACATCGTTATTTTCTTCTCTAGAAATCACTACTACATCTGATTCATAAAATTCTAAATCTTTTAATTTATAATTATATTTTACCATAAAACTAAAACCACCCTTCTTTTTTAATTATATACTAAAAATTAGTATTAATCAATTATAAGCATTGCGTCTCCAAAAGAAAAGAATCTATATTTTTCTTTAACTGCTTCATTATATGCATTCATTATATTTTCTTTTCCTGCAAGAGCGCTTACCAACATTATTAATGTTGACTTAGGAAGATGGAAATTAGTAATTAAATTATCTATTCCTAAAAATTTATATCCTGGATATATAAATATATTTGTTTCATTTACTTCTGGAGTAAATTCAGAGTATTTTTTTCTATTTGATTCTAGTACTCTTGTAGAAGTTGTTCCAACTGCAAATATTTTTCCACCATTTTTTCTAACTTCGTTTAATTTCTTAGCAGATTCAGAAGAAATCATATATGTTTCAGTATGCATTTCATGTTTAGTTACATCTTCTACATTTACTGGTCTAAAAGTACCTAAACCAACGTGTAAAGTTACACGAATTATGTATATACCTTTTTTCTCAATTTCATTCAATAGTTCTTCAGTAAAATGTAACCCAGCTGTAGGTGCTGCTGAAGAGCCATAAGTCTTAGCATAAACTGTTTGATATCTATCTTTGTCTTCTAATTTTTCATGAATGTATGGTGGAAGTGGCATAGTTCCCAGATTACATAAAACTTCCATTAATATTCCTTTATATATTAGTTTTACATGTGTAATACCATCATTTAATATTTCTATAACTTCTGCTTTTAAAGAACCATCTCCAAAAGCAATAATAGAACCTACATGAAGTCTTTTTTGTGGCTTAGATAAACATTCCCAAGTATCACCTTCTAAGTTTTTTAAAAGTAAAAGTTCAATTACCGCATGAGTATCTTCTTTTTCTCCTATTAAACGAGCAGGAATTACTTTAGAGTCATTTATTACTAATGCATCTCCTGGATTTAAATATTCCACAATATCCTTAAAATGTCTGTGTTCTATTTCACCTGTTTTTTTATGAAGTACCATTAATCTTGAAGAAGCTCTATCTTTAAGTGGCACTTGAGCAATTAACTCTTCTGGTAAATTATAATCAAAATCATCTATTTTCATATTTTTTCTTCAACTCCTCAAACGAAATTATTTTTGCTTTATCTTCATATTTTTCTTCTATTAAATCAACATATTTATTAAATCTTGCAAATCTAGCTTGCTCAGTAAAGTTTAAATTATTAACAATTATATTTGAATTAACATATTTTTTTAGACTCATAACCAAAACCACCTTTTAATTAAAATAATCTATCTCCTTGATTTAAATGAGCATAAGCTTTATCTGTAACCATTCTTCCCCTAGGTGTACGTTTAATGAATCCTTCTTGTAATAAATAAGGTTCAACAACATCTTCAAGAGTAGATATTTCTTCTCCAATAGATGATGCAATTGTTTCTACACCAACTGGTCCACCATTAAATTTTTCTATTAAACTTGTTAGATATTCTATATCAACTTGATCTAGACCATATTTATCAACTTTAAGTCTATTCAAGGCTTCTTTAGTAATATCTAGATCAATTACTCCATTACCGATTACAGATGCAAAATCACGAACGCGTTTAAAAAGTCTATTGGCAATTCTTGGTGTTTTTCTACTACGTTTAGCAAGTTCAACTGCTGCATCATCTGTTATTTCCATTTCAAGTACACGACTTGTTCTTTTTATAATTCCAACTAGCTCTTCTTCAGTATAGTAATTAAGTTTATTCACTATACCAAATCTATCTCTTAATGGAGCAGATAAATCTCCAGCACGAGTTGTTGCGCCAACTAAAGTAAAAGGCGGTAAATCTATTTTAATGCTTCTGCTTGATGAATCGGTTCCAACAACTATATCAAGTTCGAAATCTTCCATAGCTGGATATAATATTTCTTCTATAAATTTCGGCATTCTATGTATTTCATCAATAAATAAAACATCACCAGGTTCAAGAGTAGATAATACAGCTGCCAAATCTCCTGATTTTTCAATAGCTGGTCCACTTGATGTTTTAAAATTTGCCCCTAGTTCATTTGCAATAATATGCGCAAGAGTTGTTTTTCCAAGTCCTGGAGGGCCATATAATAATACATGATCTAATGGTTCATTACGCATTTTAGCTGCTTCTATAAATATTCTAATATTTTCTTTTACTTCGCTTTGACCAACATATTCATCTAAGGTTTGAGGTCTAATACTATCTTCATTTACTTCTTCTATTGTTTTATCTCCTGTAATAATTCTCTCCATATGTTCTCCTAACTATTTAAAAGTAATTTTAAAGCTTCTTTTATTTGCTTTTCTATTGTTTCACTTGGATTAACTTTAGGAAGTATTTTCTTAATATCAGCATTTTTATATCCTAGACTAACTAATGCTTCAATTAACTCATCAGATTCATTAGTTACTGTTTGAGTTGTACTTAGTTTTCCTTTTAAATCAAGTATTATTTGCCTTGCTAGTTTATCTCCAACTTTAGGAAACTTTGTTAAGTATATAATATTTTCTCGATCAATTGCATCAATTATTCCATTAACACTTCCAGTAGCAAGCATTGGTAAAGCTATTTTAGGACCTAACCCTTTAACATTAATAAGTCTTAAAAATAAATCTTTTTCTTCTAATGATTTAAAACCGTATAAAGAATATTCATCTTCTCTTATATAGTTATAAAGATATATTTTAGTTTCACTTCCAACAACATATGAATATGGATTAGCAACAAATATATTATATCCTATACCATGATTATCAATTACAACACTGCTACTTGTAATATCTGCAATTACTCCGTTTATATAACTATACATAACATCACCTTACTAAAAGTATATCATACATTTGTTTATAAATATATATTTTTTAAAAAGTAATGTCAAAATGAAGACATCGTTAATAAAATATATTAGATAAAGGAGGTATATTATGTACTATTACGGATATAATAACTATGGCATGAATACAAATCCTTGTTATATGTCTAATCCTGGATTTGCTGGTTATACAACTGGTGGATACTCATGGGGAGCAGCCTTATGGATTGTATTATTCATTCTTTTAGTAATAATAATTGGTGCTGGCTGGACTGGATACAACAATAACGACTAATTTTAAAAATCACTTCTAATGAAGTGGTTTTTTATAATTTTGTTACAACACATCTGTTCTTTTTTGCAGTTTTATTTTAATTATTTTGCTAATTATAGTGTGGGTGATTATATGTATTATACTGATCGAATGAAATTCATTAGGGAAATTAGAGGTGTAACTCAAAAAGAAGTTGCTATATTTTTAGGAATAAGGCAACAACAATATGCTAGATATGAGAAAGGAATAAATATTATGCCAGTAACTTATTTAATTAAGTTATGCAAATTTTATGATATTTCAGCTGATTATATTTTAGGTTTATCAAATGTTTCTAATAAGGAAACAAATAAAAAGGAATTAGTTTTAAGCTAATTCCTTTTTATATAAATTAATCTCTTAAAAATAAGTCTCTAGTATATATTTTATCTTTTACATCTTTTAGTGATTCATCATATCTATTAACCAATATAATATCTGATA
Organism: uncultured Bacilli bacterium; assembly: GCA_934095845.1. Taxonomy (GTDB): domain Bacteria; phylum Bacillota_I; class Bacilli_A; order RF39; family UBA660; genus CAG-582. The sequence continues at coordinate 15,920 of CAKOKS010000007.1, read as the reverse complement.
TATTTTTAAATTCATCAATATTTTTTATAACTTTATTATTTTTAAAAGTATCTTCTTGTAATGTTGGTTCATATATAACTATTTCTATGCCATTTGATTTAATTTTTTTCATAACATCTTGAATCGCGCTTGTTCTAAAGTTATCTGATCCACTTTTCATTGCTAATTTATATATACCAACTATTTTAGGATTTTTATCAATAATTTCTTTTGCGATGTGTTCTTTTCTTGTATTATTACTTTCTACTATTGCACTTATTAAATTTTCAGGAATATTTTTATAATTCGCTTTTAATTGTTTAGTATCTTTAGGTAAACAATATCCTCCATATCCAAAACTCGGATTATTATAAAAATTTCCAATACGCGGATCTAAACATACACCATCAATAATATCTTTAGTATTTAAACTGTTTAACTCTGCATAAGTATCAAGTTCATTAAAATATGCTACTCTAAGTGCTAAATAAGTATTGGCAAATAATTTAACAGCTTCAGCTTCAGTCGAATCCATATATTTAACTACAACATCATCTTTAAGTGAAGCACTTTTTAATAACTCACCAAACTCCTCTGCTCTTTTGCTTTTTTCACCAACGATAATTCTTGATGGATATAAATTATCATATAAAGCCTTTCCTTCTCTTAGAAATTCAGGGCTAAAAATAATATTATCTATATGATATTTTTCTTTCATATTATTTATAAAGCCAACTGGTATTGTACTTTTAACAATCATTACAATATTATCATCATACATAGAAATAACTTCTTTAATTATATCTTCAACAGATGAAGTATCAAAGAAATTAGTTCTTTCATCGTAATTAGTTGGAGTACTTATAATAACAAATTTTGCTCCCGAAAAAGCTTCTTTATAGTCCAAAGTAGCACGTAAATTCAGATTTTTATCTTTAAAATATTTTTCAATATACTCATCCTTTATTGGACTTATTCGATTATTAATCATTTCAACCTTTTCAGGAACAATATCTAATGCGACTACTTCATTATATTGACTAAGAAGTGTAGCTAAAGATAAACCAACATAACCTGTTCCAGCTATTGCAATTTTCATTTGATCAACTTCTTTTCTTTTTTTATTTTAAAATAATGATAATTGATTTGATTCACTTAAACCATCTAAACATCCTAAAGATTTAAGTCTTTCAATAGATGTTCCATTAACTTTTCCACGTTTTTGCAAATCTTCAATAGAAATAAATGGAGCATCTTTTCTTGCTTTTATGATTTCTTTGGCAACATTTTCTCCTAATCCATCTAATGCACAAAATGGAATTATTAATCCTTTATTATCTTCAGTAATTGTAAAATATTTAGCATCACTTTTTTCAATATCTATATTTTTAAAGTATATTCCTCTAGCTGCTGCTTCAAGGCAAATACATAAGGTATCTCTAGTATCTATTTCTTTATTGCTTGCTTGATTTCCCTTGGCATCTATTTCGTCAATTTTTTCACGAATTGCATTTTCACCTCTAACCATAGATTGAATGTCAAAGGCATCTCTTCTTATTGAAAGATATGCACAATAGTACCAAATTGGATGATGAACTTTAAACCAAGCTATTCTAAATGCACTTGTTACATAAGCCGTTGCATGAGCTTTTGGAAACATGTATTTTATCTTCCTACAAGATTCTATATACCATTCAGGTATATTATATTCTCTTAAAAGAGCTGCATGTTCAGCCCAAGTAGCAGGGTCTTTACTAGGTTTACCTTTACGAACAAATTCCATTATTTTAAATGCTTTTCCAGCAGGTACCCCCCATTGTATTAGATTAACCATAATATCGTCACGACATCCAATTACATTTTTAAATGGGACTTGAATATTACCATTTTCATCTGGTGTACATAAATCTCTGGCATTCCCAAGCCAAACATCAGTTCCGTGTGAAAGTCCAGAAATTTTTATTAGTTCGGCAAAAGTTGTTGGTTTAGTTTCTTCAAGCATTCCAAGTAAGAATGAGGTTCCGAATTCTGGTACTCCAAGAGTTCCTGTTGGACAGTATTTAACTCCATCTTTACTTGTAAGGCCTCTAAGTCGTGTTTTTTCAATTCCTAGAACCTCTGGTCCAGTAAATATTTTCATAGTATCTCGGTCACCTAAATCAATTTTAGTAACATCTATTCCAGATAAGTCTTGAAGCATTTTTAAAACTGTTGGATCATCGTGTCCAAGAATATCTAGTTTTAAAAGATCGGCATCAATTGCATGGTAATCAAAGTGAGTTGTTCTCCAAGCAACTGTTGGATCATCTGCAGGATATTGAAATGGTGTGAAATCCCATATATCTTTATATCCTGGAACAACTACTATGCCACCTGGATGTTGACCTGTGGTTCTTTTTACTCCAGTACAACCAACTGCCATTCTTTCAACTTCAGGAATTCTCACAAAAGATTTAATAATATCTTTTTTTCTAAGTTCATCTTTACTTGTAACTGATAAACCTAAAGATGCACATTCAATAGTTAAAGCATTATACATTACATCTTCATAATATCCTTGAACATATCCAAATGCCGTTTTATCAGCAACTGTTCCAATAGTACCAGCACGATATACATTATCTGTACCAAATAATACTTTTGTATATTCATGAGCACTTGCTTGGTTATCTCCTGAGAAGTTAAGATCTATGTCTGGCACCTTTTCTCCCGCAAATCCTAAAAATGTTGCAAATGGCATGTCGTTTCCTTGATGAATCATTTGAGTTCCACATTTAGGGCAATTAATTTCAGGTAAATCAAATCCACTTGGATAGTTTTCTGAATAAGGATGTCCATCTTTATCATTAAATTCACTGTATTGACACTTTGGACAATAGTAATGAGCTGGAAGTCCGTTACATTCTGTTATTCCCATCATACTTGCAACAAATGAAGAACCAACTGAACCACGTGAACCAACTAAATATCCATCATCATTTGAGTGTTTAACAAGTTTTTGAGCAATCAAGTAAATAACGTCAAATCCTCCACCAATTATACCAGTTAATTGAGCTTTAGCCGTTTCGATTGCTTCTTCTTCTGTTAATTCTTTTTCACTTAATCTTTTAACTTGTTCTTTTTTTAAATTAACTACTCCATCGTATCCACTCATTATTACTTCATGAAGTGTTGGAGTAAATATTTTTTCTTTTTCTTCTTCACTCATATCTGGATTTTCTATATCTATTTTTTCTTTTACAAGAGCATTTATTTTATCTCCATAAAACTCTTGGGCAATACGTTCCTCAATATTAGCAGGAAGTGGGTCACCATACATACTATGAGCTTTATCAAAAACAAGGTCACGACATGTTTCTTGTGAATGTTCAATAATTGGAGAATATGGTTTATCTGGATAAACTACTACTTCAATTTCTTCTAACATATCAATAATCTTATTTGGATTTTCAATAACAATTTCATGAATAAGTTCTTTATCTTCTAACCATGCAAATTCATCTAACATTTCTTTAGTTGTTCTAAAGAATTGATTAGGAATGTGTCCCATTTGAGGTACTTCACTCTTTGTATATTTTGATAAAAGTGAATAAGTTCCATTAACATAGTTAACATTAATTAAACCAGCTATTTGAAGTTTTCTTAAAGAAGAATCAATCATATATTTCTTTTCCTCAAAATTAGTTTTAGCTTTTGCTTCTTCTTGACTATTTTTATCAATTGAATAAATAAGAGCTATATTATTTGAAGTTAAATCTATATTTTTTAAATTTGTTAATGCATAAATGTATTTTAAGACTTTTATATCAATACTTGAAAGAGTATGCCCCATACTTTCAGCTTTTTTAATTGCTTCATTTATATTTTCTTTATTAACATTAGGTTTATAATCCCCCTTTAAATATCTAGCAAGCGGATGTCTTCCTTTACCTGGAACATTTTGATTAACTATAATTTCACGGCTTATTAAGTCTCCTGGATCAATATTATGAACATCCGAATCAGCAACAACCATTTTATCAGCAATTTTTGCACATTTTATAATTTTTTTAATTGCTAATTTTAAATCATCCATATTAGAAATATCATGATTTTTTAATAAATGTTTATAGTTGTCAATTGGCTGAATTTCAATATAATCATAGAATTTCATTGCTTCAACTAGTTCTTCTTCAGTACGTGTTAAAGCTAAATTAAATATTTCACCATTTAAACAAGCAGAACCTACAAGCAATCCCTCTCGATATTCATTGATTAACTTTCTTGGAATCTTAGCATTTCTTTCAATAAAGTTTGTATTTGCAAAACTAATTATTTTAAATAGATTCTTTAATCCAACTTTATTTTTAGCAATAAATGTAATATGTTTAGTTGAATCATATATATTCGCTAAATTTTCTGTAAATGTTTTACCTGGAATATTTTCATACATTTGTAAGAAATCATCTTTACACCAAGGAAATTTCCATACATAATCTTTATTATCATATTTTAAGAATGGATAATCCTTATCTTCATAAGTTTCTCCTTCTTTTGCTGGAATAACATAATTTTTATAAGAACATAATTCAGCGATATTTCCCATCTTTTTATGATCATTTCTAAAAGCAACATCTTCTAGTTTATATAAATCATTTAATTCAGCAATAGTATTTATTCCTTCAATTTGTTTTAACATTTTATTGAATATGTAACCTGTATTTTCAGAGTCGACATCGGCACCATGGTGTTGTCCAACATATACAGTAACAGGTATTTCTTTTTCACCAAATGTTGATGCAAATTTTAATGTACATGTATTTTCAGCAGGATGTAAATTGAATTCTGTTTTAGAAACAGTACCATCTTTAAATTTAATTTCAATCGAAGTTTTCTCAGTTTTACTCTTTTTATAAATTGTTGGTATAAAATAAGTTTTTTTAACTTTAGTAACTTTACTTTCTGTTGTAATATCGTTATCTAAATATTCTTCACTTAAAACATTTAGAATAGATTCATCATCAACAATGATATCTTCTATTCTTTCAGTTTCTTCTTCATCTAATTTAAAACTTCCTGAGGGAATAGATGTTTCACTTTGTTCTTCATCATCACTTTCACCTGTATCAATTCCATAGAATTTACCTAAAGCTTTTAAACTATGTTTTTTTAGTTCACGGTTTACTACTCTTGATAACATTAAAGTATCTATAATTGGATTTTCAAGTTTCCCTAAGTTATATTTGTAATAAGCCATATCTAGCATATTTTTATCAAATTTTGCATTATGAGCAACTAAAGGTAAAGCTCCAATCCATTCTTTAAAACGTTTGATAACATTTTCTTCATTATCAGCATCTTTTACATCATCATCACTTATATTAGTAACTCTAGTAATAGATTCATCAATATGTCTTCCGGGATTTATTAATTCATCAAAACGATCAACTACTTCACCATTTTTTAATTTAACAGCACCTATTTCAATCATAGAATCACTTAATCCTGGATTAAAACCAGTAGTTTCTGTATCGAATATAACAAAAGTATTATTTTCAAGTAATTCATCATTTGGATTAAAAACAACATTAAGCTTACTTTCTGTCATTTCTAGTTCCACACCATATCCAGCTTTAAAAGGAACAAAATTCTCTTTTTCTTTTTTTAGTGTTTCTATATATTTTTCAATTTCTTCCATTCCTTCAGTATTTCCGGAATTTTTAATATTTTCAAGAGCTTCTTCATTTTCTTTTATTTTAGCATCCAAGTCTTTTTTTCTACTTTTATTATGTTTTGTAACAGTATCAAAAACATGTGGAAATGATTGACAACAATCATGGTCTGTAATAGCAATCCCTTTATGCCCATAGGAAATAGCCCTTTTTACAAGTTCAATTTCATCACATACTCCATCCATTTGACTCATCATTGTATGAGCATGTAATTCACATCTTTTTTCCTCGGCATTATCTTTTCTTTTAATTGTTGGATCATCTATTTCTTCATAACTTCTAAATTGAAAAACTAAATCATGAGCAAATGAATCATCTCTTACTTGACCTATGAAATGAAACCATTTACCATTTTTTAATTCTTTACTATATTTATTAAATTCCTCTTCATCACTAGCAAATGTTTTAGCTAAAATACTAGAAGTATTATCACTTATTTTTAATGTAACTAAGTATAATAAGTTACCATCTTTTTTCTTTAATACTGAAAAATCAGCATCAAAAATATATGCCTCTAGATTAACCGCGTTTTCTTCTTTTTCAATTGATGCAATAGAAACTATACCTTCTCTTTGATATTCAACTTTTTTCTTTGGAGTCCATTTTGGTTTTTCTTCAACAACAATTTTTTGAGGAATAATTACATTTTCTTTAGCTTTCTCAATGTTTTCTTTTACTAGTTTATTCTCTTCTTCATTTATTTTAAAAGATACATCAAATCCTTTTATTCCAAGAGTTTCCATTTGTTTTAAAATCTTTTTAACTTCTTTTTTTAATGTTGCTTCTTCGCTTTTTGAAGTTACTTCAATTAAAATTATATCATCATCAATATCAATTTTATCTTTATTTATTCCACTTAAACTTGGATAATTATCAATAACATTATCTAAAAAATATAGGAAATAATCTAACACTAGTGAACTGGAAAGCACATCATAATTCATTTCAATTATAATGGATTTTACTTCTTTTACTCCATCTTTACACAATGTAATTAAGTTCATCATAGATTTAACAGGAATAATTTCTTTAGCATTAATTCTTATAACCCAAGTAGTCCCATTATCTCTTATAGCCATTTCCTTAAATGCTGCATTTTCAAATGCTATAACGTCATTATAATTTATTAATTTAAAAAAGTTTATTAGTTTTTCATCCATGAAGCCACATCCTACCTATATGAATTATTATACAATAAATATTGGTAAAACTAAACTAATTTATAAACTTTTTTTGAAGTAATTTTTAGCATAACAGATTTTTAAATTCGAACAGTTGTATCTGTTTTTCTTGATTTTATTACAACGTGCTGCTACAATTGTTTTAGGAACATCAGTTGTTGAGTGTCTACCTCTACTCTTTATAGAGAGGAGGTTCTTGATATATATATGGAAAAGAAAGATTTTCTAATCTTAAGCTTGATCATAATTATCAACTTATTAATAGCCTTGCTTTTCATTTCTTTGAAGTAGCATCACCTATAAATAAAAATGACACTCATCTGCAAAGATAAGTGTCTAACACAAATTTTAGGGTAGACATTCAACTTAGCGTACTGAATGTTCCCTTTTTTATTGTATGCAATATTGCATCTCTAAATACATATTACTACATGTGACTTTATTTTGCAAGAAAAATATTTTTAATACAGATTTTCAAAATCGAACAGTTGTATCGGTTTTTCTTGATTTTATTACAATGTACTGTTACAATTGCTTTAGGAACATCAGTTGTTGAGTGTCTACCTCTATTCTTTTATGGAGAGGAGGTTTGATAAAATGAGAACAAGAACTTTTATTTTAAGGTTTCTTAGACTTATTGCTATCATTTTATTACTTACCACCTTATTGGTTTTAGCAATAAAAAAATGACACTTAATTCATTAGAATTAAATGTCCAACCAAAATAATAATAGGTAGACATTCAACTAGCAAAAACTGAATGTTCCCTTTTTTTATTGTATGCAATACTGCATCTCTAAATACATATTACTACATATCACTTTATTTTGCAAGAAAAAAGAAGAAACTATTCAGCTTCTTCTTCATTTTTGTCTTCATCAACAACTACTAATTCTTCTTTGATTTCTTCAGTATCGTCATCTAAGAATTGATCTTCTAATACTTCACTAGCATCATCTGATAAGAAGTCTTTTTCAAGAGCAATATCTATATCAGAATATTGTTTAGCACCAGTACCTGCGGGGATAAGTTTTCCAAGGATAACATTTTCTTTTAATCCTTTTAAGTAATCAACTTTACCTTTAATAGCAGCATCAGTTAATACTCTTGTAGTTTCTTGGAATGATGCAGCAGATAAGAATGAATCAGTTTCAAGAGCACTCTTAGTTATACCTAAGATTACTGGTCTACCAGTAGCTGGTACACCACCAGATAAGATAACTGGTTTATTTCTATCGGCAAATTCTTTCATTGATACAGTTAATCCTGCAACTAAGTCAGAATCTCCTTCATCAACTACTCTCATCTTATTAATCATTCTGCTTGCAATGATTTCAACGTGTTTATCTGAAATATCAACACCTTGAGATTTATATACTTTTAAGATTTCTTTTAAGATATAGTTTTGAGTTGTTATTGGGTCAGTTACAGCAAGTAATTCTTTTGGACTAATAGCTCCTTGAGTAAGTTTTTGTCCAGCAACTACTTCAGTTCCAACTTCTACAACTAATTTTGCTTCATAAGTTGTAGTATGTTCTCTAGATTCAACATCATTTGTAATTGTAACTTTCCATTTTCCATTAGCATCTTCAATATTAGTAACTTTACCATTGATTTCAGCAATCGTAGCTTTTCCTTTTGGATTACGGGCTTCGAATAACTCTTCTACTCTTGGAAGACCTTGAGTAATATCAGCATCTCCACCATGGGCAGCACCACCTGAATGGAATGTACGCATTGTTAACTGAGTACCTGGCTCACCAATTGATTGAGCAGCCATAATACCTACAGCTTCACCAGTTTCAACTAAGTTACCAGTAGCTAAGTTAACACCATAACATTTTTGACATACACCATTTTCAGCTGTACATGTTAGAGCACTACGAATTTCAACTTCTTTAATTCCTGCTTTAATAATCTTAGCAGCAATTGATTCTGTAATTAGTTCATTTTTATCAACGATTGTTTCTTTTGTTTCTGGATTGATTATTTTTTTAGCAGTATATCTACCAGTAATACGATCAACTAAACCTTCAATTACTGATCCATCTTTATCATCTACTAAATCAGATACAACTAAACCAGATAAGCATCCACAATCTGACTCTTTTACAATTATATCTTGAGCAACATCAACAAGTCTTCTTGTTAAGTAACCTGAATCGGCAGTACGCAATGCTGTATCGGCAGATCCTTTACGAGCACCATGTGTATTTAAGAAGAACTCATTAACTTTACGACCTTCAACAAGTGATGAAGTTATTGGAACTTCAGAAACTGTTCCATCTGGTTTAGCCATTAGTCCTGACATTCCTGCCATTTGACCGAATTGTCCAACAGAACCACGGGCACCAGAGTTCATCATCATGAATATTGGGTTATCAATTTGTTCTTTGGCAATACTTGCAAGTTCACCGTGAACCTTATCTTGTACGCTGTTCCATACATCACATACTGAATTATGTCTTTCTTCATCAGTTATTAAACCACGTTTATATTGTTTGTTGATTTGTTCAACTTTATCATGACCTTCTTTTAAATACTCTTGTTTATGAGCAGATACAACGATATCTGACATTGAGAATGTGATACCTGCTATAGTTGAGAACTTAAATCCTAAGTCTTTTAATTTATCAAGCATTATTGATGTTTCAGTTGTTTTGAAACGTTTAAATACTTGAGCAATTACTTTTTGTAAGTCTTTTTTACCAAATGGTTTAGCAAGTGGCATTTTACTTATTTCTTCTGGAATATTAACACCTTGATCCAAAAAATAGTTCATTGGAGTAATTCCTTCAATATTTTCCTTAGTAGGTTCAGCTAAATATTGGAAAGTATCTGGTAGAATTTGATTAAATTTAATCTTACCTACTGTAGTTACTAAATATTTATCTTGAACATCATCTAAGAATAATTTATATTTAAAGCTTCTTACTGGAATAGCAATTCTTGTATGTAAAGTAACCTCTTTTCTTTCATAAGCCATTAAAGCTTCATCTTCGTTTTTGTATACTTTACCTTCATGCTCTTCTCCAGCTTTTTCCATTGTTAGATAATAGTTACCTAAAACCATATCTTGTCCTGGTGTAACAATTGGTTTACCATCAGATGGTTTTAAGATGTTGTTAGCACCTAACATAAGAATTCTAGCTTCTGCTTTTGCTTCTTCTGAAAGTGGAACGTGTACTGCCATTTGGTCTCCATCGAAGTCAGCGTTAAATGCTGTACATACAAGTGGGTGTAAACGAATAGCTTTTCCACCAACTAGTTTAGGTTCGAATGCTTGAATACCTAATCTATGTAAAGTTGGTGCACGGTTTAACATTACAGGATGTTCAGTAATAACATCTTCAACGATGTCCCAAACACAGTCATCTCTATTATCAATTAATTTTTTAGCTCCTTTAATATTGTGAGCAAGTCCTGCATTAACTAAACCATTAATTACATGTGGTTTAAATAATTCAAGAGCCATTTCTTTAGGTATACCACATTGATACATCTTTAAGCTTGGTCCAACAACGATAACTGAACGACCAGAGTAGTCAACACGTTTACCTAATAAGTTTTGACGGAAACGTCCTTGTTTACCTTTAAGCATACTAGATAACGATTTTAATGGACGACTTGATGCAGCTGTAACACTTCTACCACGTCTACCATTATCAAATAATGTATCTACTGCTTCTTGTAACATACGTTTTTCGTTTTGAACGATTATTGATGGAGCACCTAATTCAAGTAATTTTTTCAAACGATTATTTCTATTAATAATTCTTCTATATAAATCATTTAAATCAGATGTAGCAAATCTACCACCATCAAGTTGAATCATTGGTCTTAAATCTGGTGGAATTACTGGAATAGCATCTAGTATCATCCATTCAGGTTTATTACCGCTTTCTTGGAATGCTACTAAACAATCAAGACGTTTACCTAAACGAATTCTCTTTTGTCCTGTAGCGCCATTTAATTCTTCTTTTAATGCTTCTACTTCTTTATCAACATCTACTTCTTGTAAAAGTTTTTTGATAGCTTCAGCACCCATACCTACTTCAAAACCATTTCCATATTTTTCATAGTAAGCGCGATATTCTTTATCAGATAAAGTTTGTTTCTTTTCTAGAGGTGCATTTCCTGGATTAATAACTACATAACTTACGAAATATAGTACTTCTTCTAGATCTCTTGGAGACATATCTAGAACAAGACCCATTTTTGAAGGTACACCTTTAAAGAACCAAATATGAGAGCAAGGAGAAGCAAGCTCTATATGTCCCATACGTTCACGACGTACTTTAGACTTAGTAACTTCTACTCCACATCTATCACATATTACATTTTTATATCTTAATCTTTTGTATTTACCACATGAACATTCATAATCTTTACTTGGTCCAAAGATTTTTTCACAGAATAGTCCATCTCTTTCTGGTTTTAAAGTACGATAGTTTATAGTTTCTGGTTTTTTAACTTCACCATAAGACCATTCTCTTATTTTCTCAGGGCTAGCAATACTAATTTTTATACCTTTAATGTTGTTAACTTCTAACATTATTCTTCCCCTCCTTCAAAACCATTTTCTAGAGCCATAATATCATCGATACTAGGTTCATTTTCGTCGAATTCTTCGTCTTCATTTTCAAATTCGTCAGTTTCTTCTTCTACTGGTTCTTCTACTTGATTAGTTTTATTTTTAACCTCACCAGTATTAATATCTATTTCATCAATAGTTAATGCTTCACCATCTTCATCGTCAGCTTCAAGTTCTCTTAAATCATGAATCTTATCATCATAATCAATCATTTCAATATTTAATCCTAGAGCTTGGAACTCTTTAATTAATACTCTGAAACTTTCTGGAACTCCTGCAGTTGTTATTGGTTTACCTTTAACTAAAGCTTCATATACTTTAACACGTCCAGTTACATCATCTGATTTAACTGTCATAATTTCTTGTAGAACATGACTTGCACCATATGCATATAGTGCCCAAACTTCCATTTCTCCGAATCTTTGACCACCAAATTGTGCTTTACCACCTAAAGGTTGTTGAGTAACTAAACTGTATGGTCCAGTTGAACGAGCATGTAGTTTATCATCTACCATGTGGTGAAGTTTAATCATATACATGACACCAACAGATACTCTGTTTTCGAATGGTTCACCAGTTTTACCATCATATAGGACAGTTTTACCATCATGATCCATTCCAGCTTCATCCATCATTTCATAGATTTCATCAATTGTTGCTCCATCAAATACTGGAGTTGCAACATGTACACCTAATTTTTTAGCAGCCATACCTAAATGTAATTCTAGGATTTGTCCTAAATTCATACGGCTTGGAACACCTTGTGGATTTAATACTACATCTACAGGTCTTCCATCTGGCATGTAAGGCATATCCTCTTCTGGTAATATTAATGAAACAACACCTTTATTACCATGACGTCCAGACATCTTATCTCCTACTTGAATCTTACGTTTTTGAACTATGTAAATTCTTACAACTTTAGATACACCAGCAGGAAGTTCATCACTGTTTTCTTTTGTATATACTTTTACATCATGAACAATACCATCAGCTCCATGAGCAACTCTTAAAGAAGTATCTCTTACTTCACGAGTTTTTTCTCCGAATATTGCATGTAATAATTTTTCTTCTGAAGTTAATTCTTGAACACCTTTTGGAGTAACTTTACCAACTAGAATATCTCCTTCATGTACTTCAGTACCAATTCTAATAATACCTTCAGCATCAAGATTACGTCTTGCTTCTTCACCAACGTTTGGAATATCACGAGTAATCTCTTCTGGTCCAAGCTTAGTATCACGACAGTCTATATCATAGTGTTCAATATGTAGAGATGTATAAACATCATCTTTAACTAATCTTTCATTTAATACAACGGCATCCTCATAGTTATATCCATTACATGTCATGAATGCTACAACCATGTTTTTACCTAATGCTAATTCTCCTTTATCTGTTGAAGGTCCATCAGCAATAACTTCTCCTTTATGTACTTTATCACCGATATTTACTATTGGAGAATGATTTATACAACTTTCAGCATTACTTCTTTCAAAATTTGCTAAATAATATACATCTTTATCTTTTTGAGTTTTAACAACTATCTTCTTAGCATCAGCATATTCAACTACACCATCTGCTTTACAAACAATTGTTGATCCCGAATCTCTTGCAGCAATATATTCAACACCTGTTCCAATTAATGGAGCTTCTGTTCTAAGTAGAGGAACTGCTTGACGTTGCATGTTTGAACCCATTAGGGCACGAGTTGCATCATCGTGATCCAAGAATGGAATAATACTTGTAGTGATAGAAACGATTTGACTTGGGGCAACATCAATAAAATTAATTTGACTTGCTTTAGCATAAACGTTATCACCATTTAAACGACATGCGTTTTCATCACTTGTTAAATTATTATTTTCATCCATTTCAATAGTTGCTTGTCCAATGTAATAGTCTGCTTCTTCATCGGCAGTTAAATAAACTATTTCATCAGTAACATGTTTATCAACAACTTTTCTATATGGAGTCATTATAAATCCATATTCATTAATCTTAGCATAACTTGCTAAAGATGTGATAAGACCAATGTTTGCACCTTCTGGAGATTCAATTGGACAAATTCTTCCGTAGTGTGATACGTTAACGTCACGAACGTCCATTCCAGCTCTATCACGAGACAAACCACCAGGTCCTAAAGAACTTAAACGACGTTTATCTGTTAACTCAGCTATTGGATTAATTTGATCCATGAATTTTGATAATTGACTTGAACCAAAGAATTCTTTCATAGCTGCTGTAACTGGTCTTATGTTGATTAATGTTTTTGGAGTAATTTGATCTAATTCTTGAGTAGTCATTCTTTCACGAATAACTCTTTCCATACGAGCAATACCAGTTTTGAATTGATTTTGAATTAATTCACCAACTTGTCTTACACGTCTATTTCCTAAATGGTCGATTTCATCAACATTTCCGAATCCATCAAGTAAGTCTAAATAATAACTTACTGCACCATAAACATCACTTATAGTAAGTCTTCTAGAATCGATTGATTGATCATTACCAATTATAGTAATTACTCTATTTTCATTCTTTTTGTCATATACTTTTACTGTTTGAACTTTATCATATTGATCAAGTTCTTCATTAATTTTAATTTCTTTTACATTATAACCATCGGCAAATATAGGTCTTAATGTTTCAAGAATTGTTTTATCTACTATTGTACCTTTTTCACATATAACTTGTTTATCAACTTTAATATCTTCTGCTAGTTTCATTCCTAAAAGTCTATCTAAGACATTTAGTTTTTTATTAAATTTATAACGTCCAACTTTAGCTAAGTCATAACGGAACTTATCGAAGAATCTTGTAATCATTTGATTCTTTGCAGATTCAAGTGTTGCAGGTTCTCCTGGACGTAATTTTTCATATATTTCAATTAAGGCTTCATCAGTATTCTTAGTTGAATCTTTTTCTAATGTATTTTTAATGAATTGATTATCTTCACCAAATACTTCTAGAATTTCTTCATCACTAGATAAACCTAAAGCACGTAATAATGTTGTAATAGTAACTTTTCTAGTTCTATCTATACGAACATATACTACATCACGAGCATCAAGTTCAAATTCTAACCATGTACCTTTATTTGGAATAATTTCTCCAGAAACAACTGGGCGTCCATTTTTATCAATTTCTCTTTTGAAATAGATTGAAGGACTTCTTACCAATTGAGATACGATTACCCTTTCTACACCATTAATGATAAATGTTCCTGCATCAGTCATCATTGGCATGTCACCTAAGAAGATTTCTTGTTCTTTAACTTCTCCTGTTTCATGAATGAATACTCTAGCTTGAACTTTCAACGGAGCTGAGTAAGTAACCATTCTTTCTTTAGATTCCTTTACTCCATATCTAGGTTCATCAAATGAATATGAGTCAAATTCAAGTGATACCTTTCCTGTGAATGATTCTACTGGGAATATATCTTTGAATACTTCATCAATTCCTTCAGTTAAGAACCAGTCATAACTTTTCTTTTGAATTTCTAACAAGTCAGTCAATGCCAAGGCGTTAGTAGTTTTTGAGAAAGATCTTCTTTCTCTATGGTCACCAAATTTTTGAACTTTGTATGCCATCATTTCACCCCAATACTATAGTAATTTTTTTAGCTTCTACACGCAAAAAGGAGTATTCGCCACCAATTTAAAATTTTATCAGCAAATCATTTAGTTGTCAATAAGTTTTGCTTTAATTATATAAAAACCTTTACTTTTTTCTAATATATTTACATTATATATACTTTTCATAGTCTCCATCATGCTTTTAGCACCTTGGTCTTTACGCATAACTATATAAAGACTTCCATCTTCATTTAAGTGTTTACTAGCTCCCATAATGAATTCTGTAATAACAGATTTTCCAGCCCTAATAGGCGGATTAGTTATAATAACATCAAAAGTATCATTTATATTTTCATATATATTAGATTCAAGAATGTTAACATCTAGTTTTAATCTTTTAGCATTCATTTCTGTTAAATGAAGTGCTCGCTTATTGACATCCGCAAGAGTTACAGAAGCACTTTTATATTTTGCAACTGTGAGTCCAATAACTCCATACCCACATCCTAAATCTAATACACTTTCATAATTTTCATTATCTTTTAAAAATGTTTCTATTAAAAGTTTTGATCCATAATCAACTTTATCTTTAGAAAATACACCTAAATCACTTATAAATTCTATCTTGTCTTCAAAAATATGTAGATATACATTTCTAAATTCACTTTTTAACTTACTATTATTAGTAAAGTAATGTTCCATAAGATTCCCCTAACTGATGCATTTATTATATCAAAATTAGAAATTATTCACAATAAGAAAAAAGGATAAAATAAAAAAGATTGTAATACTTTACAATCTCAGACTGTTGACAAAAGAAATTTTGTTAATAGTCTTTTTATTTAAAAAGAAATGTTATATAATTGAGATGTAAGGT
>CAKOKS010000006.1 GCA_934095845.1 uncultured Bacilli bacterium | reverse complement strand
CTTTCGGAAATGTATTTTATCA
Source organism: uncultured Bacilli bacterium (assembly GCA_934095845.1). Classification (GTDB taxonomy): domain Bacteria; phylum Bacillota_I; class Bacilli_A; order RF39; family UBA660; genus CAG-582. Next base: position 69,620 of record CAKOKS010000006.1, on the reverse strand, counting down.
TATTTTTGTAGTCCCTCTTTTTTATTAATGTCTACTTTAAGGGATGCATTTCATTTGTCATTTCTTTTTTAATGTACTTAAAATATTTGATATCGTTAATTGTATTTCTTCATTATAAATTGTTTGATCATTAAGATAATTTACTTTTATATGATAATAATTATCATCAACACTAATTAAGTTTGAATAAGAATTATCTTCGGCATAAGTTATTGATGCAAAATCACCAATTTTACTATCTAGATGTTCATTTAGTTCAATTAAATTATTATATTCTTCAATAGTAATTGAATTTATTTCGATGTTTATTGATGAATTATCTTTATAAAATATAGTATTACTTGATGCTCCAAAATTTTCTGGATATTCCATAGTTAAATTTTGATATTTAAATGTTTTTTTTACCTTTTCTTCAGTAGTAGTTAAGGTGTTATTTATATCGTTTTTTGGTTGATCCTTTTTCATATCCTTAATTGTATATGTAACTATTAATGATACAGCAATTATAGCTAAAAAAGAAATTATTAATATTGCTCGTTTATTAAAATTAGTTTCTTTTTTTTCAATTTTCTTTTCCTTAAGTTCATTTGTTATAACACTTATTTCAACTGTATTATCAAAATCACAGTAAGGACATTTTTCTGAAGAATTTTTGATTAGTCGGTTACATTTTTTACAATACATTTTATCATCACCTTACAATATTATTATATACAAAAGGGTGAATAGTTACAAGAAAAAAGAATAAAAAGTTGATGTATTGGTTAAAATAAATAATGATTATAAATGTCGATTTTTGTCGTATTTTTAGTTTACATCAAAAAGTGATAATGTTATAATTTTATTATAGGATGTGTATGATATGAAAGGGTATGTTTCTAAAAGTATAAAAATTATATCTTTTTTACTTATATTTTTATTTAGTATAAATTTAAGAAACTTTAAAACAGTTGGTATAATTACGTCTACTTCTAATGAATTGAATAAGACTTTTTATAAATCTTCGTCTGATGAAATTGTTTCAGCATTTAACAATATTACTACCAGAAATACTTTAGGTGGTTCAGAACTTTATCGAGATAGAATTTCATATATAGAAGCAAACTTTACTGTATTTATTGCTGGTAATTATAGTGTTAAAATAAATAATTCAGATACTTATGATTTTAACGCTACAATAACTCAAAGTGGATCAAACATTAAGGTTAGATTAACTCCTAAAAGTGGAGATATTACTCCTGGTTCATACAAAATATCTTTAGTTAATTCGGTAGGAACAAGTTTTGGTGATGCTACTTTTGACGTTTTAAAATATTATAATAATTATAATGTTTCAGCATCTCTTATAAATGGAAATGGACATGCAAATGAGGAAAATACATGGAAAATAAATTTTAATAATATTGCTGGAAAAATTGGTGAACTTATAAATTCTAATAATTTTTCTAATTTTAGTGTTTCTATTAAAAACACTAATGGAGGGCCAGAGCTTGTAGGTTCTAAATTTACAGTTGATAAAAACGGTTCTATTACAATAAAAAATAATTCTATAAATTATCCAACACCTGGTACATATACAGTTACAGTTGCTCATACGGCAACTGATTATGAACCAAGAAGTTTTTATGCTACAACTCAAATTACAGTAAAAAAAAGAAATATTAATTTGGGGGCAAATACAAACGAATCATATAGATATATCGTTAGTCAAAAAGAATTCCCTTATTTAGAGATAAAGAGAAAGTTTGAAGAAACTGATTCTACAGATGCGACTAAAAAAGTAAGTAAAGTTACATATTATCCATTAGATGATTCACAAAAGAGATTATCTTTAGTTACAGAAACCGTAAGTGACTTTACTAAAAAGTATCCTACAGCTGATTTGAATTCAATTCCATTAGATGATAACGGATATACATTTTTTGATTATACTGTTTCATCTTCAGTAAGTCTAAAAATAACTAATTATGATGAAACAAATATTACATACATTTTAGGTACAGATACTTACACAGATACAGTTGGAAACTTTGAAACTAAATATCCTGGAGTAATTGCTCAATTAAAAAATACATACACATTTGATACTGATGGCAAACTATTAAAAGTATTAAAAGAAGTAAGAGATGTAAGTGAACTTTCTTCAATAAGTCAAATTATATTTGCTTCATCTGGTGGTGAATTTACATTTACGTTTAAAAATTACTCTGGAGTAAATGAAAGCGAATTAAAGAATGTTTTAAGTAAAGCAACAATTACTTCAAATGATGGAGTGTGTTCTTCAAGTGATGGAACATTATGTGATAGTAAAAATGATAAATTTGATTTAAGTTGTTCAATAGCAAATGAAGTTGATACAAGTGGTAAGGTTACAACTAAAGGATTTGTTTGCCATGTTAAATATTCTAATACTCTAGAAAAATATGGTAATGGTAATAAAAATAAGAACTCAAGCTTATATCACATAAATTTAAATTTTGCTGATGCTGATTCTAAACAAATTGATTTCAGTTTATATGATCAAGCAATTGATTATTATCTTACAAGTGAATATGATAAACATGCTGGAGAAAAAGACGAACTTATAGATTTAACTTTACCACCAGCTAATATGAGATATAACTACTATTTAGGATTATATTTAGTAAAAGGTGGTATGAAGCAAGACACTTTATCAGATGATCCGATTACAACAAGAATATTTGATAGACATGTTGAATACGTTAATGAAGAAGGACTTGTTACAACAGATTTAGCAAATGCTGAATTAAGATACTATGATGTAGCAACTTTCCAAATTAAAATAAAAAAATATATAGATGATAAAGTAACTTTTGATCTATGGTTAAATGATGTATCTCAAGGTGAAAAAACAATGAGTACAGAAGAGTTCCTAAGTACTTATAAAATAGATGACAGATATCCTAGTTGTGGAACTACAGATCCAAATTACTTAAAATGTTATGGCTATAATGCTGATGGAACTATAAATGATACAACTCCTTTTAAAAATGATTCATTTATTGACTCATCTGTAAAAAATACACCTAAAATAGATATTTTAAAATTCTATCCTAAAGGTAATGACCAATATATTCAATTTGTTGAAAATAAAAAAACTACTAGAGATTATACATTAGAAAAATTTAAAGCTACATATCCTGAAATGTATTATTTATTAATTACAAAATTTATTTTTGATGAAAATGGTGATATACAACATGGAAAATTCATGGGTGAATTAAAAATATATGAAGAAAATGGTAAACCTATTGAAGGTCATGAGGTAACAAATCAATTCAACTTTACTCCAGAAAACGGACATTCATCTGATGCGGAAACTCCAGAAAAAGCTGTAACAGTTATTCCTAAAACTGAAGTTAAAGCTGGAACATATTATGTTTATACTCAATATGGAACACTTCCATCAATTGGATATATAAATCAAAATGTTAACGGAGAAGAAGCAACAATTAGTAAAACTTTATTTCCAGAAATGTGGAAACAAAATATTCATATGAGTTCCATGAGTTATGCTGCTCCTGTTTATCAAATGGAAATAACTAGTTCAGACATTACAAATGTTGGAAATGATGAAAAACGTTTATATAATAATATAGATGGAGAAATAAATTTTAATCTTGAAACAGACTTTATTTATTCGAGTATTGATGAATCAGGAAAATCTAGATTTAAAGCTAAAATCCTTGAAATTAATGGAGAAAATGTAACTGATGTTACAAACAAGAAATTTAAAGTGGTTGATGAAATTTATAATGCAAGTGATGGAAAAATAACTAAAGCAAATTCAAGCATAAAAATAAAACCAATTGTTGGTTCTGCAACAACTGGTAAATACAAACTTGAAATCACTTATGAAAAAGATGGAGTTACTTCAGTAGCTGAAAAAGAATTTGAAGTAACTGGTAAATTCTATGATTTAAAAATCTCACTTCAAGGTAAATATAAAGAAAATGAAGCTGGAACTATAATTGAAAAAGAAGATAATAAAGTAGTCTTAACTTATGCAAGAAATGTATCTAAATTGGGAAGAGTATATATTACAACTTCTTATGTTGATGATGTTAAAAATATTGTACCAAGTATTAAAAGAGTATTTGTTGGTGGAGAGGAAAAACTCATTCATGATTCATCAACTTCATCTTTTAAAAATGCTGAAGGCAAAACAATATTTACATATTCTTATGAATTAACTAATATAAATTCATATCAAGATTATTATATATTTAAACTTACTAATGAAGTTGATAATGCTGAAATCGGAAATTATGAATTAAGTTTCTCATATCAAGAAGGTACTAATGATTTAATTACTAAAAAAATTAGCTTTGCTGTAACTAAAGACGAATATATTGTTGAACTTACAAATAGAACAACTAAAGCTAATGATGATGGTTTATTTATCTATTATGATATAAATACTGAACATATTAAAAAATCTGAATTAGATAATATTAAATATACAATATATTATCATGATGCTACTCAAAGAAAAGATATTGATGTATCAAGTGAAGATTCATCAAGAAGAATGTTTAAAATAAGAGATAACTGGGATTTAACAAGTGGACCTAATTATAATGGAAAACTTATAATTGAATTGATTCAAAATAGAGTAGATATGAATGGTTCTTACTATATTGTAGTAGAGTACTCATCAACAGTAAGTGAATATGAACTTACTGATAATGGAAAATTAAAAGACTTATTTGAATGGAATTTTGAAAGTGTTGATATAACAAGTGTATATGATGAAGATGGAACACCTGTAAAAATAAATGGTTTCTATAATAACTTAACTGAAAGAACAATAGATGTCAAAATAAAATCTCCTTATGAAAAAAATATTTCATGGGTAATTAATAAAGACTGTGTAAGTGGTACATGTGATCCAACTGTTGGAACAAATTATAACAGTGTATTTACAGAAACTAATACAACAAAAGATAATAAAAAACTTAAACTTGTATTAAAAGAAAACTTAGATGAAGTTCAAAAACTTGCAAGTGGTACTTATGCTTTAGTATTATATTATACAAATACTGATTATAAAGTTTATAAATTTGATGTTGAAGACGATTACATCGACATTATATTTGATAAAGAACATAGCTTAGTTTATTCAAGAATAAATGATAGTACAGTTTCTGATGGATTATTTACTAACAAACCTGGTAAAATTTATGTTCCAGTTAAAGTTAGAGGTCCAAAATATGACAATGAAAACATTAAAATAAAAATAACTGATGAAACTGGCAATACAGATTACACAAATTACTTTGAATATAATCGTTTAAGCTTTAACGAAACTCATAATCTTGATATAGATTATACAGGTACAAAATTGCTTCCAGCTGGTAAATATATGTTAACAATGGAATATGCAACTGATTCTAAAGTAGTTAAAGATGTTTTAAATTTCACGGTTAATCAAACATATTTTAATTTCTATTTTAAAGATGCAACTTATGAACCAAATCCACTTATTCCAAATAATGAAACTGGCGGAAAAATAAAATACTTGATTAATACTGAAGATATAAAAAATATTCAAATAAGTGAATCTGGAATTGATTCAGAATCTAATAAACATGTATTCAGTAGGAATACAAGAATATATAATAGTAATAATGAAGATGTTACAAGTAAATTTAATATTTATGCTAAAAACTATGCTAAAGATTTTACATCATTTGAATTATATGTAGAGTATGAGAAAAATGCGATTACTCCAGGGGTCTACAAATTAGTAACGTATTACCAAATGGATGGATTCAAAAGAGAAAAAGAAACAACATTTGAAGTAGTTGACTATAAAAAAGAATTTAATATTAAAAATGTTAATATAATTACTAATGCAGTAGATGGTAATTTACATAATAATGTTGATGCAACTATTGAAGTTACTTTAGAAAGCGAATTCCAATTATTTGCATCTGATATGGATATCAAAATTTTAAATAGTAAAGATGAAGATGTTACAAGTAAATTTGAAATAGAAAAATTTAATTATAAAACAAATATTTACTATGACAAAGATACTAATCTTGAACCAGGAGAATACAGAATTGTTTACACATATCAAGAAAATAATGGTACAAAAGTTGTAAAAGAAACTACTATTAGAATGTATTCAATTTATAAAGAAATAAAACTTGATAATATGGAAGCTAATACTAAACCAATATATGCTGATCAAGATAATATGTCATATACATTTAAAGTTCTAGGTTCAATTAGTAATGATGAATCAAGTAAACTAAAAGCAAAAATATATGATGAAGAAGGTAATATCCTTTATAGTGATATAACTCTTGATAATATTACTCCTTCATTTGAAGTTGTTAATAACTTCTTAAACGATGGAACATTTAAAATAAATATCATACCTTTTAAAGCAAGAGTAGGTAAATATTATATTGAACTTTACTATTATGAAGATGAACTTTCTTACAGTGTTTCAAATAAATTAGAATTCACAATTGATGATACTCATTATAAAGTTAATTTGAGTGATTCCTCATATATTAAAGAAAATGTTAACTATGGTGATAATTTAATATATGATATTGATGGAGCTAAAGGTTATTATGAATTTACTTCATCATATGATAATAGTAAGTTAGATGCATATTCAATTCGTTCTTATAAAGGTTTAACTCTAGTTGATGAAGTAAAACTTAATGTTGAATCTTTAAATGATCTATTAAAGTCTGAATTTATAACTGGTGCTTTAACTGATGGTGAAATTGATTTCTATATTTGTATAAATGGTTTACCATATACAAAGATTACTAAAGAAGTAAGTAAATATATTAAGATTACTGAACTTCTTATACCAGATGAAATTACTTTATATAATGGTGAAGAAAGAGAACTTGTAATTGATGCAAATCCAAGTAACTATACAAATAAATCATTTGAAATTATAAGTGATAATGATTCAGTTACTATAAATAATAAAGTAATTAAAGGTAATAAAGTAGGAAGTTCAAATGTCACTGTTAAAAATAAAGATATTACTAAACAAATTAAAGTTAATGTATTAGAAAGATTAACATCTAATGTATTTGAAATAAATTACTCTGAACATACAATATTTGTAAATTCAATGACTCAAAAGAATATAAATAAAAATGACTTCTTATCTAGATTAAGAGGAGTTGTAAGTAATTATAAAATACTAGATAAAAATAATAACAATATTACATCATCTGTAACAAATGTTGGAACTAATATGAGTTTAGTTAATGGTAATGAAACTTATAAAATAATTGTTATAGGTGACTTAAATGGTGATGGAAAAATTAATGTATTCGATGTTTCAATGCTTTATAACTATGTTAGAGGTAAAACAAACCTAGATAAATATACATTAAAAGCAGCTGCTATAAGAAAACAAGATCAAATAAAAGTTGCTGACGTATCAAAACTATATAGTTTTGTAAGAGATAGGATAAGTGGTATTTAATGAAAAAGTTACTACTATTATTAATATCACTTTTTCCAACTTTTGTTTTTGCTGAAGGCATAACTTATGACTGTCAGGAAAACAAGAATGAAAAAAATTGTACAATGTATGCAGAATCAAACTTTAATATGAGTGCAATTGAATATCATATTAAAGGAAAAGTTTCTAACTTTGTTGCTACTAACAACTGGTTAGGTGATTATGAAAATGGTTCAATACTTCTTTATACAGATGATTTAAGAAGTGGTAAAGTAGAAATTGGTACAATAACAATTAAAGGTAAAATAAAAGAGGAATATTTAAGTTATGGAGATGATTCTTTTAAAGAAGTTGTCATCTATGATAAAAGAAATAATAATAAGTATTATATAGTAATAATTATAATTGTTGTATTAATATTAAGCATATTAATAGTTTTGAAAAGGAGGAATAAAAAATGAAAGGAAAATATTTGATTGCATTTGTGCTTCTAATGGTTATACCATTTTATAAAGTAAATGCAGGTTCAGTTAAAGTAAGTGTAAAATGTAATACAGTTACCGTTGGTGAAACAGCAAAATGTACGATTACAGGTAATGCTTCTGGATCTGAAGTAACAAGTTTCCATGGAAGAATAAGTGTAAGTGGTATTGGATCATTTGAATCCTTTCAAACAGGAAGTGGTTTTCTAGGTGAAGGTAGTAATGGTGTAATTGACCTTTATACAGATTCTAAAAAAAGTGGTACTTTCTCAATTGGAACAGTTAATATTAAAACTAATGCCGTTGGAAGTGGAAGCTTAACTATTTCTGGAATAGAAGCAAGTGATGAAAACTTTGAAAATATAAGTGGAATCAATAATGCTAGTGGTACATTTAATGCTACAGCAAAAGCTACAACAACTACAACAACTAAAAAAACAACTACAACAAATCAAAGAGTAGTAACTTCGAATGTTACAACTACAACGACTAGATATGTTGCTCCTTTAAAACTAACAAGCTTAACAGTAGATGATTTTAAAGTAACTTATGAAAATGATATATATTATGTTACAGTTAATGAAGATACTACCGAAGTTAATATAAATGCAACCGCAGGAGAAGGTATTACTATAATTGGTTTAGGTAAACGTAGTCTTGCTGATGGAAAAAATACAGTAGATCTAGTTTTAAAAAATGAATTTGACGAAACTGCTACCATAAATGTAATAATTACTAAACCAGATGGTAAAAAACAAGTTGATACTAAACTATCTCTTTTAAAAGTAGTTGATTATAACTTTACTTTTAATCCTGAAACTTATGAATACACAATAACAGTTCCATATAATGTAAAAGAAATATATATAATGGCTGAAGGAAAAAGTGACGATGTAACTATTAAAAATGCTGGATTACAAGTACTTGCAAGTGGAAAAAATACTATTATAGTAAGATCTACTTATGGAGATATTTCTGAAACTAAATATACGATAACAGTTAAAAGAACATATTCAAGTATGATTTTCTTAATTGGATTTATTGGATCTATTCTTGGACTTGGTGGAATGATTTTCTATACTTATAAAAAGAAAAACAAAGTAAAAGATGAAGTAGTAAAAGAAATGGCTACTGCCAAAATGGAAGAAAAGAGAGAAGAGAATAAAGTAGTATCTTCAATTAATGGAGAAAATAGTGTTGGTGTTGGAAAGAGAGTAGTTATACCTACTAGAGTTGTATCTGCTCACGTTAATACTGTAAATACTCCAGAGCCAATGATGACTAGTGCTCCAAATCCTCAAGTAAAAGTAATTAAAACAATAAATACAAATGGTGTAAATAGACAAGTAATTAATACTCATCAAGAAGTAAAGAGTGATTTAAATGGAGAATAATAATAACAATATTAACAATGGTTTTATTAATCGTGAAAGAGAAAATATTGTAAAAGCAACAATAGATGCAAATAATAATATTAATGAAGAACAAGTAAAAACAGTTAATAACAAAATAAAAGTAAAAAAGAAAAATTATTTTCTGATTGCTATAGTTGTTATTATCTGTTTAGCTCTTGCAGTATATTTAACTTATTATGGTGTATTTAAAATAAAAAATAAAATGGACCAATTAACAAGCACTACGACAATTGTTACAACAAAAGAAAATGTTGTACTTAGTTATTTAAATAAAGATATAGTGAAAAAATTTAAAAATGAAAATAGTATATTATATATTCTTCCTAAATCATATGGAATTGTAATAAAACTTAATATTAGTAATAACGAATTAATAAGTTCAAATTATGGAACATATAATATAGAGGGTGAAAGCATTAATATTAATTTAAATAATGAAAATGAATTATATAAAATAACTGAAACTGGTATTGAAGGCTCTCAAACATATAATTTAGATGACAGTGAATTTAAATATTATGAATATAAAAGTGAAGAGATAAGTGAAATGGTTTTAGTTAATGGAACTCTTGGATTAGAATCTATCTATACGGTGGATACTAATCACTTAATAAATTCTTATGCTTATTTAGAAGATAAAGAATCAATTACTCTTGGAGATAAAGTATTTAAAAAAGTAGGAGATTCACTAGTATTTGATAATAAGACATATGATTTAAAGTACTAATTTGAAAAATATTGATATTTTTGCTATAATTACAAAGGTTTTGTAAAAACCTTTGTAAAGCTTAGATAATTATTAAATATGTAATTACTTACATGTTATAATTATCATAATGGAGTGATAAAATGAAAACTGAATTAAGTTTTGATGATATAGCTAAAGAGATTATTACAAATAAAAAATACCTTAAATTAAAAGGTGAATCTCATCATGGAATAACTCGTTATGAGCATTCTATGCGTGTAGCTAGACATGTATATAAATTATCGAAAAAATTAAATGTGGATTATATATCTGCAACTAGAGCAGCAATATTACATGATTTCTTTACTAATGAAGAATTTGGAAGTAATCATGGTCTTATTCAAGGGGTAGTTCATCCTGATATAGCACTTACAAATGCATTAGGAGAATTTGAACTTAATGAAAAAGAACAAAATGCAATTGCAGCTCATATGTTTCCTTTATGTATGACTTTACCAAAATATAAAGAATCTTGGGTATTAACAGTTGTAGATAAGTTAGTTGCAATATATGAATATGCAAGTTATAAATTTAATTATACGAAAGTAACTGGAAAAGTTACTACAGCATTAAGTTTATTCTTAATTTTATCATTTAATATATTAACAATGGGAAGAAAGTAGAACCATTGTTTTTTTTTATAAATAAATATTAATAGTTTAATTTTTATGATATAATTTCTATATGTCCTGGTAGTACAATGGATAGTACAAGGCTCTCCTAAAGCTTAGATATGAGTTCGATTCTCATCTGGGACACCATAGGGAAATCCGCTCGAACTTATTTATAAGTTTCGAGAATAAATAGACAATCAATTCTAAATTAGGATTGATTTTTTTCTTGTTTAGAAAAAAGTCTTTCAAAGAAAGGATTGATTAAAATGGTAAATGTTATTAAGCAGGAAGTTAGAATGGAAGAATCATTAAGAAAGAGATTAGAATTTATTTGTGAGTTTTGTAGAGTTAAACCAGTTATTATTAATGGTAATTTAAGAACAATAGATAAAACTAATCTTACATATCTAGAGCCACATAGAATTATAATTAATGATATAATCTTTCTAGCTTTTAATTATTCTAATGATATATTTATTGAAAACTTAAATAACAAGATTAAATTATCAGAATTAGAAAACTATTTAAAACATAACTAATATCTATACTCTAATCAGGGAATTGACAAAATGAACTTTTAAGTATATTATATAAAACCAATAAATGACAAGCAGTATCCGTCTTTTATTAAAAAGAAGGTACACTATGGTCAAAAGCACAATTAATAAAAAATATAATATGAAATTAAGTGGAGTCAAAGGTATTAGTTTGAACTAGTATTTTTGACTCCCTTTTTTGTAGGAAAAGGAGTTAAAGATTAATGAATGAAGAAAAGAAAATAGCAGGACTTTATATTCGAGTGAGTACCGAAGATCAAGCAAGAGAAGGATTTAGTTTACCAGAGCAAGAGAAAAGACTTCGAGCAATGTGTGAATATAAAGGTTATGAAATATTTAAAGTATATAAAGATGCTGGTATAAGTGCTAAAACTGGTAATCATAGACCTGCATTTGAGGAACTATTACAAGATATTAAAGATAAGAAATGCAATACTATTGTTGTATTAAAGTTAGATAGATTAACACGAAGTGTTTATGATTGGGAAAACATATTAAAATTCTTAGATGAAAATAATGCTTATTTAGATTGTGCTAATGATGATATTAATACTACTAATGCTAACGGAAAAATGATTTCAAGAATACTAATGAGTGTGTCTCAACAAGAAATAGAAAGAACTAGTGAAAGAACAAAAGTAGGATTATCTGGAGCAATTAAAGCGGGACATATTCCAGCAAGAGCACCACTAGGTTATAAACATGTAGATAGATTATTAGTACCAGATCCACTTACTAAAGATATTATTATAAGAATATTTAATTTATATTTTGAAGGTTGTACTTATGTTAAAATAGCAAAAATTTATAATGATGAAAAAGTATTAGGTAAAACTAACTAGAGAGATACAACTATTTTAAAGATAATATCTAATGAGATTTATAAAGGAGATTATGTATCTGGTAAAAGAAGTGGTAATTCAGTTTATTATAAAAATGTAGTTGAACCATTAGTAAGTAAAAAACTATGGGAAAATTGCCAAGTACAAAAGAAAAAGAACTCTAGAAATTATATGAGAACTCAAACTTATCTTTTTTTACAAAAATTAAAGTGTCCTAAATGTGGAAGAATACTTGCAGGTGGAGCAACTCATAAAATAAAAAGTGATAAATGGTATTTCTATTATAGATGTGAAGATTGTAAAAACAATATCAAAGAAAACAAAATTGAAGAAGCAATAATGCATATTCTAAATGATGTATTTGAATATGATTCAGTTGTTAATGAATTCTTTTTACCAGTACTTAAAAATAAATTAGAAAATCCTAAAGATGAACTAGAAGAAATTAAGAAACTAAATAATAAAAAGAAAAGATTAAAAGAAGGATTTGTTAATGAATTATTTACAATAGAAGAATTTAAAGAAGAAACTGAAAAATTAGATAATTTAATCAAAGATTTAGAAGAAAAAATAATATCTAATCAACAAGCAGAACAATTAAATTTTACTGTTGATGATATATTACTTAAAAGAGATATGGACTATATTAACAAAATCAAATTACCACTAACTTATCATGCTTTTGAAGATTGCTGGCCTAATTTGGATAGAAATGATAAAGCAGATATAGTTATGAGATACATTGATGATATAGAACTTGAAGAAATAAATAATATGTATGATGTTAAAAAAGTTAATTTTAGAAGTACTTTCTATGAAGATTTTAAGATGTTATTTAATCAAGGTTATATAGATTGTAAAAGAGAAATGATTATTGATTTTAATGGAATACAAACTTCATTTCCAGTAAGATATAGTGAATTTACTAGTATTAAAGATATAATGCAAAATTTTTATAGGTTAAATGAATGTTATGAAGTTAATTTATATAAAGGTACTTTTTATAAAGACACAGAAAAATTAGATATTGGACCGATATTAAAAGATGAAGTGCCAGTAAGAATATTTCCATTACAAAAAAATAATAATGGAGATAATAACTGGTTATCAATGGGAATGCTTGCTACAAAGAATAATCCAAATGATATTAAGGTAAACATTAGAGATGTATTTGAAACAATACCAGATAATGTTACCGAAGAAGATTTTTAAAATGCGTGGCACGTTTTGCTTACGAAGTAAATGAAAGTGGCGATAGCAATTTAAAAATTAATACTATATGTAGTTTTAACTATTTACGAAGTTTATAGTTATTACGAAATAAAGTAAACGGATCCTAAGGTGTTAAACCTTAGCCCACTGGATATTTTGTATGGAACGTACAAAATTCCTAGGGGGTTAGTTAGAAATTTTGGATGAACAAAATGGCCACTCAAGTGGTCACTTCTAGAAAGGAGGAAATCAATGTCAGAACTTGCTTATTCATTACATTTAGGTAGTGATAAAAATAGAAAAAATATATCTAAACAAAATGGTAAAAATAATTTAAGTGGAACAACATCTTTACCAAATAATGCTATTCAAAATGTAAGACAATTATCAAAAGTAGATAAACATAATTATAGAAAATATGATGATAATCAAGAACTAATAGAAATAGTAAGAGGTACTTCTTCTCCACTTGATGATGTAAAAGAATTATATTTAAGTGAATTTGAAAAAGCAAGACTTGAATACAATTCTAAACAATCTAGACATAGTAGAATGATAGATAATTACTTTGATAATGTATCTAATAATGAAAAGAAAGATCTTGCTTGTGAAATAATTCTCGAACTTGGAGATAAAGAATATTGGGATACAAAAGATGAAAATTTCAGAAAGAAAATGTCCGAAGTTTATAAAAAACGAGTTGATGATTTAGAATTACTTGTTCCTAATTTTAAAGTAGCAAGTGCTATTATTCATTATGATGAAACAAGTCCACATTTGCATATTGTTGGTGTTCCAATAAAATATAAAAATAAAAATGGTATGGAAAAACAAGTTGGTAAATCAGATGTATTTACCAAAGAATCTTTAATTAGATTACAAGATAAAATGAGAACCTTATGTATTGAAGAATTTAATCAAATATATAGTTTAGAATCTACTTTAAAGCAAAAACAAAAAGGTAGAAATAGAGATATTTATGTATCTGATATGGACAACTATATTGAAATAAAAAAACAAATTGAAAAGAATACCGAAAATTTAAAACAAGCAAATAAAAAATCTTCAGAGTTAAAACAAAACTCTAAAGATATAAAAGATAAAATTGATAAATTAAAAATATCTAAATTAAATAAGGATAATTATATTTTATCAAAAGAAGATAAAGATTCTTTTACCAACTTTATTGAACAAGTAGATAGCACTAATATAGAATATGATAAAATACAAACTCTATCAAATACATTAGTTAATGCTCACGAACAATTAAAAGATAAGAATAATAAAATTAAAACTCTTACTGAAAATAACGAAGCACTTAATTTAAGAGTTAAAACTTTAAATGATACGATTAAAGAAAAGGATAATGAAATATCATTTTTAAAATCTAAAATAAGTGATTTAAAAAATACACTAGATTATTGGAAAGATAAAATTAGTAAATTAATATCTTTTTTACACGATAAACTTCATAGTTGGTATGATAAAGATGATAAATATATTGTTGTAGTTAATGATATGTATGAAAATAATGTATTAGATGATAATGATATTAAAGATTTAGATTTAAGTAAAGAAAAAGGTGATTACGAAAGATAAAATAAAAAAATTGTAAGTTTTTTTAAAAAAATAGAATTTATATGCTATAATATACAATTAACAAAGGGAGGCTTTGAAAAATGACAAAATTAATGGATATTAAAGGTTATTGGAATATGTCAGGCAGTTTTGAATTTAATGATAATGATATGTGGGAAGGAAAAATATTATTAGATGAAGATGGATGGTTTGAAGGAATAGTAGTAGATCCAAATAGTTCATATACAGAAGACAGATTTATTTTTGGAGTTTACCATCCTGAAAAAGTAATAGAATTATTTAAATTTACACCAATTAATATTAGTGCACCATTTGTATTTCATGGTAAAAGAGATGCTAAAGGTTATGATGGAGAATTTGAAACTATTGGGTTATTTGGAGCAATGTCATGTGGTGTATCTCATATAATTACGCAATATGCTGAATCAGTTAGAGAAAATACTGAATCAGAAACTAATGAATTAGAAAAAAGAATTCAAAGATATAAACAAAGTATTATGGATGAAACTGGTAAAGAATTCTATGATAACTCAATTGCTATGAGAAATAGTATGTGTCAAATAATTTTAAGAAATTATGAAGGAAGAGGATTTACTTCTGAAGAAACACAACAAATCATGGAAGAATGTCAACCAGTTATTAACAGAGTTATGACTGCTACAGAGGAAGAAGCTAAAAGACTTGTAAAAAAAATGCCAAAAAATTTGTTTGAAGATGACGATTTACCATTTTAATAAAAATAATTTTGAATAAGGGCTAGTAAAGACTTATTAAATATAAGGAATACTATGCCCTTTTTTAGTAGGAGGTAGTAGATGGAGGAAAACAAAAATTATTTTCTTATTGAAGGTGTAGCAAAAGAAGATTGGATAGGATTTGACTCTTATTTATATTCATTAGAAAGTGCAATAAGTAATGGTGCAAAGTTTATTGGCCTGATTGCTGATTATGGTTCTGGTAAAAGTACTTTGATAAATATGTTAGATGCAAAACAAAAATCAAAAAATAATAATCTAATAAAGATTAATTTATGGAATTGTTATAGTAGCAATGAAGACAATAAAATAGATATACATAGAATATTTTTGCACCAACTAATTGATAAACTCGATATAGGAAACAAGAATTATTATAAAAAGAAAATTGATAAAAATTATAATATATTTGATATCAAATTTAAATATAATAATTCAATATTTGCTTTAATATTATTTTTTTACTACATATTATGCATATTAGAAAAATTAGGATTTATTACTATTTTTATATCAGAATTAAGTCTTATTGGGTACTCTTTAATAGCTATTTTAACTGTATTATGTGTAATTTATTATAAACCAGTTATCGCTTATAAAAAAGCTGAAGACAATTTTAGAATAATAGATGAAAATGATACTAAAGATGTATATAATGAAATAATAGGTGAATACTATTTAAAAAATAAAAACGCTGGTGATTTAATAATTTGTTTAGAGGAATTAGATAGATATGATAATTCAGATACAATTTTAGAATATTTGAAAGAATTTTATAAATTTTATAAAGAACCTATTCCAAAACAAAAAGTTATTTTTATAGTTTCATTAAAGTCTTCAAATCAGTTAAATGAATTAAATAATAGGGATAATGAGGATAATAATATAAATCAAATAAAGAATATATATGAAAAAATATTTGATTTTATAGTAAATTTAAACCAAATAAATATTCATGATTATGACTCTATAATTTGGTCATTAATTAATGCAAAGCAAAATCAGATACCAGAAGGAATAAAAATTCCAAATGAAAAGAATTTAAAAAATTGGAGATATTTATATAAGGGAGAACGTATTAAAATAAGAGATATAAAGCATAGATATAATTTTGCTATTTCTCTATACTTATCAGTTAATGAATCTGGAATTAAAGCAAATTTTGATAAATGCCTGTTTATATCATATTTAGAGGATGAATATAATAAACTATATGAAAAATTAATAAATGAAAATCTAATAAATCTAATATTAATAAACTATGCAAATAGCAATAGAAATTTTAAAGAGTTAGGAATTGATGATAAAGAAAACAATGTTTTATTAGAGGGATTAGATTCTAAATATATATCAGTTGATTATAACTATTATTTTTATAAATTTCCTAAAAATAAGGAATCATACAATATATATGAATATGAGTTATATAACGCAATTTTTTATGATGAAGACTCAAAAAACTTAAATATATCATTAAAAAAATTAAAGGAAATAGAAATATATGATATTTTGTCTAAAAGAGCCAATTACGCTTTTCTCCCTAAAATTACTTTTAAGTATCCTAAGTTACTTATTATTGCTTATAACAAAGAATATGAAGCCTTTTGTAATACATTAGAAAAAAATTTTGATTTGTTATCCAATTTTGATCAATTTCATAATTTAATTGAAAATTTAAAAAAATTAAATAAAAATGAATACAAAACTATATTAAATGAATATTTTAAGTATCATTTATCAAAAATAAAAGAATTAGATAAGGAAAAAATTTTAACTTTAAGAAAAAAAATAGTTAAAGAATTAGGTAATGAATCTGCAATCATTTCCGATATTTTTATGGGAGAAAATCATTTAATAAGTGGCGAAGAAATTAGCTATATAAATAGTTTCCAAACAATAATAAAACTTACCAATTTTGAAATGATTGACGAGGATTGTTTAAACAATTATATAAATGTATTAAAAAAACAAAAAACAAGTAAACAATCAATTATTGATTTATTAATATCTTTGTCAAAAAACAACAATATTACAAATGAAATGTATAATAATTTTTTCTATTCAATAAGATTAAATGAATATGATTTTAGAGATAGTGAGTATTTAAAAATATTAGAAATATCTAAAACAAAATTGGAATTAGATAATGTTAATAATTATAACAAGTTTTTAAATTATATAAATTATTATTGTCAAAAATTTGATGATTATTATTTAGGAAATCTGAAAAAAACTGATTTAAAAACTAATATTGTTTCATATAAGAATTATCTAGATAAATGTGGTAAAATATATACCAATAGTATGAAATTATTAGATGATTATTCACGAGATAATACTGTTTTTGGTTTTTCTAAAAATATTCGTGAACAATTTTATAAAAATGGTTATTATCAATATTATGTTATATCCACAAGACTTAATGAAAACTTTTATGAAATAGAGGATGATAAATTTGATAACTTAGCAGAAAGATATGTCAGTGAATACGAATATCGAAAAAATTGGAAATGCAAAGTTGGGAATAATATGAAACAGTATTTATACAAAAATGTGAATATGAGCAAACTTGATGAAAGCAGACTAATATTATTTAATGATTTGCCTCAAAGAGTTGATATAATTGAATCAGTATTAAATACTAATAATGATGTATTTATTAATAAATATTTATCAAAAATTAATAAAATAAATGTTAAAGATATTAAAATAGTATTTAAATTGTTAGGAGAATATAATAGAAATAAAGGCTTAAAGAAATCAACTAAAAGTAATCTCAAAACATTAACTAAAAACAAAGAATGCTTACAACAATTAGATGCAAGAAGAAAAATTTTAGAATTTATATAATAGAATAATTAAATAAATTTTTCTTCAAAAGTATTGCATTTTATCAATAAATAGTGTATATTATTTATCGAGATGTGCCTAGGAAACTTTTGAAGCCCTAGGTCTTTTTCATTTAATAGGAGGTAAAAATGGTTAAAGAATTTAAATCAACAAATGAATTAATAGAAATATTAAATTCAAAAGGTGTATCAATAAAAGATGAAAATAATGTTAGATATTTAATTGAAAAGTATTCTTATTATTCAATAGTAAACTCCTATAAATGGATATTTAAAATAGGAGAAAACTATAAAGATAATGCTTCATTTGAAGAAATATTTGCAATGTATAAATTTGATAAGAATTTAAAAATAATAATGCTTAAATATATTCTTGAAATAGAAGCAGTAATAAAAACTAAAATTGCTAATCTATTTGCTGAAAAGTATGGACTAGAAGATTATTTAAATATTAATAACTTTGATTTAAAAGATGATAATTCTAATTTAGAACATATGGAAAAACTAATTGAAGAAATAAAAAATGAAGTTGATAAAGGAAATGGCAAACATGATGCAATAACTCATTATATGAGTAAATATGGTTTTGTTCCACCTTGGGCAGTAACTAAAATATTATCACTTGGAACTATAAGTAAGTTTTATGGTTTAATGAAACAACAAGATAGACAAGAAATAAGT
The DNA here is from genome assembly GCA_934095845.1 of uncultured Bacilli bacterium. Lineage (GTDB taxonomy): Bacteria > Bacillota_I > Bacilli_A > RF39 > UBA660 > CAG-582. The sequence goes on along the minus strand of CAKOKS010000006.1, from coordinate 50,395 downwards.
AAACAATTTCATATAAATGATAGAATATTAAAGAACATTCTTGGTAATTTAACTTCAGTTCGTAATATAGCAGCTCATGATGATAGATTATATACTTATAGAAGCACATTCTATATTAGATTAGATAAAACTAAAAAATCACCAGATAAAGCATTACATACCAATATGTATATAATAATTAAATCTTTAGAATTGTTATTAGAAAATGATCAAGTAATAGGAATGAGAAGTTTAATTACAAAAGAATTAGATAATTTAAAGAATAATTTAACTTCAATTACTATTGATGAAGTATTAAAAGTAATGGGATTTGATAAGGACCATTACATTGTATAAATATTAATTCATAGCATATAATAATATTGAAAAGTGCCTAGGAAACTTTAGAAGCCTTAGGTCTTTTTCATTTTTATAAAAATAATTTATCAAAATTAGTAAAAGTCATGGTATAATGATTATAGAATTAAATTGTTTATTTATTTGTTGTGATGGTTTCGGACTATCTTAACTATCGCACCAGAATGATAATAACTCGAACTAATTTATTTAGTTCGTTTTTTAATAATTATAAAAATTATTAAGCAAGTTTTATGATAAAATTGATTTTAGAAAATGAATATTTAGAAAGAAGAATATATATTATATATCATTAACTGATATGGCAAGATATGCTGATGCCGAAGAACCAAGATTTCCAATTAGAGATTGGATGAGAAATAAAGAAGTTATTTCTTATTTAGGATTGTGGGAAAGAATAAATAATGAAAATTTTAAAGGGGTGGCGAATTCGCCACCCCTTTAAAAATGAAGCAGGTAGTAATAAATTTAAAATGTCCCCACAAAAATGGACTAAAGAAACTAATGCAATTGGAATTGTTTCAAAATCTGGAAGATATGAAGGTGGAACATTTGCACATCCTGATATAGCATTTGAATTTGCTAGTTGGTTAAGTCCAGAATTCAAATTATACCTAATAAAAGAATTAGAATTATTATAAGAAAAAATAAATGAAAACAATAAAGCTTTGATCGAAACCAAATAATTTAAAATTTAGACTATAAAAGTTTGGGTTTTAATATACTAAAGTTTATGCTATAATAAATCTCAATTATTTAATTAATGTGTTTATTAGAGAACTTACCTTTTTTACACAATAATTAAATATATTTATTAAAAAGGAGGGTGAAATAATGAGTTATCTAAGATTTTATACAGGAGTAAAAACATATTGGGACAATCATTTTATAGGTTTAGATGAAGGTATATCAAAAGTAGAAAGCAAAGATCCTAGTTTAATTACTTATCAAAATGGATTGGCTGCTTTCAAATTTATTGATTATGTCGAATATGAAGAATTTGGTAAAACTAAAAAGAAGATACTTAGTGAAGATGATGAAATGTATTTTTTTGGTGAATTTACTCCATTAGAAGAACTAAAAGCAATGAACACTAATAATGAATGGGATAATGCGATTTATAACATTGAAGGTTCCAATGGAATAGGAATGCTAACAACTCCAAATGGTTTTCATATGATTATGCCTCAAAATGGTATTATAGCTAATCAATTTTCTCAAACTAAAAATTTATAATTTATGAAAAATAAGTAATTAGTTAATACGATATGACTGATTATTTATTTTTAATTAAAATGTGATATAAAATAGTATTTTTGTATTTATGGAGGGTTTTATGGTAAATTTAGAACATAAGTTAACAGTAGATGATTTAATAGTAGAGTTTATGATGTGTAAGGTCAAAAATGGTTATGAACCAAGTTTTTTAGCATCAGAATTTATGATTTTCCTACGTTTTTTTGAAAAACAAATGCCAGTTGAAGATTCATTGTATGATAGTGAAAAATTATTTAAAAGATTCTTTGAACGTAAATCAGATAGTGACTGGTCAACAACTTTATGGATAAAACAAGAAAAAATAATACAACCACATATGGATATTGAATATAGTGATTATTTAATTAAAGCAAATTATAGATTAAGTGATTATGATAGAAGTGTTATTAATACATATTTTATGGATGAAGGAATGGGAAAATATGATGATTATAAAGGCCAAACTTTTAAAATAAGAAGTATTATTAAAGAATGGTTAACTAATTTTCCAAAAAGAAAAATTGATGAATCAATTGAAGTAGATGAACAAAATCTATCTATAGGAAAGTGTATCGCGGCTGAGATTATAACTAGTATTTGGAATAGTTATACAGATATACAAATTCAAAATCATGCTTGGCCAAAACAATGTAAGGACATGGAAAAATATTTATTTGAAATGGATTTGGCTAATATTATCGGTGTTAAATCAATAAGAAAAGAATTAATCGAACTTTATAATGTTCTTTCAAAAAGAGTAGCAATTTTATATCAACAAGATACAAACTTAAAAATTAGTTCTTCTTCAAATGGATATTTAGCTTATGCAAATTATAAATTGTTATTTAAAGGTTATGAAGATTTAATAAATATGTCTTATGGAGCTTATATAAAATCATTAGAAATAGACATACCAACTTTAAAATTAAAAGAAAGTTATGAAATAGATGGAACAGAATATATTATTGGGATGAAGATCCTGAAGTAAAAGCAACTATTACACCAATTGGAAATGAAGAAGTAAAAAAAATGGTTAAAAGTTTAGATAACCAAAATGAATAATTAAATATTAATATAAGAAAGTATTGTTAACCAATAAAGTGACTTGTTAAAATACCTTATTTATGATATTATGAATATGTCAAGGAAACTTGCATACAATAAAAAAGGGACATTTAATATTAGCATGTTGAGTGTTGCCTTAAAAATGGTGTTCACCTAAATCATTGCTGAGTTAGGTGATTTTCTTTTATATTATAGTTTTAGATAACAATAATAATAAAAGGAAGATAATAAGGATTAAAGATAAGATTAAAAATATTTGTGCTTATTTATTTTGTTTATAAAATTAGATTAATAAATTCACTGTTTTTTCATCAAAAAATCTAGTTGACTTAATGGATAAAAATGATCTGTAAAAGATTTGCATATTTTCTTCTTTTGTAATACAATATGTAATCAACAAAGGAAGTGGCTTATGAAAAAAAGGGAAGAAATATTAGCTAGTGAAGATTTTAAAAAAGAATGTGATAAATATGGACTATATAATGTAGATGCTGAAGCATTTAACAATGTTATTTTAGTTAGAACACCTATAGATGGATTACATATTTTATTAAATAATAATTATGAAACAATTGGTGTTGAAAAAATTAACCCAGCATATGAAATAACATTTGCAAATACATACTATGATAAAATTAGTACTCATGATGAAACGAACCAATTTGGAAAAATTTTTGATTATCCTTTTGAAAATTATAACTTAAATGACTTTTTTGTATTAGCAGATAAATATGAAAGTATAAAACCAATCAAATCATTCACTATCTTTAAAGAAACAGAAGATAGTATTATAAAAAGAGAAATAAAAACTATATATAATTTATTAATATCGTATATAAAATTTATTAATGAAGAAATAAAAACGTTTTATATTATGAGTTATCGTATGCAAGTAATGGGTTTTTCTTCTCCAAGTGTTTATGAATATGTAAGAACAATAATGGAAAGTATTAATCTTTACATAGAAGAGTGTGAAAGAAATCAAAAAAATCCTCAAGTAAGTGATATATTAACATTATTAGGTAAAAAGAATAATGGATCAGAAACAATGGTAGAAGATATTATTAAATTACTTAGAATTCATGGAGCAGATTTAACATTTATGGCAGATAACTTAAAATTTATACCTTATTTAGAGGATGAATTCTTATTTTCAGAAAATCCACAAAGTAAGAAATCGACATTAGACTTAAATTCAGTAAAATTAACTTTATCTAGATAGAGAACTTTTTAAGTTTTCTTTTTTTTGTCAAAATTTCTCTAATTTACAACTAATGTTTAACATGATATAATTACTAATAGTAAGGATAGGGATTAAAATGAATGAAATGGGATTAATTGAACAAGTATCTAGAATTATCAATGCAAATTACTCAAATATATATGCAATTGATATACCTGGAGATAAAGTATATAAATTTGAATTTACTGTTAGTAATAGTTTAGTAATTAAAGAAACTCTTTCATATATGAACTTTATTGAAATGGCTAAAAGATTTGTAGCAGCAAGTGATTTAAATGCTTACTTTGATGCATTATCTATTAATAAACTTGAAAATGAAAGAGAAAGAGGTAACAGTGAAACTAAAGTAAAATATCGTAAACTTTGTGAAACTGGAGAATATAAATGGTTTGTAAATATTATTAATTATTTACCATTTGAAAATAAAAAAATGATTTTCATGATGAGTGAAGATATTAGTAATCGTTTAACAGATATCGAAAGTGAAAATGACAAACTAGAAACTGAAGTAGTTGATTATAAGAAAAAACTTGATAAAGAAAATAAAAGTATAAGTGATGCCATTTATTTAATTAATCATGCACTTGAAAACTCGAATAGTAATCAAGAAACAAGACAATATATTAATTCAGTATTTAATAAAGTTACTGAAGAACATCCTGAATTAAATAAAGCTATTCTTAATAAAATGGCACTTTCTAGTAGTTATAAAAAACCTTCTATTTTAATTGTAGATGATTCATCAATTATAAGAAACTCTTTAAAAAGAATATTTTCAAATGAATATGAAATATTAGTTGCTAAAAATGGAGAAGAAGCAATAAATATAATTACTGAAAATGTTTTATCAAACGATTTAAATGGCTCTAAAGAAAACATTGTAGGTATGCTTTTAGATTTAATAATGCCAGAATCAGATGGATTTGAAGTTCTTAACTTTATGCGTTCAAATGATTTATTTTCAAGAATCCCTGTTGCTATTATAAGTGGAGATGAATCAAGAGAAACAAGAAAAAGAGTATATCAATATGAAATTGTTGATATGTTAGAAAAACCATTTAATACAGAAAATATAAGAAGAAGATTTGGTAAAATTATTAAACTATATCAATCGAGTAATAACTTACAAAATATAGTTGATGTTCAAAATGAAGAATTAAAAACTGCAAATGATAATAAATCATTAGAAATAATAATAAATAAAATAATTAATAATATTGAAACTTCTAAAGAATCAAATACTTTAAAGAAAATAGTTAGACTTATTTCTTTAACACTTGCAAATAACTATCCTAAATATAATTTAGAAGCTAAATACATTGATAAAATTGTAAATACATGTGCACTTTATAATGTAGGTTCAATTGCTTTATCTAAAGATTCAGTTATTACAAGTGATGCTATAAAAGAAGAAATAGAATATGGTGAAATACTATTAAAAAATTATATTAAAGACGAAGGTACACTTTTAGTTGCTAATAATATAATTAAATATAGTTTTGAAAACTTTAATGGTACAGGTTATCCAAATTCTATAAGTGGAGAATCTATACCGATAGAAGCTCAAATAACAAATGTTGCTGTGAGAATTTATCAATATGCTTTATCTAAATCGTTTAATGTAGCTATAAAAAATATATTAGTAACTGAAAGTAAAAAGTATAATCCTGATTTAATAAAAGTAGTTAATGATATTAAAAAAGAATTAAAAGAAATATTCTAAAAATGGTAATTTAAAAATTATCATTTTTTTATAAAATAAATTTGATATAATAATATTACATTGAGGAGGTTAACATGGCATCATTTACAACTCAAATAAAAGATGAAATATCTAAAATAGAAACTAATAAATTAGAATCTTTAAGTGAACTTTGTTCATTCTTAAAATATAATGATTCTATAGATGAATCTATATTAATAAAAACAGAAAATTCAAGTGTAGCAAGAAGAATGTTTAATCTTCTTAAAAGAATATATGGAGTTAATATAAAATTAACTATAAGAACTCAAAAAAAATTTTTAGTAAAAAAAATATATTTACTTCAAGTAACTGAAAAAGTTAATACTATAAAATTAGATGTTGATAATATTTATAAAAATATACTTACTTTTTCAGATGAAGAACAAATATCTTTCTTAAAGGGAGTATTTTTAGCAACAGGTTCCATTAATGATCCAGCTAAAAGTAAATATCATCTTGAATTTTTAATAGATAATGAAGGATATGCAAAAACAGTTGATAAATTACTTAAACATTTTAGATTCTCAAGTAAAATATTAAAAAGAGAAAAAGGTTATATGGTTTACTTAAAACAAGCAGAAGAAATAAGTGACTTTATTAAGTTAATAGGAGCAATAAATGCATTATTCTATTTTGAAGATATAAGAATTTATAGGGACCATAAAAACATGGTTAATAGACTTAATAACTGTGAACAAGCAAATGTTGAAAAATCTATGAAAACTTGTAATGAACAAATAGAAAATATAAATTATTTAAAAGAAAATGATTTAGAGTCTTTATTAGATGATAAAACTAAATTAATAATATCTTATAGACTTAAATATCCAGAAACAACAATGAATGAACTTGCAGAAATTATATCTTTAGAAACAGATATAAATATAACTAAATCCGGAATAAATCATCATTTTAGAAAAATAAAAGAGTTAGTTACTAAACATAAAAACAAATAAAAGGAGTTGTTAAAATGTTATTATATAAAAATACTTTTGAAAATATATTAACTAGTAATATTAATTTTCCAGTAGAAGATCAATATTATGCTAATGAAAATACAGCTATTATAGCTGATGGAATAACAAGAGATCCAATTGGAATAAAAGACTTTTCTAAATGTTCAAAAAAAGATTTAATTATTAATTATCCTAATCCAAGTGGAGCAGAAATGTGTGCTAAAGAGATATGTAAAACTTTTGAAGAAGAGAATGGTACTTTAAAAGAAAAATTAATTAAATGTAATGAAGCAGTTAACTTACTAAATAAAAAATATATTAAAGAATGTGATTATTTAGAAAACGACTATTATGGAGCAGTTGCATCATGTATTGAAATAAAAGAAAGTACTCTTAAATTTGCGTATATATGTGATTCAGGCGTAATTGTTTATGACAAACTAGGTAATATAAAATTCCAAACAGATGATGATAAAGCACTCTATAGTGATCCTTATAAATCAAAAATAACTGGTAATACTTGGCATTTACCAGAAACTAGAGTAATTGTAAGGCGTGATTTTAGAAATAAACCAGATAATATTCATGATGGCGTATGTGTTTCATTTGGCGCAATTACTGGAGAAAAAGAAGCAATTAGTTTTATTAAAAGTGGAGAAATTGAGTTAGAAAATGAAGATACAGTTTTACTTTATAGTGATGGCTTTTCAGACTTTTTACATGAACAAGATTTTATAGATAAAATATTAGATTTTAATAAAGAAGATTTTGAAAATTATATAGTTCCTAAATCAACACAAGATTATAAAAAGTATGGTAAAGAAAAAACAATTATAATTTATAAAATAGATAATAAATAAATGTTATCTATTTTTTTACAATAAATTTGTAAACTTTTACACACAATAATAATATAAAAGTAAAAATAAAACTAAAATATTGTATAATTATCCTAGAATGGTGTGTGTATAATGAAAAGGAGAAATATGTTAATAATTACAATTTTAATAATCTGTATAGGATTTGCTGCCATAAGTACAACTTTAGTAATAAATGGCAATGCAAAAGTTTCTGAAAACACAGAAGACTTTTCAGTAATATTCACATCAGCAACATTAGATGGAAAGGATGTATATAGTTCAGTAGTAGATGATACAAAGAAAATAATTACATTTGAAACAAGTGATTTAAAAACATTAAATCAAACATCGGTATTAAATTATGAAGTAACAAATAATTCAGCAAACTATGATGCAGAGGTGACTGTTAATTGTAAAGTAAAAGATGATGCAGAAGCAAAATATACAAGCATTAAAAATGAACTAGAAAATAATGCAACAGTAGTAAAAGCAAAGACTTCATTAAATGGAACATTAACAGTAACATTAAACAAAACAGCAACCGAAGAAGTAAAAGAAGAATATGTATGTGAATTAACATTTAATGCAGTAGAAAGAGATACATTAGGAGAAAGTTATTCAGGCCCAACAGAATGGACATTTGATTATACTGGTGGAGAACAAACATTTACCGTTCCAATAAGTGGAACATACAAAATCGAAACTTGGGGAGCACAAGGAGGCTCAGGTAGTGGTAATAAATCAATAGGTGGATATGGTGGATATTCAACTGGAAACTTAGATTTAAATGAAAATAGTTTACTATACATATATATTGGTGGTCAATCTATATCAGCTAAAAATGGATATAATGGCGGAGGCTCTGGTCAAAAAACTGCTGGATCAATATCTAATCCTGGAGGTGGCGGAGGCGGAGCTACTCATATGTCATTGGTTTCTGGACTCTTATCTACTTTAGAAAATTCTAAAGATAGTATACTTATTGTCTCTGGAGGCGGAGGCGGAGCAGGAGAAAATAGTGGACGTCCTGGTGGTTCTGGCGGTGGATTAACTGGTTCTAAAGGAACAGGAAGTTGCTTTACTCCAACTGGAGGTACACAAACAACAGCAGGTACTCGCGGAGATAGTGATGCTTCTCAAGCATCATTTGGAAAAGGTGGTTCAGCTCCAAGTGGTAATTCAACAACAGGAACTTTCGGTGCCGGTGGAGGCGGAGGAGGTTTCTACGGAGGTGGAGCTGCAAGCTTTAAAAGTGGTAATAGTTGTGCTTCATCAGGAGCAGGAGGCTCAGGATATATAGGAAACTCACTTTTAACAGAAAAAGTAATGTATTGTTATAACTGTGAAGAATCTACAGAAGAATCAACTAAAACTATAAGCACAACATGTGTAAACTCAACACCAACAGAAAATTGTGCTAAATCTGGTAATGGATATGCTCGTATAACTTTAATTAAGTAAGAAATATTTCTTACTTTTTTTGTTATTTAAATAAAATAAATACATATAGTTTAATAGGTGAAAATATGAAATATTTTAAATATGCTCTTGTTATAACTTTATGTGTTTTATCTTTTTATGCATCAGATAGACTTATTTTATATGTTGAAAACTTAAGTCCATTAATGAAAGAAATAAAAATGTATGAAGACTCATTATATGAAAGTCCAGTAAACGCTATTATTGAAGATAATACCATTATAAGTGGTAAAAATGGAAGAGAACTAAATAAAAGAGAAAGCTATTTAAAGATGAATGATTTCGGTTCTTTTAATGAAACTTTTTTTGTCTATGATTATATAAAACCAGATATATCTTTAAAAGATAATTTAGATAAAATTATAATTGGAAATGTTGATAATAGTAAAATTGCTTTAATAGTTAATAATAAAAATGTTGAAAAATACTTAGAAGAAGAAAATATTAAATTTGCTAAAGTAATAAATTCATGTGATGAAATATCTTCTAAGAATATAACATACATTAATGGTGGAAGTAATGAAGATGATTTTACTGATATTAAATATTGTTTAAAAAAGAGTGATTTAAATAAAAATATATGTGATGTAGATACAAGTCATTATGCATCTTGTATAAATAATAAATCTTATATTATTAAATCAAGTGGCGTAATAAAAAGTAATAATATATCAAAAGAGATAAATAACATAAATGGAGGAACTATTATTAAAATAAATCCTAATCTAACTTTAAATGAATTTAAAGTATATTTAAGTAAAATCAAATATAATAATTTAGAGATAATTGACTTACTTGACTTAATTAAAGAGTAATTATACCAATTTTATGGTATAATTTTTTTAGGTGATAATTGTGGACAAAATTGTATTAATTGATGGAAATAACTTAATGTTTAGAAGTTACTATGCTACATCTTATACTGGAAACTTAATGAAAAATTCTAAGGGAGTAGTAACAAATGCTTTATATGGATTTGCAACTATGATAAATAAAATTATTAAAGAAGAAAATCCAAGTTATATGTTAGTTGCTTTTGATATTGGTAAATCTTTTAGACATAGAGAATATAAAGACTATAAGGCCGGTAGAAATAAAACACCAGATGAATTAAAAAGTCAAATGCCTTTAGCAAAAGTAATGCTTGAACATATGGGAATAAAAAGTATTGGCATTGAAGACTACGAAGCAGATGACATAATTGGAACACTTGCTAAAAGAGCAGATGAAGATCCTTCATGGAATGCAACAATTATTACAAGTGATCACGATTATTTACAACTTATAACTGATATAGTTGAAGTTAAACTTTTAAAATCAAAAGATTTTACACGTTATAATCCTGCAAATTTTAAAGAAGAATATGGGATTGATCCAATAAAAGTAATTGACTTAAAAGCACTTATGGGAGATTCAAGTGATAATATACCTGGAGTCCCTGGAGTAGGAGAAAAAACAGCTTTAAAATTATTAGTAGAATATGGTTCTTTAGATGGAGTATATGAGCATATTGGTTCTATTAAAGGTAAATTACAAGAAAGATTAATTGAAAATAAAGACTCAGCTTATTTTTCTAAAAAACTTGCTACTATATATCGTGATGTACCAATTCCATTTTCTTTTGAAGAAATGAAATATAATGGACCAAAAGACTCTTTAAATGACTTTTATCGTGAATTAGAATTTTATTCACTTATGAATAATTTTGAAAAAAAAGAAAAAAAAGAAAACTTTGCTTTTAAAAATTTAGAAAGTATATATGAAATAGATAAAGATCACGAAGTAAGTTACTATATTGAATGTGATAATGAAAACTATCATAATGGCCATATTTTAGGTATGGGTTTATATGATGGAAAAAATGCATACTTTGTAAAACCAGAACTGATAAATGATGTTTTTTCTTATTTAGAAAACACTAAAAAATATACATTTGATGTAAAAAAGAATTATTGTTTACTTGAAAACTTTGAATTAAATACAATATATGATTTAAATTTAATTGCATACTTACTTAATAAAGCTATTAAAGATGATATAGCAATTTTAATGAATAATGATGGATATGATATTCCTTTAATTCATGACATAATTAAGAAAAAAATAAGTATTGAAGAAATAGTTTGTAAAAAAGCCAAATATATATATGATACTCATGAAGAAAATATAATTAATATAAAATCAGAAGATATGTATGAATTATATGAAAAAATTGAACTTCCTTTATCTAAAGTTTTAGCTCGTATGGAATATAATGGAATTAGATGTGATGCTAATATTTTAAATGAAATGCAAAATAATATCGAAGCTGAAATAGATGATATTAGTAAGAAAATATATGAATTAGTTGGAGAAGAATTTAATATTTCTAGTCCAATACAATTAAGTGAAATACTTTTTGAAAAATTAAATTTACCACATGGTAAAAAATTATCTAGAGGTTATAAAACAGATGCTCAATCATTAGAAAAATTAATTAATTACCATCCAGTAATTGAACAAATAATTAAGTATAGAAATCTTACTAAACTAAATTCAACTTATTTAAAAGGGTTAAAAGAATATATTCATGAAGATGGTAAAATTCATACTATTTATAAACAAACTCAAACAAGAACTGGTAGACTTTCAAGTGCTGATCCTAATTTACAAAATATACCAACTAGAAATGACTTAGGTAAAATGATCAGAAAAGCTTTTGTACCAGAAAAAAGTGGATTCTTATCTTGTGATTATTCTCAAATAGAACTTAGAATACTTGCTCATTTATCTCAAAGTGAAAAACTAATAGAAGCATTTAAAAATGGTGATGATATTCATACTAAAGTTGCTTCAGATATATTTTCAAAACCAATGAGTGAAGTAACTAAACAAGAAAGACGTACAGCAAAAGCTGTTATCTTTGGAATAGTTTATGGAATAAGTGGATTTGGCTTAGGAGAAAATATAGGAATTACTCCAAAAGAAGCAAAAGAATTTATTAGTAAATATTTAGAAATATATCCAGGTGTAAAACAATATATGGATTTAACAGTTAAAAGTGCTTATGAATGTGGATATGTAAGAACTATGTTTAAAAGAAAACGTAATATTGATGAATTATTTAATACTAATTATATGATAAGACAAGGTGGAGAAAGAATTGCACTTAATACACCAATACAAGGATCAAGTGCAGATATCATTAAAAAAGCTATGATTGAAATCGATGAATCTTTCATTAAAAATAATATTAAATCTAAAATGCTTTTACAAATACATGATGAATTAGTTTTTGATATTGAAGAAGGGGAATTAGAAACTGTAAAGAAAATAGTAAAAGAAATAATGGAACACACTGTAAATCTACTTGTACCACTTGAAGTATCAACAGATTTTGGAACAGATTTATATGAAACAAAATAATTATTAGAATTGAGGTGAAGTTATGCCTGAAATAGCTGAAGTTAGAACAGTTGCTAGAACTCTTAATAAGAGCATAAGTGGAAATATAATAAGAGATATTGAGATAAAATACTCTAAAGTAATTGATCAAGATATTTTAGAATTTAAAAGTATGCTTATTGGAAAAAAGATAAATTCAGTTTCAAGTTTTGGAAAATATTTATTGTTTAATTTAGGTGAACTTACACTTATTTCTCATCTACGTATGGAAGGTAAATATTTTATAAAACCAATAGATGAACCAATTGATAAACATGAACATGTAATATTTATATTTGATACATTTAGTTTAAGATATCATGATACAAGAAAATTTGGTCGTATGCGAGTTTTAAAAACAGAAGATGTATATAATTCCAAAGAAATAAAAAAATTAGGAATAGAACCTGATTCAGAAAAACTAACAAAAGAATATATTTATAATTTAATTCATAAGAAAAATAAACCAATAAAAACATTATTATTAGATCAATCTATTATAAATGGGCTTGGAAATATTTATGTAGATGAAGTTTTATTTGCATCTTCGATAAACCCTGAAAAGTTAGGAAAAGATATTTCTTTAGAAGAATGTGAAAGAATAAGAGTAAATTCAAAAGATATAATTAAACTTGCAACTGAACTTGGCGGTTCAACTATTAGAAGTTACACTTCATCTTTAGGGGTAACTGGACATTACCAAGATCACTTAAAAGTACATACAAAAGATATATGTCCAAACTGTAATAATAAAATAGTTAAGATTAGAGTTGGTGGAAGAGGAACATATTATTGTCCAAAATGTCAAAAATAATGTATATTTTAAAATAATTGCACATAATATAGATAGGAAGTAATAAATTATATATTAACAAAAGAAATAAAAAATTAAAAGTATATGCAAAATAAATTGCATAATTTTTTTTATATTGCATAAAATAATTTGCAAAAAGCGGTGTAAAATAATTTGTAAAGCCATAACTTTTCAACAGAAAAATTTGACAATCGGGGGGGGTATTATATACTAAAAATGAAAAAAATAAAGGAGTTGTGAACAATGAAAAGAAAATCGATTATAGCAGTTACTATACTATTATTAGCAGTAGGATTTGCTGCCGTATCAACAACATTGATAATAAACGGAAGTGCAAAAGTAGGAGAAAATACAGATGATTTTTCTGTAATATTTACAGCAGCTTCATTGGATGGGCAAGATGTATATGCAAATGTAATAGGTGAAGATAAAAAAACAATAACATTTGAAACAAGTGATTTAAAAACATTAAATCAAACAAGTGTATTAAATTATGAAGTAACAAATAATTCAAGTAACTATGATGCAGAAGTGCAAGTAAATTGTAAAGTAAAAGATAATACAACAGCAAAATATACAAGCATCAAGAATGAATTAGAAGGAAATGCAACAAAAGTATTAGCAAAAGAATCATTAAATGGAACATTAACAGTAACATTAAATAAAACAGCTACAGAAGAAGTAAGAGAAGAATATGTATGTACACTTACATTTAATGCGGTAGAAAGAGATACATTAGGAGAAAATATTCCTAATCCGGTATCTTTTTCAACAGATTCGTGGGAAACAATACAAAAAGCAGTGCAAACTGGAAATACAAGTGCATATAATGTAGGAGATACCAAGAAAGTAACAATAGCAAGTCACACAAATGATTGTTCATCATCTTCAGGAAGTGGAACAAGCTATGCTTGTACATCAAGTGTAGAACCAGAAAGAGAATTAACTGTAAGAATAGCAAATAAAAGTGAATGTACAACAGAAACAAGTGAAACAGCCTGTGGATTTGTAGTAGAATTTGTAGATATAATAGAAAAAAATAACTATAATAAAGCAGATGCAACAAATCAATACGGAACAAACGTAGGAGGATGGAGAGATTCAAAACTACGTACATATATTAATGATACAATATATAAGTCTCTTCCAAGTGACTTACAAAATATAATTGCAACAACAAAAGTAATATCAGGACATGGAAATAATGATTCTACAAATTTTGAAACGCAAGATAAATTATATTTATTAAATGCTCAAGAAGTTTGGAATGGTAATGATTATGATACATCAGTAGGAACATCAAAACAATTAGATTATTATAAAAATCAAGGAGTAACATCAAAGGCTTATTACGGAGCAATCAAACAATATAATGGAACTGGTAGCTACTGGTGGCTTCGTTCGGCTTATTCTATCAGTACCAGCAACTTCTTTAGTGTTGGCGATAATGGTGACTGGAGCAGCCTCGATGTGCGCAACTCTCACGGGGTCTCTCCAGCTTTCCGAATTGCATAATAAAAACGTTTAAGATTTAACTTAAACGTTTTCTTTTTGTTATAAAATACCTTCCATTATTTTACAATATAACTTACGAAGTTCTGTTTTACTTTCTGGATTTTGATTAATAAAGTCTAATCTCATTTGATAACCGCTATCAAATGAAATAAATATACTTGATTTAGTTGGTTTAAAAGATATAGCAGCAGTTGATATAGATTTATATGGAATAATATGTATTTTTTTATGTGTTCCAAAAAAACTAACATCAAATAGAATCATTCTTTTATCAGTAAATATTGCTTTATCTCTTATTGTTTTATATGCTTTATAGATTTCTTCATTTTTATCAACATAATCTAAAACATATTTAGGTAAATTATTTTTATCTATTTCTTTATTAAAGTTAAAATACTTTGTTAATTCTTTATATTTTATATAAGCCATAAGTTAACTCCTTTACAGATTAAATTTTATCATATATTTTTGTAAAATAAAATATATATTTAGTAAGCGCATATGGTATAATTGTATTAGAGGTTATTATGGATTTAAGAGATATTAAGGAATTTATAAAAGATAGTTTAAAATATTTAATAGTTATAGCTATAGTGTTTTTTATCGCATTATTTGTAGTATCATTTGAACAAGTAATTGGTCCATCTATGAAAGGTACTTTAGATGCTGGTGATGTAACTATAGTTAATAAGTTAGTTTATAAGTTTAGAACTATAAAAAGAAATGAAATAGTTTCTATAAATCAAAAAGATAAAATTATGGTTAAAAGAGTAATTGGACTTCCAGGGGAACATATTGAATATAAAGATAATAAACTATATGTGAATGGATCATTAGTTTTAGAAAATAATATATCTATTGAAACAAAAGACTTTAAATTAGAAGATATTGGTTATGAAACAATACCTAAAGACATGTACTTTGTTTTAGGTGATAATAGAAATAATTCAAGTGATAGTAGAGAATTTGGTCTTGTTAAAAAAGATGAAATAATTGGTAAAATTGTAATGCGTTTATATCCTTTTAGTAAAATAAAATTTTATTAAAAATTTATTTACTAAAATAAATTAATATGTTATAGTTAGTTTAAGGTAGGCAAAGCTATAGAAATGTAGTGACGCAAAACTCAAGAGCCTAAAGTTTCAAATTTGAAATTATGGCAGTCAGTTGCATTTGTACAAAAAGTATAAATGCTTTTTTTATGAAAGGAATGTGTGTATATGGAAGAAAAAGAAGTAAAAAATACTGAGGTAGAACAAGAAACAAATACAGAAGAGGAAAATCAAAAAACTAGTTTAGAACTTGAAAAAGAAAAATTAGAACTTGAAAAACAAAGATTAGATGTTGAAAAAGAAAGAATCGAACTTGATGCTTATGATGAACGTTTAAGAAAAAGAAAAAAATTCAGAAGAAGATTAGGTAACTTTATATTCTGGATTATTATTCTTGGATTATTTGCCGTTTGGGTAACAGATTTTATAAGAGTAAGAGATGATAAAAAACCCATGTTTTGTATAAAGAAAATAGAACACAAATATGATGATGGAACAACAGAAGAATGTGTTGGACTTGGTTATAAAGTTTATACTTATAATCGTAAATCAATTAATTTAAAATCCCAATTTGCTCCATTCTTTGTTAGTATGGAAAAATAGAAAAGAAGGTTATTTATGAGTAAGAAAAAAATACTTGCAGTTATTATCTTTGTTTTCTTTGGTTTTTTTGCATTCTCATTTGCAAATCCAAGTGAAAATAATGAAAATATTGTTAATAATTTAGAACTTCCAAATATTGATGTAAGTGAAAATAATTTTAAAATGGAAGTATTCAGTGAAATACCAGAATTTAATGGTAAAGTATCTGAAGGAGTTAAATTATCAATTACAAATGATATAAATAAAAATGTAGTTGGTACATATAAAGTTACATTTAAAGCAACTGATGTTGATGGTCGTAAAAATGAAGTAAGTCATGACTTTTATGTTGTAGATACAAAAGTTCCAGTTATTACTTTAAATGGATCTGATGAAATTGTTAGAATTAATACAATTTATAAAGATAAAGGCGCTAAAGCTAAAGATAACTATGATAAAGATATTACTAAAAATATAGTTGTTAAAAATAATGTTTTAATTAATAAAAAAGGTACTTATGAAGTTACTTATAATGTAAAAGATTCTAGTGGAAATAAAGCTAAAGAACAAGTAAGAAAAGTAACAGTTGTAGATGATACTTTATTAAAAAATAAAATAAAAGAAGCTAAAGATTATTTAAATGAATCTAGTAAAGAATTAGATAGTATTATTAAATCTTTAGAAAATGAAATTAAAAAATCTGAAAACATAATAAAAGATAATTCTTCTACTCAAGAAGAAATAGATGATTCAATAAATAATTTAGATAAAATAATTGATTCTATTAAAAATAAAACTTTTAAAGTTAAATTTGTTGATTATAATGATAAATTAATCAAAGAAGTTGAAGTAAAATACAATGAAGATGCAACATTACCTGAAAATCCAACAAGAAAAGGATATATTTTTAAATCATGGAATAAAAGTGTAAAAAATGTTAAATCTAGTTTAGTTATAAAAGCTCAATATGAATTAGTAAATTATAAAATTACATATGATTTAAATGGTGGTGCTAATAACAAAAATAAAGAAACTTATAATGTTGAAACTAAGACATTTAAATTAAGTGGTATTGAAAAAGTAGGTTATGTATTTGATTCATGGAAAGATGAAGAAGGAAATGTAGTTAAAGAAATTAAAGCTGGAACTACTGGAGACTTAAAATTAACTGCTTCATTTAAAGAAAGTGAAAATACTAAATATAAAATTGTTTATAAATATCAACAACTTGATAATTCTTATAAAGAAGTAGAAGAAGAAAAAACAGGTAAAACTAATAAAGAAATAACTTTAAATATTAGTAAAAAAGGTTATAAAGTAAATGAAGAGTTATCTACATTAACAGGAAAAGTTAAAGCTGATGGATCTTTAGTATTAACTGTTACTTTAGATTTAAATGAATATAATGTATATTTCTATGTAGATAATACTTTATATAAAAAAGAAACTTATAGATATCAAGAAGAAATAAAAGTTCCTAAATATACAGTAAAAGAAGGTTATAATTTTATTCCTTGGGTAGTTGATACTAAAATGCCTGCAAAAGATATGAAATATTATGCAACTACAAGTAAAAAAGAATTCATAGTTACATTTAAATATTATAAAGATGGAAAATTAACTGAAATTGAACAAAAAGTAAAATATAATGAAAATGCAGTTGAACCTAAATATGATGAATTAATTTATATTGATGGTACTAATCCTTATTATTTAGAATTTAAACGTTGGAATAGATCTTTAAATAATATTAAAGAAAATGTAAAAATTGAAGCTAAATATGAAAAACTTGGAATTGCAACAACTAGATTATATAGATTAGTGATACGTAAAAGGCCAAGTAATGGAGAAGGTAGAAATCCAATTTGGTATGAAGAATTAGGTAAAAATAAAAATATAAAATTTGTTTTATCAGCAAATAAAATCAGTGATATAATTGCAAAAGCTAAGAAAAATAAGAAACATGAAGCAGTTTTATCATTAAATCAAAATGAAATATATAACTATATGACTGATGAATCAAAAGCTGAATTAAAAAGCATTGAAACTGCGGCAATTAAGAAATATGAAAAATTGAATTTCCTTAAAAAAGACTGTCAATTTGAATGGTATGTATTAAAATATAACACTAATGACGGATGGCATTTAGATGGTGAAGTAACTAAATGCAAAAGCATATTTGATTAAAAAATAGGCAATAAAATTGCCTGTTTTTTGTTTGTATTAAATTTTTAGGTTCTAATTTTGTCGACATTTGTCGAGTCTATTGACATACGTATTTTAGTCTTTATAATAACCATTCGAGAAGCAAAGAAAAGATGCTTATCACTTTCTTATATGTAGGACGTAAATTTCAGCAAAGGCTGTAGTAGGGAAGTGATTTATAATGTTTAAGAAATCATTTAAAACAGATGTTTTAATTGTTACCCTTTTCATTATTATTTTTATTTTACTTCTGCTTTTATATAAAAGTAGATAAGAGCAAAATAAAAAAGCACCTTTTCTTTTGAAAAAGGTGCACCAACAACGGTGGTAAAGAAACTTTGCTTCTCACTAAATAAAATATAACACGAAACCTAAAGATTTGCAATTTGTTTTGCATATACTTTTAATTTTTTATTTATTTTATTTTGTTAATGTATATATACACCCTCTGTAAAAGTGATGTAAAAATATTATAAGTTTTCAACAGAAAAATTTGACAATCGGGGGGGGTATTATATACTAAAAATGAAAAAAATAGAGGAGATATTAACGATGAGAAAAATAGGTGTGTGTGTCGCAGTTTTTTTGTGTGTAGTAATAGGTATATTTGTAATAGGAAGAGAAAAGTATGCCTATCCAACGAAAGCAGAAAAATTAGACTTTAATGTAAGTAAATGTGGAACATTAGCTCAAAGTAAGGCAAAAAGAGGAGCAAAAAAAGTAAAAATAAAATATGAAAAAATAGACAAAATAGTTGGATATGATGAAACAACAGGAAAAGATGTAGTAGATAAAGTATTTAAGATAAATTTAAGTAATATAAAAGAAGATTATCGAGTAGAAATATATAATGACTATACAAAAGAAACAAAGATGTTAGAAGTAGAAGATAAAAAAGCAAGTTATGAAACAATATATAGTAAAGATATAATAAAATATACAATAAATATAATAAGTAAAAATGGAAAGTGTAAGAATGATTCAGCAAGAAGCTTAACAGTAACACTTCCAGTAATAAATAATTATGCAAGTTTAAATGAATGTACAAAGAAAGAAAATAAGAAGTACAAATATTGTAAAGAAGAAATATATGAATCATTACCAAGTATGGAAGAATTTTATAAAGGAGTAAAATAGTCATGAAAAAGAGAAACTTAATATTTATTGGAATATTATTACTAGCAATCGGCTTTGCTACTCTAACAACAACATTAATAATAAATGGAGTAACAACAATAGCAGAAAATGAAGGAGACTTCAAAATATATTTTTCAGGAGCAACATTAAATAAAGAAGACTATACAAATGAAATAATAAGTGAAGATAAAAAAACAATAACATTTGAAACAATATTAAAAAGTAAAGATGAAACATCAACACTAGAATATGATGTAACAAATGGATGTACAATATATGATGCAAGTGTAAAAGTAACGGTAAAAGTAGATAATACAAATGAAATAGAAGTAACAAATACATTTGATGCAGAAAAGAAATTAAGTGCCAGAGAAACAAGAAAAGGAACCCTAGAAATAAAACTAAAAAAAGTAACATTAGAAGAAAAAAGAATACCAATAACAGTAGAATTAGAATTTAATGCCGAAGAAAGAGATACAATAGATACAACACCAATAAATGAAAAAGTATATAGTATAAGTGGATATTTCACTGATAAAGAAGGAAATGTAATACCAAATGCTAACGTAGCAGTATTTTCAGAAAATCCTCAATTTGTAAAAACAGATGATTATGGATACTTTTATGTAGGAAATTTGGAAAGAGGAAAACATGAACTATATTATATAGATAGTTTAGATGTAAATAAAGATAAAGAAACAATAAAACAAAATGCCATAGATACAGTAAATGTAACAACAACACATACAGGAGAAATAGAATTTAATGAAGGGCATAAAATAACAGAAAATAAACTAAAAGAAGAAAATAATAAAAAGATAAAAATAACTCTAGTAAAAAATAATGGAGAAGCAGATGAAGAAATAGAAGTAACAGAAAATACAAGATATGCAGATCTACCAATACCAACAAAAGAAGGAATAAAATTTTTATATTGGAAAGATGAAAACGGAAAAAAAATAACAGATAATACATTTATAATAGAAACAACAACAAATAAATTATATGCATATTATGGAGAAAATACATATACAATAGCATATAACTTAAAAGGAGGATTATCAGAAAAAGCACCAACAGGAGCAATGTTTGATAAAGATGTGGAAATAACAAATCCAACAAAACAAACAACAATAACAATAGATGCCAATAATCAAGGAGCAACATTAACAAAAACAAGTTATACAGGAAATCCAGTATTTACAGGATGGACAGGAGAAAACTTATCTTCCTCAGCTTTAGCAAATGGAACTTCTTGGAATGGAAACTTAACAAAAGCAACAACATTTAAAAACTTAACAAGTGAATTAAATGGAACAGTAACATTAACAGCGAATTATGAAGAAACAAATATTACTTTAGATACTCCAACAAAAACAGGATATACATGTGGATATAGAGATACACCAACAGGAGAAATAAAATATACAACAAGTATAAGTACAAGAGAAGATAAAACAATATATGTAAAATGTAATCCAAATACATATACAATTAACTTTGATACAGATGGAGGAACAACAGTAAATAGTAAAACTGTAACATATGATAGTAAAATAGGAGAAATAACAAGTCCAACCAAAACAGGATATAACTTTGGAGGATGGCATTTAGATACAGAAAGTATAACAAGTGAAAGTGTATATAAATATGCAAAAGATATAACAATAAAAGCCAAATGGACAGAAGAAACAAATACAAAATATACAGTAAATTATTATTTACAAACAATAGATAAAACATATAGAAGTGCAACAGAAAGTATAGTATATACAGGAACAACAAATAAAACAGTAGAAGCTGAATTAAAAACATATGAAGGATTTGTAACACCAAGTAAACAAACAGTAAAAATATTAGCAGATGGAAGTGCCAAAGTAGATTACTATTATGAAAGAAAAGAATTGAAAGTAACATTTATAAATGGAAGTACAAAAAAAGAAGTAAAATACTTGTATGGAAAAGAAAATCAAGCATTTACAAATAATGGATTTAGTAAAACTGGATATACATTAACAGGATATTCGGAAAAAGAAAATGGAAGTAAGAACTATGAAGTAACAAATACAGTAAATGGAACATTCATAGATACAAATTATCCAAGTAAAACATTGTATGCAGTATTTACAGCAAATACATATAAAGTAGTATTTAATAATAATGGCGGGTCTGGAACAAAGACTGAATTAACATGTACATATGATAAAGATTGTAAATTAAGTACAGAAGGATTTACAAAAGAAGGATATACAATATCCGGATGGAGTAAAACAAGTGAAGGAGAAATAGAATATACAGCAGATGCAACAGTAAGAAACTTAGTTGAAACCGGAAGTATAACATTATATGCAAAATGGAGTGCAAATACATATACAATCACATATAATGCAAATGGTGGAACTGGAAGTATGAATAAAACAACATGCGTATATGATACAAATTGTACAATAGCAGGAAACTCATTTACAAAAGAAAACTATGATTTTGTAAATTGGGCGAAAGATTCAATAACAGGAGAAACATACAATGCAGGAGCAACAGTAAAAAACTTAGCAACTTCAGGAAATATAGATATGTATGCAATATGGGAAGAAAGCTTAAGTCAATTTGGAAAAGATGACTGGTCTACAATCGCATCGAATGT
Source organism: uncultured Bacilli bacterium (assembly GCA_934095845.1). Taxonomy (GTDB): domain Bacteria; phylum Bacillota_I; class Bacilli_A; order RF39; family UBA660; genus CAG-582. Next base: position 28,062 of record CAKOKS010000006.1, on the reverse strand, counting down.
AAAAACAGGAAATACAGATAAATACAATGTAGGAGATACAAAAGAAGTAGATTTAGGAACTTTTGGAACACATACGGTAAGAATAGCAAATAAAAGTGAATGTACAAATGGAGAAACAAGTGAAACAGCATGCGGATTTGTAGTAGAATTTGCAGACATTATAACAAAACAAAAATTTAATAGTACAGATACAAATAAAGGTGGATGGAGAGATTCAGAGTTACGTACATATATAAATAACACAATATATAAATCCCTTCCAAGTGACTTACAAAATGTAATAACTTCAACAAAAGTAATATCGGGAGGTACAAGTAAAAAAACAAATTTTGAAACACAAGATAAATTGTATTTACTAAGTGCACATGAGATATGGGAAGATGGAACAAGTAATCAAGTAAGTACATATGATACATCATATAATAATACCAAACAATTAGACTATTATAAAAATCAAGGAGTAACAACAAGTAGATATGTAGGAGCAATAAAACAATATAATGGAAGTAATGATTATTGGTGGCTTCGTTCAGTTATTTCCAGCAACTTATATTACTTCCTTGTGGTTAATAATGCAGGTAATTGGGGTAGCAGAGGTTCATCTACCGGAGTCTCACCAGCATTTAGACTACAAGGACCAGTTCCAGTATCGTTTTTTGAAGATTCATGGCAAACAATACAAAGAGCAGTTAAAACAGGAAATACAGATAACTATAATGTAGGAGATACAAAGAAAGTAACAATAGCAAGTCATACAAATGATTGCTCATCATATTCAGGAAGTGGAGCAAGCTATGTTTGTAATTCAAGTGTAGAACCAGTTAAAGAATTAACAGTAAGAATAGCAAATAAAAGGGAGTGTACAACAGAAACAAGTGAAACAGCATGTGGATTTGTAGTAGAATTTATAGATATAATAGAAAAACATAACTATAATGAAGCAGATGCAACAAATCAATACGGAACAAACGTAGGAGGATGGAGAGATTCAAAACTACGTACATATATAAATGATACAATATATAAATCCCTTCCAAGTGACTTACAAAATGTAATAACTTCAACAAAAGTAATATCAAGTCATGGACTAACAAGAGGAGAAACTAACTTTGAAACCCAAGATAAATTATATCTGTTATCAAGTGAAGAAATATATGAAGATTTTGCAAGTTCATCAAATGCATCATCTGATACATCAGTAGGAACGTCAAAACAACTAGATTATTATAAAAATCAAGGAGTAACAACAAGTAGTTATGTAGGAGCAATAAAGCAATATAATGGGAGTAATGATTATTGGTGGTTTCGTTCGGCTCTTTCTGGCGGCGTGGGGTACTTCCTTGACGTCATCAACTACGGCAACCGGAACAGCAGCGCTGCGTACGACTTCTATGCACGAAGTTCCTACGGAGTCTCTCCAGCTTTCCGAATTGCATAATAGACAACTTAAAGATAGTTAATCTATCTTTTTAGTTTACAAAAATTTACAAATTATAAGTAAAAAAATAAATATTATAAATGAAATTTGTGATATACTTTGAGTATAGAAAGTAAAGAGAGGTAAAGAATGAAAAAGAAAGCAAGTTTAATAGTAGCTATACTACTATTAGCAGTAGGATTTGCTGCAATAAGTACAACACTTATAATTAATGGAAGTGCTAAAGTTGGAGAAAATGCAGATGATTTTTTAGTAACATTTACTAAAGCATCATTAGATGGAACAGATGTATATGCTGATATTGTAAGCGAAGATAAAAAAACACTTACATTTACTAGTAAAGATTTAAAAGCTCTTAATGATAATTCAGTTTTAACTTATGAAGTAACAAATAATTCAAGTAACTATGATGCTGATGTTACAATTAATTGTACAGCAAAAGCAAACACTACTCCTAAATATACTACTATAGAAAATAGTGTTACAGATGATCTTACAAAAGTAGTTGCTAAAGGAAAACTTAATGGTACTTTAACAATGAAATTAAATAAAACTTCTGTAGAAGATGCTACTGAAGAGTATACTTGTACACTAGTATTTAATGCAGTTGAAAAAGATGCATAAAAAGATATTTACATTTAAATATCTTTTTTGTATAATACACTTAAGCAGATGAAGAAAAAGTAGTAATAAGTTAACTTATTTAAAGAGAGTTTATGGTTGGTGTAAATAAACAATAAGAGCTTATGAACTTGTTTTTGGATGTGTCAGGATTGACCCTTTAAAGTCTTATGAGTATTAATTAAGGTGGTACCACGATATATAATCGTCCTTTGGTATCACCTTTTTTTTGGAGGTAAAAATGATTTTAGAATTTATGATAATTTTTTTTGTTATATTTGTAGTAAATTATTTTGTTAATTATATACTGAAAAATAAACATAATAATCTAATTGATAATCAAGCTTTAATGTTTATTACTAAAAAATATAAATTAAAATTAGATGATAAAAAAACTAAGCTTTTATCAAAAATAATAATAGTAGTAAATTCTCTTATAATAAGTATTCCAATTGAACTTATTTTAAGACTTAATATTAAGTATATATACTCAATTATAATAAGTTTTATATTATTTATAATCTTAATACTTATAAGCTATAATTTATTAGGTTATATATTAAAAAAGAAAGGTTGGTAATTATGGAATATAATTTTAAAAATATTGAAAAAAAATGGCAAAAATATTGGGAAGATAAACACACTTTTGAAGTTAAAAATGAAGGAGCTAATCCTTATTACATATTAGTAGAATTCCCTTATCCAAGTGGGGCTGGACTTCATGTTGGACATGTTAGAAGTTATACTGCTCAAGATGCAATGGCAAGAATGAAAAGAATGCAAGGATATAATGTTTTATATCCAATGGGATTTGATGCTTTTGGAGCTCCTGCTGAAGAATACGCTATAAAAAATCATGTTCATCCTAAAGAAGCAACTAAAATTAATATAGATCATTTTAGAGAACAAATGAAAAGTTTAGGTATGTCATTTGACTGGAGTAGAGAATTTTCTACAACTGATCCAGAATACTATAAATGGACTCAATGGCAATTTTTACAATTTTATAAACATGGAATGGCTTATAAAGATACAATTCCAGTAAACTGGTGTCCTACATGTAAAAGTGTTTTATCCAATGAAGATGCTGCTGGTGGAGTATGTGAAAGATGTGGAACAAGTGTAATTCAAAAAGAAAAAAGCCAATGGATGCTTAGAATGAGTGATTATGCTGAAGACCTTTTAACTGGACTAGAAGATACTCATTTTGCTGATAAAGTAAAACTTGGTCAAATAAATTGGATAGGTAAATCAACTGGTGTAGAAATGGATGTTAACATAGTTGGTGGAGGAAAATTTTCAATATTCACAACATGTATAGAAACTGTTTATGGTATTACTTTCTTTGTAATAGCACCAGATGGAAAACTTATTAAAGAATTACTTCCAAGAGTAGAAAATAAAGATGAAGTAATGGACTATATTCATGAAACTGAAAAGAAAAGTGCCATGGATAGAACTGAACTTAATAAAGGTAAAACTGGTTGTATTTTAAAAGGAATTAAGGCAATTAACCCAGTTAATGGTCGTGAAGTTCCTGTGTTCTTAGGAGATTTTGTTTTAGGTTCTTATGGAACTGGTGCTGTTATGGCTGTTCCTAGTCATGACCAAAGAGACTTTGAATATGCAGTTGCCCATAATCTTGAAATGATTCAAGTTATTGATGGAGCAGATGTAAGCAAGCGTGCTTTTGAAAAACAAGATTATTTAGGTGTAGGTTGTAAACTTATTAATTCTGAAGAATTTACTGGTTTAACTGTTGAAGATGCAAAAGAAGCAATAACTAAAAAGTTAGAAAATGAAGGTATTGCAAGAAGAGTAAACAACTATAAAATGCGTGACTGGATATTCTCAAGACAAAGATTCTGGGGAGAACCAATTCCAATGATTAATTGTCCTAAATGTGGATGGGTTCCAATGAATGAAAGTGATTTACCACTAGTACTTCCAGATGTTGCTGAATATGAACCTACAGATGATGGTGAATCACCACTTGCAAAAATCACTTCTTGGGTAAATACTAAATGTCCATGCTGTGGTGGGGATGCTACCAGAGAAACTGATACAATGCCTCAATGGGCTGGATCTAGTTGGTATTTCTTAAGATTTATGGATGCTCATAATGATCATGAATTTGCTTCAATGGACGCAATGAAATATTGGGGTAAAGTAAACTGGTATAATGGTGGAATGGAACATACTGCAAGACATTTACTTTATGCTAGATTCTGGGTTCAAATGCTTTATAATTTTGGGCTAGTTCCTAATAAAGAAATGATTGATGTTCGTGTTAGTCATGGTATGATTTTAGGTTCAGATAATCAAAAAATGAGTAAAAGTAAAGGTAATGTTATTAATCCAGATGATATAGTAAATGAATATGGAGCAGATACATTAAGAACATATGAATTATTTATGGGAGACTATCAAATGGATGCTCCATGGAGTACTGACTCACTTAAAGGATGTAAACGTTTCATTGATCGTGTAATTAAACTAGGTGAAAAACTTGGAACTGGTGAAGGTTATAAAAATGAAACTTTAATAAATAAAACAATTGATAAAGTTTCAAATGATTTAATAACTTTAAAATATAATACAGCTGTATCATCGTTAATGATTTTACTAAATGAACTTGATTCTTATGAAACAATAACTAAAGATGAATATAGATTACTATTAACTTTATTAAATCCAATCGCGCCTCATATAACTGAAGAATTAAATGAATATTATAAACTTGGTAATGTTATATGCGAATCATCTTGGCCAGTAGCAGATAAATCTAAATTAGTAGAAGAAAATGTTACTATAGGTGTACAAGTAAATGGCAAAGTAAGAGGTACTATTACAGTTTCTAATGATGAATCTGAAGAAGATATTAAAGCAAAAGCATTAAACGAAGATAATGTTAAAAAACATATTGAAGGTAAAGAAATAGTTAAAATAATAGTTATTAAAGGAAGAATAGTTAATATTGTTATAAAAGGCTAAATATAAAATATCTAGAATTAATAGTCTAGGTATTTTTATTTAAATTGAATTTGCTATATAATAAAATTAAAATATATTTGTGGAGGTAATTATGGAATTAAAAAGAAGAGTATTATTAAGTCAAAATGAATACCATGTTGTGTTTGATTTATCTTATAAAAAAAGTATTATAAATAAACCTAAATTATGTTTAAATAATAAATCCACTTATTGGGATTCTGGTAATGTTTCAAAAATAATAAAAAAAATAGAAGAAAATTATAATTTAGAAAATATAAAAAAATATGATGAAGATATTAGTTTTATGGCAGATATTCTATATATCTATGAACATATTCCATTTTTAAAAGGAATAATAAATAAATCTCTGAATGAGGAGTGTTATATATCTAAAAAAGAAATAGATAAATATATAAAAGTTTTTAATAAAAAAATTAATCAAAATAAAAATTTTAAATTAAGTAATGAATCTACTTGGAATATTTAAGTATAAAACAAGATAAAAAACGTATAATTTAATGGGTGTTTATATGCGTATAAGTGATTTACAATCAAAAGATGTTGTTAATAAAAATGATGGAAGAAATATCGGGAGAATTATAGATATGGACATCTTAGAAAATGGTACAATAAATTACTTTGTTGTTGAACCTAAAAAAATAATTAAAAAATTTAATATTTATAATAATGAAACAAGTATAAAAATATCTCAAATTGTTAAAATAGGAGAGGATGTAATACTTGTAGATTTATGATTTATAAGATATAATTTTAGTAGGTGACTTTTCATGAATAAAAGAATAGTTATTATTTCAATTTTAATCTTAATAGTTGATCAAATTACTAAATTATTAATGCAAATGTCTTCAGGAACTATTCATTTAATTAATAATTTTTTATATTTTGCTTTTTATAAAAACACTGGTGCATCATGGTCAATTCTAGAAGGTAAAGTAACATTTTTAATTATAGTTTCTATAATTATGCTTGTACTTGTATATAGTTTAATGTTTTCTTATGCTTCTAATAAATTTAATGATACAGCATTCGGACTTTTATTTGGTGGAATATTAGGTAACTTATGTGATAGAATATTTTATGGCTATGTCAGAGATTTTATTGGATTAAATATATTTGGATATAATTTTCCAATATTTAATATAGCTGACATGTCTATAGTTATAGGAGTCATACTAATCGTTGTAGCAACGTTCAAAGGGGATGTAAAAAATGGAATTAATCGTCGAAGAGGGAAACTTAAGAATTGATAAATACTTAGCAGAGAAAACAGAATTTTCTAGAAGCACTATTGCTAAAATGATAGAAAATGAATTTATACTAGTTAATGATAAAAAAACAAAAAACAATTATTTAATAAAAAATGGAGATAAAATTAGTATTAATGAAGATTTTATTGAACCATTAGATATTACTGCAGAAGATATACCTTTAAATATTGTTTATGAAGATGATGATATAATTGTTTTAAATAAAGAATCAGGTATGGTTGTTCACCCAGGTAATGGTAATAGTCATGGAACCCTTGTAAATGCACTTTTATATCATACAAATAAATTATCTGATTTAAATGGAGAAGTAAGACCAGGTATTGTTCATAGAATAGATAAAGATACATCTGGACTTATGGTTGTTGCTAAAACTAATAAAGCTCATCAAATATTAGCAGAAGATTTATCAAGACATGAAATAAAAAGAGAATATATTGCTCTTTTAAAAGGTGAATTTTTAAGCGATACAGCTACTATTGATGCTCCAATTGGAAGAGATAAAATAAATAGAAAAAAAATGACTGTTACAGCTGAAAATTCCAAAGATGCTATAACAGATATGAGAGTTTTAAAAAGATATAAAGGATTTACTTTAGTAAGACTTTCACTTCATACAGGACGTACTCATCAAATAAGAGTACATATGAATTATATTGGATACCCAGTTTATAATGATCCAGTTTATACAAATGATAAAACAACAGATTTTGGTCAATTTTTACATTCAGCAAGTATAGATTTTGAACATCCAATAACAAAAGAACATATGCATTTTGAATGTGATTTACCAAGATATTTTAGTGATTTTTTAGAAACACTTGAAGAAAAGTAGGAGGAAATGTAATATGAATATGTCAAATTCAGATGAATTAGTGATGCGTTTAGTTCATTATTTTATAACAAAAGAAAATTATCAACCTATACTTGTAAATGGTGTAGAAAATGAAATATGGTTAGAAAATTTAGATTCAAAATATGAAGTAATTAGAATTAATAGTAATTATATTCATAATAATGAACAATTAGATTTTGATTTATATAAAACTAATTCAGTAATTAAACAAATAAAAAAGAAAACTTTATCACTTAAATGTAAATCATTAAATATTTTCTTAAACATGGGTGAAAACGTAAAGTATGAAGATTCAAGAAAAAATATGGATATACTTAAAATTGATGCAGATAAAGGAATAAAAGAAAATAAATTACTTACTTTATTTCCAGATTTTGCTAAAGACGAAATATCTTCTACAGATAATATGGATTTCTTTATAAACGTTACAAATGATATAAATACAAAAACTGAAGAAAAGAATAGATTATTTGAAAAAATATTTAAAAAGAAACCAATAGTTGTTACTTATATTTTAATATTTGTTAATATATTAATATTTATGCTTTCTATTGCTGGAATATTAAATGTAAATGATTTTTCAATGAATAAAGTAGGTATTTTAAATCATGAATATTATAGATTAATTACTGCTGCTTTCTTCCATGCTGATTTAATTCATTTATTATGTAATATGTATTCACTTGCAATAATAGGTAAAGAATTAGAAACTGTTTTAGGTAAGAAAAAATTTATATTTGTTTACTTTATGAGTGCAATTTTAGGTTCTTTATTTAGTGGAGTACTTGCAAATTATTCATCAATTGGAGCAAGTGGGGCAATATTCGGACTTATGGGAGCTTTAGTATATTTTGGCTATCATTATAGATTATATTTAGGTAATGTAATCATGACAGGTATTGTTCCAGTAATTATATTAAATTTAGTAATTGGTTTTATGAATCCAATGATTGATAACTTTGGTCATATTGGTGGACTTATTGGTGGAGTTTTCTCAGGAATGATAGTTGGTATAGAAGGTAAAACTAGCAAAAGTGATACTATAAATGGAATAATTATAACTTCTATTTTAATAGGTTTCTTACTTTATATGATGTTATTTAGATAGACTGTTGTCTATCTTTTTATATATTCATTTACATAAGTTTACATTTTATTTTTATATAATAATTATAAAGAATAAAAATAATAGTATAATTATCAATAGAAAAGAGGTAAAGAAATGAAAAAGAAAGGGAGTTTAGTAGTAGCTATACTATTATTAGCAGTGGGATTTGCTGCTATATCAACAACATTGATTATTAACGGAAGTGCAAAAGTAAGTGAAAATACAGATGACTTTAGTGTTATTTTCACTGCAGCTTCATTGGATGGAACAGACGTATATACAAATGTAATAAGTGAAGATAAGAAAACAATTACATTTGAAACAAGTGATTTAAAAACATTAAATCAAACAAGTGTGTTAAATTATGAAGTTACAAATAATTCAAGCAACTATGATGCCGAAGTACAAGTAACTTGTAAAGTAAAAGAAAATACAACAGCAAAATACACAAGTATAACAAATGAACTTGAAAATAATGCAACAGTAGTTAAAGCTAAAAATTCAGTTAATGGAACGTTAACAGTAACACTAAACAAGACTGCAACAGAAGAGGTAAGAGAAGAATATGTATGTGAATTAACATTTAATGCAACTGAAAGAGATAATTTAGGAAGTAATGTGCCAGAACCTGTAACTTTTAGTGAAGATAGTTGGTCAACAATAGCAGCAAATGTAAAAATTGGAAATACAAGCAAATATAATATAGGAGATACAAAAGAAGTAGATTTAGGTGAAATGGGAATACATTCAGTAAGAATAGCAAATAAAAGTGAATGTACAACAGAAACAAGTGAAACAGCATGCGGATTTGTATTAGAATTTGTAGATATAATAACGACACAAAAATTTTATAGTACAAGAACAAATGTGGGTGGATGGAGAGATTCAGAAATGCGTACATATGTAAATGGTACAATATACAATGCACTTCCAAGTGATTTACAAAGTGTAATGGCAACAACAAAAGTAATATCAGGACATGGAAGTACAAGTGGAGAAGAAAATTTTGAAACACAAGATAAATTATACTTGTTATCAAGTGAAGAAATATATGGTGACTTTGCAAGTTCAAAGAATGCTCAATATGATACAGCATTAGGAACATCGAAACAACTAGATTATTATAAAAATCAAGGAGTAATAACAAGCAGTTTTGCAGAAGTACAAAAACAACATAGTGGAAAAAATAATTGGTGGTGGCTTCGTTCGGCTTATTCTAGCAGTAAGGATTACTTCCTTATCGTCGACATCAACGGCTGTTGGAATAGCACCTATCCGTTCAACCCCTTTGGTGTTTCTCCAGCATTTAGAATTATCTAACATTAACTAGAGAATTATCTCTAGTTTTTTCTTTGTAAATTTGAATAAAAAATTAATATATGGTATAATCATACTCGTTTTAAAGGGGGATTTTTATGAATAAAGTACATAAATGTAGTATACCTGAGGCAGAACTTAATTATAAAAATGATATTAGAATAGTAGATACTTCACTTTTAAAAACAGATCATTTAAAAAGTATAAGTGTAAGCGATGGAATAAAACTTCCTGTTGATCAAGAAACAGCAGAACTTGTTAAAATAAAATTAGATGATTTAGAAGAATATGGTTATTGGTATTATATTAATGGAAGAACATATTTTTTAAAGGAAAGAAAAAGTAATTTTGCTATATTAAACGAATTATTAGGTCAAGAGTTATCAGAATATATGAGTATACCAACTATTAAATATAATATAGCTGTTGATAAAGATGAAATAATAGGTTTATTTTCTGAAAATTTCTTAGATGGTACATTTGAACATCGTAAAGGAATGTATGCTAGTAAACAAATTTTAAAAGAAATAAGAAATATATTAACTAATCCAGATTATGAATGTGATGAATTACTTAGAAGAAGATATACATCATCTCTTGTAAAAAGTTTTTATACTGCAATTGGTGATAGATATAAAAATTCATATTATGGTATAAAGGATGGAAAATTAGTATTTACTCCAACATTTGATTATGAATCTTCATTTATTAATTCACAATCATATTTTACTGGGGATCCACTTTTTGACTGTGTTTTTTCAAAAGAATCTGTTGAATTCTTTAAAAAGAATAATCCATATTTTTTAGAATATATGGAAATGATTAAAAATAGTAATATGTTATCTTCATTAGGTAATATAGAAGAAAAACACGGAATAGTAGTTCCAAATTGTTATATTGAATATTATGTAGATTTTGAGGCAAAAAGAAAAGAGTTTATAAAAACTCTTGGTTTATAGGAAACAATAAAGTTTCCTTTTTTTATAATTTTCTATATAATCCAATTGCAATTCCTAAGATCTTACAATTATCAACTATAATAGGTGCAAGTTCATCATTTTCAGGTTGTAATCTAATATGATCTTTTTCTTTATAAAATGTTTTTAATGTAACTTCATTTTCTTCAGTCATAGCAGCAACTATATCACCATTATGAGCAACATTTTGTTTTTTAAGAATTACAATATCTTTATCATATATACCAACATTAATCATTGAATCTCCAGAACATTTTAATGTAAATATAGATTCTTTAGCAGGTATTAAACTAGCTGGTAATGTAAAGAACTCATTCGGATTTTCAATTGCTTCAATTGGATTACCACAAGATATTTTACCTAAAAGTGGAACCGATACAACATCTTCATTTTTTTCTTCAAATTCATTATCAACTAAAAGTTCAATAGTTCTGAATTTGTTTTCTTCTTTCCTAATCCAACCTTTTTTTTCAAGCTCCTTTAAATGAGTATGAGCAGTAGCTGGACTTGAAAGATTCATACCACTACAGATTTCTCTTACACTAGGTGAGTATCCATGAGATACAATATATTTTTTTATAAAAGTTAAGGTTTCATTTTGTTTTTTTGTTAATTCTTGAGTCATTTCTTTATTCCTCCTATATAAACTTTATCAAAAAAAATATAAAATGTCAAACAAATGTTTAATTTTTCAAAAAATAATAAAATTGCATTGACACGAACAAATGTTCTTGATAAGATTGAATTGTCGAAAGGAAGTGTTGATATGCAAAAAGTTTTATGTGAGTATCGTGGGGTGATTTTAGTTTTACTTGTATTGTTCCTTGGACTAAGTCTTATGTCAATAAATGTTCGTAAACTTGAAAATAGTACCAATGTTAATCAAGTAAATATTTATGAAAAATAATGAATTACTAGAGTAAAAAATCTTTACAAAATTAATGTAGAGATTTTTATTTTCTTATGTTATAATCTTTTAATGGAAGTGATTATTATGAATATACCTGATATGAATCATGAAAAATCAAGAAATAAAGAACATGTTGAATTTATATATAATAATCCAATTATAAGTGATAAATTTAATGGTAAAAAATATTTTATTAGAACTTATGGATGCCAAATGAATGTGCATGATTCAGAAGAAATAAGTGCACTTTTAGAAAACTTAGGATATGAAAAAGTAGATAATGTAGAAGATGCTGATTTAGTTGTTTTAAATACATGCGCGATTAGAGAAAATGCTCATGATAAAGTATTTGGATTTTTAGGAATATGCAAACATTTAAAAGAATCTAAACCAGATTTAAAAATACTTCTATGTGGATGTATGGCTCAAGAAGAAAGCGTTGTTAAAGAAATAATGGAAAGTCATAAATATATTGATTTAGTTTTTGGAACACATAACATTCATGAACTTCCTAATTATTTAATGAATTTAAGTGATGGGCTTAATATTGAAGTAAAAAGTAATGAAGGAAATGTTTTTGAAGTAGGGGAAACTTATAAAAGAGATTCTAAATATGTAGCTTGGGTTAATATAATGTATGGATGCGACAAATTCTGTACTTATTGCATAGTTCCTTATACAAGAGGAAAAGAAAGAAGTAGAAAAAGTGAAGATATCTTAAGAGAAATAAGTTGTTTAAAAGAAAAAGGATATAAAGAAGTAACTTTATTAGGTCAAAACGTTAATGCTTATGGAACCGATAGAGAAGAGGAAATAAGTTTTGCTGAATTACTAAAAAAAGTTGCAGAAATTGGAATTGAACGTATACGTTTTGTTACAAGTCATCCATGGAATTTTACTGATGAAATGATAGATGTAATTGCTAAATATGATAATATTATGCCTTATATTCATTTACCTTTACAAAGTGGTTCAAATAAAGTATTAAGACTAATGGGAAGAAGATATACTAAAGAAGAATATTTAGAACTGTTTGATAAATTAAAAACTCGCATAAAAGATGTTGCTATCACGACTGATATTATAGTTGGATTTCCAAATGAAAGTGAAGAAGATTTTGAAAGTACCTTAGAAGTAGTTGAGAAATGTAAATATGATGGAGCATTTACATTTATATATTCACCTAGAGAAGGAACCCCTGCAGCTAAGATTAAAGATGAAGTGCCTTTAAGTGTTAAAGAAGAAAGACTTCATAGGTTAAATGAAATTGTTAATAAATACTCAAATATGAACAATCAAAAATACTTAAATAAAACTGTTAAAGTATTACTTTTAGGAAAAAGTGAAAAAGATGATACTAAATTATTTGGATATACAGAGACTCAAAAACTTGTAAATGTTACATGTGATCCATCATTAGTAGGTGAAATAGTAAATGTTTATATAACAGATGCTAAAAGCTTTAGTTTAGATGGAATAGTAAAATAGTAGAAACCACTTAATTTTTTTGATACAATTAAATAGGTGATACTATGAATAACGAAAGAGTAGTAAAAGATGCAATTGATTTTTTAAATAATATTCCAGTTTTAGCTTTAAAGAAAATACAAGTAACCTCAAAAGACTGGCCAGAGATAAATGAGGAATCTATTATTCATTATATTTTTGATATTTCAATTTTTTATAATGATATGAAAAGAATTCGTGCAAAAATAATTACTAGTGGTTTAAGCGACGAAGAAAAAATAGAACAAGCAAAAAAATATAAAAAATCATGGATATTTCTAAAATACTTATTAAGTAATGGTGGAGTAAAAACTTTAGTAGAAGAGGTTATGAGTAAATTTGATGAATATGACAATGAGGATATTACTCGTAACATGCCTAAGTTTTAAGAATGTTTAAATAGAAAAGAAAAGTTTAACTTTTCTATTTTTTTTGATATAATTGTTTTAAGGATAGAGGGATTAAGTATGCAAGAAGAAAAAGATAATGTAGAAAAAGAAAACTACACTGACCCAAGAAATGTACAAGCAGAAGTAATTGGTGAATTAAGAAAAGAAAAAATAGGAAGACCAATGATAGTAATAGAACTTGCTATTTTGTTTATAATTGTTTTAATAGGCTTACCAATTGTTAATAGTATGATGCAAGATGAAAATAGTGTTCTTTATAAATTCTTAAATGGTAGTTCTGGTACAAGTGAAAATATTACAACTGGACAAACTTATTTAGATGGATCTAAAGAACAATCTTTATTAAGTACAACTGTTATGAAAAGTGGAAATATTGTATTAAAGAATATTTCTTTATATAATAATATTGTAAAAATGACTATATCTAGTTTCAATAATGTTATTAATTTAGATGAAGATGAATATTATTTTGAAATATTATCAAGTAAAAATAATACTAAACTTGCAGCAGTTAAATTAACTGGAACATATGATTATCAAGAAAAAACAGTTGAATTTAAAACATTAACTAATTTTAATAGTAATATTACTTATATTGGAAAAATAGTATTACTTAAAGATGAAGATTATCCAGATTATAAACTAGAAACTGATGAATCAGGAATTGGAAGTATAACTTGTAAAAAGGATTCAAGAGAGATTGAATATACTTTTGCTAATGATAAACTTATAAGTATAGATGATACTCAAGTTATAACTAAAAATGGATTAACTGATGAAGAATATTTAAATAAGAAATCTGTTTATGATAAACTTGTTACCAATATGGGAAAACTTGCTACTTTAGAAGAAACAAGTGATGGACTTTTATATAAAGCAAATATTGATTTAGAAAAATCAGCTGTACCTACTAAGGTAGTTGATTATAATTATTATGTTAAAGATACAAATGTTAAAAAAGTTCATTACGCTATGACAGGAAAAGGATTTGATTGTAAATGATTCCAAACTTTTGTATAAACGATTTTGAAGGACCACTTGATTTATTACTACATTTAATACGTAGTAGTAAAATGGATATTTATGATATTAATATTGAAAGTATTACTAAACAATATTTAGATTTTATAAATAATAATAAAGATCTTTCAATGGATGATTCAAGTGAATACTTAGTGATGGCAGCTGAATTAATTCATTTAAAAAGTAAACTTCTTTTAAACAAAAATGATGATGAAGAAGATGATGAATACGAATTCAATAATGAAGAAGATTTAAAAAATCGTTTAATTGAATATGAAAGAATAAAAGGAATAACAGATTCTTTTAAAGATTTAGAAGATAAGAGAAGTGAATTTTATACAAAACTTCCAAGTGATTTAAGTGAATTTAAACAAGAAGAAAAGTTAAATTATGGTGAAAATGACATAGATGATTTAATAAATGCGTTTGAGCTTTTCTTATCAAGACAAAAACTTAATAAACCACTTAATACTAAGATAATGAAAAAAGAACTTAGTGTTAAAGAAAGAACTAACCAAATACGTAATATTTTAAAAACAAAAAAAAGTTGTCATTTTGAAGATTTATTTGAAGAGTTAACTAAACCATATATAGTAGTAACTTTTTTATCAATTTTAGAAATGGCTAAAAATAATGAAATACTAATTAAACAAGATAATAATTTTGGTGAAATATCAATAGAAATGAAGTGAATATATGGAACAACTAGGAATACTTGAAGGAATACTTTTTGTTATGGGTGATGAAGGTTGTGATTTAAAAACTTTATCAGAAATAATGGAAATAAGTGAAGAAGAAGTAAAAAATTTACTAAAAGAATTAAAGAAGAATTATGAAGCTAAAGATAGAGGATTAAGAATATCTTATTTAGGAGACGCATTTAAATTAACTACTAAACAAGAACATAAAAAATATTATGAATCTTTAGCTGTTAATCCTGGTACAAATAAATTAAGTCAAGCAGCATTAGAAACATTAGCAATAATAGCTTATAATCAACCAATTACTAATCCAGAAGTATCTGAAATAAGGGGAGTACAAAGTGGTCAAATTATAAGAAAATTAGTTGCTAAAGGTTTATTAAAAGAAGTAGGTAAATCAGAACTTGCTGGAAGACCTAATCTTTATAGAACAACAAGTGAGTTTTTAGATTATTTTGGACTTGCAACTATTGAAGATTTACCAAATATAGAAATAGAAGAAACAAAAGAAAATGATGACGTAGAATTATTTTCATCAACCTATAAAGAAAGTGAACAACTAGAGAATTAGTTGTTTTTTATATACAAATTTGTAATTATTATGTTATAATCTATATATGCCTATGTGGTGGAATTGGTAGACACGTTGGACTCAAAATCCAATGATAGCAATATCGTGTCGGTTCGAGTCCGACCATGGGCACCAGATTGATAGGAAACTCGAACTTTTCGAGTAGTAATAAATATTAACTAGAAGTACCGTCTAGTTTTTTTGTTATTATAAGGAAAGTGAGGAGTTTTATGAAGGAAGTAAAAATATTAGAAGTTGAAAAGGAAGTTTTAAAAAGAATTGATATGATATGTAGATTTGCTTGCTGTAAATATACTATTAAACAAGGAAGTATTATCAATATTAAAGGAAGTAATATTGCTTATGTAAGTCCACATATTATAACAATCAAAGAGAATAATTATTTGATATTTAATGAAAGTGATAAAATTTTTGTAAATGATTATTCTAAATGTATTAAATTAAAAGATATGGAAGTTCATATTAAAAACAATTAAATGTTTTTAAACTAGGCGTACAAAAAGGAAGTGAAATACTTGAGGTTAAAAGTATGGACTTTTTGTGCTTTTAATCTCTTTCAAAAAAATAATAGAAAGAGAGATGAAACTATGAACGATGAAAAGAAAATTGCAGATATTTATATTAGAGTTAGTACACTCGACCAAGCAAGAGAAGGTTTTAGTTTACCTGAGCAAAAAGAAAAACTAATTGAATTTTGTAAATCTAAAGGATATGAAATTCACAAAGTATATGCTGATGAAGGAATAAGTGCCAAAGATGATAAAAGACCAGCATATCAACAAATGATTAATGATATTAAAAATGGTACAGTTAATGTCATAGTATCTTTAAAATTAGATAGACTAACTAGAAGTGTTTTTGACGTAGAAAAACTAATGAAAATATTAGAAAAATATGGTTGTGATTTAGATTGTAAAGATGATGATTCTAATACATTAACCTCTAATGGAAGAATGTATATAAGACTAACAACTGCATTTAGTCAAAATGAAATTGAGAGATGTTCAGAAAGAACAAAGTTTGGTATGGTTGGTGCTATTAAAGCAGGACACATTCCAAATAGAACTCCAATAGGATTTAAAAGAATTGATAAAAAATTAGTACCAGATGAATTAACAAAAGATATTGTTATTAGAATGTATGATTTATATTTAGAAGGAAAAAGTTATCAAGGTATTGCTAATATTTATAATAAAGAAGAAATATTAGGTAGAAATAACTGGTTAGATTCTACTATTCAAAAGATTATGACTAATGAACTTTATAAAGGAGATTTTGTTCACGGAAAAAGAACTAAACATCCTCAGTATTATGAAGATGTTGTAGAACCAATAGTATCAAAAGAAAAATGGAATGCTTGTCAGTATCAAACTAAGAGAAATGCAAGACACTACGAAAGAACTGCAACTTATCTATTCACTAATAAATTAAAATGTTCAGTATGTGGTAATTTTTTAGGTGGTAAAGCTACTACTAAAAGAAAAAGTGGTAAGAAATATTATTACTATAAATGCGAAAAATGTAGAACTAACTACAAAGAAGATACTATAAGAGATGGATTACTACTTCAATTATATGACCTAATAAGAAAAGATAATTTAATTAATAAATATTACACACCATTTATAAAACACAAACAAGAAGATAATACTAAAGATTATAAAAATGAATTAAAAGAATTAGAAAAACAAGAAGAAAGAATTAAATGTGCTTATCTAAATGGTGTTGTTAAAATGAATGAGTTTGATAACGAATTAAAAGGTATTAGATATAAAATTGATAATATTAATAAAAAGATTAAAGAAATAAAACAATGTGAAAACTTTAACTTTACTACTAATGATTTATTAATTTTAGAAGATACAGAAACAATTGATACTTTTGTTAATCCTGATATATTTTTAACTAATATTCTAAATTTGACTAATGCTTCAAGAGAAGAAATAAAAAGAATAATTGGTACTTATATTGATAATATTGAAGTTAATAAAGTTGGAGATAAAATAGAATTATTAAATATTGAGTATAGAAAAAGTTTTCTAACTGATTTAGTAAATTATCATAATAATTATGATGTACCTTATAATTTTGATATATTTAGTGATGAAAAAGGTTTTAAAATACCAATGAATCACGAAGGTAAAACAAGTTTAGAAGCAAAAGAATATTTTAATAAATTACAAGAAGTTGTTTCAAAAAATAGCTTAAAGCTAAATTATTATGAAACTGAAGCAGATAGTAAATTAGAAGATGTTAGTTTTGAACATAATGGAGATTATGAACAAATATTAAGATTAATAGTTTTATCAGATACTAAAAATTATAATGATAAAACCTTAAGATTAGGTGTTATTACTTTAGATTTAGAAAGTGCATTATATTCTCGTTTAAATAGAAAAGAACAACCAAATGAGCTATGCAATATTTAGATGTCAAAGTATTAACACATTAAACGATTTATCCCATATTGGTAGTCATAATAAACGAGAAAAAGAAACTTATAAATCTAATCCTGATATAAGGAAAGAAGACAGTATTAACAATATAGAATTAGTTAAATGTAATAGTAAATACAGAGAAAAGTTTTATGAAATTACTAAAGAATATCGAAAAGAACACGAAGAAAAAATGAAAACTATTAGACAAGATAGATACAAGACTTTTGATCAGATGGTAGATGATTCTAAAAGTTGTGTAGCAGATGAGATGATATTTACAAGTGGCCCAGAATTCTTTAAAGATATGACCAAAGAAGAAATATTAAGATGGGCTAATGGATGTATGGAATTTGTTTATAAAGATTTAGGTTATACAAAAGAACAAGTAATACAATCAGTATTACACTTAGATGAAAGAACACCACATATTCATTGTGTGGTAGTTCCTTTAGTTAAAAAGTTAGATAAAAGAGTTAATAAAGAAAGATATTCTATATCGAAAAGAGATTATATTAAAGACCAAAATTATTTAAGTATATTACAAGATAAATATTGCTTTAGATTAAATAATTTGGGTTTTAAATTGGAACGTGGAGAAAAAGGAACTAAAATAAAAAATCTTTCATTAGGACAATTAAAAGGTATAACTAGACAATATGAAAGACTTGCTGATAAAAGTAAAAAGAATATTGAAAGTGAATACTTAGAAATTATTAATATGTTAAAATTTTCAAAAAAGAAAGCTTTTTCAGATTCAGTTATTCTTAATGGTGAATCATATCACATTTTACTAAAATATTTAGATTTATATACTAAAGAAATTCAAAATCAAGTAATATATCAAAATTTTTTCAATGATTTAGATGACTATATTTTTAATTATAAAGAGTTAGAAAAAGAATATAATCATTCACAAAAAGTAATAGATAATTTAGAAGAAGAATGTGAAAAGTTAGACCAAAATAATAATAACTTAATCTATTTTATCAAATATTTATTAGAAATGTTAAAAGACTTTTTTAGAAGAATTTTACTTTCTAAAAATGAAGTTGATAAGAATAAAACTATCAATATTTTAAAAGAATGTTATGAAAAAGATTTATATAACTCTTATGATTTAATAGATATATCTAAAGATACTGATAAAGAAATAGAAGTTAATGATTTTATAAAAGAAGAAACCATAGAAAAAGAATACGACTACTTCGATTAGTTGTATTCTTTAGTTATACTAAATTTCTGATAATTTAGAAACACACTTGCATAATGACCTAATCATTATGCGTGTGATTTTCTATTTGTTAGTTAAATAGTCAGTGAAGTGTGATATAATATTATCAAACGGGAGCTGATTTAATTATGGAATATGTAAAGAATTTTTTACCATATGTTGTTTCTATTTTCACTGCATAGTTAGCATATAAAGAAGCAACAAAAAAATACAAATTAGAATTAGATAAACTAGAAAGAAATCATAAAAACGAATTAGAAAAATTGTTAAAACAACATGAGATAGATATTGAAAATTTAAAAGAAAAGCACAAATTGGAAATGGAAATGAAAGATAAAGAATATAAACATGAAATTGAAATGCAAAAACTAAAAAGTCAATCAACAATTGATGAAAAAAGCAAAACACTAGCAGGTAATGTTCTTTACGGGGTAATGGGAGATGTTTTTAAAGATGTAATCAGTGGCAAAATTTTGCCAAAACAATTAGAAAGGTTGCAAAAGAAATTCCTTTCAAAATAAAATAATTAGATTTAGACTTTTTGATGATTTGGAAAGGTAATATATGGTGATAAAATGGAAGTTTTAAAAATTATAGAAGAAAGAAGAAGTATTAGAAATTTTAAAAATGATAATGTTGATAGAGAATTAATTGAAGATATATTAAATTGTGGAAGATTAGCCCCATCTGCTAAAAATAAACAACCTTGGTATTTTGTTGTTTTAACAAAAGAAACAAAAAACAGAGTTATGGATATGATGATTAATTATACGTTAAAAAACAAAAAATCAGAAGAAAGAGCAATATATGGATTTAATAGTAGTGTTAATCCTACAGCTAACGTAATCAAACAAGCACCTATATTGATTTTAATATTTAGAGAAAAAGATAATAATTGGATAGTCGGTGATAATTTATCTATTGGAGCTTGTGTAGAAAATATGTGTTTAAGAGCAACCGATTTAGGTCTCGGTTCATTGTGGATAAGAGATATAGTTTATGTAGCAGATGAAGTAGCTAAGATGCTAGGACATGAAGATATGGAATTAAATTGCGCGGTATCAATAGGCTACCCAAATGAATTTCCTAAACAAAGACCTAGAAAAAAATTAAAGGATATTGTGGAGTGGTATAATGAATAATGAAGTATTTAATTTTTATAAGCAGACTAGTTTATATACTGATTTAGGTTTATATAAAAATTTTATGAAGAATCTTCCTGATGATATTAACGAATTGTGTATTCTTCAAAGAAAACAAATTATTCATCCAGTAGTATTTGATATTCCTAACATTAGAAAACAATCTAATTGTTTTTGGGGTGATATGACAAAAGTTCCAATTACTAGATTAGATTATGAAGATGACTTGTTTCCGACAGCAATAAGTATGATAAGTGAATTGTTACGAAAAGATAAAACATATAGTGTAAATAGAAAAGCAGAAGATAAAATACATGTTACATGTAGAGGAGAAGCAATATTACTTGCTGCAACATTAAAGGCAAAAGGTTATTCTGCAAGAGTAAGAAGTGGTTTTGCTCCTTATATAAAATATGATGGTGTTAGTTATGATCATTGGATTACAGAATATTATGATGAAATTAAACAAAGATGGGTATTAGTAGATGCTGATGAACATTGTCCAGACCATGAAATGGGGTTTGATTTAAACGATATTCCTAGAAATAAATTTATATTTGGTGCTGAAGCATATTTAGGGATGAGAACTGGAAAATATAAAACAGAAGAAATTTATTATGCTTCTGACCCCGCAACATTAGGTTTAAAAGCAAGTATTCGCGGATTATTTTATGATTTTCATTCTTTAATGAATGATGAAATAATATTTTTACACTTACCTAAATATATACAAGATAAAAATTTTGAATTAAGTGAAGAAGAATATATTGAATTAGATAATTTAGCAGAATTATTATTAGAACCTGATAAAAATTTTGATAAAATATTAGATATATGGAACAATAAATCAAAATTTAGAATTATGTCGGGTGCTTTAAACAACTAAAACTATTGATAAAATAATCTAATATTGATATAATTTAGTTAGTTAATTTTATTACTGACTATTATTTGTTGTCTAAAAAGTTGTCGTACTTCTTCCTTTAGGGCACCATTAAAGATTTATTCGAACTAGAAATAGTTCGTTTTTTTATAATAAATTAAAAAAATATTATAAAAAGCAGCATAATAAAATAAATAAATCGTAGATAAAGTGTTAAGTCAAATGTTGTTAAGGAAATATTAGAAAATTTAAAACAACAACCTTTATCAAAAAACAGTTTAATAATATCTTCTGATAAAAAAGAATATATAAAAGCTATTGATAAGAATAATAAAAATTTCAAAAGTATAAGCAATTATAATTTATCACATATTAAAAAACAAATATAAAGAAGTTGCAGATAATTTAAGAGAAAATAATATAATAATTAAAAAAGAATATAACAAAATATATTATTTTCCTATTGGGAAAGAATATAAAGATAATTAACTGAATTTTATGATAAAATTGATATAGAAAATGATTAGTCAAACTTGTCTGACTATTTAGAAAGGAGCAAAAATATGGCAAAAGATTTAGTAAAAACTGAAATAAATGTTATAGATAATAAAATAGGAATAATGAGAATTGGAAATGTTGATTATATATCACTTACTGATTTAGCAAAATATCAAAATCCAGAAGATCCATCAGGCGTAATTAGAAATTGGATGTCTAATAAAAATTCATTTGATTATTATGGTTTGTGGGAACAAATAAATAACGAAAATTTTAATTCCGTGGAATTTCACGTAATTAAAACTGAAGAAGCACCATACAATAGATTCACTATGACTCCAAAGAGATGGAAAGATAAATTTAATGCAATAGGAATTGTTCCAAGTGCAGGAAAATATAGTGTTGGAACATTTGCCCATCCTGATATAGCGTTTGAATTTGCTAGTTGGTTAAGTCCGGAATTTAAACTTTATTTAATAAAAGAATTTGAAAGATTAAAGAAAAATGAAGCATATCAACAAAAGTTAGAATGGCATGCTAATAGAGTTTTATCAAAAGTAAATTATGTAGTCCATACAGATGCAGTTAAAAATTATATAGTTCCTACATTAACAGAAGAACAAAAAAAATTTGTATATGCCGAAGAAGCAGATGTATTAAATGTTGCATTGTTTGGAATGACTGCTAAAGAATGGAGAAAAGAAAATCCAGAGCTTTCCGAAAAAGGTAACATGAGAGATTATACTGATTTATTACATTTAGTAATATTAAATAATTTAGAAAATACAAATGCAGAGTTTATAAAATTAGGTATGTCACAGAGTGAAAGATTAATTAGTTTAAATAATTCTGCTAGAAATCAAATGGAAATATTGAAAAATAATAATGGTATTAAAGAATTAGAATTATTACAAGAAAAAATAAGTGTAAATAATAGAGTTTTGATTGAAAATAAATAATGAAAATAAGAAATTTTTAAAAAAAATATAATATAATAAGAAAACACAAGAGGAGGCTTTATATGAATTTAATTGATGTTATTAAAAATAAAATAAAATGCAAGAATAAAAGAGCATTTGGAATGAACTATGATAAATTTTGTGAAGTTGAAAAAAATTGTTGTGATAATGATAGTTTTTCAGATAAAGCATTAGATAAGTTTGCAAGAAGAAATACAGATTATCCTACAAAAGAAGAATTTGAAGAACATAAAAGACAAATTCAACGAAATGAGTTATATTCTGATAGATTTACAAAAATTAAAATTTTTGTAAATGATTATTGTAAAAGAGAAAATAAAGAGTTAGAAAAGAAATTGTTTAAAATTATTGGTACTTATGGCTTAGAAGATCATTTAATAAATAAAAGTTTTGACGAGAAAAGAATTAGTAAAATAAAAAGATATAATAAATTAAAGAATTTTATTAATTCATTGACTCAAGATCAGATTAATTCTAATTTGTATTTACGAGCTGTATCAATGTTTATGGAAACTAGTATAGAGGATTGTGAATTTATCATTAGAAGATTAAAAGAAAAAATCGAAGATTTAGAATTATCTGATGAAAATCAAAGATTAGAACTGAATATTAATATTCCAATAAAAAGACTGAAACTTCTTCCTACTACAATTTGTGAACAAGTTGGAATTTCATACTATAGACCACAAGACTATAAAATAGCTTATATTAATGTGCTTGATGAAGAAAATTCACATATATATTCGGAATATAACATATATGTAAGGAATATTAATAAATTAGCTACAGATATTTATCAGTTACAAATGTGGAATTTATTATCTGTATATCCTGAACAAATATATAACTACTACTTTTCTATATTGAACAATGATTTTAAACATGAGTTTAGAACAGCATATTTTGTGAAAAAATGTAGAGAAAAGAATGATGATGAAATAGAAAATAAACCATATCAATTAAGTGAAAAAACAAAAGAAAATATATCTAGAACTATTGAGTTGCCTTTTGATGAAATTGTTAATATGGACTTTGAAGATTTAGAAAAATATATAGAACAAAGCATAGGGGAAAAAGTTACATATGATTTAAGATTAAGAATAGATGGTATTCCAATAGATAAGGAGCATATTATTACTATTGAACAAGTTGATAAAGAATTAGATAAAACCACTAGTGGCCCTAAACTTGTTTTAAAAAGAAAAAACAATAATGATAGTAAATAAAATTCAAAAAAATAATGTAAAATACTTTCTTTTTGTTTTGTTAATATATATAGTTACTTTAAGAAGTAAATGCAAGTTTTATACTTGCATTTTTTGTAAATTTAGATAAAATAGTAATCGAAAAAGGAAATTAATGCATTCGAAAAAGTATTTTGAAGATAATTTCAAAAATTAAATGTAAGTTATTAGTTTTGAAATATCAATTGTTTTGTTATTTTCAATCTGTTGATTATTTAAGTATTTTATAACTTAAATCAACGTCTTCTTCATCAATATGATGAAGATGAAGAGTTTTGGAAATTTTCTCTCCATACTTTTTCTTTTGACATTATTTATATTATTCATCATATTTATAATATTTTCATTATTTAAATTATCAAAAGTAATGCCTTTTGGAATTATATATCTTATAAATTCATGATTTCTTTCTATACCACCTTTTTGCCATGAAGAGTATGGTTCACAATAAAATACATTTATTATTTTTTCACCTGTAATAGGATCAATTTCTATATCTAGTGGTTTAGAGAATTCCCAGCCATTATCAGTAAGAATAATTTCAAATAATTCTTTGTATTTTTTTGTACCTAATTTTTTTCTCAGATAATTAAAAATTCTTTTAACTTCTGAGGTTTTGTACTTGTTTATAAGAAACATCAGCATTAGTTTACTATTTCTAAAATATAAAGTTAGTATACATTTCTTGTCTTCAAATTTTCCAATAACAGTATCCATTTCAACTATATTTGCATTTGGATTTATAGCTAAATATTCATTTAATTCTTTTAATGTACGACCTTTTCTTGCCGGATTATCATATCTTATAGTTGGAGCTTCATTTTTTCTTTTTCTAGGTTTATAACTATAAGATCTAGGTAACATTTCATCATTTATGTTTGAAAAATAACCTCCATGAACATAGTTATAAAATGTTTGAATAGATTTTGGAAATTCTTTTTCTATAGTATTGTATAAATGTAAAATTGGTTGATTTTTATTTTTTAATTTGTCAGTTAAATAATCATTCCAATATTCTATTTCATCAATAGACATATCAATTCCTTTCCTAGAATAATGTAATAGATAATCATAATTTTCTTGTGCTTTTTTATAATTATAATAGTATTTCTTTTTATGGCAATTTATTTTAAGACTGCAACATGAAAACACATAAGGAAATCTTTTTAATTTGTCACATTCTTTAAGATTACCTTTATTGCAAATTCTTCTTTTTTTAATTTCTTTAGAAACAGTGGAAGAAGTTGAATCAAAAGCATCAGCAATATTTTTAATTTATAATTTAGTTTCAATAGTTGTTCAATTAACATTCTGTTTTCAATTGTTAATCTTTCTTTTTTTATATAAAACATCCTTTCAATTTTTAATAAAAAAACAATTAATAAGAATAATTAAATAATATTAAAGAACTAAATGCAACTTTTAAAAAATTACTATCTAAAGTTACATTTACTTTTTTAAGTAATAATAAGATTTGAAGCAACTTGTAAAAAGGTTGCTTTTATGTTATCATAAACACGTTTTTAATTTTAAATTAATGATTCAAGAATATAAATAGAAAGGAATTAATTAATAATAAAAATTAAGTAATATTTTTATAATTTTAATTATATAAGTAATGATATGTTAGAAAAATATGGAAAAGTAAAAAAAGTATACGTTCCGACTGTAAATAATGAGGATGTAATGGCATCTAAAAAAATCGGATTTATAATTGAGATTGGTTCTAAAATCTATAAATATGAAACTGAACAAAACGCGGAAAATGCAGATATTATGAAAGATGACAAAGTCAACATTATTATAAAAACAGTTGATAATTATAATTTTGTGGATATAAAAAAGTTAGAAGGGGATTTAAATGAGTGATTATAGTAGATTAGGATTGTATGAACATAATATAAAAAGTTACGAGAAAGTAAAAAAGCAATATGAACATGATAACATTGCTGCAATAGTTCATGCAACTGGAACAGGTAAAAGTTTTAATGCACTACAACTTGCTCTTGATAATAAAAATAAAAAAATAATATATGTTGTTCCTTATGGATCAATTATTGAGCACGAAAAAAAATTAATTGAACAAAATAGTAACGTTTCATTAGAAAATGATTTTCCAAATTTGGAATTTAGAACATATCAAAGTTTTATAAATATGAGTAGGGATGAAATTTCGAAGTTAGATGTAGATTTATTGATATTAGATGAATTTCATCATTTAGGTGCTCCAGTTTGGGGTCAAAGGATAAATTGTCTTATCGATACGCATAAAAATTTACAAGTATTTGGTATGACAGCATATACAGTAAGAGATAGAGGCTCATCTTATGAAAGAGATATGACTGATTCTAAAACTGATGAATTATTTTCAAACAAGGTTGTAAGCAATTATGATTTATGTGATGCTATGATAGATGGGGTTCTTCCTAAACCAAATTATAAAAGTGGATATGTGTTTTTAGAAGAAACTTGTAAATATTTAGAAAATAAAATAAATTCATTAAATCCCAATAGTAAAAATCATAAAGAATTAGCTTCATTATTAGTTGATTTAAAAAAGAGGGTTCATGAAGCACCTAACTTAAGTGACATATTTAAAACTAATATAAAACCGAATGGAAAATATATATATTTTTGCCCTTTAAATTCTGAACCAGGAGTTAATGATATCGATAGCATAATGAAAGAAACAAGGCAATGGGTTCATGAGATGAAATTAACAGAAAATGATTATGAATTTTATATGACTACCAGTGAAATGGGTGAAAAAGGTAAAAAGAATAGAGAAGCTTTTTATAAAAATGTAGACTTAGAACAAAATGATGCAAGTGGTAAATTAAGAATAATGTTTGCTAAGAATCAGTATAATGAAGGAATTCATGCACCGGGATTAAACGGAGTTATAATGGGCAGGAGTACTAATTCTGACATTGTATTTTTTGAACAATTAGGAAGAGCACTATCTGTTGGGCATAATATCAAAAGTGAATTTGAAGAATATAATCTATATTCAAAAGAAGAATTAATTGAAAAATGTAAAATAAGAGAATTAAATTATGACGATTCGATGTCAAAAGAAGAATTAATTGAAATACTGATTGCACCTATAATAATTGATTTATCAAACAATATTGAATTTATAAAAGAATTAGAAAACAATTTAATAAATAGAGTAAAAAAATATCAAATACGAAAAGATGGAGAAAAAAAGTTAATTCATTTAAAAAGTACAACATTTAACATATCTATGATAAACGAAGATTTATTCAGAACTATTAAATATATGTATAGTAGGTTAACGATGACATGGATGGACAAATATGAATTAGCTAAAGCTTATTATAACCATCACCATAATTTAAATGTACCTACGGATTTTAAAACCATAAACGGATATGAATATAATGAAAATGGAGTAAATTTAGGAAAATGGATCAATACACAAAAATTAGCATTTAATGGAAAAGGAACTTATAAAATAACCCAAGATCAAATAGCATTATTAGAAAAAATTGAAATGAATTTTGAACTTAGAAATAGCGTCGATGAATGGAATAAAAAATATGAATTGGCCAAAGCTTACTATAATTATTATCATGATTTAAATGTACCTCAAAAGTTTAAAACAATAAACGGATATGAATATAATGAAAATGGAGTAAATTTAGGAATATGGATCTATACACAAAAATTAGCATTTAATGGAAAAGGTGCTTACAAAATAACCCAAGATCAAATAGCATTATTAGAAAAAATTGGAATGAATTTTGAACTTAGAAATAGCGTCGATGAATGGAATAAAAAATATGAATTGGCCAAAGTTTATTATCATTATTATCATGATTTAAATGTACCTCAAAAGTTTAAAACAATAAACGGATATGAATATAATGAAAATGGAGTAAAT
>CAKOKS010000005.1 GCA_934095845.1 uncultured Bacilli bacterium | reverse complement strand
ACCTTACATCTCAATTATATAACATTTCTTTTTAAATAAAAAGACTATTAACAAAATTTCTTTTGTCAACAGTCTGAAACAAGCGTAAAAGCTTGTTTTTTCGACTGTTAGTGTAAATTATTTATGGGAGTGTAGAATAAGTGAGGAGATTTTGACAAACTCAACTTTCTATGCTACGATATGCTTTAAATTTAAGGGGTGAAAATATATATGAAAGAAAAATTAAAAACTGGATACCCACATAAAGATAAAATGTGGTTAAAATATTATGATAGTGAGTTTTTAAAAAGAAAAAATCCGTGTGCCGGAATATATGATTATATGAAAGAAAAAACGAGAAATATTCAAGATTATACTGCATTAAGTTATTTTGGTAAAAAAGTATTATATGGTGAATTATATGAAAATATTGATTATGCTTCTAGAGCATTAACAGCTTTAGGTGTAAAAAAGAACGATAGAATAATGTATTTAATGCCAAATATTCCAGAAACAGCATATTTAATGTATGGTACAACACAAATAGGAGCAGTAGCGGATTATGTTGATCCTAGACCAGATAGTGTAGATTTAAAAATTAGCGCAAAAAAGATTTTAGATTTATTTGTTGAGGAAAAATCAAATTATATAATTGCTCTAGATCAATGCTATCTCGCTATGATAAAACCAATTGAAAAAGAGTTAAAAGAACTAGGAGTTGAGAACATAGTTGTAGTCTCCGCATCAGATTCCATGGATTTAAGAGCAACAGCAAATTATATGTTGGAAACAGCCAATTTTGAAGGTTTAAAAGTTCTAAAAAATAAACTAACAAATATGAAAAAAATGGATGAATTATTAAAAGAAGCAAAAAAAGATTCAGTTATTAAAGTTATAGATTATAGAAATCTTGTACGAGATTCCAGATACGTTAGGTTTGAAAAAATGGGATATGAACCAAATAAATTAGATTTAATAGTACATACTTCCGGAACAAGTAGTCCTAAACCAAAGGCTATTCCTTTAACAAATGATAATTTGAATTCATATGTACATCAAACATTTGGTGCTAATATGGTTATGAACGAAGGTGATAAGGCATTACACATGTTACCTTATTTTGCAGCTTATGGGGTAGTTGATGTTACACATGCTGGATTGTGTCATGGTAATAATTTAATACAAATACCTGAATTTTCACCAGCTAATTTAGGAAAATTAATAAAAAAATATAGGCCTCAAACAATAATTGGAACACCTACTTGGTTTTTAAACTTAATAAAAGATAAAAGTATAAACGATTTAGACTTACAATTCTTAAGAATGATTACTTATGGTGGAGATACAATGGAATATCAAGATGAAATTGATGTAAATGAATTCTTAAAAGCTCATAATTGTAATAGTAAAATTACAAAGGGACACGGAATGTCAGAAACATGTGGTTGTGCATCATTTGCTATTGATGATTATAATATTCCACGCACTATGGGTATTCCAATGCCAAGTATGACTTATGGAATTGTTGATCCTGAAACAAAAAAATTGATTAGATTTGAAGATGAACAAGATGAAATTGAAGGTGAATTAATAATCTCTGGTCCTACGGTGACATCTGGAGTCTTAGATGGAAAAGTAATTGTACCACATTATGAATACGATGGTATGGATTTTATACTAACAAGAGATATAGCAAAAATGAATCGTGATGGTGTAATGGAATTTTTGGAGAGAAAAGATAGATCGTTTACAAGATTTGATGGTTTCAAAGTTAAGCCACATGAATTGGAAAATATGTTAAAACAAGATCTGAGAATAAAATATTGTGTAGTATCTCCATATTTTGATGAAGAAAAAATGGGAAATATGAGTATGGCTACGATAGTTTTAAATTCAAAAGAAGAACTTTGTGATAGTAAAAAATGTGAACTTGTTAACGACATTTTAAATAAATATTTTATTAAAAACCCCGATGTTTCATCAAGACAAATTCCAACAATGTTTAAATTTAAAGATGAGTTACCACAAACAAAGATGGCAAAAATAGATTATAATGCAATAATTAATGAAGGAATTACGGGAGATGAAGTAGAAATTGTTTTAGAAGAAACGAATATTTCAATAGGTAATATTCAAATACTTCCACCAAAAAATAAAAAAATGATAAAGAAAAAATAATAAAAAAAATCTACAAAATAAGTTTAATTTGTAGATTTTTTTATTAACATTATTCTAATCATCAAATTATGTAACTACATATTGACAAAAAAGTATTTATTAATAAAATGATATAATCAATTCAACTTTGTGGTATAATGCATATGATTGGAGATGATATAATGAACATTGCTTATAGTATGTTAAATATTTTTGCTTTAATAATTTTGACAATACTTATGGCCATATTTTTTAGTAAAAAAAGATTACATAATATTGAGGATAATACATACGGATGGTTATTGATAATATCTTTCTTCACTATTGCCACCGGTATTACATTAGGTTTTTTATTAGATGCCGATATAGTTAATCAGAAGTTGATGATAATAATATTTAATAAATTATATTTGGTAGGATTAATTACTACATTGTCTATGTTTGTCTTTTATACATATAATATATCAAGATTTTATAAAGAAGAAAAACGAAGTAGAAATGTGATTATATATTCAATTTTTATTGCTTGCAATATTATAGTTATATCATCATTGCCATTAAATACATTTATGGCTGATACAGGGATGATGACAAAGGGATTAGCAATTGATTATACATCTTTGTTATTTGGTATAATTTATACAATACTTATAATTTTTTGTTTAATTGATTTTAAACATTTAAAAAATAAAAAGTATATTCCAATTATTTTATTAATATTAGAAGGAATTTCAATTACTATAATTCAAATCTATATTCCAACTGCTAATTTTATAATCAACCCATCTATGGTTATTACCTGTTTGATAATGTATTTTACAATAGAAAATCCTGATTTAAAATTATTAGCTCAAATGTCTTTGGCAAAAGATCAAGCAGAAAAAGCAAATCGTGCTAAAAGTGATTTCTTATCCAGTATGTCTCATGAGATAAGGACACCATTAAATGCGATAGTTGGCTTATCAGAAGATAATTTATCCTATGAAGAGGAATGCCCTCCTGAAGTAATAGAAAATTCACACGATATTATAAATGCATCTCAAACATTACTTGAAATTGTTGGGAACATTTTGGATATAAATAAAATAGAATCTGAAAAACTAGAAATTGTAGAAAATCCTTATGATTTTAGAGATAGCATTACAAATATGTGTAAAGTTACTACAACTCGAATTGGGGAAAAGAATATTAAATTTAATTTAAATATATCAGATGATTTACCTTATGAATTAATAGGTGATAAAGTTCATATAAAGGAAATTGTTAATAATATTTTAACTAACGCAATTAAATATACAGAACAAGGCGAAATTAACTTAAATGTTAGATGTATTAATGATTATAATAAGAAACTATCTAATCTGATAATTACATGTCAAGATACAGGAAGAGGAATAAAAAAAGAGTATATATCAAAACTATTTACAAAATTTGAAAGATTAGACATTGAAAAAAATACAACAACAGAAGGAACAGGACTTGGGCTTGCGATAACTAAAGCGTTAACAGAAATGATGGGTGGAACAATTAATGTAAGCAGTCAATTTGGAAAAGGTTCAATTTTTGTAATAAATATTCCGCAAAAAGTTAGTAAATTTCAAAGACCAATGACTGAAAAAGAAATAATGGATACCGCATCAAAATTATTGAATAGTAATACAATTAATATTGATTACGGACACAAAAAAATATTAATTGTAGATGATAATAAATTAAATATTAAAGTAGCAAAACGAGCACTTTCGGATTTTGATTTTGAAATTGATGAATGTTATGATGGACTTGAATGTTTGAATAAAGTTGTTGATGGAAACGAATATGATTTGATTTTAATGGATATAATGATGCCTAACATGAGTGGAGAAACAGCAATAAAAAAATTAAAAGAAAATACAAATTTTAAAATTCCAGTAATAGCTCTTACAGCTGATGCAGTAGCAGGAGCAAAAGAAAAATATATAAGTGAAGGTTTTATTGATTATATATCAAAGCCATTTAATAAAGAACAAATAAAACAAAAATTAGATATTGTATTTAACAATGGTGATATGTTCTTAAATTGTGAAAAAGAGAAAAATCAAGTTAATAATCCAATTGCAAATCAACAATAAAAGGTAATGGATATGCACGCATAACTTTAATATCCAAATAGTTGCATTTTGAATCAATTCTATTGACAATAAAGACTATTTTATTTATAATTAAAGTACATTTTTATAGGAAAGACCCGAGTTTATAATTAAGTATTTAAGAGAAGGCTAGTTGGTGGGAATGCCAAATACGTATTATAATCATAACACTTTTCAATATATAAAAACGCATTTCTTGTGATAAAAGAAGAAGAGAGTACCTATGTAAAGTAAGGTGGCACCGCGGATTATTCCGTCCTTACGTTATGTAGGTTTTTTTATGTTAAGGAGGATTTTATGATAACAAAACAAAAAGGAACATATGATATATATGGAGATAATGCTAAAAAACGTGCTTATGTAAATGAAATACTTGCAACACTTTCAGAAAAATATGGTTATGGTTATATTGAAACACCAGTATTTGAAGCTAGTGAACTTTTCCATAGAGGTGTTGGAGAAACTACAGATATGGTTCAAAAAGAAACTTATGATTTTAAAGATAGAGGAGATAGAAATTTAACTTTAAGACCAGAAGGAACTGCATCTATTGTAAGATGGTTTATTGAAAATAAAATGTATGGAAATATGACTGATCCAGTGAAAGTTTTCTATAATGCTAAGATGTACAGATATGAACGCCCTCAAAGTGGAAGAAATAGAGAATTTACTCAATGGGGATTTGAATGTTTCGGTTCAGATGATGTTATAAGTGATGCTGAAGTTATTTCTCTTGCTTACAATGCTTATCGTTTACTTGGCCTTGATAATGTCTGTGTTCGTCTTAATACTTTAGGTGATGATGAATCGAGAAATAATTATCGAGAAGCTTTAGTAAGTTATTTCCGTCCTCATATTGATTCTTTATGTGAAGACTGTAAAAATAGACTTGAAAAAAATCCATTAAGAATACTTGATTGTAAAGTCGATGCGGAAAATGAAATAATGGCATCAGCTCCAAAAATATTAGATTATTTAAATGAAGAAAGTAAAGCTAGATTTGATTCATTATGTGAATTACTTGATCTTATGGACATAAATTATGAAGTTGACCAAAAACTAGTTCGTGGGCTTGATTATTATAATCACACAGTGTTTGAAATAACTTTAAATAACTCTTATGCCTTAGGAGGCGGAGGAAGATACAATTCGTTAGTTGAAACTTTAGGTGGACCAAGTGTTCCAGGATTAGGTTTTGCTATGGGATATGATAGAACTATTCTAGCTATGGAAGAAGAAGGTATAAAGATTCCAATTAATGATTCGATTGATGTATATCTTCTATATGTAACTAATACTGAAAAAGAAACGGCTTGTTATTTAGCTCAAGATTTACGTTTAAATGGATTTGTAGTTGAAACTGACATGATGAATAAATCTTTAAAAGCTCAATTTAAAAGTGTTGATAGATTTAATAGTAAATACTTTATTGTATTAAATGATGAAGATTTAGCTAAGAATATAGTACGAGTAAAAGATAATAAAACAAAAGAAGAAAAAGATGTAGAAATCAATGATTTAATTGATTACTTAGATATGAATATGTAAGGAGAAAAAATATGAATAAATATAGAACACATTTATTAAAAGATATAAATGAAACTTTAGCTGGACAAGATGTTGTTGTTTCAGGTTGGGTTGAAAATATTCGTGATCATGGTGGAGTTTTGTTTTTAGACCTAAGAGATGAAACTTCAACTTTACAAACTGTATCAAATGATGATGATATGTTTAAAGGTATTGCTAAAGAATCAGTTGTAAAATTAACTGGAAAAATACGTAAAAGAGAAGAAGGAACAGAAAATGATAGAATCTCAACTGGAAATGTTGAAATGGTTGTTGATTCTTTAGAAATGCTTGGTAGCTGTGTTCATGAACTTCCTTTTGAAATCATGACAAGTAAACAAACAAAAGATGATGTAAGACTTAAATATAGATATCTTGATATGCGTAATGAAGCAGTTAAAAAGAATATGGTTTTAAGAAGTGATATTTTACATTTCTTAAGAAACAAAATGTACGATTTAGGATTTACAGAAGTACAAACTCCAATTCTTACAGCATCGTCTCCAGAAGGAGCAAGAGACTTTGTTGTTCCATCTCGTTTATTTAAAGGAAAATTCTATGCACTTCCACAAGCTCCTCAAATATATAAAGAGTTACTTATGGTTGGTGGCATGGGTAAATATTTCCAAATAGCGCCTTGTTTTAGAGATGAAGATGCTAGAGCTGATAGAACTTTAGAATTCTACCAATTAGATATGGAAATGTCTTTTGTTGAAGAAGATGAAGTACTAGAAGTTGGAGAAAGTATCTTCTATGATACATTTACAAAATTCTCAAATAAAGAAGTATCTAAACCTCCATTCAGACGTATTTCTTATAGGGATGCAATGGAAATGTATGGATCCGATAAACCAGATTTAAGAAATCCACTTATTATTAAAGATGCAAGTGAAGTTTTAAAAAATACAACTTTTGGACCATTTAAAAAATCAACTATTAAAGTAATAGTATGTGATGGAATAGGTGAGAATTCAAACTCTTGGTTTAATGAAATCGTTGATTATGCATCAAGTATTGGAATGCCTGGTATAGGTTATATAACACTTATGAGTGATGGATCTTTAAAAGGACCAATTGATAAATTTTTAAGTGATGAAGAAAGAAAGAACTTAATTCACGAGTTTGATATGAAAGAAAATTCAGTAATGTTCTTTATAGCAAATAGAAATAAACTTCATGCACAAAAATTTGCAGGTCTTATAAGAAATGAACTTGGAAGAAAAATGAATTTAATCGATAATAATAAACTAGAATTATGTATCATTAATGACTTCCCAATGTTTGAATTTGATGAACAAACTAAGAAGTGGGAATTCTGTCATAATCCATTTAGTTTACCTCATGGAGGAATTAAAGATTATGAAGAAAAAGATCCAGGAGAAATACTTGCATATCAATTTGACTTTGTATGTAATGGTAATGAAATGGCTTCTGGAGCAATTAGAAATCATGATTTAGATAGTTTAGCTAAGGGATTTGAAATAGTTGGATACAGCCGTGAAGAAGTTGAAAACAGATTTAAATCAATATTTACAGCATTTAAATATGGATGTCCTCCACATGGTGGTATGGCTCCTGGTATCGATAGATTAATAATGCTTATCCAAGATGAACCAAACTTAAGAGAAGTTCAAGCATTCCCAACAAGTGCAAGTGGAGCAGATTTAATGATGGGATCCCCTGCAACACTTATGCCTATACAACTTAAAGAACTTGGAATAAAAGTGGAGAGTGATGAAGATGAATAGTGGTTTTACACCTGAAAAGGTAGAAAAACTTGCCGATTTATTAATGATTGGTTTAAGTGAAGAAGAAAAAGATATGGTATTTAAAGAATTTGCAGTAATTGATGCAAATATTAATAAAATAAATGAAATACCTAATATAAAAGATGTTACTCCAATGACTCATGCTTTAGATAATTTTGAATATGTTCTAAGAGACGATGAAGTTGAAGAATCAATTGATATAAAAGACTTACTTGCTAACTGTGATGACACAGATGGTGATGAAGTAAGTGTACCAAAGGTGGTGGGATAATGGATAAAGATATAAAAACATTACATGAAGAATTAGAATCTGGTTCTATTACAAGCGAAGAACTTGTTAAAGAAGCTATAAAAGACTCTTATACTGCCAAAGAAGAATATAATGCAGTAGTTACTGTTGTAGATAATGCTTCTTCTAAAGAAGTTACTAATGAACTTTTATCAGGAATACCTTTTGCTTGTAAAGATAACTATTCAACTGCTGGAGTTTTATCAACTGGTTCAAGTAATACTTTAAAAGATTATGTTCCATTTTTTACAGCAACTGCTATAAAAAACTTAGAGAGTAAAGGAGCAGTTTTAGTAAATAAAACAGCAATGGATGAATTTGGTATGGGTGGAACTGGAACAACAGCTCATACTGGGAATATTTTAAATCCATGGGATAAAACACGTATGTGTGCTGGTTCTTCTTCTGGATCAGCTGCTATAGTTGCTGCTGGACTTATTCCTTATGCAACGGGATCAGATACAGGAGACTCTATTCGTAAACCTGCTGCTTACTGTGGTATTGTTGGATATAAACCAACATATGGAATGATTTCAAGATATGGTTTATTTGCTTTTGCTTCTTCTTTAGATACATGCGGGGCTTTAACAAGAAATGTTGAAGATGCTGCAATTGTAGTAGATGGTATGAAAGGAATCGACAAGTATGATATGACTACTTGGGATTCAAGTGATATTCATCTATATGATAATTTAAATAAAGATATTAAAGGTAAAAAACTTTTCTATTTAGAAGATATATGTGATATTAACTCATATACTCATAAAACTCCTGAATTAACTCGTCATTTAAGCATTTTCCACGAAACTCTTGATAAATTAAGAAGTCTTGGAGCTATAGTAGAAGGCGTAAAAATTGATAGAACTTTACTTAATGCAATATCTTCTACATATGTAGTTTTATCTTGTGCTGAAGCTACAAGTAACATGTCTAACTTAACTGGATTCATTTTCGGTCCAAGAGGAGAAGGTAATACTTATCAAGAACAAATGAAAGATCATAGAACTAAAGGTTTTTCTCCTTTAATAAAAAGAAGATTTATAATTGGTTCATACGTTTTACAATCTGAAAACCAAGATAGATACTTTAAAAATGCTCAAAGAGTTAGAAGACTTATTGTAGATAAATTTAAAGAATTATTTGCAAGTTATGATGCATTTATTATGCCAGTTGGCTCAGGTGTTGCTAAGAAATTTGAAAATGATAAAGATGTTTTAGATGAAAGTGAACTTGATGTACTTGAAGAACATTTACAAATTGGAAACTTTGGAGGTTTTCCATCTATAACTATTCCAGATGGATTAATCGATGGTCTTCCAGTAGGAGTAAACATTACAGGAAACTGTTATGATGATCAAAATGTTTTAAATATTGCTTATGCCTTAGAAAGCGCGATGGAATATAAAAATATGATTGCAAAGGAGGTTAAGTAATGAGTAAATATTATGTAACTATCGGTCTTGAAATGCACTGTGAAATTTCTGAAACTAAATCAAAAGTATTTTCAAGTGCTAAAAATGGATATTCAGAAATGCCAAATACAAATATTAGACCAATTGATATGGGGTTTCCTGGAACTTTACCAGTTTTAAATAAAGAAGCTGTAAAAATGTCTTTGATGATGAGTGAAATTTTAAATTGTCGACAACCAGAGTATATGTATTTTGAAAGAAAAAACTATTATTATCCTGATATGCCAAAAAACTTTCAAATAACTCAAAACCCACCAGAAGACTGTGTTGGTATGGGAGGATACTTAGATATTATTCGTGATGATGGAACAAGCTTTAGAGTTGGAATAGATAATATCCACTTAGAAGAAGATGCAGCTAGTATGAATCACTTATATGATACATCAACAATTGATTATAATCGTGCTGGTGTTCCACTTCTTGAACTTGTAACTGAACCTTGCTTACATTCAGCCGATGATGCCGTATACTTCCTTGAGTATGTTCGTGCAATATATCAATATTGTGGAATAAGTGAAGCAGATTCTAAAAAAGGTCAAATAAGATGTGACGTAAATATTTCTATAAGTGATGATGAAAATACTTTAGGAACAAAAGTTGAAGTTAAAAATGTTAACTCATTTGGCGGAGTACATGACGCAATTATTTATGAGATTAAAAGACAAAGTGAACTTAAAGATGCAGGACGCTATGATGAAGTAGAACAAGAAACAAGAAGATATGATGAAGAATCTGGAACAACTATTCATATGCGTAGTAAAGTTGATGCTATAGATTATAAATATTTTGTTGAACCAAATATTCCAAAATTTAAGATAACTAAAGAATGGTTAGAGGAAATAAGAAAAAGTATTCCAGAACTTCCTTATGAAAGAAAAGATAAATATATGAAAGAATATGGTCTTTCAGAATACGATGCTGGTATTTTAATTAAAGACATCAACGTTGCTACATATTTTGAAGAATGTATATCACTTGGAGCAGATGCTAAATTAGTAGCAAACTGGATTACAGGTAATATTTTGGGTTATGTATATAAACATGATACAGATATTAAAGATTTATATTTAACACCTGCACGTTTAACTATTATATTAAAAGCTATGAGTAATGGTAAGATTTCTTCTAAACAAGCTAAAGAATTATTCTTCTTAACACTTGAAAGATGTGAAGAACCTGGATCTATTATGAAAGCTGAAGGAATGGAACAAATAAGTGATGATGGAGCTTTAACTTCAGTTGTTACTGAGGTTTTAGATGAAAATAGTAGTCAAATAGAAGAATATAAAAATGGTAAAACTAATATGTTTGATTACTTTGTTGGTCAAGTTATGAAAAAAACTCGTGGTCAAGCAAACCCAGTTAAAGTAAAAGAAATTTTAACTGATGAATTAAGTAAGAGATAATCTTACTTTTTTATTTTGAAAGTTAAAAAATATATAATTATATTAAATTTGTGATAAAATAGTAATAGAATATGGAGGGAACGAAAGTGAAAAAAATAATTCTATTACTTTTTATTTTGCCAACATTTGTTTTTGCTAGCAGTCTTGAATGTGATACCGGTAATAAAACTTTAAATGATGAATTTTCATGTAAAATAGAAGGAAAAGGAAATGTTGAATATGAATATATTAAAGGCAGATTAAATGTCCCAAGTTATATTACATGTAATAATTTTACTTATGCTGCTGGTTTAACCGAAATTAGTCCAATAAATAATTATGAATTCAATTTAAAAGGGATTCCACTTGATAACACATTTATAAATTTTAAATGTAAAGTAACTACTGAAATACAAAATACAACAAATGGTTATATAACAATAAATAATTTTAGTTATAATGGTTTTACTGAAATATTAAAAAGTAATATATTAAATTTTGTTCCAAGTGAAATAAAAAAAGATGAAGAAAAACCAAGAAATACAAGTATAAATAATCTATTAATTGAAGATATAAAAGATGATTCTTTAGATTTTACTTTTTCAAGATTTATAACAACGTACAATATTGAAGTATTAAATGAAGTGGATAAAATAAATCCAACTATAAAATTAGTTGATTCAAAATCAAAATATGAAATAAGTAAACTTGATCTAGAAGAAGGCGACAATGTAATAGATATTTTAGTTACAAATGAGACTGGAGATAAAAATACTTATACTTTAAATATTAAAAGACTTAAAGCTGGAGAAAATGTTTATGAAAGTCAAAATGATGCTAGTGTAAAAAATATTGAAGTAACTGGTCAAAAATTTAAATTTTTAGAAAATGTACATACTTATACTTTAGAAATAGCTGGAGAAGTTTCATCTCTTGATATAAAAGTTACAACAACAAGTGATAAATCAACGGTTAATATTAAAGGAAATTCAAATATTCAAAATAAAAGTAAAATAGTAATTGAAGTAATAAGTGAAAATAAAAAAGTTACAAATGAATATGTTATAAATATAAAAAAGAAATTTGATATAAAAGAAGAGAAAAACTATATATTTGCAGGTATAATTGCCTTCTTAGTAGTTGTACTTATTATAGTAATTGTTATAACTAATAATAGAAGATATAATAAGAAAAAACAAGAAGATATAAAGAATAAAATAGAAGTAATAGACAACTAAGTCTATTATTTTTTTTACTTTATATGAAAAATGTTTCATATTGTATTGACTTTAAAAATATATATTTATATAATGTATATGAAACTTATTTCATATAGGGAGGAATTATGAAAAAGAAAAATTTTATAGAAGTTAAAAAAGTTTATAAAACTTATCAAGTTGGAGGTAAACCATTTAATGCTTTAGATGGCGTAAACTTAAGTATTGATCAAGGAGAATTTGTTGTTATTTTAGGTCCAAGTGGAGCTGGAAAGTCAACTCTTTTAAATTTACTTGGTGGGATGGATACAGTTACTAAAGGATCAATTATGATAGATGATTTAGATATTGCGGCGTTAGATTCAAAAGGTTTAACAAAATATAGAGCTAATGATGTTGGATTTATTTTTCAATTTTATAATATTATGCCAACTCTTACAGTACTTGAAAATGTAAATCTTGTTAAAGATGTAACGAACACAGAGGTTGATGCTAAAAGTGTTATTAAAAGTGTTGGACTTGAAAGAAATATAAATAAGTTTCCAAATGAACTTTCAGGAGGAGAACAACAAAGAGTTTCAATCGCTAGAGCTATAATGAAAAATCCAAAAGTATTACTTTGTGACGAACCTACTGGAGCACTTGATTCTAAAACTGGAGTTGAAGTATTAAAACTTTTAAGAAGGCAATGTGATGAAGATACAACAGTAATCGTTGTTACTCATAACTCACTTATTGCAGAAATAGCAGATCGTGTAATAAATATTAAAAATGGTCGTGTTGACAGTGACATAAAAAATGCACATCCAAAAAATATTGATGAGGTTGTTTGGTAATATGTTAGTAAGAAAGATGATCCGTGACATAAAAAATAACATGTCACAATTTATTGCAATATTTTTAATGGTTATGATCGGTGTTATGGCTTATACAGGAATTGAAGCATACATGGGTGGTATGCAACATACAGCTGATAAGTTTTACTCTGAAAATAATTTATTTGATTTAGTATCAATTGGTGCTAATTTTACTGATGATGACTTAAAAAAAGTAAAAAAACTTGATAATGTAAAAGATGCTGAGAGAAAACTATCTGTTAATGCAACTACCGATAATGATCGAACTTTACTTTTAAATTTTATTGAAAGTAACAATATTTCTAAGTTCTATGTAAAAAAGGGAGTACCATTTGATGCATCTTTACATGGTGTTTGGTTAGATGAATATTATGCTAAAGAAAATAGTATTAATGTAGGTGATACTATATTAGTTAAATATGATACTTTAGAATCAAAAGAAAAAGTATTAGGTTTAATTAATGTTCCTGATCATTTATATGACACTAAAGATGAATCTGAGTTATATCCTAATAGAAAAGAATTTGGATTTGCTTATCTATCTATTAATGAGTTAAGTGAAGATTATATTAAATCAAAAGTAATGGATGAGATGAATATTAAAGATGAAAATATCTTTAATAAATATGTAAAAAATTTTAATTATAAAGATTACTACGTATTTAACTATTTAATGGTTGATGTAGATAATGAAGAAAAGATAGATGATGTAAAAAAAGATATTGAAGATAATATTGAATCTTCTTCAATCGTACTTCCAGCTACAAAAACTGCATCTTATATAACCTATCAAGGTGAAATTGATGAAGGTAAAACTTATGTAGGAGTATTTTCAGGATTATTTATTTTTATTGCTCTTCTTTCAGTTATTACAACAATGACTAGAGTAGTAAAAAAACAAAGAGTTCAAATTGGAACTTTAAAAGCATTAGGTTTTTCTGATATAAAGATACTTATTCATTATTTAAGTTATGGTTTTACAGTTTCACTTATCGGAGTAATTTTAGGTTTACTATTAGGTTATTTTGGAATTGGTAATATATTTATGTCTCTTGAAACTTCATTCTTTGAAATACCAAATGGAGCTCCCTTAATGAATAGTTCTAGTTACATTGTTTCTGGAGTTGTAATATTCTTAGTTTTATTAATAACTTATCTTACAGTTAGATCTATTTTACATGAATGTCCAGCTGCAACTTTAAGAAATGAAATACCAAAGGTTAAAAAGGGTAGTTTAAATTTAACAATAGGTAAATTATTTAATAAATTAAATTTTTCAAGTAAATGGAACTTAAGAGATATAATAAGAAATAAAATGCGTACTATTATGGGTTTATCAGGAATAGTAGGTTGTACAGTTTTAATTGTATGTGCTTTAGGAATGAAAGACTCATTAAATCATTTTGTAGATTTACAATTTAATGATATCTACAATTTTGATTATAAATTAACTCTTAAAAATGATATAAGTGCTGAAGAAAGGAAGAACTTAAAAGAAGTTTATGGAAATGAAACTTCACTTACACTTAATATTGAAATTTTAAAAGATGATAAAAAAACAAGTAATACAGCTTTAATAAATGATTCAACTTCTTTATTAAGATTTGTTGATACTAAAAATAAATTTATGAAATTAGATAATTCAAAAGGTGTTTATATAACTAGTAAACTTGCTCAGTTAGATGGATATAAAATTGGTGATAAAATAAAATGGCATATTGCTGGTAATGATGAATATTTTGAATCAAAAATAGTTGGTTTTACAAAAGACCCACAAAATCAAAATATGCGTATGACTAGAGAATATTATGAATCTTTAGGAAAAGAATATAAAGAAGATACAATTTACACAAATAAAAAAGTAAATAAAAATGAAACTATTGATGGAGTTGATTTAATACAAGATAAAAACGCTTTAAAAGAATCAATGAATAATATGCTTTCAATGATGAAAACAATGATATCTCTAATTATATTTATAGCAGTTATGTTAGGAGTAATAATAATATATAATTTAAGTATTTTATCTTACAGTGAAAAACAATATCAATTTGCTACTTTAAAAGTACTTGGTTTTGAAAATAAAAAAATAAAAAAAGTATTTGTTAAACAAAATAATTGGATAACTATTTTAGCAATTATAATAGGTCTACCTTTAGGATACTTATTAGTTGAATATTTATTCCAAGTTGCAATTGAAGAACACTATGACTTTAATGCTTATATAAAACCATTAACTTATGTCATATCAGCACTTGCTACATTTATTGTTTCTTATATAGTATCAATTTATGTATCTAGAAAAATAAATAATATTGATATGGTTTCTAGTTTAAAAGGTAATGAATAAAGTGTTATAATACATAAAAGGATGTGATATTTTGGGTAATGTACGTGAACCTATAAAAAAATCATCAATTGAAAAAAAACAAAGAATTATAAGACTTGGTTTTGAGCTTATGTGTGATAAAGGATATCATAATGTAAATACAGTTGATATTGCTAAATATGCTGATGTTTCTACTGGAATAATATATCAATACTTTTCTGATAAAAGAGATATATTTATAGAAGGAACTAAAGATTATGCTAATACAATACTTTTTCCAATGTTAGATGTTATTGATAATGAAACTATTGATAAAAGTAATATAGATGTAATTATATCTAAAGTAATAGATAACTTTATTAAAACTCATACAATGAAAAAAGAAGCTCATGAAGAATTAATGGCAATGAGTTACTTAGATGATGAAGTATCTCAAATATTTAATAAAAGTGAACTTGAACTTACTGATAAAATATCCAATATATTAGTTAAAAGTGGTTTTAATAAAGAAAATATCGAAGAAAAAGTTCATATAATAATTGGTATAGTTGATAATTATTGTCATGAAGTTGTTTATCATAAACATGAGAAAATGAATTATGATATTATGAAAGATATATTAATTAATACGATAAAAGGCTTACTTAACTAAGTCTTTTTATTGTATTAAAAAAAATTCATATGCTAAAAATAATTAATAATTTTTTTAATTTAGTACTTGATTTATTAAAAAAAAGTGATAAGATTATGGTTATATTTATTAGAGGATGGTATGCTTATGAGAAATTTAAGAACTAAAATTCTAATTAAATGCTGTTACGGAAATGATCTTGTTTCTATGTTTGCATGCTCATGCTTCAAAGTAAATGCAAATAAAGTATGTTTTTAATCGGTACCTTTAAGATGCTTGTGTGTCTTGAAGATACCGATTATTTTTTTTAGGAGGTTAGATTGATTTAATATGGGAAATATCACTTTAGAAGATTTATTAGAAAAGTTAATTGGTTATACGAATGAAGAAATTACATTTGTAAAGAAAGCATATTATTATGCTGAAAATCTTCATAGAGGTCAAGTAAGACAGAGCGGAGAAGCATACATAACTCACCCTTTAAATGTTGCTTATATACTTGCAGAAATGCATGCTGACAGTGATACTATC
Organism: uncultured Bacilli bacterium; assembly: GCA_934095845.1. GTDB lineage: Bacteria > Bacillota_I > Bacilli_A > RF39 > UBA660 > CAG-582. The sequence goes on along the minus strand of CAKOKS010000005.1, from coordinate 53,861 downwards.
TGTGCAGGTCTATTACATGATACAATAGAAGATACAAATATAACTAAGGAAGACATAGCTCATGAATTTAACCAAAATATAGCTAATTTAGTTGATGGAGTTACAAAGCTTGCAAAAATGAATTTCTCATCAAAGCAAGATCAAAATTACGCCAATACGAGAAAGATAATAACTGGTGTAACCGAAGATGTAAGAATTATAATTATTAAATTAGCAGATAGACTTCATAATATGAGAACTTTACAATTTAAATCAGAATTTAAGCAAAAAGAAAATGCTCTTGAAACAATGGAAATATTTGTTCCTTTAGCTTATTATATTGGAGCATATAGAATCAAATCGGAACTTGAAGATTTATCTTTAAAATATTTAAAACCTGATATGTATAAAACAATTGAAGAAAAGAAAATAAAAATAGAAGAATCAAGCGAATCTTGCTTAAAAGAGATGCTTTATAAAATACATAGTTTATTAAATGACAGAGAAATACCAAATGAAATTAAAGTAAGAACTAAAAATATATATGGAATTTATAAAAGATTAAATGATGGTCACAGATTATCAGATATACATGATTTACTTGCTTTAAAGATAATGGTAGATGAAGTTGAAAATTGTTATAGAACACTTGGGATGATACATCATGAATATCATCCAATAAATGATAAATTTAAAGATTATATATGTAATCCTAAAACAAATATGTATAGAAGTTTACATACAACAGTTTTTGGTCCAGAGGATAGACTTGTACAAACTCAAATAAGAACATTTGATATGGATAAAGTTGCATCTTTTGGTTTAACTGCCTATTGGGATTCTAAAAAAGGTCAAGCAAGAGATATTATGCAACAAGAACTAAAAGAAAAGTTTCAATTCTTTAAGTCATTAACGGAAATAAATTTAATGTTTGGTGACAATCAACAATTTGTAAATCAAGTTAAAACTGAACTTTTCTCTGATAAAGTTTATGTTTATACAACTAAAGGTGATATAATTGAATTACCAAAAGGAGCAACACCAATAGATTTTGCATATAAAATTCATACAGATATAGGTAATACGATGGTTGGAGCTTATATAAATGATGAATCTGTTCCAGTAGATTATGTATTACAAAATAAAGATAGAGTTAGGATTATAACAGATGAATTATCTTTTGGACCACGTGAAGAATGGTTAGAAAAAACTCAAACAAGTTTAGCTAAAAGAAAAATAAAAGAATTTAATAAGAAAGCATAGGTATTATGGAAATAATTGAATTTAATGAAATTTATATTGATGAAGTAAAAAAGTTATTAAAAGAATTACAAGAATATATTGTTTCACTTGATCCATATCATTTTAATATAATAAATGATGACTATGAAGAAAAAATATATTCTAAAGATCTAGAATTTGTTAAGAAAAATAAGGGTAAAATATATTTAGCCAAAGAAAATGATAAAGTTATTGGACTAATAATAGGTATTATTAGAGAACCTGAAAGTGATTTTGACTATTGTAGACCAAACAAGTTAGGTGAAATAATTGAACTTATTGTTACAAAAAATATTAGAAGTAAAGGCATAGGTAAAACTTTATTAGATAAAATGGAAGAATATTTTAAAGACAATGAATGTAAAACTATTAATATAGATGTATTCGGATATAATGATATTGGTAAATCATTTTATAAAAAAGAACATTTTCACGATAGATTAATTACTATGTCAAAAGAAATATAAGGGTGTATTGTTTTCCATTTTTTAAGCAATAATTGAGTGGTCTAAAATTTGACAGACCACTTTTCTTATGCTAAAATATCAAACACTTAGTAAAAAAAGAGGGGTAATATGGAAAATATTCAAGATTATTATAAGAGGATACTAAAAGGGCAAGATTTATCACTTCCAGAAAAGAAAAGTTGGGAACTGATATTAGAGAATAATAAAAATAATGAAGATTCAATTGCATATAGTGAAGATGAGAGAAAAATATATTATGGTCAATTAGAAGATGAATTTAAGAAATATGCAAAAGCATTGACATCTTTAGGAATAACAAAGGAAAATAATTCTAGAATTTTACCGTTGACACCTAATTTAATAGAAGCAGGGCTTGTAAACAATGCAGCAGACATTACTGGCGCTGTTGTAGACTTTGTAGATCCAACTAGTAAGATAGAAACTTTAAAGCAATATATCGTTAACGAAAAAGCAACTGATATCGTGGTTTTAGATTTAATCTATATGAAAGAGTTAAAGAAATATACTGAAGAGTTAAAAAAAGATTATGGTATAAGAAATATTATATTATTTGATAATTTGCTTGCAAATACAATTCTCCCAAAACATATGCAGAAAGCAATGCGATTATTTCAATCTTTACCTAGTTTTGATAAGAATACAAAAAGAATGAGCGATGTTATTAGAAATTCTAAATATACTCAGATTCATTATGATGAATATGATAAAGATGTGACATCAATTATTACACATACTTCTGGAACAACTACTGGAATTGGGAAACCGATACCTATAACAGACTTCAATAGAAATGCTCTATATTATCAACATAAACTTGCAGGTTTAACTTTTAGACCTGGAATGAAAATCCTTCATTTTATTCCTTATTTTGCTGCATACGGTTCAATAAATTCTGCCCATCTTGGCTTATGTTGCGGAATGGAATTGGTACAGGTTCCATATTTTAGACCAGAGGATTTTGGTGAATATTTAAGAATATATAGTCCAAACATTGTATTTGCAAATGCTCCAGCTTGGGAATCTTTATTATCAAACCCAACATATGCAAATCTTGATTTAAGCACTTTAGAATGTGCAATAAGTGGTGGAACACCAATTAGTAAAAAAAAAGAATTAGAGGTGTCAAAATTCTTAGTTGAACATGGCGCAAAATGTGTTTTAACAAAGGGACACGGCCTTTCTGAATTATGTGGATGCGGAAGTTATACACTTGATGGATATAATAAAGTTGGAGAAATGGGAGTGCCTTTACCTATGACAGAGTATGCAATAAGGGATTTATCTACAGATGAAGTAATATTTGAAGAAAAGAAAAGAATTGAAGGAGAAGCACTAATCTCAGGTCCAACATTAACAAGCGGAATTTTAGATGATAAGATAGTTGTCAAAACAATTGTTATAAACGGCAAAAGATATTTACCAACTAAAGATATTGTTATAAAAAATGAAGATGGAAGTTTAAAATATGTTGAACGTATTGACAGAATGTTTCCGAGATATGATGCATATAAAGTTTATCCGCTTAACATAGAAAATTTAATAACTTCAATTGAAGGATTTGATGAATGTGTTATAACTTCATATACAGATGAAGAAAAAAACGGAAAGATGCCAGTAGCTTACATTAAACTTTCTGAAGGCTTTAAAACAGATAATATGGAAGGATATGTAGAAAGCATAATAGCAAAGTATTTTATCCAGTCATATGATAATGGTGTTTATAAAGCTAACTTTAGAGATATTCCAACTAAATGGGTATTTGTAGATAATATTCCTAAAAATACAATTGGAAAACCAAATTATCACGAAATTGATTCAAAAGGTATATTGGGTGAATCTTATATAGTACAACTTGAAATGAATAATATGGGAATAACAAACATGAGTGTTCAGCTTGAATCACAAATTAAATTGACAAAAAAGATTTAAGGATTAATTCTTTAAATCTTTTTATATATTTTTTTTAGAAATAATGTTATACTATCTATAATAGGAGGCAGTCGTATGGGAAGTACAATATTTTTAAATATTTCTGGATTAATGTACACTATGTTGATAGCAATATGTTTTTTTTCTAAAGATAGAGTAAATAGCTATGAAAATAAAATGTATGGTAACTTGATAATTGTAACGATCGCAGAATTATTATGTGGTTTATTATCTTATATCAGTCTAATCACACCTTTCCCTCTACTAGCAAATGAAGTGATAGGAAAATTATTTTTAATTAGCATGATTTCATGGACTACATTTTTCTTGTGTTATATCATTTCAATATCTTACAATTTAGATGAATCAAAAAAGAAAAAATTTGTAAAAAGAATAATTTTTTTCTTTGTACTTTTTTCTGTGCTTATATTAATTTTTAAATTGGATTTTGTTAAACTTGAGAATGGAGGATTATTTAGTACAGGTCTTCCAGTCTTACTTTGCTATAGTTTGTCCGGTATTTATATATTTTTAATGCTCATTTCCGGTTGGAAGAATTTGAATAATAAAAGTAAAAAGTATATTCCTTTATGGGCTTTCATAATTTTAGGTACGATTTTTATGATTATACAAATTATAAATCCAGAGTTATTTTTGGTTGTTCCAGCGGAAGTATTTATCACTTCAATAATGTATCATACAATTGAAAATCCAGATGTAAAAATGCTTAATCAAGTAAAAGCAGCTAAAGATGCTGCAGATAAAGCTAATCAAGCAAAATCAGATTTCTTAAGCAGTATGTCTCATGAAATTCGTACACCCTTAAATGCTATTGTTGGTTTTTCTGAATGTATAAAAAACGCAGATAACTTAGAAGAGGCAAAAGAAAATGCAAGTGATATTGTAACTGCATCTGAATCACTTCTTGAAATAGTAAATGGTATTCTTGATATTTCTAAAATAGAATCTGGTAAACTAGAACTTGTTCAAACTGACTATGACATATATAAAATATTAGATGAAGTTGTAAAATTAATTAAAGCACGTTTAGGAGATAAACCTCTTAACTTTGAAGTAAATATTGCTCCAGATATTCCACATGTTTTATATGGAGATCACTTTAATATAAAGAAAATATTAATAAATTTCTTAACTAATGCAGTTAAATATACTGATGAAGGATATATTAAATTTGATGTAAGATGTGTAAAAGTAAATGATGAAGTATGTAGACTTATCATGAGTGTTAAAGATTCTGGTAGAGGAATTAAAAAAGAAAATATTGATAAATTATTTACTAAATTTCAAAGACTTGATGAAGATAAAAATACAACTATTGAAGGAACTGGACTTGGTCTTGCAATTACAAAACAATTAGTAGAAATGATGCATGGCAAAATAGTTGTTAATTCTACGTATGGTGAAGGTTCAGAATTTACAGCTGCAATTGACCAAAGAATAAGTAATGCTAAACTTGATAACGAAGAAACAGTTGTTGAAGGTGAACTTGATTTAACAAACAAGAATATTTTAGTTGTTGATGACAATACTTTAAATTTAAAAGTTGCAACTAAACTTTTAAAACCTTATAAGTGTAATGTTGAAGTTTGTGAAAGTGGATTTGCTTGTCTTGATAAAATAAAAGAAGGTAAAACCTATGATATTATTTTATTAGATGATATGATGCCTAAAATGAAAGGATCCGAAACACTAACTAGACTTAAACAAATAGATGGTTTTAATATACCAGTTATTGCCTTAACAGCAAATGCAATTCAAGGAATGAAAGAACAATATTTATTACTTGGTTTTGATGATTATTTAGCAAAACCTATTGAAAAGAAAGAATTATATAGAGTTTTAAATAAATATGTTTTAAAAGCAGAAAATAAAGTTCAAAATTCTTTAAACTTAATTCAAAATAATGAAATTGAAATAGATTATGTTGATTATACAGGTAAAAATATTTTAATAGTTGATGATAATTTACTTAATATAAAAGTTGCAACTAAGATAATGAAACCATATAACTTTACAATTGATTATGTTTGTTCTGGAGCTGAATCATTAGATAAAGTTAAAGAAAAACATTATGATATTATTTTTATGGATTATATGATGCCAAATATGGATGGAATAGAAACATTTAAAAACTTAAGTAAAATAGAAGGCTTTAATTCACCAGTTGTTGCTTTAACAGCAGATGCCGTAGTTGGAGCTAAAGATAAATTTATTGAAGCTGGATTTACAGACTATGTTCCTAAACCTATAGATAAACATTTACTAAACGATGTAATCAATAAAATTTTGAAAAAATAATAAAAATGTATTATAATAATGGACAATTTAAAATTGTTCATTTTTTCTTGAACTTATTTTTAGAATATTGGGGGCAATATGAGAATTGAAGTTAATAAAAGTGTTAATAATACTAGAATATATGTAGAAGAAACTATTTCTAAAAAAGATATAAAAGAGAATATTCCAAGTGAAATAATTTATAATAAACTAAGTGATTATTTGGATATAGGTATTTATGAAATCATTAATGATGAAGGGCATATTGTTTTTATACAAAAGAATGATTCTTTGATAAATGCATTAACGGAAGAAGAATCTTTAGAAATAAGTGATAAATATCATTATTTTAGATATACAAATGAAATTGATACTTTATCAAGTAATTCTACTGATGATGAAAAGGTTGAGAAAATTTCATCTTTAATTAAATTTACAAAATATATTGATCGTATTTCAATTAAAAATAGCTCTAGAGTTAATCTATCGTTTATTCTTCAAACTATTAGAATTTGGGATGAATCTAGATCAAATAAATTAATTGAAGGTGATAATTTGTTTTTATCTTTAGGAGCTTTTAAATCAGCATCTAATCCCGAAAACACATTAGAAATTGTTAAAAAAGATACATTAGAGGTAGTTGGTCAAATAGAATTTGTTTTACAAAAAAGGAATGAAGATAATTTTTTATATACAGGTAATGTTTCTTATGAGATATATAAAAACCACCAAAATTCTGGTTATGCAACTGCTGCTTTAGGATTACTAAAACAATATATAAATGATAATTTAAGTGAATACAATAAAGATATTTATATTTCAACTACTAGAGAAAATGTATATAGTCAAAAAGTTGCTTTAAATAATGGAGCAGTGTTATATAAAGATACAGATGTACCAAAAAGTGAACCTCTATATTATATGGGTAAAGTATCGCATGTTTTAGTTTATAAAATATAAAATATTTAGTATAATAATACTGGTGATAATATGAAAAGAAAATATGCATATCTTTTACTTAAATGTTTGAATTTAAAAGAAAACGATTATTTATTTATAAGTATACCTAAACATATATCAGGATTTAAAAATATTCTTTTAGAGGAATGTAAAAAATTTAACTTAAAAGAGGTATATGTAGATGAAATAGATGAATATAAAAAACATGATTTAATGAAATATATGGATCAAGAAAATATCAATAAACATCCTATGTTTGATTCATCAATATATAATAAATATGCCAAATTGGATGCCGCATTTCTTTTTGTTAGAAGTATGATTCCATCTCTTATGAGTGATATTGATCCAATAAAAATAAAAGAAACAATTAAATATAGACAAGAAACCGAAAAGTATTTTAGAACTTTATATAATGCTGGTAGCTTAAGATGGACAATTGCATGTGTTCCAAATGCTAAATGGAGTCATTCAATAAATTTAACTGTTAATGAATTTTGGGATAATCTATATAAAATATGCTTTATAGATAAAAATAAAGATGCATATGAAACATGGAATAAGTATTTAGAAAAACTAAGTAATATAACTGATAAATTAAATGAATATAATTTTGATCATTTAGAATATAAAAATGAATTTGGAACTGATTTAAAAATATATCTACCAAAAGGGCATAAGTGGAGTAGTGGTAAAAGTCCAAATGGAGATATATGTAATATGCCGACATTAGAAGTATTTACAAGTCCTGAATATAATAAAACTGAAGGAATTGTTTACTCATCTAAACCACTTATATACAACAATGTAACTATAGAGAACTTCTATTTAAAATTTAAAGACGGAAAAGTTAGAGAATATCATGCAGAAACTGGAGAAGATGTATTGACTACTATTCTTGAAACTGATGAATATTCACGTTATTTAGGAGAATGTGCTTTAGTGTCATTCGACTCAGCAATTAATAGAACAAATATTATCTTTAATGAAACTTTATATGACGAAAATGCTTCTTGTCATATTGCAATTGGAAGAGGTTTTGTTGAATGCTTGAGTGGTGATGTGAAAGATGATGAAGAACAATTAAAAAGAGGAGTAAATATATCTAAAACTCATGTTGATTTTATGATAGGTACTCGTGATTTAGAAGTTATTGGTGTAACTCATGATAATAAAAGAATTGAAGTTATAAAAAATGGAAATATTGTTATTGAATAAGAAGAGGTAAAATATGAATAAAGTAAGTAAAATAATTATTATTTTAGAGTTGGTAATTATAATATTTTTAAGTGTTGTTTTAATTGTAAAATTAAGTAATAAAAAAGTTAATAAATTGGATGATAATCAAACAAGTAGTACGACTACTACAAGTGCAAAACCAGATATTATAAGTGTAGATGAAATAATTAAAAATGAACTAATAGATATTATAGAAGATGCTAAAAATAATACAAATAAATATAGTTTTATATCAGAAGAAATAAAAAACAATTATTATGCTAATCTTGAAAACTTTAAGATAGATTCATTTTCTAAATATAATGATGAATGTTATGATTTTGTAGCAACTTATAATTGTAAAAATGAAGAAGATGAGTCATGTTTTTATAGAGGAGAAGTAATAGGTGAAAAAGATGAATTTGGTTATAAATATATCGGTTCAGTTAAAATAGATAATAATTTCAAAATTGCTTCTATAAGTGAATATGCTTGTAATGTTAATTAATGCGAGAAAATAGCATATAATAGGTAAAAAGTAGTTGAAAAATACTACTTTTTTTGATATATTAACTATGGTTTAAAAACCAAATAAGCACAAGTGTTGTTTGCCTTATCTAGTGGCCAAGTGTTGGTAAGGTATAGATACTTGGAAGTAATAACGAAAAGGAGAGTGTAATTATGGCTGTTGTTTCTATGAATAATTTATTAGAAGCAGGTGTTCACTTTGGACATCAAACTAAAAGATGGAATCCTAAAATGAAGGAATACATCTTTACATCAAGAGATGATATTTATATAATCGATCTTGAAAAAACTGTAGCATGTATGGAAAAAGCATACGCTAAAATTAAAGAAATCGCTGAAAATGGAGGAAGCTTCCTATTTGTTGGAACTAAAAAACAAGCAGTAGAAGCATCTATTGAAGAAGCTACTCGTTCTGAATCTTTCTATGTAACTGAAAGATGGTTAGGTGGAACATTAACTAACTTCAGAACTATAAGAAGAAGAATTAAAAGATTAGAAGAAATCGAAAATATGGAGACTAATGGTATGTTTGATGCATTACCTAAAAAAGAAGTTATCGGTCTTAAAAAAGAATACGAAAAACTAAATAAAGTTTTATGTGGTATTCGTGCAATGGATAAACTTCCAAATGCTTTAATAATCGTTGATCCTAAAAAAGAAATCAATGCAATTAGAGAAGCAAGAAAATTAAATATCCCAGTTTTTGGTTTAGTTGATACAAACTGCGATCCAGATGATGTTGATTATGTTATTCCTGGAAATGATGATGCAGTAAGAAGTGTTAAGGTTGTTTTAGGAGCTTTAACAAATGCAATATGTGAAGCAAAAGGTCTTGAAATAGTTGATTATGTAACAGAAGATGAAAATAGCAAAAAAGATTCAAAAGAAAAATTTGAAAAAGCTGTTAAAGAAGTAAAAGTTGAGAAAACTGAAGAAAAGAAAGCAGATGATTCTTTAGAAGGAAAAACTGTTACTGAACTTAGAAATATGGCTAAAGAAGCTGGTATTAAAGGTTATTCAACTATGAAAAAAGATGAACTAATTAGTGCATTAAATTAATTATGGATACTATAGAAGTAAATAAACCTTGTTTTATGGAAATAGAAGGGATGCTAGCAGCTAAGCAACTTGAATTTACTGAATTTAAGATTGAAGATCCTACTAGAGCCCTTACAACTTATCCATTTGTAAATAAATTAAATTATTATAGATGTGTTGAAGAAGTCATCAAAGAACTTGCTGATAAATATTGTGATATCCAAATAGAAGATATTTTTACGAGTGATTATAATATTCCATTTATGAAAGATTTATGTTTCTTTATTAAAGGATTACTTAGCTCATTAAATAGTTGGGAAATAACATGGTATATTGATAATAATGTAAAAAGCATAACAATTGAAAAACAAAAAAATGGCAATATAGATAGTATAACTACTGGTGAAAATATAGATTATCAAATGGTATTTAAAGCCTTGATGTTTGAATTAAAACAAGAATGCTATCGTATGGAAGGGTATAATCTAGATACTCAAAGATTAATAAAAATAAGAAAAGAAGGAGAATAAAAATGATTAGTGCTAAAGATGTTAATGAATTAAGAGCTAAAACTGGTGCAGGTATGATGGACTGCAAAAAAGCTTTAACTGAATGTAATGGCGATATGGAAGCTGCTACAGATTGGTTAAGAGAAAAAGGAATTGCTAAAGCTGCTAAAAAAGCTGATAGAATTGCTGCTGAAGGACTTGCTAATATTTTTACAGATGGTAATAAAGCTGTTATCATGGAAGTTAACTGTGAAACAGATTTCGTTACTAAGAATGCTGAATTCGTAGAAATGATTGAAAATATTGGTTCCGCTATTTTAGCAAGTGATGCAACAACTATGGATGAATTCAATAATCTTAAAGTAGGAGATCAAACAGTTTCTGAATATATAGTTGCTAAAACTTCTAAAATTGGAGAAAAACTTTCATTCAGAAGAGCAGAAGTTGTTACTAAAACTGATGCTGAAAATTTTGGTTCTTACTTACACATGGGTGGAAAAATTGCTGTATTAGTAGTAGTTGAAGGAGCAAACGAAGAAGTTGCTAAAGATGTAGCTATGCAAGCAGCAGCTATGAGACCTGAATATTTAAGAAAAGAAGATGTTCCTGCAGAAGTAATTGAAAGAGAAAAAGAAATATTAAAAGAACAAGCAATTAATGAAGGAAAACCTGCTGATATTGCTGAAAAGATGGTTATGGGACGTATTCAAAAATACTACAAAGAAAATTGTTTAATTCATCAATCATTTGTTAAAAATGGTGATATAGATGTTGAAACTTACGTTAAAAATAATGGTGGGGTTGTTAAATCAATGATCCGTTATGAAGTAGGCGAAGGAATGGAAAAAAGAAACGAAAACTTTGCTGAAGAAGTTGCTAAACAAATTAATGGATAGAAGCTTATGCTTCTATTTTTTTTGTAATAAAATTTGCAATAAAAAAAAGAAGAATTAATCTTCTTTAGTATTTAAATCATTTAATAATGAATCAATAGTTGCATCATCAATTAAATCATCAAAGTATGTATCAGCTAATAAATCACTATCATCCTTGTTTTCAATAATATTTAAATCATCATCAATATCTAAGTCACTTTCATTTAAATAAACTTTATCATTTTGAGTATCTACTAAATCTTCAACATCTTCAAGTTTATCAAATTCATCATCATTAGGTTCTATTTGCTCATCTAAGGCACTTTTATTATTAACTAGATCATTTATATCAATAATATTTAAATCGTCTATATCGATGTCTTTATCAGTTAATGTAATTGTATCATCATCAACTTCATCTGATTCCATCATGTATTCCGAATTATTATTAAGTTCTTCAATTAATTTACTAATAATTTTATTATTATTTTTATAGATTAATGAATCTCCTTCAATAAGTGATAGGTGAATTAAATATTTATCAATTTCATCTTGATCTTTAAGATCACTTACATTTATTTGATTTAAAAGAATAGCTAATCTATCATTATAATCTTTTTTAGATAAGTTGTATTTTTCATCTTCCAAATGTTCAAGTTCATCATAAGTACTTAATTTAATATCTTGTTTGGGTTCAAAATCTTCTAAAACATCTTTTTTAGGTTCAGATATTACAGGTTCTTCTAACGTTTCATCGTTAACTTTAATTTCTTCTTTTGTATCATCTTTTATAGATGGAAGTTCAATTTCCTCTTCTTTTAAAGTTTCTTCCTTTTCAGGGATAACTTCTTCATTAACTGGAATGCTAACGTCTTTATCTTTTGTTTCTTCTTTTTCTTGAATTTCTTTATTTAATAGATTTAAGCTTTTTAAAACATCTTCAGTAATATTTATATTAATGGGTTGATTACTATTTAAAACTGTAGGTCCATTAACCATTGTACTTGCATTTATTTGATCATCAAGTCCAAGTTGAGTATCACTTCCAAGATCATCATCTAAATCAATTAGTTTTAATATTTCTTCAAAAGAAGTTTTTCCTTCAATAACTTTTTCAAGTCCATCTTGTAACATTGTTTCAGTTCCTTCTTCACTGTAAACAAGTTTTCTTAAAAAAGGTTTTTCTGCACCTTTAGTTATAGCATCTTTTATTACTTGATTTAATAGTAATACTTCATGAATCGCGATTCTTCCACGATATCCTCTTGAACATTCAGGACATCCAACTGGTTCATATATTTCTTCAATATCTCTTTTTAAAACACGCTTAAATATTTCTTTTTCATAATCAGTTGTTTTTCTTAATCTTTTACATTTTTCACATAATCTTCTAGATAATTTTTGTGAAACGATTCCTGATAGGGAAGAACCAAGTAAATATCTTTCCACCGACATATCTGTTAAACGTTCAATTGTATTAAGTGAGTTATTTGTATGTATTGTAGATAAAACTAAGTGTCCAGTAATACTTGCTCTAACAGCAATTCTAGCTGTTTCATCATCACGAATTTCTCCAATCATTATAACATCTGGGTCTTGACGTAAGATACTTCTTAAAACTGTTGCAAAGTTAAGTCCGATTTCTGCTTGAGCTTGAACTTGGTTAATACCTGGAATATTCATTTCAATTGGATCTTCAACTGTTATAAGATTAGTTCCTTCAACGTTAAGTCTTTGTAACATTGAATATACTGTTGTTGATTTACCAGTTCCGGTAGCACCAGTTACTAATATAATACCATTAGGTAAGTCTAACATTTTTTTAACTTTTTCTAGGTTTTTTTCATTAAAGTCAAGTGCTTCAATACCAGCAGCACTCATTGAGTAGTCCATGATACGTAAAACAATTTTTTCACCCAAATTGGTAGGTAAACTAGATACACGGATATCAATAGTTTTACCATCAATTTCACTTCGTATAGCTCCATCTTGAGGAATTCTAGATTCAGTTATATTCATACCAGAAATTATTTTTATACGAGTAATCATATTCTTCTTTACATATAATGGAACAATAGAGTAGTCATTTAAAACTCCATCAACTCTTAATCGTATTTTAATACCACCATCAAATGGATCAAAGTGAATATCACTGGCACCTTTGGCCATAGCATCAAGAATAATTGAATTTACTATATCAGTAATTGGAACATTGTTATAATCAAATGTTACCATTCCCTCTAGCATTTCTTTATTATCCATTTGATGTTCTGAAGCAGATACAACCGGAGTTTCAGATACTGCACCAATATAATTACCTGATTCATCAATTAAAGAAGGATCAATAGGGTTACCAAACTCATCAACATATTCAGTTGTGCCTTTATAATTACCGAATTCATCTATAAGTGAAGGATCAATAGGATTACCAAATTCATCAACATATTTAGTTACAGAATTGTCATCTACTATTTCGCCTTTAATATCATTATTGTTCATACATATCAACCCTATCTTATTTTATTCCATACTAATTATACAATAGGCTAACATTTATAGTCAAGAAAAAAACCGATAAAAATCGGTTAATTACAAGTTGATTTTATATTAATTGTTTTACTTCCTTCAAGACCATTATATTTAGCTTTGAATGTAATAGAGTAGTTAACTCCATTTACTAATGAAGAACAGTCAACATCAGTTCCAGTTTCATTTTTACAAGTATAACTTATTACAGCACTTTCAGTTACATCTTCACCATTATTTAGTACTTTTACCTTATTTTTAGGACTAGTTCCAAGAGAATTAAATTCTTGGATAGTAGTACAACTTGAACCTTTATAAGTAATATTTAAAGGATTTGTTGTAGCAGCAGAAGAAACATTAATTGTAACTCCACTAGATTGATTATTAGTAAATTTTTGATATGAAGATTTAACTACGAATGATACATTAGCATTTGCATTAATATTAGTTGAGAATGTATTTGAAGTAGTAAATCCTAAATCAGTAGTTATACCATTTGCAATCATATACACATGATATCCAAATGAACCAAATTTATTATTGTTGTAATTTATTCTTTCTTGTAAGTACTTTTCTGCCCATGTTTTATATACAGATGAATTATTAAAGTATTCTCTTAAGTAGTTTTCATTAATAGCATCAGGAGTAGGGGCACTATCCCAAGTTAATGTAACAACACCATTGTTATTAGTGAATTTTAAATTTGATGGATTTGACAATTTTGCAAATCTAACAGATGTTGTTGTAGGTACAGATCCTTTTTTAAATAACTCAACACTTCTAAGTTCACTTGGTGTATCTTCACTTGCAAGTTCAATAGGATCAGTTCCAAGTTCAATTTCCGCTTCAACTATACCATTAGGTCGGTTAAATCTTGAATTCTTTTTCATTATTCTTGAAACTAAAACTTTAGTAATTTCTCTTCTTGCAGCTCCACCTTCAGAAGAAGTAAGGTAATGGTCTTTTGTTCTTTCTGGATAACCATACCAAGTTGCTATAGCGTAATCAGGAGAGTAGGCAATTTCCCAAGAATCACCAATTATATTTTTATTACCTAATTGTTTTTTTACAGCTGAATCAACTGTTGAAGTACCAGTTTTAGCAGCAATATCAGTTCCACTTACTGAACCAGCTCCAATAACACCACTAGTAACAGCATATTTTAAAATTGTATTAATCATGTAAGCAGTTTCTTCACTCATAGCAGTTACTTTTTTAGGAGTAACTTTAACAACATCTCCAGTTTCAGTATATTCAATTTTTGTAACTGAGAATGGTTCAATATAAGTTCCACCTCTAGCAAATGTAGCATAAGCTGCAGCTGCTTCTAATGGAGTAACTCCATCGAATCCACCGATTGAACAAGTTTCAAGAATAGTTCCACTTGAAGTTTCTGGTTTCCAACCTAAATTAGTTGCAAACTCTAATTTTTGTTCATTTGTTGTTTGTTGGAAAGCAAATAGAGCAGGTATATTTCTTGATTGAGCAAGTGCTGTTTTAGCAGTCATTATACCTTTATGGTGATTATCAAAGTTTTTAATTTGACCTCCACCTGAATAAGTATAATCATCATCTATAATAGTTTGACCTGTAGACCAATTTAAATATTCAATAGCAGGTCCATAATCAAGTACTGGTTTAGCAGTAGATCCTGGATGGTGTCTAGCAGTAGTAGCATAGTTTAAACTTCTTTCAGTTTTCTTATTTCTACCAGCCCCAACAGCAACTATAGAGCCATCTTCTACGGATACAACCGCAATACCAGCTTGAGCAACATCATTTTTCCATTTATATTTAGTATTTCCATCATATAAATCGTTTATAGCGTCTTGTTTTTCTGGATCTAAAGTTGTCCAAATCTTCATTGAAGTAGTGTAAGGATCATCTCCATCTGGATTTGCTTTAGTTTTTGTTCTAGCAATTACTTCTTCAACAACTGTATCAATAAATCCAACATATTTATTTAAAGAATTACTTTTTCCAATTAACATACTTTCTACTGGAACAGACTTAACCGCATCTCTTTCTTCTTCAGTAATATAACCATGTCTACACATTAAGTTTAAAACCGTATTACGTCTTGCTTCAGCGTTTTTAGGATTAACATAAGGATTATATGCACTAGGAGCTTGGAATAGTCCAGCTATCATAGCAGCTTCACCTAAGTTAAGTTCAGAAACACTTTTACCAAAATATGTTTTACTAGCTTGTTCAACACCATAAGTTCCAGAACCTAAGTTTGGAATATTTACATAAAATTCTATTATTTGTTCCTTAGTATATTGTTTTTCAAATACAAATACAGATAAATATATATCAGTAAATTTTCTTACAATACCTTTAATACCATGACTCTTAGAATTTGTTGCAGCGTTCTTGGAAACTTGCATTGTTAGAGTAGAACCTCCACCAGCATCACTTCTACCAAGAAGTTGGCCAAATACTGCTTTAGTAAATCTTGCAATATCTATACCATTATGTTGGAAAAATCTTGAATCTTCGGTAGCAACAATAGCATCTACTAAAACTTGAGGAAGTTCCTCATAGCTAACTTTTTCTCGGTTTTCAAGACCAAGTCTTTTAACTTCATTTCCATTTTTATCATATAAAACGGTTGCATTACTTTTATATAATCTTTTTTCAGATATTTCAGGAGCAGTAGCTATAATATAGACACAGAATATAATACCTAATGAAAATATCAACACTAAACAAAGCATTATAATTATTAAAACTTTATCTTTTAAAGTTCCATATTTTAATTTCTTTTTAAATTTTTTCATATCGTCACTAATCACCATTTTCCTATTCTTAAAGAATACATTTACTTTTTCTAATCCTTTATATTCTTTATAACTTAATAATTTCAATTCTTCGGTGTCTTTTTCAACTTTCTTTTTTCTTTTCTTAGAATTGTTTTTATTATGTTTATATTTTATCATTTTTTTCTTTATATAAGCAATACGTTTTCTAATATTCTTCATGAATGTATTTTTCTTTTTACGTTTCTTTTTCACTTGCTTTACAGTCTTCTTTTTCATGTTTTTTACTCCTTAAAATATATGTTATCTAAGATTTTTATATAATCAAGTCTTGGTCTTATTTTAGTTTCTATAATATATCCTTTTTCTTGAATATAGCTAAAAGGAATACTTTTTCTTTTAGTTTCATCTATAAACCTTAAAATATCATTTCCATCTAAATAGAAAAAAAGTCCATTCATAGAAATAATAAGGAAAGATATTCCTCCATGTTCAATAATTTTTTTCATATGTTTTAATTGATGCTCATGTATATTATTTAAAGGAAAAGAAGTATGAGATAAAGTCTCTTTGGCATCAAAATCAACATATTTTCCTTTATATATACCATTATAATCTAAAGTAGAAGGGGTTCTAAAATAAGCTTTAGTAATAACTCTTTCTTTTTCTCCATATTTAACTTCAGAAATCGTTATAGGTGTAGGTTTTTTATAAATAACTGCAATATCCTTTTCTAAATAAAACTCATTACTTTCGTTAATTAGATTTTCAAGACCCATACCACGATTTGCATATATTATGTTTTTTTTATTAGTTAAAGCATTTTTTTTACTTCCTCCTGGATAAAACATTAATATCACCTTTAAATATTATATAATATAATCCTTGATTTGCAAATCAAAAAAAATTTGTTATAATAAGTTTGTAAATGTAATTGTAGGTGAATTTATGAAAATAGAAAGTTCAAGTTTAGAGACTATAGCAGTAAGAAAAAGTCAATATCCAACTGACAATAAAAGTGAATTTTTATTATGTGGAAGAAGTAATGTAGGTAAAAGTAGTTTTATAAATACAGTTCTTGGAAGAAAAAATTATGCTCATACTTCAGGAAAACCTGGTAAAACTCAAACTCTTAACTTTTATTTATTAAATGATTCATTTTATTTGGTTGATGTTCCTGGATATGGATATGCTGATGTATCCAAAGAAAAACAAAGAAAATTTGGACTTATGATAGAAGAATATATTAAAACTAGACCAAATTTAAAATGTGTATTTTTACTTGTTGATTTTCGTCATAAAGCACAAGAAAATGATGTACTTATGTATAATTACTTAAAATACTATAATATTCCATGTGTAATAGTTGCTACTAAATATGATAAAGTTAAAGCAAGTCAAAAAGAAAAGTCAGAAAAAGTTTTAAAAGACTCATTAAATATAGTTCCAACTGATAAATTTGTACTTTTTTCAAGTGTTACTAAAAAGGGAAGAGAAGAAATATATAATATTTTAAAAAGTTTTACAGAACCACAAGATTAATTCTTGTGTTTTTTTATATTTTTTTGTATTATTAAATTAGGTGATAGAATGAAAAATAAAGGTTTTACTCTAGTTGAATTACTTGCTGTTATAGTTATCATGGGTTTAATTCTTGCAATAGCTGTACCAAATGCATTTAAACTAAGTAATAAAGTAAAAACAAAAGCTTATAAAACAAAAATTGAACAAATTGAATCTGGTGCCGGTGAAACATACGGAACAAACAACTTGGGAAGTATTCGTACTAGCAAAAGTAAATGTGCTTTTAAATTTAAAGGTAATGATGAAATAGACACTGTTTATTATGCAGAAAATGGTGTTTTAAATGAATCTGGTGCAAGTGGTCTTGAAACTTATTCTTGTGTAAGAATGAGTGTTAAAGATTTAGTTGAAACTGGTTCTTTAGATTATGACCATAAAAAACAATGTGATCAATATAATTGCCCAAAAGATGAAAAACAAAGAGCTTATTATGATTCAGTTGTAGTTAATCCAGTAGATGACTATATCATTAATGAATGTAATGTATATATCTATTATAAATATACTCGTGCATATGCTGTTTTTGACAAAACTACATGTGATGAAAGAAGAGATCAACCAGATATTGGGCATGAATATAGAAGACTTTCTAAAAAGATAACTTCAACTACTAAAAAGTAAATTTGAAAAAAACACAATAATATGGTACTATAAGTACCATATTTTATCTTGAAAGGACGTGATTAATTTGAGAAAAACCGTATGTTTAGTTGGAAGACCGAATACTGGTAAATCAACTCTTTTTAATAGACTTATAAATGAAAAAAAAGCAATAATAGCAGATACTCCAGGTGTAACTCGTGATAGACTTTATGGAATCGTTAATTATAAAAATTATTCATTTAGTTTAATTGATACAGGAGGTATTGATTTAAGCGAAGAAAAATTCAATGATAATATAAAAATGCAAGCTGAACTTGCAATGGATGAAGCTGATGTAATTGTTTTTGTTGTTGATGGAAGAGAAAACGTTACTCAAAATGATTTAGCAGTAAGAGATATGTTAATGCGTACTAATAAAAAAGTAATAGTTGCTTTAAATAAAATGGATGATAAAAAACATGACGAAAACATATATGAATATTATGAATTAGGTTTTGAAAATATTGTTTGTATATCAGCAGAACATAAAAGAAATATTGATACATTATTAAATATGATAACTGAAGATTTTACCGAATATACAACTTCCGAAGATGATGAAATTTTAAAATTTGCAGTAATCGGAAGACCAAATGTTGGTAAAAGTAGTTTAGTAAATGCTATTTTAGGTGAAGAAAGACAAATAGTTTCAGATATTGCTGGAACCACTAGAGATTCAGCCGATTCTAAATTTACATATGAACATCAAGATTATCTAGTAATAGATACAGCTGGTATGCGTAAAAAAGGAAAAATTTATGAAAATATCGAAAAATATTCTTTAATTAGAAGTTTAAAAGCTATTGAAAGATGTGATGTTGCGGTAATTGTAATTGACGCTGAAACAGGAATAATTGAACACGATAAACACATTGTTTCTTATGCAATAGATGCTGGAAAATCGATATGTTTAGTTGTAAATAAATGGGATACAGTTAAAGATAAAGATGCTGAACTTAAAACTTGGAAAAAACGTATTGAAAATGAATTCCAATTTATTCCATACGCTAATGTAGTATTCTTATCAGCAAAAACTAAATCAAGAATACATACTCTTATGCCAGCAATATTAAAATCATACGAATCATACACTAAAGAAATAAAAACAAGCATTTTAAATGATGTCATAAGAGATGCGGTTAGTTTACATGAACCACCTAGTTATAAAGGTCGTAGATTAAAAATTTACTTTGTTAATCAAACTGATACAAGACCTCCAAAATTTGTATTTCATGTTAATAATAAAGGCTTAGTACATTTTTCTTATGAAAGATACTTAGAAAATAAAATTAGAGAGTCATTCGATTTAGATGGAACTCCAATAATTATTCAATTTAAAAATAGGGGTGAAGAATAATGAAAAAAGATGTTTATGTTGGCGTACTTGTTGGTGTTATAATTGGTCTACTAATCGCAATTATATTAATACTTTTATCTAAAGGTAAAAAAGAATCTTATGACTATGGTGAAGTAATTAAACGTGAAAACGATTATGTTTATATTAAAGGAAATAACACAACTACAAAAATAACTGATGAGTCTTTAAACGTTGGTGATATTATTAAAAATGAAAATAATACAACAACTGTTATTACTACAACTAAAGAGTCTATAACTACAACTAAAGTAAGTGAAGAAGATATAATTAATACAATTAAAAGTGATTATGAAGTGATAAGCGCAAATAATAACCAATCATTTAAAGAAACAGCTAAAAATGCATTTATAAAGATCGTTGATTTTATTTTTTATGATGGAACTATTAATGGAGTAACTTTTAAAAGCTTAAGTACTAAAACTAAAATTACAGTTATCAAATATGCTTTATTGATTGATAGTAAGATTGATTCTTTTTTTCCAAATTATAAAAATGAGCTTAGTGAAAAGTATCAAAATATTAAAACTAAATTAATAAGTGAATATATGAACTCACTTGCGTATGTATGTTCTAAAAACAAAAATGAATGTGAAAAGCTAAAAGATGAATTTAAAGAATTAAAAGGAAAAGTTTCTATTACATGGTCAAATATCAAAGATGCATTTAAAAGTGGATCTACTAAAGTAACAACTAGCTTAGATGAATGGTATAAAATATTCAAAAATAGTTAATGAATATTGATGGTAATTATTTAGATATTGTAATAGAAAAGAAAAAAATTAAAAATATATATTTTAGAATAAATGATAAAAATCAAATTTATGTTACATGTCCAAAATATGTAAGTGAAAAAGAGATAAAAAGATTATTAGAAAAAAATAAAGATGCTCTTATAAAAATGTATAAAAAGCAGGAAAAACGTGAGAAGTCACAGGAAAAAGTATTATATTTAGGTAATGAAATAGATTATATTAATTTTAATAAAATAATATTTGATAACGATAGAATATTTGCTCCATCTATAGAAAAAGCAAATGAATATTTAGAAAAGAATTCTTTAAGTGTTTTTGAAGAACGAATGAAATTATATTTAGATTCATTTGATAATTTACCTAAGTTTAGGTTAAGAACAAGAAAAATGAAAACTAGATGGGGAGTTTGCAATACTAAAAGTATGACTGTAACTTTAAATACTGAACTAATACATAAGAAACCTTATTTAATTGACTATGTTATTGTTCATGAGTTATCCCATTTTTCTCATATGAATCATTCAGTTGCTTTTTGGAAATGTGTAGAAAAACATTATCCAAGATATAAAGAAGCTAGAAAGGAATTAAAATCTTAGTATGATTGAATCAGTTAATAATGAAAAAATAAAACAATATGCTAAACTTAATGAAAAAAAATATCGTGATAAAGAGCATATGTTAATTGTAGAAGGTGAACATTTAGTAGAAGAAGCTTTTAAAAATAATTTAGTAATTGAAGCATTTTCTTTAGATGAAAGAGATTATTCTACAACAGTAAGTGTTAATGTTATGAAAAAACTTTCTAATCTTACAAATCCTCCTAAAATTTTAGCAGTTATAAAAGAGTTAAAAGAAAGACCAATACATGGAAATATTCTTATACTTGATGGTATACAAGATCCAGGTAATTTAGGAACAATTATTAGAAGTGCTATTTCTTTTGGAGTAGATTCTATAGTTGCAAGCTTAGATACAGTAGATTTATATAACCCAAAAGTTATAAGAGGAAGTGAAGGAATGCTTTTTAAAATCAACTATTTAAAAAGAGATTTACTTTCATTTATAAAAGAAAATAAAGATAACTATACTTTTATTACAACTGATGTTTCTTCAGGTAATGACATAAATGATATAAAGATAGATAAATCTTATGCTCTTATCATGGGAAATGAAGGAGAAGGAGTAAGAAAAGAAATAAGTGATGAAGTAAATAATAAAGTACATATAAAAATGAATCCAGTGTGTGAATCATTAAACGTATCTATTGCAACATCAATTCTCTTATACGAACTTTATAAATAACATTGAAAAATTTATTAAGTATAATATCTAATTAATATAGAAAAGAAGTTTATATAAAAAAGAAATTTGTTTCTTTATTTGCAGTTTTAAGTTTAACTTTAACTTTGTGTGGTTGTGGAAGCCAAAAGGAAGATTCAATTGGTGTTGATGATAAAGCTACAACAAAAGCACAAGAAAGTAAAGACACTAAAGCAAAACAAATTGTAGCAGCTCCATTATATGTAAGTGTGCCTTCTTCTTGGAAAGCAAAAGATTATGGATATAGTTTTATATTAAGTGATTCAAAAGATTATGCAATTCTTGTACAAAGTAATTCAGAAGAAGTAACTGGAAGTGATTTAAAAGAAAACTTTTTAAATCTATATAATGAAACAAGTATTGGTGTATTAATGCAATTTAATTTAACCCTCAAAAAGGGTTTTTATATTGCATTAATTTTCAAATTATACTAAAATGATAATAGAATGGTGTGTGCTAATATGAACAAAAAAAGATTTGGAGTTTTGTTAGTTATAATGCTTATGACAATTGGCTATGCAGCTTATCATACAACAGTAAATATATATGGAAAAGCAAATATTAACTTTAATGATGCTGATTATAGAATTTATATAAGTAGTATTCATTTAGATGATGTAAATTTATCAGATCAAATAAATACAAACGGGGATGAGTTCACTATAAATCCAGAAGCAGGAGCAAGTACAGTTACTTATCGTGTTAAAAATATAAGTTCTTTATATGATGGAAATGTATCTCTTTCGTGTACAACTGATAAAGCAGCAACTATAAATATTAATCAAATTGGTTTAATTGAAGCACATACAGTACTTACATCAACAATTACTTTAAAAGATGTAACTACTGATACAATAACTTGTAAAATGAATGTTGATGTTCTTGAAAGAACAGAAGCATCAAATGAATATGATGGAAATGCTGAAACAGTTGAATTTTCTTCAAGCATAAGTGGATGGAAAGCGACAACTGTAAAAGAAGCGCTTGACGACTTAAGAGAAAGGATAAAAAAATGAAAGATATAAAACATAAGATCATTATCTTTCTCCTTCTAATAGTTATTGGTGCAACTTCTGTATATGCATATAATTTGTGTCAAGCAAGAGATGTAGTATATTCTCCAAAAGATACAAGTTGGAATGTATCAAATGTACAAGAAGCAATAAGTGATTTATACAAAGATAAATGTGGAAGTGCAAATGCCTGTGGAGATATAGCTGAGCCAAAATTTTATGATGATGAAGCATTTATACCAGTAACTATAGATGATGATGGAACGGTAAGACGTGCAGATACAACAACTAGTTGGTATGATTATTGTGAAAAACGCTGGGCAAATGCAGTTATGCTTAATAAATACATAGATGATAATTCTTCATCAGACACCACTAGTGAAAGTAGTTATACTAAAGTACCTGAATATAAACCTGGAGATATTATTAAAGAAGACGATATTCAAAGTTATTTTGTATGGATTCCAAAATTTAAATACAAATTGTGGAACGTGAATTCAGATGGAAAAAGTACTGGAGCTACTAAATTAGCGCATAGTATAGACATTGTTTTTGATAAAAATGATACCACTGATGTAGAAGGTGTGTCTTGCGCAGCTCCTCTTCTAACCGGCGAATCAGGAAATTGTGATAATGGCGAATATATGACTCATCCAGCATTTATATCTATGGGAGTAAATGGATTTTGGGTAGGTAAGTTTGAAGCTTCCGACGCCGATATAATATACGCCGATTCATCAACTGACGAAAAAAAACAAATAAATTATGAAAGAGGTGTTTCATCAAAACCAAACCATAGTTCAAAAACAAACATAACCGTCAAAGAAATGTTTGAAACAGCATATAATTATAATCGTGAATTAGATTCACACATGATGAAAAATACAGAATGGGGAGCTGTTGCTTATTTATCACATTCAAAGTATGGAATCAATAAAAAGGTTAATATTAATAATTCAAACCCAAAAATAACTGGTGTGAGTGCATTGCCTTCAACAAATCAGCAAACATATCTGGGAACGTATGGTGCCGGTTCTGATTACTACGACGTTTATAATTCTAGTATAGGATATTTAGCAAGTACAACTGGTAATATAACGGGAATATATGATATGGCTGGAGGTGCTATAGAATATATGGCGTCATATCTTAGTACAAGATTTGGGTCAAGTGGATTTAATGCAACTTCAATTGCTACTTATGATGAAAAATATTTTGACATATATAACGCTTCATCTTCACAAACCACGTTTCAATATAGGATATTGGGAGACGCCACTGGGGAAATGGGACCATTTAAAACTTACATGGATAATGATGGAACATCAAGATATCATGATGAATGGTATAGATCTACATCAAGTTTTGCTACTACTGCTAGCGCATATGCTTGGTTTAATCGTGGACAAGCATCAACAACGGGAGTTTTAGCTAATCAATTTGCTTTCCAAGGATATAATGGAGCAGCAAATGCTGGCAGGGGTTATAGATTGGTATTATCCTAGCTATGGAAAGGAATGAAGTATGAAAAGAAATATTATTATAATTATTTTATTAATTATTGTGTCAATTACCTGTGGAGTATCATATGCACTTTCAACATTAAAAGGCAGAGACATTGAATATTCTTCATATGACAAAAATTGGGATGTTGATACTGTTAACGATGCGTTAGATTCACTTTATCAAGATTCATGTCCTAAAAACAATGATTGTTTAAACAATGCTGCTTCTCCTAAATTATATAGTGGGTTAATACCAGTAACAATAGCAGATGATGGGACAGTAACTTATGCTGACGCTGCAGGAGATTGGTATAACTATTGTGAAAAACGTTGGGCAAATGCAGTTATTCTAATTGAAAGTCCAAGTAAAACATATGCTGTTGGAGATACAATTAGTGAAGCAGATATACAAAGTTATTTTGTATGGATACCAAAATTTAAATATAAATTATGGAATGTAAATTCAGACGGAAAAAGTACAGGTTCATTAGATACTGCTCACGTTATTGATGTAGTCTTTAGTGTTGCCAATACAATTGATAAAGAAGGCGTATCTTGTGAAACACCACTTGTTTCAGGTGAATCTGGTAATTGTGATAATGGAGAATACATGACACACCCAGCATTTATATCTATGGGAGTAAATGGCTTTTGGGTAGGAAAATTTGAAACAGGATATAAAGGAGCAACCAGTGCGGCCACTGCTCGAAAAAATGAAGTCAATGTTTCTAATATATTAATAAAACCTAATATGTTTTCTTGGAGAGCTATAACAGTTATGAATGCTTTTCAAAATTCATATAATTATTTAAGAGATATGAATTCACATATGATGAAAAATACAGAATGGGGAGCAGTTGCATATCTTGCTCATTCAAAATATGGAGCTGGCAAAGAAATAAGAAACAATAATAATTCTAGTGCCAAGACTGGTTATGCAGCATTACCAACGTCATCGCAGCATACTTACACCGGAACTTCCGGAGATGGTGATACATACAATTCTGCATATAATACAGAAATCGGTTATGCAGCAAGTACGACAGATAACATTACAGGTATATATGACATGGCAGGCGGTGCTCATGAATATATGGCATCATATATTGACACTTATTTTGGTTCAAGTGGTTTCAGTAAGACTACAATCGGTAATTATGATACTAAATATTTTGATATATATAGTACATCTTCAAATGGAACTAGATTTCAATATAGAATATTAGGAGATGCTACTGGGGAAACTGGACCGTTTAATAGTTTTAAGGATGGAGACAATGTGGCAAGATATCATAGCTCTTGGTACCAAGAATATGCAATATTTGTTACTACAACAAGCCCTTGGTTTACTAGGGGAGGATATTATTCTTATGGAATACTAGCTGGTGCTTTTAGTTTTAAAAATTTTAATGGAGGTAATAATTCACAACACTCTTATCGAATAGTTTTAGCATAACATATAGATTTTCTATATGTTTTTCTTTTATTTAATGCTTATTTTTGATACAATTACTATGGTGGTAAGAGTGAAAGACATCTCATTTTTAAAAAGTGCGAAAATTGCTCATCGTGGCATTTATGATAATAAAAGAATATATGAAAATACCTTAAGTGCATATTTAAGAGCGGTTAAAAAAGGATATATTATTCATATAGATACTCATATACTTAAAGATGGTGAAATCGTATGTTTTCATGATGATTCATTAGAAAGACTTCTACATGTAGAAAGTGATATTAATAAAATGACTTATGAAGAACTATGTTATATTGCTAAATATCAAATTCCAACTTTAAAAGAAGCTCTTGAAATGATCAATGGAAGTGTTCCAATAATAATTGAATTAAGAAATAAAGTTAAAAAGAATCAATTCGAAGAAAAGATAGTTTCTATTTTAGATAATTATAAAGGGTTATTTGCCGTACAATCATTTCATTTAAGTATTCTTAAATGGTTTTATAAAAATAGAAAAAATTATGTAACAGGTTACTTAATATGTAAAAAGAATTGTATGAAAGATTACTTCTTTAAAAAGTACGATTATTTAAATGTAAATATTTTATTATTTAATGATAATAGAATAAAAAGAATGCGTGCTAATAAATTAGTTATTGGATATAAAGTATTAAATAAAGCAGAATATAACCGAGTTAATACTTTATATGATAATTTAGAATTTGATAATATTCTTGAAATTGATACAGATGAGTAATATAATAAATCATTAAGTAAGTTGATTAACTAGTTAGGAGATCATTTATGTATGTAGGAAAGTTTACAAATACACATGGTATAAAAGGTGAAATTAAAATTCAAAGCGATTTAGATCATAAAGAAGAAATATTTAAAAAAGGAAATATTTTAACTATTGCATCTAAATCATTTGAAATAGTTTCTTACCGAGTTCATAAAGGTTATGATATGGTTACATTTAAAGATATTAATAATATAAATGATATAATTATGTACAAAGGTAAAAGTGTTTTTATTGATCGTAGTACATTAAGTGAAAATGTAACATTCTTAAGTGATTTAATTGATGTACCAGTTTATTTAAATGATGAATGCATTGGCTTAGTTACTGATTATGAAAATGGAGCTAATCCTCTTTTAATATGTAATATAAATAATAAAAAAGTATTAATTCCTCTTTTAGGAGATTTTATAATTGAAAAAAATAAAGATAAAGTTATTGTTAATGAAAAAGTAAAGGAGTTATTTATATGAAAATAAGCATACTTACACTTTTTCCAGAGATGTTTGAAAATTTTGTATCTTCTTCTATAATCAAAAGAGCAATTGATTCAAAACTTGTTGATATAGAAATAGTTAACATACGTGATTTTTCACATTTAAATAATAAACAAGTTGATGATACTCCATATGGTGGTGGAGCTGGCATGGTAATGCGAGTTGACATAGTTTTAAAAGCAATTGAATCTGTAAAAGATGATGGTTCATTAGTTATATTAATGAGTCCAGGTGGTAAAACCTTTAATCAAAGTATTTCTTATGATTTAAGTAAGCACAAACATCTAATATTTGTATGTGGACATTATGAAGGAATAGATGACCGAATATTAAAATGTATAGATATGGAACTATCTATTGGAGACTTTATTTTAACTGGTGGAGAAATACCAGCTATGGCTATGAGTGATTCAATAATAAGACTAATTCCAGGTGTAATAAGACAAGAATCAAGTGATAATGAATCATTTAATAATAATTTACTTGATTATCCAGTTTATACAAGACCAAGTGAATTTAATGGTGATGAAGTACCAAGTGTATTATTAAGTGGAGATCATGCCAAAATAGCTGAATGGCGAAAAAATGAAGCCCTAAAAAGAACTAAAGAAAAAAGACCTGATTTATTAAAATAGGAGGTGTATTTATGGTATCGTTTGTTGTTGATCGAAAGAAGATAAAAGGTAGTATTGATTACTTTGAATTTGATTCAGATGGATATGTCTATTATCCTAAATTTAAATCAATTATCAATGATTCAGGAGTAACAATAAGAAGTAAAGTTCTTACAAATATAATTCTTTATAACTTTGATACCATTTTTGATAAAATGACTAAGTCAATTTATGCTTATGTTACAAGTGATGAAGATGATGACGACACAATATCAATGTTATTAGATGAAGTATCTAGATTAAAAAGTATAGTTGACTTTGAATATAAAAAGCATCTTACAATTGAAAAATATAAAGAGTATTTAAATAAACTATACTATTTAGATACAGAACTAAAAAGAAAGAAAACTATTCTTAAATTTAATCAAGAAATAGATTATGAAATGCACCGTGGAAGAAGCAGATAATATATGTAAATAAATGTAAAATGAGCAATGAGTTTTTATTGCTTTTAAAACGTATTTACTATATAATAATGTGGTATATGAAAGGAAGAATACTATGAAAAACGTAAAAACAATTAAAATTACTGTAGATGGTGAATCTTGGCAAAATTGCTTAGATAAAGCATACGATAAAAAGAAAAAAGACATTAAAGTCGATGGATTTAGAAAAGGTGCTGTTCCTAAAGATATTTATATCAAAAAAGTTGGAGTAGAATCACTTTTTATGGATGCATGTGATATAGCAATAAATGAAAGATATGAAAGCACTTTAAAAGAAGCAAATGTTACATTAGCTTGTGAACCAACTGTTAATATTGAATCGGTAGATAAAGATTCATGTGTAATCGAATTTACATTTATATCTAAACCAGAAGTTACTTTAGGAGCTTATACTAAACTTGGTGTTAAACGTGAAGAAGTAAAAGTTACTAAAGAAGAAATTGAACATGAAATAAATCATATGAAAGAACATATGGCAGAAGTTGTTATCAAAGAAAATGGAAGCATTGAAGAAGGTAATACTGCTGTAATCGACTTTGAAGGATTTGTTGATGGTAAAAAGTTAGATGGTGGTACTGGAGCAAATTATCCTCTAGAAATAGGTTCAAATACATTCATTCCAGGATTTGAAAGTGGACTTATTGGTGCTAGTGTTGGTGAAACTCGTGAATTAAATTTAAAATTCCCAGAAAACTATACAGAAGAACTTAAAAATAAAGATGTTTTATTCAAAGTTACTGTAAGAGAAATAAAAGAACGTGTTATGCCTGAAATCAATAAAGATTTCTTTGAAGATTTAGGAATTGATGGAGTAGATTCAATTGAAAAATTAGAAGAACATGTAAAAAAAGATCTTGAAGAACATAAGAATCATGAAGCTGATGATAAATATGTAGATGAATTATTACATATTGCAACAGATAATATGAAAGTTGAAATCAATAATGAAATAATTGATTCTGAAATTGAAAGAATGATTAATCAATATAGACAAGAACTTCAAATGCAAGGTGTAAGTCTTGAACAATATTTATCAATGACTAATACTAAGCTTGAAGATATGAAATCAATGATGAAACCACAAGCTATTGCAAGAATTAAAACTAGATATTTACTTGAAGCAATTATTGATGAAAAGAAATTAGTTGCGACTAAAGAAGAAATAGAAAAAGAAATTAAAGATTCTTGTGATAAATATGGAATTCAAAAAGATGAATTCTTAAGATACGTTGGTGGAGAAGAAGGAATCAAATACGAACTTGAAATGCGTAAAGCAATTGATATTATTAAAGAAGGGTAACATAAGTTACTCTTTTTAAATGTAATGTAGACTCCTTAACTTTGAGTAATTTAAATAAACAACTGAAGAAATACTTACAATTTCGGATATTATTAATGGATATATACCAATACTAAATAAGCAAGTAATAATCATTATAATCGTTTTAAATATTGAGCTTACTAAGGTTACTTTCATTGTATATGCGGAATAATTTAAACCTTGTAAAGCACTTGCTAAAGGGCCTTCTAAATAAAATAATGGAAAGAAGATTGATAGTAAATGAATGTAATCAATACCTTTATTCGTATTATATACTAAAGAAAGAATAAACTCACCTTTAAAGTACACAAATGTACAGAATATAGCCCCTATTAAAAATGATATAAATAGACTTTGCCTAACTCTTCTTTTTACATAATTTTTATTATCATAGTTTTTAGAAACTTCAGGTATTAAAGTTGTATTTAATGCAAGTGTAAAAAAAGACGGCATTGTTAAAATTGGTATGACATAAGCATTGTAAACAGCATATTCGCTTTCAATAAAATTGGTAGAATAACCAACAAATAAAAGCATATTTGTAAGAATAATTGGTTCTAAGAAATAACAAATATTACCAATAATTCTAGATGAAACTGATGGAATAGATATACTAAAAACGTCATAAGCAATTTGTTTATTAAATGTAAGATCATGTATAGAAAAATGAATGTTTTTAGGAGCGAAGAAAAGATATACGATTATTTGAACTAATTCACAGACAGCAGATATTATTACATAACCAGAAACAGCATGAACATCAGAAATATTTGATAAAAATGGAATAAAGATCATCATAAGGATAAAACGTGTAAGTTGCTCAAATATACTAGATACAGCATTTGGAAGCATATTTTGTTTACCAAAATAATACCCTTTAATTATTCCTGATACAGTTGTAAAAGGAACGACAAATGAAATAGATATTAATGGATAATATAAGTTCTCATTCTTTAAAAGATTTGTTGCTAAAAATGGAGAAAAGATGAATATAAGAGCAATAATTAATACATTAAAAAGAAGTGAAATAGGTACAACTGATGCTAAAACTTTTAAACCACGATAATTGTTTTTTGCCATAATAACACTTATTGCATAGGGAAGACCTAACTGAGTTATAGCAACTAAAAGAGAATATGTAGGCATTATTAAAGAATATAAATTAATACCTGTACCAATCATTCTTGTAAATATAATTTTAATAAAAAATCCAAGCAATTTAGTGATAAGTGTTCCAATAAGTAAAATAACAGTTGACTTTATAAATGCATTTTTCATGTGTATCTCCTTTAAAATTAAAATAAAATATTATATAATAAATATATGAAAGATAATCGTAATTATTAAAGGTGATATTATGGAGAAAAAGATTAGTACTCAAAGAGATTTATATAATAAAGTGTTACCAGCTCTTAAAACCAAGAAAAATGAACTTTTAAGAAGTGGAATACGTATTGTAAAAGAAGAAGATATTTGGAATTACAATAAAGAAATGAAATGGAGAAGTGCAAGTAGTTTAAGTCTTGCAGGTATTGTTGATGATATTTTAAATACTAAAAATGAAGAATATGAAAACTATGTAATCAAAAAAATAAACGAACAGGGTGAATAAAAATGGAAGATTTATATAAAGAATTATTAAAAAGATGCGAGGAAAACTCATATACAGATGAAGAAATGGAGACAATTCAAAAAGCTTATGAATTTGCATGCAAGTGTCATAAAGGTCAATATAGAAAAAATAATGAAGAATTTATTACACATCCTTTAAATGTTGCTTTAATATGTGCATCTTTAAATGTAGATGCTACAACTATAGTTTCTGCATTAGTACATGAAACTATTGATAATGGGCCATCTAATTTAGATGAATTAGAAAACCTTTTTGGAAGTGATGTAAGAAACATTGTTGCATCTTTAATGAAAGTAAATAAACTTAAATTAACTGATGAATCCGAATCAACATCTCTTTATTTAAGAAAAGTACTTGTTGCCTTATCTGAAGATGTAAGAGTGCTTATAATTAAACTTGCAGGTCGCGTACATAATATGCGTACAATAGATCCTTTTTCTAAAGAAAAACAAAGACTTAAGGCTTTAGAAACTCAAAATGTTTTAATTCCTATTGCTCATAGACTAGGTATTAATCAATTAAAAACTGAACTTGAAGATATGTGTTTTAAAGTGCTAAAAAGTAATGATTATGAAAGTGTTGAAGAATCGCTTCCTGCACCACGTGAAAAATTAAATGAAATACTTGAAGAAACCAAAGAAACTATAACTGATGTATTAAAACAAAATAATATTAATTTTGAAATAAAAGGAAGAGTAAAGAGTACATCTTCAATATATAACAAATTAACTAAAGGTAAAAAGATGAGTGAAATCTATGATTTTATTGGTCTTAGAATTATATGTGAAGAGGAAAGTGAATGTTATTTAATAATAGGTTTAATACATTCATTATATAGACCTATTCCTAAAAGATTTAAAGATTATATTTCTATGCCTAAAGGAAACTCTTATCAGTCTCTTCATACAGGTGTATTTGGCCCAGAAGGTTTTCCTGTAGAAGTACAAGTTCGTACAAAGGAAATGAATGAAATTGCTGAACATGGTGTTGCATCTCACTGGTCATATAAAGAGCATTCCAAACAAATTCAAAATGTTATGGAACAAAAACTTCAAATGTTTAGAAATATTATTGAAGCAAGTTCAAGTGATGTAACTGATGATGATACATTTGCTCAAAACGTAAGTGAACTTTTAAGTAATTCTATATATGTTTATACTCCAAAAGGAGATGTAGTTGAACTTCCTGATGGATCATGTCCAGTTGACTTTGCTTATCGAATTCATTCACGTGTAGGAGATACAACTGTTGGAGCCATTGTAAATGATACAATTGTAACTCTTGATTATAAACTTCAAGATAATGATATTGTAAAAATAATGACAAATGCTCAAAGTGAACCAAATAAAGACTGGCTTAATTTTGTAAAAACAACTCAAGCAAAAGCTAAAATAAAAGCATTCTTTTCTAAAAAAGATCGTGAAGAATATATTGAACGTGGTAGAAACTTACTTGAAAAAGAACTTAAACGACAACATATTGCTTTACAAAATGCTTTAGATGATGAACATATTGATAAATTAGTAAGAGATTTAAAAGTTACTAATTTTGATGAAGTTCTATTAAATATAGGTGCTCTTAGATATGCTCCATCTTATATAGTTGATTTAATTTACAATGATAAAAAGAACGTTCAAGATGTTTTACTTGATAAAGTAATGAATTCTAATGTTCTTCCAAAAGTAAATCATAAAAATGATATAATAGTTTCTGGATGTGATGACATCTTAGTTAATCTAGCAAGTTGCTGTAAACCAGTATTTGGTGATGAAATAATTGGTTATATAACTAAAGGGCAAGGTATTACGGTTCATAAACGTGATTGTATTAATATTAAGGATGTAACTGAAAGACTTATAGATGTTAAATGGAATGAAGAAAAAAATGATGATAATAAATACTATATTTCTAAAATAACTATTTATACAAATGGAATTGAAAATAATATTTTAGATATAGTTACAAAAGCTACATTAAGAGCAATAAATATTAATAGCATTAATGAAATTAATAAAAATGATAAGATATGCTATGATTTAATTTTAAAAGTTAAAAATAAAACTGATTTAGATAATTTTATTGAAGATCTAAGAACTTTAAAATTTGTAACTAGCATAAATAGGTATTAATATGAAATTAGTTGTGATGCGTAGTAAAAATTCAAGTGTTTCAGTTAATAATGAAATTATAGGTTCAATTGATCATGGATTAATGATTTTGGTAGGTATTAGTACTCAAGATACAGAAGAAGATGTTGTTAAACTCGCAAATAAAACATTAAACATTCGTATATTTGATGATGAATCTGGAGTTATGAATAAATCTATTTTAGATGTAGGTGGTAGTATTTTATCAGTATCTCAATTTACTTTGCTTGCTGATACTAAAAAAGGTAACAGACCTAGTTATATACATGCTATGAAAGGTGAAGAAGCAATTGAGTTATATAATAAATTTAATGAAATACTAAGTAAATCTGTTCATGTAGAAACTGGTAAATTTGGTGCTGACATGCAAGTTTCGATACTAAATGATGGACCAGTTACTATAATACTTGACAGTAAAGGTGACAAATAGTCACCTTTTAATATGTTTGCATGCTATAATTAGACAGGTGGTAAAATGATCAAGATGATTGTAACAGATTTAGATGGAACTCTTTTAAATGAAAAAAGTAAAGTTTCTAGATATACAAGAAAGCAATTAAAAAGATATAAAGATGAAGGGATTATTATAACTATTGCTACTGGTAGAATTTATAGTATGGCAGTAGATGCTTTAAAAAACCTAAAATATGTTGACTATATTATTACTGATAATGGCGCTTGTGTTTATGATATAAAAGAAAAAAAATATATTTATTCTAATTATATAAGCAGAGATATTGTAAAAAATATTTATAATATGTTTAATGACCGTTTTAAATATATAAATTTTTGTGATAAAAACTATGTATTTAAATATACAGAAGAAAAGTGTGATAACTTCAAAAGATTAAAACTAATTAACTCTTATAAAAAATTAGAAAGTAAAGCTAAAGATATAACTCATATCACTATTAAGACAAAAGTTAATGATGAAATTTTTGATGTAGCAAAAGAGATCAGAGAAAATTCACCGACTTTAGAGCCTATTATTATGCAGGATTCTTTTGAAAATGATAAATGGTTAGATATTTCTGTAAAAAATTGTAATAAATTTAATACAATTAACTGGTTAATAAATAGAAAAAATATTAAATCAGACGAAATAATAGTTTTTGGTGATGGTTTAAATGACATTGATATGGTTGCTAATTTTCCTAATGGAGTAGCTATGAATAACGCCTTAGATGAAGTAAAAATGAATACAAAATATATAACAGAGTACTCAAATAAACAAAATGGGGTAGTTTTATTTTTAGAAGATTATTTTAAAAAGAATTTGAAAAACTAAATTTTATGATATAATTGAGCTAGGAGGAAACTTATGAAAAAAAATTTATACACTGGTGTTTTCTTTATTGCAATTTCTTGTTTATTGTTTGGATTAACTGTTTTTCTTAATATAAAAGAAAATGAACTTGCAAATGAACTTAATCAAAAATATACTAATGTTGATGCGGACAAGATAGATAGTAGTAATAACAGAAACTTGATTAATGTAAGTGGAAATATTTCTTATGAAAAAGAGGCGTACGATAAAGACTTTAATTTAAATGTTGATACAGCTATTTTAAAAAGAAACGTTGAGGTATTTGTTTGGATTCAAGAAACTGAAACTAATAATGGAAAAACTACTTATACATATCGTCAAAAATGGATGAATGAACTGGTAGATTCAAGTAAATTTGAAATAAAAGATAGATATGAAAATCCAAAAAGCATTAGTTATGCAAACAAATCATTTTATGCAGATAATGTTAAACTTGGGGTCTTTAAATTAGATGACAAAATACTTGAAAAGTTAGAAACTAAAGAATTAGATTTAGAAAATATCACATTTAAAAAATTACCTAAAGGTTTTAATATAAGTGGAAATTACATTACTAATTCTAAAAATATTGAATCTCCAAGTGTAGGTGATATTCGTATATCTTACACTTATAATACTCAAAAAGAAATTACTATTTTTGGAGAACAAGATGATGAAACTATCACTGAATATGAAACAGAAGATGATAATAAAATTTTGGATGTTATAAGCGGTATAAAGACTGGAGAAGAAGTAGTAGATACCTATAAAAAAAGTAATTACTTTAGAAATAATTTCTTTATTTTAACATCTCTTGCATTAAGTGTAATTGGAATAATTTTATTAATGAAAAAAGAATAGGCTAGCTATTCTTTTTTAAATTGAAAGTCATTGCTCCTAAAGAAGAAGATATTATTAATATTAGATAAAAAATAATCATGTATAAAGATAAACCTAAATTAAATATTAATGTTAATAGAAAGAAAAATAAAGAGTATAAAAATCCAGCTAAAAGTCCTTTAATATATCCTCGTTCATTTGAATTTTTAGATATTAAATATCCATAAATGTACATAATAAGAATCATTAAAACAATATAAATCATTGGATGAATACCAATATTTAATAAGTTAAATAAAGATAATATTATTGAAATTACTAATATTGAAGAAATAGGAATCAAGTTAATATAAATATATTTTTTCATTTTTTTCACCTAATAAAATATATTATATTATTTTTATTTTATTACTTCATTTGCTGCTTTTGCATAACTTCTTAAAAGTGGGCCAGCACCAAGCTTAATACCTCCAAAATATCTTATTACAACAATTAAAACATTATCTAAATTATTTCTTTCGATGACATTATAAATAGGCGTTCCAGCTGTATTAGCAGGTTCTTTATCATCACTTTTTTTAGCAATAGAACCTATTTTATATGCATAAGGTATGTGTCTTGCTTTTTTATGTTCAGTTTGTAAATTTTTTAAAATATCATTTACTTCATCAATTGAATTTACTTTATAAAGAATACCAATAAATTTAGACTTTTTTATTTCATATGTATATGTATTTACAAGTTCCATGTAATCACCTGAATATATAATAACATAAATGTGTATTCTTTTGTTATAATATAAGTGTATGTTAATTAATTTCCAAATAAGAATTATTTAAAATATAATATTAAAATTAAAGAAGAGAAGGTGAATCTATGATATCAGAAAAACTTAAACTTGTTCCTCATTTACCAGGGAGTTATCAAATGAAAGATAAAAATGGGGTTATTATTTATGTTGGTAAAGCTAAAGATTTAAAAAATAGATTATCTTCTTATTTTAATGGAAGAGTAACTGGTAAGACTAAAAAACTTGTTTCCGAAATAGCTGATTTTGAATACATTGTAACTACCAGTGAACTAGAATCTTTTATATTAGAAATCAATTTAATAAAAAAATATGATCCAAAATATAATATTTTACTTAAGGATGATAAGAGTTACCCTTATATTGAATATAAAAGAAAACCATATCCAACTTTAAAAGTTGTTAGATATTTAAGTGTTAAAAAACGTGAAAATAAGCATCTATTTGGTCCATATGTTAATGCATCTGCTGCCAGAAAAATGGTTAATTTAATTAATAGACTTTACCCATTAAAAAAATGTACAAGTGGTCATGAACTTTGTCTTTATTATCACATTCATGAATGTCTTGGATATTGTGTAAAAAAAATAAGTGATGAAGAAATAGATAAAATGGAAAAAGAAATACTTGGTTTTTTAAATGGAAATGATTCTATTTTAATAAATAAACTTATGGAAAAAATTCAAATTGCCAGTGATGCAATGAATTATGAACTTGCTCTTGATTTAAAGAAAGATTTAGAATATATCAAAGTTATTCAAGAAAAACAAAGAGTTGAAATAAGTGATAGATCTAGTATGGATGTAATAAACTATTATTTTGATTCAGGTTTTATATCAATAGAAATATTTTTTGTTAGATCAGGTAAACTGGTTGGTGGTAAAAATAAAATAATTCCAGTTGTAAGTGATGATGCTATAAATGATATAGAAAGTGCTTTAGCAGTTTTTTATACTAAAAATGAAGTACCATCATTTATTATAGTTAATAAAGATTTAAATACTGAAATTTTAAGTGAGGCTATAAATACCAAAGTTATAACTGCTGAAAAAGGTGATAAAAAGACTATCCTTGATATGGCTTACAATAACGCTAAAATTAATTTACAAAATAACTTTCAAACTATTCAAAATAAACTTGCTAGAACAAGTGGTGCCAATGAAGAACTTGAAAATTTACTTGGTATAAAAATAAACCGAATTGATTCATTTGATAACTCCAACTTATTTGGTACATTTGCTGTTTCAGGAATGGTTGTTTTCAAAGATGGTCTTCCATCAAAGAAAGATTACCGTAAATATAAAGTAAGCGTAGATAAGAATGATGATTACAATACAATGAAAGAAGTTACTTATAGAAGATATTATCGTGCTTTAGTTGAACATGGAGAATTTCCAGATTTAATATTAGTAGATGGTGGTATTAATCAAATACATGCTGTTAAAGACACAATTAATGCTCTTCATTTAAATATTAAAGTATGTGGCCTTGTAAAGAATGATAAGCATAGAACCAATGAACTTCTAGATGGAGATACTTTAGAATCATATAAAATAGATTATACTTCTAATTTATTTCATTATTTAACACGTATTCAAGATGAAGTACATAGATTTACAATTAACTATCACCGTGAACTTAGAAGTAAAGGTTCTATTAAAAGTCTTCTTGATAATGTTGAAGGAATTGGGGACGTAAGAAAGAAAGAACTTATGAAAAAATATGGTTCTGCTAAAAAAATAAATGAAGCAAGTATTGAAGAATTAGACCAAATACTTCCTCATAAAGTAAGTGTATATTTAAAAAATTATTTGGAATCTTTTTATAATAAAGAAGATAAGTAGGAGGGTATATGTTTGTATTTAATGGAGGGCTTACTCTTGAACAAGTTAAAAAACTTGAAAATGATGAGTTTTATATATATGAAAAAGTACCAGAAAAAGATGTAATAATACCAAGAAAAAATACATTTGATTATATTCCTGAATACTTATATAGTGAACCAATTGAAGAAATAAGAAAATTTGTAAGTGAAGACTGCTATAAAAATCAATATATTTTCTTATCTAAATTTATTCTTAATGCTGGATACTTTTGTCGAAATAGTACAAAACAAAATTATATAGTAGTCTTTGATATTGATGAGGAAATATTAAACCAATATGTTGGTGTAGGTAAATATGTAGAATATTTAATTGAATATCGCCTTCCTAGGGCTTTTATAACAAGTGAAAACATAAAAGAAATTCTTTATTATGAGCCAATTGAATATAGTACTCTTGCAGAAGCCCGATTAAAGTATGCTGCTTCTTTTTCTCCAACAAAAGAAGCAGATCAAGAAGCACATGCGCTTATAAAAGAAAAAAAGTTAGTATTTAATGAAGATAAATGGTTATAAATATCTTGAACCCAAAATTGTTTTATTATAAAATTATACTAGGTGGTAAGTGTGAAGAAAGATTTATATGAAAGTAGAAAAATGTATCAAAACCCAATTGTTTTAGTTATAACGATTATATGCGCAATGATACTAATTATATTTATAGCTGATTTTGCTTCTAAAAAGATCGCAGCTGTAAAAATAGACAATGATACTAAAAGTGTATTAAAATTAGTAATGGAATATAATGGTGAAGATAAATTAGATTATGCAAAACGTGAATTTGAAAAAATTGGTTATAGTAATGCCAATATTAATTTAGTAGAATTAGATGACTATACACTTCTAACTAATAATGCATCTTATTTTACAATAGTTGGCGAATTATTTAAGAAACCTAAATATCATCGTGCTAACTTTAAAGCTAGTTTTAATGATTATCATGAGATAGTTATTGAAGAATATTCAGAAGATAATATGAATGGAAATGATTTCAATAATGATGGAGAAATAATCATAAAATAAAAAATGTTCTTAATTGAACATTTTTATATTGTTAAAAATCTCCTATATTTATTAATTAGATTATTTAGAAAAATATAATTTTCATTACTAAATTCATTTTTATATGGAGCTAGATCAAAAGAATTTGGACTTTTTAAAACTTGTTTGTAATTACTTTTAATAAATGAGTAAACAAAATTTATTTCATGATCACTTACATTTAAGTGATTTTTGTTTGCAAATTTAATAATATCTTCTTTCTTTAAATTTACAATAAAATTTTCTATTATATTTGACATTTTTTATTCCTCCGTTATATTTTATGCTTCATTGGTTAATATATTAATATGAAAAAGAAAATAACGACAATAAAAATTCTTTTATTTATAATAAATCTGATAATAGTTATACGTATTTATGATATAGCTATTATTAATCATGAAAAATATTTGGAATTATCTAAAATAGCAAATGATAAAATAGTAGAATCTAACTCAACATTAAGAGGACGTATTTTAGATAAATTTGGTAATGTCTTAGTTGATAATAAAGGGATAAATGTCTTAATTTATACTAAGATACCAAATATTACGAGTAAAGATGAACTTGAAATCGCGTCTTCAATAGCTAAAACAATAACTTTAGATAACTATGATATAACTGAGCTTTCCTTAAAAGAATATTTATATAAAAAATACAAAACTAATATAGATGAAAAAGTAAATGAATTAAAGTTAAAAAAATATAAAGAAAGAAAAATATCTGAAAATGATTTTCTTAATTATAAATATGGCTTAATTGATGAAAGTCTTATAACTGACGAAAATAAAAAAGAAGCAGTAATATATAATTTAATGAATAAAGGTTATAGTTATCAAGATAAAGTAATAAAGAAAAATATTACTGATGAAGAGCTTACTAAGTTAAATGAATTAAATTTAAAAGGAATAAGAATAGATATTGATTATATAAGAGTATATAAATATGATACATCTTTGAATCAAATATTTGGTTCTATTGGAAAAATAGAAAAAGAAAAGAAAGAATACTATTTAAGTAAAGGATATAAATTAGATGCAACTGTTGGAGTTTCCTTTTTAGAAAGTACTTATGAAGAGTATTTAAAAGGGGAAGCCAGAAAATATAAAATAAATTCGGATAACACATTAACTTTAATAGATGAAGGAAAGAAAGGTTCAGATTTAATATTAACTATTGATATTGAAAAGCAAGTTAAAATAGATAATATATTAAAAGAAGAAATATTAAAAGCTAAAAAATTTCCTTCAGCTAAGTATTATAAGGGTTCTAATATAGTCGTAAGTGACCCAACAAATGGACATATTGAAGTGATGTCTAGTTATGAATATTTAAACGATACGTTTGCACCTAATACTATAGGTATTCTAAAAAATTCTTATACAGTTGGTTCAGTTGTAAAAGCAGCATCAATGAGTACCCTTTATAAATATGGAGTTATTGATGATAAAAAGATTAAAGATTCATGTGTAAAATTATATTCTCAAAAAGAAAAATGTTCATGGAAAGATTTAGGTTATATAAACGATATAGACGCTCTTGCTTATTCTTCGAATTACTATCAATTTATAGGTGCAATTAAAATGACAGGTAATATATATACTCGAAATATGAAATTTAATCCAACTAAAGAAGATTTTAATAAATATCGTGATTATTTTAAAACGCTTGGTTTAGGTGATTATACTAAAATTGATATAGAAGGGGAGGAACTCGGAATAAATGGAAACACTATATCAGGTGATTTACTATTAAATTTAAGTATTGGTCAATATGATACTTATACTACACTTATGTTAAATAATTATATTGCAACTATCGCTAACGGTAAAAATAGATACAAATTAAAGATAGCTGATTCAATAGTTGACGAAAATTCTAAGAAGACTACCATTAATCCAGATGAAATTTTAAATAAATATGAGATAGATGAAGATAAATATTTAAGAATAAAAGAAGGATTAAGAAAAGTTGTTACTAATGGAACAGCTACTTCCTATATAAATAAATCCTTAAATGGAGCAGGTAAAACTGGTACAAGTGAAACCTATTATAATGGCATTTCTACTTACACAAAATCATTTATTGCTTATGTACCTAGTGATAATCCTAGATACGCTATTACTATAATTTCTCCTAATATTTCATACAGAACTGAGGTAAGTACATACAAATATCCAATAAATAGTAAACTATCACGTAATATTACTAATATTTTGTTTGAAAATTAGTAATATATATGCTAAAATACATATAGTTTACAAGTGAGGAGGCTAAAACTTTATGGCAAAAGGAAAAACAGACGCTAGAACACCTATTGGTTTAAAATGTTCTAAATGTGGATATATGATAAGACACACTGAAAAGAATACTAAAAATACAACTGAAAAATTAGAATTACATAAATATTGCCCAAAATGTAAATCAGTACAAGTATTCAAAGAAGCAAAAATCGGTAAATAAGGAGTAATGCATCACTATTATGGGATATATTAATCATGGAACATTGCAAGATGTAATAGACTACGCTAAACTGATTAAGCTTCAAGCCGAATATTGTTCTAAACCTCAAAAGGTTGTTTGTTCGCGTAAATCTAAATGCAAATCTGCAAACAAAACAAATAAGATAATTTTAAAAAGAAAAATGATGTAAGGAGGCAATATCATGAACATAAATATTAATGATATTAAAAACGGAATGACTATCATTATTGATGGTAAATTATGTTTAATCGAAGAGTTCCAACATGTTAAACCTGGTAAAGGTTCTGCTTTTATGAAAATGAAATTAAGAAACCTTAGAACTGGTTCATTAGTTGAAGAAACTTATAATACAAATATTAAAATTGAAAGAGCAAGAGTTGATAGACTTCCAATGCAATACTTATATTCTATGGGAGATAGTTATGTATTTATGAATACAGAAACTTATGAACAACTTGAAATTCCTGCTGAAAAATTAAAAGATCAAATTAAATTCTTAAAAGAAGGATTAGATATTTCAATAACAATGTATGAAGGTGAAATTTTAGGAATAAATTTACCAGAAAAAGTTGAATATGAAATAGTTGAAACAAGTGAAGCAGTAAAAGGAAATACAACTAACAATGCTCAAAAAGATGCAAAAATTGAAACTGGTTATGTTGTAAAAGTTCCATTATTTATAAATCAAGGAGAAAAGATTTTAATATCTACTGCTGATGGAAAATATGCAGGAAGAGCTTAGGCTCTTTTTTTATGCAATTTTGTTATAAATAATATGTAAACTATTGACACTTTATTACATTTTTTGTTATGATGGGTATGTAAAATAGAGAAGGGACTTGACAAGATGGAAGAGTTAAATAAATTATTAAGTGAATTAGGTATATCAAAAGTTAGATTAGCTAAATACTTAGGCGTTTCAAGACAAATGGTATATAACTATCTAGAATTTGAAAATTTAAATAAATGGCCAAAAGAAAAGAAAATTTTATTATTAAAACTTTTAGATATAGAAGATGGAGATGCTGATACAATTGCTAATATAAAAGTTAATACTGAATATTTATTAGCAGTAGAGGATAGATTAAATGATGGAGTAAAGGAAATTCATGAAAATGATTTCCTAGACTTAAAAGGCTTAAAAAAAGAAGAACAAGCTTTAATAAGTGATATAACATTCTTAATTAAAGAAAAATTAACTGAAGATGATCATGAAGATAATTTCTATGCACTTCAATATGTTTATCATATGTTACAAAGTATGGATAATATTACGGAAATTAAATACTTGCTTGCATATTTATCTAAAGCAACTGGTTTTACTTCTCCTAATGTATTTAGATTTAATGAAGATAAGCAATTTATCTTTGAAGGAATTATCCACTCTGCTTTCTCATTATATAACAGTGGGGGAGCAAGCAAGGCAAGGGTAATTGAATCAAGAAATAGATTCATTCAAGATCTTGAAGAAAAAAAAGAAGAAGTACTTACACGTACACAACAATTGAATACAGTTAGAGTACAAGCTTTAAGAGAACTTGGCTATAATGATATCAATAAAGAAAATGCAGCTGAAGTATTTGAAAAAATTGCTGAAATACAATCAAGAAAAGTTTAGGCTTTTCTTTTTTTATGACTCCCCTTTTATATATAAAAAATAGGTTAGGTAAGATAATTACATATAAGATATTTTTTATATATAGCTGATGATATAAAAAGACTACTATAGATAGTTTATATAATATAAAAGTAAGTGTCTTTATAACTAATTATTATAATTTTAAATATTAATAATTATCTAGAAACATACATAATATGACTAGTTATCAATGCTTTTTAAATAAATATTTAACTTCATATAATATATATTATGTTAACTTGTATATTTGAAATAAATATATGAATAACTAACAATATACTTATTTATTATAAAAAAATTAAATCAATATTTATTCTTAATATATACTTATTAAAGCAATTTATTTACTAATTATATATTCCCTTTTATATTCTTTTATTAATTCTATTTATTATTCTTAATTTAAGATAATTAGTTATCTACTACCTACTCTTTTTCTAATTTAAAAAGTAGGGGACTTAAATTAAAAAAGATATAACTATATATACAAGTGATAAAAGTATTCCTAAAACAAAATATTTTGAATGATTAAATTTTAAAGATTCTTTATATATTGAATTTATACTTAGAGTTATCATTATTCCTGCTGTAAAAATTAATATAATAGCTATCATTATATCATTCATATATTTATATAAAAATAAGTATGCAAGTATAGCTCCAATAGGTTCTGCTAAACAAGAGATTAGGGTAGACTTAAATGCCCTACTAAATGACGATGTAGCAAGATATATTGGAAGAGCAATACAAACCCCTTCTGGTATATTATGAATCATTATAGCTACACTTAACTTAACCCCTACCCTTATATTTGTAACTCCTGATAGGAATGTAACTATTCCTTCTGGAAAATTATGTATCATTAATGCTATAAGAGAAAGCAATCCTACTTTAAGCATATTACTCTCCCCTTCTATTTTCTTATCAAGTATATTAATAATAAAATAACCAGAAATAAAAGACCCTACTACTATTAATATTGCCTTAATAATATTAAAACTTTTAAATATAGTTATTACGCTTGATGGTAAAAGATCAAGAACTGATATTAAAATCATAATAGTACCAGAAAAAGCAAGAATAAGGCTTATATTCTCTTTTTTCTCAACTCCAGGTATAAACACTAACATTGAA
This sequence comes from uncultured Bacilli bacterium, assembly GCA_934095845.1. Classification (GTDB taxonomy): domain Bacteria; phylum Bacillota_I; class Bacilli_A; order RF39; family UBA660; genus CAG-582. The sequence goes on along the minus strand of CAKOKS010000005.1, from coordinate 9,169 downwards.
CCCAAAACAGTTCCAAATGACGCTAAAACACTTAATAATAGAGGTATAATTATTTTCATAATATATATTATTATTAATTATTAAAATTTATTCTTTTTATATTATAATTATTTATCAATTGTACATAATAATTGTAGGAGGTAAGAATTATGAAAACTCAAAAAACTAATAGAACATCTAAATGTAATAAAAAAACTAATAGATGTAAAAGAGAATCTTCATCATCTGAAGAATAATTAAAAAAGCGTTAGATTTAGTCTAACACTTTTTTTATGCTCTCTAAACTATTATCGAACTTAGTACTTAGTTCGTTTCTAGCTTTCATCATAGCTTGATATACTTTACTTATGTATTCTTTATATTCTAAATTTAAAAATTTAGCAAGCTCTTCACTTTTAAAAGTAGATTGTTCATTAAATACAAATTCAATTGTTAAATAGTATTTCTCTTCATTTGACATACTTAAACTTGAAATAAATTCTTTACTAAATACATTTAACTTTTTTATTGAGTTTATATATTCTTCGAATAAAGATAAGTTTTTTTGCTCATCTTTTTCTTCTGAAATAATAGCTTCATTTTTATTCTTTTTCATATACTCAACTATAACTACATTTATTAAATTCATAACCCTAGGAGCTCCACTATAATCTTTAATAACATTTAGATCTTTATCAAAATATTTATAAAGCATTAGTTGTTCTAAATGATTTAGCTTAGAAATAACTTGCGTTACATCATCTCTAGAGTAACCTAAAAATTCATATTTTGTATATAAATTTACTTTTCTAAATGAACTTTCAATTTTATTTAACAATTTATATAATTCGGCTGAAACTTCTTTATCAGGATTTCTAACTAAGTTATTGTCATAATAAGAATCAAAATAGCGTCTATCATTTTTATCTAGTGAAGCTATAATATAGTCTACTTCTCTATTTGTATATCCTCTTTTTGCAAAATAATCATATAATGAAACAGTTTCATTTATAAAATTAGATACATTGCTTAAATTTCTTTTTATATCATTATACATGGAATTATATAAAGAAGTTGATCCACCTATGCTTTCTCTAAGTGACTTAATTCTATATCCATATTCATCAAAAGCCTCTCTAAAAGCTTTTTTATATTCTTCTGATAAAAGACTAATAGCAATATCAATATAGACGTGTTTGTAGCCTTTACTTTCCCATGATTTATAAAAATTATATCTGTGTTGCTTATTTTTAAAAGAAACTATTTCTTTTGTTAATTGATTTAAAAAATTATAAGTATTAATATTAAAAACAAAACTATCTTTTCTAATTAAGTTTTCATCATAATAATAACTAATTTTTTCTTTCGTTTGGTAGTCTAACAAACTAATGAATTCCAAGAGTTCTTCTTTTAATATTCCATGATGTTCAAAATATTCAATTAAAGAATTCGTATCATTCATAAATTTTGAAATTGCATTAAGTTTTTTGTAGAACGTTGTAGATATAAAAACACTTATGTTTTTTGTATCACCTATCTTGTTACCATATTCATCATATGCATTAAAGTAGTTTTCTTTTTGAGCTTCATTTAAAGTTTGTATTACTATATCTACCATGTTTTTTTCAAATCCATGTTTTTTACATCTTTCATATATATTTAAACCTTTTTTTGAATGTTCTTTTTTAATAATTTTTTCAGTTATTATTTTGTATATTTCTGGATTATTATTTGCATTAAATATTGTCTTAAGATTTAAATCTTTATCAAAATACTCATAGAATATCACTTTATCACTAGGAGAAAGGCTTTCAATAGCTTGTAATATATCTTTTTTAGATAAATTAGCATAATAATCTTTAAGATTAAATTGTCTAAATCGTTGAATTATACTTTTTATTAAACTATAAATATTCATGTCAAAGTTAACATTACTTTTTCTAGTAAAATTCTCATTATAATATATACTTAATACTTTTTTATCTTCATCACTTAAATTAGCAAGAATTATTTTAACTTGCTTCTTATCTATTGCAAATTTGGTTAAATATTCATTCAAGTTGTCTAACATACAATCCATTTCACGTATTTCCTTTATTTTTGTTGAAATTTTATTTTTTAAAATATTTGTAATTTCAGTATTGTATTCAGAATTAGGTTTTAGCATACCATTTTCATCAAAACTTTTACTATAAATTTCTCTTTCTTCATCATTTAACGTTGAGATTGCTATATCAATATGATTTTTTTTAGAGTTTTTAAATCCTTGGTATATACCATCTTTAAATTTATTTAGAAATTCTTCTGTTGCTTTATATTTTTTTAGCATTCTTGGAATAGTGATAAATAATAGATTTTTTATTAAAGTATTATTATCATAGTTTTTTATAAGATTTCCATCTTCATCAAAATATTGATGTAACTCATTTTTATCTTCTTCTTTAAGATTATCGATTGCTAAATCAACCATTGTTTTAGAATACTCAGTTTTGCATAATATTTTATAAAGATTAATATTTTCCTCTTCAATACTCTTTTTTCTGTTATTTGTTAAATAATATTGAATACCAACTAAAGGCGAAAATGCAATTGTATAAATTGAACTTACTTTACCCTTGCTAAAGTCACTGACATCTAAACTATTAAAGCTGCGATCAAAACCTAAGAATAATTTTTGTTTTTCTTCTTGTGATAATTCTCTAAAAGCATTTATGAATTCGGTTTTACTATAACCATTTTTTTGATAATACATTTGTAAATTACCTTTAAAATACGTTGGGATTCCGTTTCTAGTCTTATTTTTTTGCTTTTCTTCTCTTGTTTTAATAATTTTTGACTCAATATTATCATCACCATTTAAAATATTTAAAACTATTTCTGCATCTTCTGGAGAAACTTTTATCATTAAAGATCTAGTATTATTAAAACTATTTCCATATAATTTTTTTAAAATACTTACAATGTTTTCATCATATTCTTTTATAGCATTAATGATTTCAAATTGTGTATATTCTTTTTTTATTAAAGGGTTCATTATATTTATTGGAACTTGGTTAGTTTGATTTTTAGTAACAGTAGATTTGGCTTCTATATGTTTACAACTCTTTCTTTTTATCGTTTCTAAAGCAGAGCTTATATTAGTATAAACGTGAATCTCATCAGTATTAAGTAAATCAGCTATAGCGGAAATAGTCATCTTTTTTCTATCAATTCCAAAGTAATATAGAAAAGCTGTTCTTTCCCCTTTTGCTAATGAATTGATAATATCATCTAGCGCATTTTTATTAATGTTGTAAGCATACATTATTTTCTTTAAAAAATCATAATTTTTATCACTTAGATAATTATTCATTAATTTTCCATTTTTCTTTACTTTTTCAGCAAAATCAATTTCAATCATAACTTTTTTGCAAACTAAATTAAAATCATTCATTTCATTTTTCTTTATTGCAGTTTTAACATTTATACCGTCATAATCTTTTCCAAATTTTTTTTTTAATAAATTCTTTTCTTCAAAAGATGCATTATTAGCAACTGCTAAAAATATATCTTTCTCTGTTTTAAAATATTCCCAAGCCTTTTCCATAATTTACTCTATCCTATCTTTTTCAATTTTCTAATTAATTTTTCATTTGCGTCACCATATTTGGCATATCTCTTTAAGAACTCATCTAATCCTTCTTTAATACTCTTTAGATATATTAAGCATGATATATTCATAAATGTAGGATTAATTGTTCTTAAATAATTGTTTTTAGTAAAAGAAGTTAAATAATAATAGCTAACCTCATTCTTATTAAATTCATTGCTAACTTTATAAGATGAAATAGCATCTAAACTTTTTAAAGCGTTAAAATAATCATATATGTCTTTATAATATTCTAGTTTGGAATTTTCGATTTTATCATTTTCGTATGCGATTAAATACTCACTTATCTTTTTAATTAAGTAAACCAAAAGCACAGTTTTATCTTCATCAAGTTCATATATATTTATAGAACCATTCATTATATCAGTCATAAATTCTATGTTTTTCATTTCACCGACATTTGAAAGTAAAAGTTTTATATCATCAAATTTATTTAAAGATTCTTCACTGAAACCTAGAGAAGAAAACAACCCTTTTAAATCGCATGCATTTGCTAATATATTAGCATTTAAAATAAATTTTAGTAATGCAGCTTCTCTTTTTTCTAAAGATGATTTTTTTATACCTGTTGCATATTTTATAACTTCATCTAATTCGCTTTTAGTTAAAGTTTTTAAAGTTAATTTAATGGTATCTTTAGAGAAACCAAAACTTGAAAGAGCCTCAATACTTGCTCCAATAGTGTTATCATAATCTCTTATATTTTTTTCTTCTTTAAGTTTTTCTAGATTATTTATAGTCCATGCTACTTTAGCATATAAATCATCAAGTGTTATGTCAATTTTCTTACTAGATGTTCTAAGTAACCCATTATCTGAATAATAATTTTCATAAGCAGTTTTATATTCTGGAGTTAAGTATCTTATAGCCTCTAACACAGTTTCTGAAAAGACACCTTTTAGTCCAAAAAAAGCATAGATGCTATAAAAACTCTTTGAATAGTCACTTTCTTGAATGGTAATTTTCTTTAGTTTTTTATTTCTATCATAATATTTAACTAAAAATGCTGAAAAACCGGTATTAGGAGTACATATTGTATTCATAATTTTTTTCTTTAAAAAATCACTTTCTGGAATATGACTATTTAGTTTTAAATTGCCATTATATGCACCTTTAATATTTTCTAAAGCTGAATTGCTTAAACTACAATATGCTTTCCAAATTTGTTCTGAGCTAAATCCCATATTTTCAAAGTAGGCAATAATATCAGATATGAAATCAACAGTGAGATCATTATTTTTATTTTCGATTAATTTTTGATAAATACCAACATTTTTATTAAAGCATAATCTATAAAGAGTTTCTTTTTCAGCATCATTTAAAACTGTACTTATATCTATATTAAAACTTGAATCATAAGCTTTCTTTAATAATCTTTTCTCTTCATCATTTAAATTAAATACAACCGCAAAGAATTCACCTTCGTTAAAACCAAGTTTACAATAATAATTTTTTAAATTAAAATTAGTTAAAACTTCTCCCTCAGGTAAAATAACACTTTTCCTCATCTTTTTAATTACATTCTCAATATTATTTTCGCCATTTATTAAGTCACCTATTATTTTTTCTTCAGATGATAGAATATGCACGTTTGAATTTAACATATTAAGATAATCTTTTCCATATAACTTAAATAATATTTGTTTAACCTCTGAATCATACATTTTAAGTGCATTTATAACTTCAGATTGTTTGTATCCCTTCTTAACAAAAAATTGTAGAAAATAAATTGGTAATGAATTACTTTTTCTTTTAGCAACTACTTTTTTCACTTGAATATTAGTTTGTTTATTTTTTGAATTATTTATACTTCTAAATATTTGTTTTAAATTCATAAATATTAAACTAAGTATTTCCTCTTCATCTGTATCGTATTTTGTTGCAATATCCTTAATACTCATTTTATCTCGGTTAACACCAAATGCATATGCAAATATATCATTTACTTTTACAGGTAGTTTATATAAAGTAACTACTTCTTCCATATGTAAGTTATAAGCATACATCAATTTCTCCAAAATGTCTGCTTTGCTTAAAAAAGCTTCAGCTTTAGTTAAGTCACCGTTAAATTTAGTAATGGCAGCGATATCCAATTTTATAATATCCTCAATGTATACAAATAATTTCTTTGTATTTAATGTTACACCACTAGTACCTGCGCCTTTTAAAGTAGTACCAAATTTTTTCTTAACTATTTCCTCTATTATAGGATCTTCATACTTCAAAATAAAACATATGTTATCTAATGTAGTATTAAAATATTCTTCAATTTTAAACATAATTATCCCAACCTTTTGAGGCATATTATACCATAATACTAACTTCTAGGAAAGTATTTTTTATACTCACTGTGAAGAGCTTCGTTAGTTAAATGGGTATATATTTGAGTAGTTGATATGTCAGAGTGTCCAAGTAGTTCTTGAATGATTCTTAAATCTGCTCCATTTTCTAGTAAATGGGTTGCAAAAGTATGTCTTAATGTATGAGGTCCAATTTCTTTTTTTATTCCTTTTTCTAAGGCATATTTTTTAATCATTTTAAATATTCCTTGTCTAGTAATAACATTACCATGGTTATTTAAAAACAAATAATTATTAATTGTTCCTTTTACCAGTTCAGGTCTATGATCATCTATATACATTTTTAAATATTTTAAAGCAACATCATTTATAGGAACAATTCTTTCTTTACTACCCTTTCCCATGACTCTTACTATACAGTCGTCAAAATCAATGTTTTTAAACTCTAAAGAGACAACTTCACTTATTCTAAGACCAGTGGCATACATTAGCTCTAAAATAGCTTTATTTCTTGCTTGAAAAGCATCTTTTATCTCAATATCTAATAGTTTATTTACTTCATCAATAGTTAAATAAGTTGGTAAATGTGTACCCAGTTTAGGTAGTTTTATTGCTTCTACAGGAGATGAAGTGATTTTACCAATTTTTATATAATAAAGATAAAAAGATTTTAAAGTTGATATATTGTGACTTATAGTTGCTGGAGCTAGAAAAGAAATGGATTTAATATATTTATTTATCTCATTTGTAGTTAGTTTAAGCATATCTTTTCCATTAAAATAAGAATCCACTTTATTTAGATCATTACCATAAGAATTAGCTGTATTATCTGAATAATTAAGTTCAAGTTCTAAATATGATAAAAAGTCACTTATATATAAATAATTCACGATTATCACCATATCTATAATATCAAAAAAAGGCCATTTATTCAAAAAATAATTGAATATATATGCTATAATAATTAAAGAGGTGAAAATATGGAACTTCTTGCTAATGAAATAAGACCAAAGTCACTTAATGATGTTGTTGGTCAAGAACATTTAATTGGTGAAAATAAAGTTATCCGTAATTTAGTTGAAAATGGAAAACTTTTTTCAATGATCTTATATGGTCCACCAGGAGTTGGGAAAACTACTCTTTCCATCGCGATTGTTAATGAACTTAATATTAGATATAAAATGTTAAATGCTGTAATTAATAATAAAAGTGACTTTGATATTGCCATAGAAGAAGCTAAAATGTATGGTCATTTAGTCTTAATTGTTGATGAAATACACCGAATGAATAAAGATAAGCAAGATATATTACTTCCATATCTTGAAAATGGACTTATAACTCTAATTGGTCTTACAACATCAAATCCATATTTTAAAATTAACCCGGCCATTCGTAGTCGCGTTCAAATATTTGAACTTTTACCTATCGAGAATAAAGATGTAGTTAAGGCTCTAAAAAGAGCATTAAGCAATTTAGAAAATATTAAAGTAGATGATGATACTCTTAAATATATCGCATCACTTTCAAATGGAGATGTTCGTGCAGCACTGAGTTTACTTGAAATTGCTTACTACTCTACTAAAAATGGAAAAATAGATGAAGAAACAATAAAAAATATTAACCCTAAAGTTATCTTAGAAGGAGATGAAGATGGAGACGGACATTATGACCTTATAAGTGCTTTACAAAAAAGCATTCGTGGAAGTGATGTTGATGCTTCTCTTTATTATTTAGGAAGACTTATTGTTATTGGTGATATAGATATTATTTGTAGAAGATTATCCGTAATTGCTTATGAAGATATTGGACTTGCAAACCCAGGAATTGGGCCTAAGGTAATGGCTGCAATTGAGGCTGCTAATATGGTTGGTTTACCAGAAGCTAGAATTCCACTTGGAACTATTGTTACTGAAATGGCGTTATCACCTAAATCAAATTCAGCTCACCTTGCTTTAGATGCCGCCATAAATGATATAACAAATGGTATTAATGGTAAAGTACCTGATTGGTTAAAAACAAACTCAAAAGATTATAAATATCCTCATGATTATAAAAATCATTGGGTAAAACAACAATATTTACCAAATAATATAAAAAATAAAAAATATTTTGTTCCTGCTGATAATAAGTATGAAACAAATTTAGTTAACATAAATAAGGAGATGAAAAAATGAATATAACAATCATTGGTACTGGAGTATATGGTATTGCCATGGCAATTGCCTTATCTCAAAATAAAGAAAATAAAATAATAATGTGGACTGAAAGTGAAGATTCACTTAAACATATTGAAGATACTAGAGATAATTTTAAAGAATTAAATGGAGCAAAAATACCTGATTCAATAAAATTTACAACTTCTTATCAAGAAGCATTATATAATTCCTCAATTGTGTTTATAATGACAGCAGCAAAATTTGTATCATCAGTTTGTAAAGATATGAAACCATTTATAAATTCATCAATGCATTTTGTAATTGGTTCTAAAGGAATTGAACAAAACTCTTGTTTATTTATAGATGAAATATTCAAAAATAACATAAATACAAATAAGCTTGCAGTAATATCTGGGCCTACTTTTGCAGTGGATATCGCATCTCTTGAACCTATTGGTCTTGCAGTAGCATCTAAAAACAAGAATACAATTGAACTTGTAAAGTATATTTATAAGAACACTAATGCAAAATTAAGAGAAACTAAAGATATTATAGGTATAGAAATATGTGGAGCAATAAAAAATGTAATTGCTATTGCATCAGGAATACTTTCTGGTCTTGGTTATAAAGAATCAACTAGAAGCTTCTTAATAACTGAATCTTTACATGATATAAAGGAATTAATAAATGCTTTAGGTGGTAATAAAAAAACTATATTATCTTTTGCTGGAGTTGGTGATTTACTTTTAACAGCAACAAGTGAAAAATCAAGAAATTATTCTTATGGAATGATGCTTGGAGAAAATGCTTTTGATGATGCTGAAGAATTTTTAAATAATTATACAGTTGAAGGATATTATACTTTAAAAAGTATATATGATTTAATTAGAAAAAGAAAAGTTTCTATGCCAGTAATCGATGTAATATATGACATTGTAATCAATAATGATGATCCAAGAAAATTAGTAGATTTCTTAATGAAGAAACAATAAAAACCAGGAAAACCTGGTTTCAGATTGTTGACAAAGAGGCATATTCAAAATGGAATATGCTTCTTTTTTTTGAAATTTTAAAAATTTGCCAAT
>CAKOKS010000004.1 GCA_934095845.1 uncultured Bacilli bacterium | reverse complement strand
TACATCTCAATTATATAACATTTCTTTTTAAATAAAAAGACTATTAACAAAATTTATTTTGTCAACAGTCTGAAACTACTAACATAATGTTAGTAGTTTATCTTATAAGCTATAAGTTTTTTTATCAATATTTTCTTTTAAATAAGATTTAAATTCATCAAATTTCATTGTGATTTTATCTTCTTTACCATAAAGTCTTAAAGTAACAGTTCCGTTATCTCTTTCATCATTTCCTAAAACTAATGTTATTGGAGTTTTCATCATTTGACTTTCTCTCATCTTATAACCTAGTTTTTCATCTCTGTCATCTAGTTTTACACGAATATTTTCATTTCTTAAATCATTGTAAATTTTATTTGCATAATCTAAATGATATTCATTATTAACTGGAATAATTGTTACTTGGTTTGGATTTACCCAAAGTGGTAAAGCTCCTTTAGTTTCTTCAAGATAGAATGCAATAAATCTATCAATTGAACCAAGAATTGCACGATGAATTACAACTGGAGTTTTCTTACTTCCATCTTGATCAACATATTTTAAATCAAAATTTGCTGGTAAGCAGAAATCAAGTTGACATGTAGATAAAGTATATTCATTACCTACAGCAGGTTTTACTTGAACATCAAGTTTAGGTCCATAGAATGCTGCTTCTCCAATTTTTTCAACATAAGGAATACCAATATCATTTAAAACTTCTCTTAATTTATTCTCAGCTTTATCCCACATTTCATCGTCATCATGATATTTTACTTTATCTTCTTTATCTCTTAAAGAAAGTTCAAAACGATAATTCTTAATATTTAATTCTTTATAAACATCTAATATTAAATCAACAACACCTCTAAACTCACTTTCAATTTGATCTGGAGTACAGAAAATATGAGAATCATTTTGACAGAATGTTCTAACACGTTCAATTCCCTTTAAGCTTCCACTTGATTCATATCTTGCATCTCTTGCAACTTCAGCAATACGTAAAGGTAAATCACGATAGGAATGAATTTCATTTCCATAAATCATCATATGATGAGGACAATTCATTGGCCTTAAAACAAATTCTTCTCCTTCAACTTCCATTTTAGGAAACATACTATCTTGATAATGTGCCCAGTGTCCGGAAATCTTATAAAGTTCAACATTACCTAAAGGTGGAGTTAAAACATGTTTATATCCAAGTTTTAATTCTTTATCTTTAATATATTCTTCAAATTCATGCCATATAGTATATCCATTTGGTAAATACATTGGAAGACCTTTTCCAACTAAATCATCCATCATATAAATACCTAAATCTTTACCTAATTTACGGTGATCTCTTTCTTTTGCTTCTTCAAGTTCTTTTAAATAAGCATTAAGTTCTTCTTCAGTTCTAAAGCATACTCCATAAATTCTTTGAAGCATCTTATTATTTCTATCGCCTTTCCAATAAGCCCCAGAAAACTTAGTTAATTTAAAATATTTACATTCTTTAACTGTATCAACATGTGGTCCACGACAAAGGTCAGTAAAATCTCCTTGAGTATAAGTTGAAATAACAGTTGAATCTTCATCCATTCTAGAAATTAAATCTATTTTATATGGATCATCTTTAAATTCTTCTAAAGCTTCTTCTTTACTTATTTCATTTCTAATTATTCTTTTTCCATCTTTAGCAATTTTTTTCATTTCTTTAGAAATTGCTTCAATGTCATCTTCATTAATAACTTTATCCCCTAAATCAACATCATAGTAAAATCCTTCTTCTACTACTGGTCCAACCCAAAATAATGCATTTGGATAAAGGTGTTTAATTGCTTGTGCCATCATATGAGCACAAGAATGGTTTAACTTTCTTAAATCTTCATCTTCTTTAAAATTAATCATTTTTACATCTCCTATTTTTCTCTAATTTTTTAATATTTTTATTATTTAATTCAACAAAACTAAATAATGGTTCCATCAATCCTCTTTGAGCATCTTTTATTCTTACTACTAATTCATCACCTATTTGAATTTTAGTACCATTTAAGTATACCACATTATCTTTCAAATAATTTCCTTTTTTTAATAATATTACACCGCTTATACCACCATTTTGGGTTCGAATATGTACTCCTTCATTACTCATGAATACAACTTTAGCTAAAATATTTTCTCCATCTATCTCAGTTAAGTATTCTTTCATAAGTAATCCATCTACACAACTTTCTAATTTATCAGCATAAAGTTTTTTATCATTAGAATGCATGCACATTCCTTCATAATCTTTTTGACAAGATTCTAATAATTCATAGTTTCCAGTTATAATTGCCTCTATAACTATATGATTTAAAAGATCAGGAAATCTTCTAATCGGACTTGTAAATGTTGCATATTCATTTAAAGCAAGGCCATAATGTCCAACACAATAAGTTGCATAGAAAGCTCTTTGCATTGATGATAACATTATTTTAGATACAGCTTTACATTCTTCTTCAGTTTTATTTTTACTTATATTATTTATAATATTTTGTAACACTTTAGGATTAGTTGCATTATTAAGAGTTTTTAAATATTTACCTAAACCAACTAATCTCTTTCTCATTTTATAAAGTTCATCTAAATTAGGTGCTTCATGATTTCTAAATGCAGCAACCATATCCAAATTTAATATAAATGATGCAACTATTTCATTTGTTAGTAACATAAAGTTTTCAATTAAAATTTCAGCAGTACCTCTTTTTCTTACTTCAACATTTGAAACTCTATTTTCATCATCAAATTCATAAACGTATTCATCTACATTAAAATTAATACATCCTCTTTTTGATCTTTTTTCATTTAATATTGAAGATAATTCTTTCATATTATTCAAAGTTTCCATAAATGGTTCATAATCAGGATGATTTACTTTACCATCTAACATATCATTAACACTTTTATAGCTCATCTTTTTATCACTTTTAATGACACTATCAAAAACAGAATAATCTATTACATCACCTTTATTATTAATGATCATTTTAACCGTTTTAGCTAGTCTTTTTTCACCTTCATTTAAAGAACAAATACCATTTGAAAGCTTTTGAGGAAGCATTGGTATAACTTCATTAGCAGGATATACACTTGTAGTTCTATTTCTTGCTTCATTATATAAATTACTTCCAGGTTTAACATAATATGAAACATCAGCAATAGAAACATATAAGATATAATTATCTCCATCTTTTTCTAAAGAAACAGCATCATCTAAATCTTTAGAATATTCTGAATCTATTGTAAAAGTTTCTAAATTAGTAAGATCTATTCTTCTAAGTATTTCTTCTTTACTTATATTATTATCAATTTCTTCTGCTTCATCAATTACACTTGGAGGAAAATCAACATCAAATCCAAATTCCATCGCATATACTTTTAAATCACTGTCAATATCATCAAGAACTTTTTCAAAAACATATTTATTTTTTTCTAATTTATAAAGTAATAAATCCCCTGCTTTTATGTTTGAATTATCAATAATAACTTTTTTACCAACAGTAAAAACTGGTTTAGCTTTTATTTTTCCATTATCTTCAATTGCTTCAAATATAGCATAGTTATTTTTTCTTTTAATAATATTTTCAACTACTGCATATTTATTTTTCTTATCTCCTTTAATTCTTACACTTACTTCATCAAAAATATTTGCATCATTTATATATTGATCAGGTATGTATATTCTTTCTTTATTAATTGTTACAAAAAACATTCCTCTATTAAAATCCTTATCAATAACTGCTTTTGTTAAGTAATTTATGTCTTCATCAATTTTTTTTACGATTCTAACAATTTTGGCATTAAATAATTTTTTATTTTTATCACTTTTGGATAATTCAAAAAATACTTTATCTCCACTATTTAAAGAAGAAGTATCACCAGTTATCATAGCTGTTTTACCTCTACTTAACTTTATATATTTTTTTGATTTTGAAGATTTCTGTACAGTTCCAAATTTATAAATATATTCTTCTGGAACATGCATATATAATAAATCATCATTACCAATAATTTTACCTTCACATTCAAGCTCATACAAAATATCTATTAACTCACCTAAATCATCTATTTTTAGACCTAAATAATTTTTTAAATCTTTAATGCTTACTAACTTCTTATGATTTAAAAAATACTCTTCAACTTTCTCTTTCATATATACCCCCACACTATAAATATTAAATAACAAAAAAAAGAGATTTCAAGAGTGCATATAGCACGGTACCATCTCTTTTTTAACTCACACTTGATAACGGAACATTCCGGAATTTATTAATTCTCTCAAAAGGTAGTAATTAAATAACTCATCTATTTGTTTTCAGCAATCACAAACTCTCTTTAAAACTAATTATTTAACCATGTCCTTTTTCCTTGATTTATAAGTAAATGTTATCACTTATTATAGTATATGTCAATTTATAACGAATATTTTTAAACATATTTAATATCTTATTTTTCTTTTTAATCTTCCTTTATTTTGTTTTATTGATTCCGCATCTACATAATCATTATTTTCATTTAACTCATCTACTATTTTCATAAATTTTTGTGCATATTCATTATATAATTTTTCTAATCTATGATTTTCTAGTTTTCTACTATTATAAAATAATTCATTTAATATTCTTTGATTAATTAAAGATAAATAATTTCTATGATCTGCTATATTCATTTCAATTACACCATCACTTATTGGAAAAATTGAATAATGTTTATCATCAATTTTACCATTAATTATTTCTAATAAATCATAAGCTTCTTTCTTATCTAATTTTTCTGCAATTCCTGAAAGTGCATATAAATATTCTTTTATTTCTTCTTCATCTTTAACTGTATATCCTGAGAATATAAAAGGTAATTTATTGGCAACTATAAACTTTGTATATTCTTGATTTAAGAAATAATTAAATAATTCATGTACATCATATAAATCAAAAGAAGTTACTTTTCTATTATATTTAGAACATACTTTTCTATATAGTTCATATATACTTTTTGAATCATCATCAATATCTTCCATTGTTCTTACCCAAGAAGTTATATGGACTTTTCCTTTATCTAAAGAAAAACTTTTAATACTTCCATTTGGATGAAATTCTAAAGTATAACAAAATGCTGAATATGTATTTCCTTCTTTAAAATTAAAAGTACTAGATACAAATGAATCCATTTTGCTTTTCGTAAATTCTAATGTTTCTAAATAATTTGACAAAATACTTTTATCTACAGCAAATGGACTTATATCCATTGAATAAATAAGTATTTTATTACCTTCAACTTTATAAGCTTTATCTCCAAAAAGTATAGCATCATCTACTGGTAATTTTTCTTTTTTAGCAAATTCCTGATTTAAACTTGTAATTCTATTTACTTCATAAGATAAATTATCTAAGTTATATTCCGGAAATAAATATTCTGGTTTAATATTATAATATTTAGATATTTTCATTGATTTAACTTCATTAATTGCTGCATTTTTTCGATTATTTTTAATTAAAGTGTTTTTTAAATATTCTATAAATTCATCAAACTTTTTATCTATTTCAACTCTATCTTCACTTTTTAATGTTACTTGATAATCTTTTATAAATAGAAAATATATTTCTCTTAAATAATCTTTATTAATATAATCACTGTGTTTATCTTCTATCATCTTTTTAAAGTTCTCAATATATTTATCAATTATATAAAAAATTATATGTTTACCATTTATCTTGATATTATAAATTTCTTTTTTTCTTTGAAGTAGTTTTCTTATATATAAATAACTTCTTTCATCATCTAATAAAATCTTCATTATTTCTTGATAAGCACTTTCTTCAATTTTTTCTTCTTTTTGTAAAAGTAAAACATCTTTTAATTTATCTTCAATGTTTTTTAAATATTTTCTATTCTCATCATTTTTAGGTAGTCTTTTTTTTCTCTTTTTAATTACATCCATAAAATAAAAATACTCGGAAACTAAATCGTGATTCTCACTAAAAAAATCACCTAATTTCCAAGTACATGTTTCTATACATTCATTAATATAATCTTTGTCAGTAAAATCTGTGTTTATTATTTCATAAGCACATAAAGTAAGGAGTTCTTCCAAACTACACTCTTTTAATTCAATCTTTGATAACTCAAACATAAAACCACCCAAATCTAAAACACCTAAACTTAGTATATTATTAAATTTATAAATAATCAATATAGAATTAATAATTATTTTATGATAAAATAATTATTGAGAATAAGGAGGATGTTTATGGACTTTAATTTGTCTTTTAAATTATCAGGAAATACAATTATAATTTCTAAAATAAAAAAAACTATTGAAAAAAAAGATTTAAATAATACCAACGTTATTAATTTAAAAGAATTAAAGTTTTCTTACTCCTACATACTTGAAAATTTAGAATTAGTGTCATCATTTTTAAATGTAACTATAATTAAAAGTAATATTGAAAATGTAGTTATTTCTACCAATGATATTGCTCCTATTTCTTTAAAACTTATAAATACTTGGGAACATATAAAAAATATAACTTTCAAAGAAGATAAATCTATAAATATGGATATATTTATGCTTATTCTAGATAATAAATATATTGAAAGCATTGATTGTTTTAAAATGCCAACTTATTTAATTGAAAGACTTGATGTTAATAAGAAAGTTATTGTTAATGTTAGAAATAAATTAGAATCAACATCTAAATTTATGAAAATAAATTCTATTAATTCTTTTTCAGATATTTATTATAAAAAATATATTATTATTACAGATGATACAGATTATGAAGATGTAAAAACATTTATGAATTTAAATAATAGATTAAAAAATATAAAAATCATAAAATACTCTAATGAATTACTTACCCTACTAATGAATGAGTTAGTTACAAATAAGAAAAGTAATATTCGTATAGAAATAGAAGAAAAAGATAATGATTTAAAAACAATTTATAATTCTGTAAATTATTTAAAAAAAGTTAATAAAGATTATATAGAAGAAAATAATATAACATTTAAACTTAATTATTCAGAAAGTTATAAAAAGAATAATTTATTTAAAGAAATTAATTTTAAAATGTTTTCAGCAATTATTATATTTATAATTGGTGTTGGTTTAGTTACTTTAATGTTAGACTACTACGTTCAGTTTAAAGATAATAATACAATTGAAAAAGAATTAATTGATATTAATAAAATTATTGATGATGCTAGTAGTAATAATTCAGTTGATGATAATGAATCGGATGTTGATTTTATAGATGATCGTGATACAGAAGTAACTACTACTAAAAAAGCAGGTTCTTCTTATTCAAGTGCATATTATGTAAATTATTCTCAAATATTTGATGAATTACTAAAGAAAAACAGTGATACTGTTGGTTATTTAAGTGTAAATAATACAAAGATAAATTATCCAGTTGTTCAAGCTTCAACTAATTCATATTATTTAAATCGTGACTTTAATAAAAGAAAAAATTCCATGGGTTGGATTTTCATGGATTATAGAAATGATGCTAAAGAATTAAATAAAAATACCATTATATATGGACATAATATTAAACAAGGTATTATGTTTGGGACATTAAAATATGCTTTAAATAGTAGTTGGTATAAAAAAGAAAGTAATCAAGTTATTACTTTTAATACTCCAACTAAAAATATGAAATGGCGTATATTTTCAATATATAGAATACCAGCTACAGAAGATTATTTAAAAACTGAATTTGACAGTAATGAAGAATATATGGATTTCTTAAATATGTTAAAAAATAGAAGTATAAATAACTTTAATGTAGAATTAAATGAGAATTCAAAGATATTAACTTTATCAACGTGTTTTTCTCATACAACAAGACATGTAGTACATGCTGTATTAGAAAGTGAAGAAGATGTAAAAACTCCAGAATAATCTGGAGCTTTTTTAATCTCTAAAATAAGGCCATTTAGAAAATGAAAATATTGATGCAACTATATTAAACGGAAAAAGCATTATTTTATTATTTAAAGCAAGAGCATAATCATTATAAATTCTTTTAGCTTTAACAATTTTATCTGATATCTCATTGTCTTCATCTTTTACTTTATAATAATAATTTATTATATCATCTACAGCAATTAATTTATTATATTCTTCCTTATTAGCTGTTTTAGAATTAAAAACATATTCATCTATTAAATCAGATACAATATGCCAATTCTTAGTAACCTCATTTCTAAGTCTAATTAATTCATTATAAATTAAAACTGTAAATATAATTACTAATATTATTAACAATATTAATAAAAGCATAAAAATTAAATGCATATTATCACCAATTTAATTATATATTCTTTTTAATTATTTTTCTATATAATTCTATATACTTGTCATCTAAATTATGATTTATATCATTAACTAAATATTTTTTTATTTTATCTAAATCATTAGAATCATGATCTGTTACTTCTAAATACATATATTTAAGTAAATACTCATTACTCTCTTTTATTGTATTTAATAAACATTTTTTTATAATTATATTATTTCTAAGTTCATGAATAATTTTTCTTTTATCAATTATTTTATATTTAATATCTTGAACTTCCATTTTTTTAGCTAAATTACATACATTTAATTCATCTTCATAAGTAAGACTTGATATATATGCAACATGTTTAGAAATGACTTCAATTGCAATTGAATTAACTCCATCACTTAATACATAAACATCATCAGCAAGTTCAATATTCATATTGTATAAAATAAAATCTTTAACATCATCAACTTTAATAACTTTAATTTTAATAAATCTTTCTATATCATCATCTTTTTCCCATTCATAATAATTTATTGGATATTCATTAAAATTTAAAATTATATCATAATAATATTTCATATGACCTCCCTATTTTATTCTATATAAAACAAAAGAACTAATTAATATAGATAATATATATACAAGACTATGTTTAACATAATCAAAAAAATTATACCCTACTTCAAAATAATTTAAGTAAAGTATACATATACTTACTGAAAAACCAATTATAACTATTAATATAATTTCTAATAATAACTTATTCATATTTAATTATATGAACAAATAAAAAAAAGAAGAATTAATCTTCTTTAAGTTATGCGATTCGGAAAGCAGGTGAGATACCATAAGAAGCATTCGCAACTTCGTTTATCCAATTACCATCCGAACGGACACTTACAAAAGAATTATTAAATATAGAATAAGCTGAACGTAGCCACCAATAACTACTATTGCCATTATTTTCTTTAATAGCATTAGAATAACTGTCATCATTTACATTTAAAGTTTTATAATAGTCTAATTGCTTAGTTTGATGATATGCAGTATCTCTTATGCTTGTTGTTATATTACTGTTTATTCCATTTTCATACACTTCATGAGCACTCAATAAATATAATTTATCTTGTGTTTCAAAGTTGGTTTCTCCACTTGTACTTCCATGTCCTGATATTACTTTTGTTGTAACTATTACATTTTGTAAGTCACTTGGTAATGAATTATATACAATATTGTTTATATATGTACGTAATTCTGAATCTCTCCATCCTCCTACATTTGTTGCAGTGCTATTAAATGATTGTTTTGTAATTATATCCGAAAACTCCACCACAAATCCACATGCTGTTTCACTTGTTTCTGTTGTACATGCACTCATATTTGATATTCTTACTGTGTGTGTTCCTAAATCTCCCAAATCCACTTCTTTTATATCTCCTACATTGTATAAATTTGTGTTTCCTGTTTGAACTGCTTTTTGTATTGTTTTCCAATTATCAGTTGTGAATGATACTGGATCAGAAATATTTTTACCTAATTCATTTCTTTCTACTGCATTAAATGTTAACTCACATACATATTCTTCTTTTACTTCTTCTGTTGCTGTTTTATTTAAGGTTATTGTTAATGTTCCATTTAATACTTCTTTGGCTAATACTTTCGTTGCATTTCCTTCAAGTTCATTTTTGATACTTGTGTATTTAGCTTCAGCATCATCTTTTACTTTACACATAACTTGTACTACCGCATCATAGTTTGCCGAATTATTTGTTATTTCATAATTTAATACTGAAGTTTGATTTAATGTTGTTAAATCACTTGTTTCAAATGTAATGATTTTCTTTGTATCATCTATTACACTTGCATACACATCTATTCCATCTAATGTTGCTTTTGTGAAGATAGCACTAAAATCATCAGCATTTTCACTTATTTTTGTTGTTCCAGTTATTATCAACGTTGTCGATACGGCAGCAAATCCTACTGCTAATAATAATATAGCAAAAACAATTCCTCTCTTTTTCATTTTACACACACCATTCTAGCATTATTATACAATATATTAATTGTAGATTTTATTTAATATTTCTATTATGTGTAAAGGTTTACATTTTATATGTATTATGTTATATTTTATTTAGTGAGAAGCAAAGTTTCTTTAGGACGCGATGCTTACCACAAATGCTAGTTTGCACCTTTTTTAAAAGAAAAGGTGCTTTTTTATTTTACTTTTATCTACTGTCAACAAAATTAGAACCTAATAATTTAATACAAACAAAAAAACGTGTTTTTAACACGTTAATCTATTGTTAATCTTTTTGTTAAACTTGATGATATATTATCTTTAGTTGTTTCTAAAGCTTGATCCAGAAATTTATAGTCAAAGCCAAAGTCTTCATATCCTTCTTCACATATAGTGATATAACTTTTTGAAGGTAAATGATAACCAAATTCTGATTTCATTATATAAATATATGCTTCTTCTTTTTTACCGTCAATTATAACTGGCATTGTAACCCTATCATATAATTCAGGATAACCTTCATATTTATCTAATGCTTCCATATCTTCCATTGGTATAGAAAATATACCTAAAGGTACACTTGATTCTGGACATTTTTCAATAGTTAAATAAGCATATTTATCTGCACCACCTTTAAATACTAAACGATATCCATTCAGCTTAGAAGTGCCTACAACTCTTGCTCCTTGACTCATATTTGAAAGATTATATAAATTCAAATTACTTCCATATGCTAAATAATAAAATTTTCTATTTTGTAAAACATTTTTTATAAACATGTTCTTCATCTTCATAGCCTCCTTTAAAATTTCCAAGATATTGTCTTAAAAAATTTAATTTATCTAAATTATTATCAAATATTAAATCAACAAATTCAAGTACATTTTTTAAATCTATTTCATTATATAAAAATTTAATTTCTTTATATGGTTTAATTGAATGTTCAAATTTATAATTTAAAAATTTTATATCTAAAGTTTCTTCTCTAATTGCTTTTAAAAGCTTACCATAAGCATTTATATTATTTTGCCAAACAATGGAATTTATTGTTCCATTTGGATTTCTAAATTCTATTGTATCTTTTTGACCAATTGGATTTTTTCCATCTTCTCTAATTACCAAATTCACGCCATTATACTTATTATAAGATTTAAATAACTTAATAAATTCACTAAAACATAGTTTTTTATTTTTTTTATAAAGTTCTTTTAAAAGATCAATTGTTGGATATGCATAATGATATCCCTCTCTTCTAAATGAAGTCATTTCTCCATAAGCAAATCTATATAATATATGTTCATAAGGAACATACAATTTTATAAAATCTTTCCATTTAGTATAATCATTTCCTAAAATCATTGCTCCATAATGAATATGTGCTCCAGCATATTTATCTGCTTTACAACCTTCACTCTTAAGATAGTCACATATAGTTTTAAGATCAGTCCAAACAGTTTTTTCATCAATTAAAATTGGTGACGCTAATTCATCTCCACCATCTTCTAAAGAATCATCACTTTTAACTTCCCACGATTTGTAATTTCGATTCATGAATTTACTTATCTTATATAAAGTATCACTGCTACCTTGCTCAAATTCAATTTCAGTTCCAAATGTAATATAATCAGGTAATTCAAGTGTTTCACGATATGTTATAAAATATTTACTTAAATAAATTAGCAATTCTCTTAAATCTGTACGATTTAATGTTGAAAATGAATCATTACCATCACTTTTAAAAAGTTCCATTATTTCAACACCTTCTTTAATCTTTTATTATCTTCTAGCAATTCTATATTTTGTTTTCTAAACTCAATTACTTTTTTCATTTCTTCTAAGTCATTTTTATCTATATATTTTCTACTTTTTATTACCATTTTTCTTTTTAAAATTTTCTCTTTTATAAAATTTCCCATTAAATTACCACCAATGAAAGAAATAAGAAAATGAACAAGACCATCTAAAAATATTTGTTCTGAAATAGACTGTTTTTCAATTTTTACATCTTTTTCACTTTTACCATTATTGATTTCTAAAACAACTGTTTCTTCATTAAATCTATTATCTTCATCAGTTAAATAATTTTTTGAAACTGTCTCAATGTTATTAGTTTCAAAAAGTTCATCCATTGCTTCTTTAGATAAAGATAATATCTCTTCTTTATTATTTATTTCTCCTTCAGCAGGAATATTATAATATGTAATAGTTCTTTCATAAAAACCATTACCTATTTCTTTCCATCCTGTAGTATATTCTAATGAATTAGTAAAACTTTTATCAAAGGATATGGTATCAATACTTTTTTCAATTCCATAATAAGTTGTTTTTGAATTAGCAAACACTTCTTTTTCATCTAACTCAAATGGTGAATGATTAAATGAACCCATAATTGATGAAACTATCCAAGATACAACAAAAAGAGAAATAATATTAGGGGCACTGATAATACCAAATTTAGTAGATATTTCTAATATTTTATAATAGGCATTAAAAAGATCAGGATATTTTACTTTATATTCTAAACTTTTAGTATCTCTTATATATTGATCAACGACATTCTTTCTCATAATTAACACCCATTCATCTTAATAAATTCCAAATGCTTTTTAGCTTCAGTATGTTTATTTTTTAATTCTTCTAATTTTTCAATTTCTTTTTCATATTCTTCCTTATATTCATTTATAGTTTCTTCATATGTTTTTAAATCCATATAAGCTTTAAAAGCATTTATATATACAAGCAACATCAAAATTGTTATACTACAGCAAACATTATCTTGAAGACTTTCTAAACAATAAATACGATCTTCTTTATCATTAAAATTTATACTAGCTTCAATAAGAAATTTATACTCAGTATTTTCATCATGAGAAACTTCTGTTTCTTTATCTACTTCTTTTAAGTTATCAAATATAAATGCATAATCTTCTTTAAAGAAAGCGTCATATATTTCTTTATTTGCTTCTAATTTATAAGTTGTTTTTTCTCTTTCACATTTACCATTAGATAATTCTTTCCATGGAGAATAAACTATTATTTTAGAAGTTGGTTTAGAAAAAATTGTATAATATTCATAAATTTTATCTGCTAAAATTAAACCATCAATATCTCTTTCTAAACTATAATTCGCTTCTTTTGCTTTTTGATCACGATAAAATGGATAACCTAAACCAATTCTCTTTGATCCTGCAATTATTAAACCAGATATAAGAATATATGATAATGATTTTTTTAAAGCATATTTAGTAATACGCAAATTCTTGATATTTTTTGCCTTTTTGGCTACTTTTTCTTGTTCATTTATTCTACATTCTAATAAACTCAAATTTGCTTTATAAGATTTTATTACTTTAGCTCTTTTAATATTTTCTTTACTATTAACCCTATTTTTTCTTTTTTTCTTTGCCATAGTGCACCCCTTAAAAGTGCGTATTATTATAACACTAACGATTTTTTATTGCAACTAAAAGGACTAGAACTAAATCTAGCCTTAAACAAAATAAAACTGCGTTATACGCAGTCTACATAAGTATCATTTAAACAACGAATAACGCAGCAGCAAGATAAATCCATTGTGAAGAAACTATTTGTCGCGATATAAGGTTGAGAATTACAGCAAGTTTCCTCTGGATTTTGTATTAACACTCTAAATGTTGCAGTGTTTCCATCTAGTTTTTCTACTCTAAATACATTAGAACATTCATAACTACAATTATTTACTTGAGGATTTCCACATACAGTTGTTAAATCTTTGCTTACTGGCATACTCCAAGGAGTACCATTTCCACAGCAAGTATATAACATTACTGGTCTAGTATTACATATCAAACAATTTGGTCCTCCACCTAACATAGGTCTATCACATGAATCTAAGCAAGACTCAGGACATGCATTTTGTTGTAAGATAAGGATTACTTTTAAGATATCAGCAATACTATTATTATTTCCACAGCAAGTTTCAGTATTATTCATAAAATTTTCACCCTTTCATATATACTCACTATATTTTATGATTGAGTGATAAATAGGTTCTTAATTTATTTAAAAATGAACATACATTCTAAAATACTCACCATCTTTTTTATATAAAGCAACTTCTTCATTATTACTTTTAAATAAAATATATTTATTTTTTATATCTAATTCTAATTTTACTCCATTAGTTACTTCTTTTATATATTCATTATTTATAACACATAAATCTAATACATCTTCAATATTAATTAATTTATAATTACCATTCTCAATATCTTCAATTGTATAAGAATCTTTAATATCAAATATTCCTTGTTTAGTACGTATTAAATCAGTCATAGTTGCATGTGTATTTAAAGACTCTCCAATGTCTCTAATTAAACTTCTAATATATGTTCCTTTAGAAACTAAACATTTTATTTTTATAATGTCTTTATTAATTTCTAAAACTTCAATACTCTTTATATCAACTTCTCTTTTAGGTAAAGTAACTTCTTCACCATTTCTTGCATATTCATATAATTTTCTTCCATTAATTTTTACTGATGAATAAATAGGTACTTCTTGATTATAAATACATTTATAACTACTTATTACATTTCTTATTTCTTCTTCACTTACATTTACAGATTTTTCATCTATTACATTACCTGTAATATCTAAAGTATCAGTTAGAATACCAAGTTTAAATGTAGCAATATACTCTTTATATGTTTGAGTTAAATCTTCACATAATTTAGTATATTTACCAAGTACAACTACTAAAACTCCTTTAGCAATTGGATCAAGTGTACCTGTATGGCCTATTTTTTTAGTATTAAATACTTTACTTAATTTATTTATTACATCTCGACTAGTAAATCCATCACTTTTATTAACTATTAATATTCCATTCATAATAACACATCCAACTTAATTATAACTTATTTATATCCACTTCTACAACATATCCTATCTTGTCTAAAGCATTACTATATTTAAAAGCATTAGATTCAAATAAAATATATAAACTATCATTATTTACACTTATTTGTTCCATCATAGGTGGATACGTATAAATAAATTCTGTTTCTTTATATTCTAATTTATTTTCATCATATAAATATCCATATAGTTTAGAAGAAAACATTCTCCCATATGAACTACTTAATATCATATATTTTTTATTCTCTTTAGTATAAAAATCTATTCCTTGTACTTTTTCATTAACAGTAAAACTATTTATATATTTAAAACTTAGGTTATTATTTAATCTATTTATTTTAAATTTCTTAATTAAACAAGGCTTATTTTTATTAAAAGATCCAATATATAAATAATTATTATATACTTTTAAAAATGCAATATGTAATTCATTTTTATCTTTATAATAAGTAAATTCATTTGCTAAATCATCTATTTTATATTTATAATTAATTTTATCCTTAGTAAAAAAATCAATATAATTATAAACTAATACTGAATCAGATAAACCAGGAATAAATATTAAATTATTAATTTTGTCATAACTTATACTTCCAACATGACTAGTTGTATTTAAATCAACTTCATTAACGATTTCACCATTATCATCAATAATATAACAAATAGAATTATTACCATTTTCAAAATACCCGGTAATAAACGTATATTCATTAATTTTTTCCATTCCTTGAGAAATAAAACCATATTCATTTGGTATTTTAATACCAGTTGCTTTAATATGTTTTTTTAAACTAGGATATTTATATAAAATAGAAGATACTTCTTTATGAATACTTTTTTTATTTATAAAATCATTCAGTTTAGGCACTCTACTTTCTAATTTATAATCATTATTACTCTTTATATATTTATGATAAATATTACTTTTTGAAAACAAAAATATTATTATTAAAAATAAAATTAAAATAGCAAGTATAATTTTCTTCATAATATTTATCCTTTCGTTTTTTCAATATAATAACATAAAAATAAGAATAGTAAAAACTATTCCTAAATTAACTCATTCCGAATTTTTTTGCATTTGCGAACTTTTTCGGAATGAACCTTATTGATTTAAACTATCTTCATTCAATAAGAAATAATAAATACCCATGGTAATGATTCCATCTTCATCCATTCTTGGTTTACTAACATCACCTACAATTATTATTTTTTTAAAAGAATCATCTATATTTACTAAAGATTTCTTTTCTTGATTTTGTTTTAATTGATTATTCATTTCAAATGCTGATTGAATATAAATTCTTTTACTTCCTTGGTTACATATGAAATCAACTTCATATTGAGGTTTTGTTCTAACACCATTTTCATCAGTTATATTTACCTCAACTACTCCAACATCAACATTATATCCTCTACGAAGTAATTCATTATATATAATGTTTTCCATTATATGTTCTTTATCAACTTGTCTAAAATTTAATCTTGCATTTCTAAGACCAATATCTTCAAAATAATATTTATATGGAGTATTTATATATTTTTTACCTTTTACATCATATCGTTGTGCTTTAGTTATTAAAAAAGCATCTTCAAAATATTCCAGATATTTACTTATAGTCTTATCACTTAATGTAATATTTTTTTCACTTTTAAACGCATTTTGTAAATTAAATGGATTAGTTAATGATCCAATTTGTGAAGATAATATATTTAAAAGTTCATTTAATTCTTCAACATTTGTTATTTTATTTCTCTCAATGATATCATTTAAATATGTTTCTTCAAAAAGTTTTTTTAGATAATCAGATCTTTCAGAATCATTATCAAACATTAAAGTATAAGGAAGACCACCATAAATACTATATTGTTCATAGCCTTCATATTGATCTCCTTCAAATGCACTCATATATTCACTGAAACTCAATGGATAAACATGAATTTCATCACCTCTACCTCTAAATTCAGTAACAACATCTTTAGATAAAAGTTTAGCATTTGAACCTGTAACATATACTTCTACATTATCTTCATATAAAAAAGTATTTAAAACCGGAACAAAATCCTTCATTTGTTGGATTTCATCAATTAATAAATAATATTTTTTATTATCCTTTATTAAAGATTTTATATATTCTATAAATTTATTTCCATCCTGTAAATATTCATTTTCTTTTATATCCAAAGGAATATATATTACATGATTTTTATCATTTTCCTTTAATAAATGTTTATAAAATATATTTTTTAAAAGATAAGATTTTCCACATCTCCTAATTCCAGTTATAACTTTTATTTGACCATTTCCATCCTTTTTTATTAACTTATTTAGATAAAAATCTCTTTTTATTTCTTTCATAGGCTCTTCCTCCTCATTTATAATTACATCTTAATTATACTATAATAATATTTTCTTGTAAATTAATTCATTCCGAATTTTTTCGCATTTGCGAACTTTTTCGGAATGAAACAAAAAAAGAATAGTATAAAACTATTCAATTTATTCTACTACATATGGATTTGCAGAAGTTCCTTCACCAGTTACAATTGTTCTACTTGCTAGTGAAACTACAGGACGGACACCATAGGAATAATGCACAATGCCATAGTCCACATAACTACCACTATAATAACTACCAATATTGACAAAACCAACTTTAGCACCACCATAAATACCAGCATTTCCTTTACTATCAGTATCCATCGACAGAGGGGAGAATGTCCAATAAACACTATTTGTATATAAGTAATTTGTGTAATCTTTATAATCATTTTCATTGGAATAATATGTATTAAACCCTGCAAGCACAGCTTCATCTAATGTTATTAATCCAACTGGATAAGTAAGTTTTCCATTTCCATTTTTACTTTCTACCGTAAATTTATCATTTTCATTTAGGCAAGCTAAACTTGGATTTGGATTAGTTGAGTTGTATGATGCTCTATGTGCTGCTCCATAAAACGTTGCATTTTTTCCATATCCTAATGCTCCATAGTATGAAAAGCCAGTAGATACAATCGTATTTGCATCATAGGCTTTTGTACTTCTATCATTGCAAAAAACTGTGTCTTCTAATTTTGACGTTGTCGTTCCGTCAAAATTTTGACTATACCAATTGTCTATATATTTTTTTATTGTTGATTCATTTGTATTTGCATGTGTTGATGCATAGTTACTACTTCCTGCTGTTCCATACATATATCCTACATATGCATTATCATATCCACCTTCTCCATTAAATTGACTTTTCCCAATTTGAGTGTTATCACCAGTTTGAGTTTCACACTTTCCATCTGCAGGTGTTCCGTTATATATTATTTTTACTCCATTGTTTTCAGTTGTTCTTATTATCTTCCAACACATATTATTAAATATTATATTATTATTTACTTTATCGGCATCTCCTCTATAGTAATATACTGGTACATTTCCATCAGTTGCAGTTGTTGTATATATCCCGTTTGTTCCACTTACTCCTGAACGTACTTTATAATCTATCACTGTTGTTGTATCCGCTTTAGATTTTATTAAGTCGTATAAAGTTGGCTCTACACCAATAGTATCTCTTTCTACTGCATTAAGTGTAAGTGTACATACATACTCTTCTCTTACTTCTTCTGTAGCTACCTTGTTTAATGTTACGGTTAATGTTCCATTTAGTTTCTCTTTTGCTTTTATAACTGTTGCATTATTTTCAAGTTCATTTTTTATACTTGTATATTTTGCTGTTGTATTTTCTTTTGTTTTACAATTTACTTGCACTTCTGCATCATAGTTTGCTGAATTATTTGTTACTTCATAATTCAGTACCGATGTTTGATTTAATGTTTTTAAATCATTTGTTTCAAACGTTATTGTTTTTTTATCTTGACTTATTACATTTGCATATACATCTGTTCCATCTAATGTTGCTTTAGTGAAAATAACAGAAAAATCTTCTGTATTTTCTCCTATTTTTGCACTTCCGTTTATTATCAATGTTGTCGATATAGCCGCAAATCCTATTGCTAATAATAGTATAGTAACTGCTATAATCGATTTTCTTTTCATTGTTCACAACTCCTCTATTTTTTACATTTTTAGTATATCATACACCAACCGAAAGTCAAATAATCTTGTTGAAAAGTTGTAAAGTTTATGTTATTTATTTTTTCACAAAAAAAAGAATAGTCTTATTCACTATCCTTTTCATGTATTTCTTTTATGATATGTTCTATATTCATACCATATTCAATTGAATTATCATATTTAAATATTAATTTTGGAGTATGTCTTATTTCAATTGTGTTTGCAAGTTTAGTTCTTAAATAACCTGCAGTATCATCATTAAGTTCTTTCTCTAACTCTTTTGGATCTTTATCTAAATGAGTTGTGAAATAAACATATGCAAATGATAAATCACTTGTTACATCACATCCAGTTATATTAATATTTTTTAAAATTGAATCATGAGCTTCTAATAGACAAATACTACTAAGTTCATTGGCAATATGAGCACCAATTTTTTTTAACTTTATTTGATTCATTTTTATCCTCTTTTTATTTCAACGTTTTCATAAGTTTCAAAAACGTCTCCTTCTTTTATATCATTATAACCTTCAATAGTGATACCACATTCAAATCCGTTTTTAACTTCTTTAACAGAATCTTTACCTCTTTGAACACTTGAAACTTTACCATCATAGATAATTACACCATCTCTGATTACACGAACTGAACTACCATTTTTTATAACTCCACTAGTAACATAAGAACCAGCAATAGTTCCAACCTTAGAGAATTTAAATAATTGTCTTACTTCAGCAGATCCAGTTGTAACTTCTTCATATTCAGGATCTAACATACCTTTCATTGCTGCTTCCATATCTTCAACTAATTTATAGATAATTGTATATAGTCTCATATCAACATTATATTCTTTAGCAACTTCACGAGTCTTATTACTTGGTACAACATTAAATCCAATAACAATTGCATTACTTGCTTGAGCTAAAATAATATCACTTTCAGTAATAGTACCAATACCACTTCTGATTACTTTTATTTTTACTCCTTCAACTTCAATTTTTTCTAATGAATTCTTAACAGCTTC
Source organism: uncultured Bacilli bacterium (assembly GCA_934095845.1). Lineage (GTDB taxonomy): Bacteria > Bacillota_I > Bacilli_A > RF39 > UBA660 > CAG-582. Next base: position 51,458 of record CAKOKS010000004.1, on the reverse strand, counting down.
TTCTGATCCTCTAACATCACATTTTAAAACAACATTAATTTCTTTTATACCAGATTGAATATTAGCAAATAATTCTTCTAAAGATAAAGCTTTTGGTCTAATAGTTTGTTCTTTAGCTTGAATTTTTCTCTTTTCAGCAATTTCTCTTGCTTCTTTTTCAGATTCAAATGCCATAAATTTATCCCCAGCACTTGGATTATCTGAAAGACCAGTTATTTCTACTGGAGTTGATGGACCTGCGTCAACTATATCTTTACCTAAATCATTTTTTAAAGTTCTAACTCTACCATGAGTAGTACCAACAACAAGTGGATCTCCTAAACGTAAAGTACCATTTTGAATTAAAATAGTTGCAACTCCACCTAAGTTTTTATCTATTCTTGATTCAATTACAGTTCCACTTGCATATCTATTTGGATTAGCTTTTAATTCATTAACTTCAGCTATAGCTAAAATTGTTTCAAGAAGTTTGTCTACACCTTCACCAGTTTTAGCACTGATTTTAACAAATGGATATTCTCCACCCCATTCTTCTGGAGTAATATTTATCTCAGCCATTTCTGTCATAACTTTATCTGGATTAGCATTAGGTCTATCAATTTTATTTACAGCAACAACTATTGGAACATTTGCAGCTAAAGCGTGATCTATTGCTTCTTTAGTTTGAGGCATAACACCATCTTCTGCAGAAACAATTATAATAACTATATCAGTTACACTTGCTCCTCTTGCACGCATTTCAGTAAATGCTGCATGTCCTGGAGTATCAATAAATGTAAGTTTTTCACCATTATAATCTATTTGATATGCTCCAATTGCTTGAGTAATTCCACCTGCTTCTCCATCTACAACATGTGAGTTTCTAATGTAATCAAGTAAAGTAGTTTTACCATGATCAACATGTCCCATAATAGTTATAACTGGAGGACGTTTTACTAAATTTTCTTCATCTTCTATAATTTCATAATTTTCAAAATTAGTTATATCTTGTGTTTCTTCTTTTTTCAAAGTCTTTTTATATTCAGATGCAACTATTAAAGCTGTATCAAAATCAATTGATTGAGTTAAACTTAAAAGAAGACCTAAACCAATTAACTTTGAAACTAATTCAGCACCACTTACGCCTAAAGAATTAGCTAAATCCCCAACTGTCATATTTTCTTTATATAAAACAATTGAATCATCATTTGAACTAGTATTACTAGTTAATTTTTCTTTATTCTTATACATTTGTTTCTTTTTAAAAGCATAATCTTTATTTGATGATTCCTTATCTTTTTGTTTTTTTACTTTTTCTTTAGATACAGTATGTGAGTCATTTATAGATTTAATATTATCATAATCCATAATATCTTCAATTACATCATCAAGAGTATCTGCTTCTTCAAAATCAAGCTCAGTATTTGTATCAATTAAGTTCATACAATTATCAAGCATAATTATTGCTTCATCATCTAACATATCATCTTTAGAATTAATTTTAAAACCTAATTCTTTACATTTATTTAATACATCTTGAACAGTAAAATTCATTTCTTCTGCATAATCTTGAACACTCATCATATTCATCCACCTCTTTTTCTAATTTATGTTTTTTTCAATTTCATCATAAACGCTATCGTCTACATTACATTCAAATACCTTATTTAATATTTTATTCTTACGAGCTTTATTTAATACCTCAATATCACGTTTTATATAACAACCATGTCCATTTACTTTACCAGTTTTATCAACTATTATACCATCTTCTGTTTTAACTATTCTTAAAAGTTCCATTTTAGGAAATCTTTCTCTAGTTACAATACACATACGCATTGGTATTTTTTTCATTATTTATTTCCTTCTTCTTGTACTTGAGCAAATGTTTTAACATTTATTTTATATTTAGTTAATTTACTAGCTAAACGGATATTAACGCCTTTTTTACCAATTGCTAAACTTAAGTTTTCATCATTAACAATAGCAAGAGCAACTCTTTCTTTTTCATTATCTATAATGCTAACAATTACATCTTTAGCTGGACTTAAAGCATTCTTAATAAATTCTTCATCATTTTCACTCCAAAGAACTAAATCAACCTTTTCTCCATTAAGCTCAGATAAAATACTTGCAATTCTTGAACCGCGTTCACCAATACAAGTTCCAATAGCGTCAATTCTTTCATTTGTTGATGATACAGCAACTTTACTACGAATTCCTGCTTCTCTTGCAACTGCATGAATTTCTATAGTTCCATCTTGAAGTTCAGGAATAACTGATTCAAATAATCTTTTAACAAATCCATAATGTTTTCTTGTACATAAAACTAAAGGACCTTTATTAGTAGATTCAACTTTAGAAATATAAACTTTAATAGATGAACCCATTTTAACTGTTTCACCAGGAATCATTTCTGATTTTGGTAAAATACCTCTAGTTCTTCCTAAATCAACATAATAGTTTTTAGCATCTTCCATTGCAAGAATTCCTACCGCTAGTTCATCTTGTTTATCAGCAAATTCTTCTATAATAGAATTTCTTTCAGCTTCTCTTATTTTTTGAGTAACAACTTGTTTACATACTTGAGCAGCAACACGACCAAAGTCATGTGGAGTAACTTCTTCTTCAATAGTTTCTCCAACATTAATATCTGGAACTATTTCTCTTGCTTCTTCAAGTAGAAGTTGAGCATCTTCATTAATTTCTGGAGGTAAATATACTACATTTCCTTCTTCATCAGTTGTTTCATCTCCTTCAATATATTCAGGAACTACAACATAATAACGAATTACTTTAAATTCTCCAGTTTTTTTATCAATTACTACTTTAACATTTGTTTTAGAATTATAATTCTTTTTATAAGCAGTTATTAAACCTTGTTCCATTGCATCATATACAATATCTTCATTAATATTTTTTTCTTCAATAATATTTTTTAATGCTTTAATAAATTCTTTACTATTCATTTTTTTAACCTCTTTCCTTACTTGAAATATCTAAGATATATTCATCTTTAATTAAATCTGCTTTATCTAATATAGGATTAATTATATTAGTTGCTTCTACTATTGCATCAATATCAAGTGGTGTAACTCTATCAAGAGTAATACATAAATTATTTTGATTATTTATGTTTTCCCAAGTAATATCATCAACAATAATATCTAGTTTTTTCATTTCAGGTTCAATTAATTCCCTGATGTTTTTTAAAATCGAATCCATACATTCCTCCAAACAATAACAAAAGTGGGATTTTTCTGCCCACTTAAACGTCATATATAATATATCATTTAAAATATCTTTAAGCAAGAACTTTTTGCATTAATATGCAAGACTATACGTAATAGATATTTATTTTATTAAAGTTATGCGTGCATAACCATTACCGGTGTTTCCTTGTATTGTAGATGTCCCATCGTGTGATGGCATTCCATCACATACCGTAGTTTTTTCATTCGTCCATTTGCAACCTGTTCCATCTATCATTATCGTGTCCGTAAATTTATATCCAGAATAGTGAACAGATTGACCAGTGTGGATTATATTAGTTGCTGTTGATTCTTCACTTATGGCATCACAGCCATTATGACCACTTATAAATGATGAACCGCCTCCGCCGCCTTGGCCATTTCCACCACTTAAAGTTCCGCCTCCAGCTCCTCCGCCATAGTAACCCGAGCCACCTCCGCCACTTCCTATTCCTGATGATGTACTATAACTACTTCCACCATACCCGAAAGCACCTTTATTAACAGTACCAGTAGCACCAAAAATATTTGCACCAGCAGCTCCACCACTTTTTTGCGTTGCACCCTTTCCATCTTGATTTACATAATTATGGCCTGGATAATATCCTCCATTGTATCCACTTAATCCACCAGCATAACTTCCTTGACCACCATTTGTATAAACACCATCTGCACTACCGCCGCCTCCAGCAGCAACCATTATTCTAGATTTTAGTGAAGAAAAATTATTCCACTCATTATTATCTATTCTTATATCTGTAGCACCTCCACCAGATTGTCCAAAAGAATTTTGATCACTTAAGCCACCAATTCCTCCACCATTAAAAATATTTGTTCGTAAATTATTTCCTGCTTGTCCTATAAATATAAAAAAGTCAGTGTCTTTTTTTAAATTTATTATTCCAGAAGCATATCCACCATAGGAAAATTTTGATAATGAATTGTTGCTTAAAGTACTATTAATTCCTCCCTGTGCTCCCCAAGTTTCTAATTTATAAGTTCCAGATACCGGAACAGTAAATGTTTGTTCTTCACCAGTGTAATCAAATGTCCATTCTGTTGGACCACTATACTTTTCTTTCTTTTCTGCCCTTGATATTTTTTTTATTTTTAAACTACACTTCATTCCATTATTAGAAACTTCAACACTTTTATTTACTTTATCTTGAGCTTCAATTGTTGTTGTTTTTAATTGAATACTAGAAACTATTGGACTTATTTGAGTAATACGTGCATACCCATTACCGGACTTAGCACAATTTTCGGTTGGAGTTGAATTTACACATGTCGTTGAAATAGTTTTAGTAGATTCGTCTTTTGATTCTTGGCAATTATAACAATACATTGTTTTTTCAGTTAAAGAAGAATTACCTATATAGCCTGAGCCTCCAGAACCTGCTCCGTTGTCATATCCTGCTGCTCCACCATAGAAGCCACCACCTCCACCGGAACCACCATATGTTGTATTATCACTTGATCTTATTGAGTTTCCACCCTTTCCAAATGAACCATTTAAACTTGATGTACATGAATATTTATTTGAATTTGAGCAAACTCCACCTGATGTTTGAGTTCCTCCAGTTCCAATGGTATACCCAGAGATAGGAGCTCCCATTACTCCTTTTATTCCACCAGCTGCTCCTCCAGCGCTTCCCGTAGAGCCACCGCCACCTCCAGAAACAATCATAATTTTTCCAACAGATGAAGATAATGAAGATAATTGACCAGATATGGTTGCTATATGTGTTGCTCCACCTCCACTTGATCTATTTTCCTTTTCAGAACTATCATATGCAGTTCCTCCACCATTATAGCCTCCAGTAATTGTATAAGGGCTTTGATTTACTTTTCTATATAAACCTGCACCACCTATATTAATATATAATTTATCATCTTTGTTTAATAACACATTTCCAACTGAATAAGATCCATATCCTCCCTGAGCAATCGTTGAACTTCCCCCTTGAGCTCCCCAAGTTTCAAGTTTATATACTCCTGTTACTGGAGCTACAAATGTTTGTTCTCCTCCTGTATAATCAAAATTTGTAACTTCATTGGCCCCTGTTTCTTCTTCACATTCTACTGTTGCTTCTACATCATATTCTGTTGAATCATTTATTACATCATATTCTAGTGTCCCTTTTGATGGTACATTTATTTCATATCCATCTTTTGTTTCATTTATTCCTTCTATTTCTGTTCCATTTAATTTTAGATTTGCTAAATATACATTAAAATCACTTGTATTTTCACTTAATGTTGTATTTCCTTTTATATCTATTTTCATTTGAGTTGCTGCATATCCAACTACCATTATTAATAATATTAATAATATAAAATAGTTCTTTTTCATTTATTAACAACTCCTTTATTTTTCTATTTTTATTATAACATAATTTTTTATATTAATATAAAAAAAAACAAGAAAAATTTCTTATTAATCAAGTAAACTGATCTTGCATTCTAAAGTATCTTGTTCATCACTATCAAAGTTTAAAATTAAATTACCTTCTATTATAGAATTACCTTCAATATAATAACTAGTATTTTTAGTCATTACTCCAATAATACCTTTATCACTTAAACATTCAATAGTTATATTAGAATTATTTTTACTATTATTTTTTATTTTAAAATCAAGTCTAGTATTTTCTCCTATTTCATTTGATTTTATTGAAACTATATTACTAGCAAGTAAATAATTACCATTATATATATCTTTTCCATCTAAAATAAGTTCTTTAAAATAAATAAGATTACTTGTATTTTCACTTAATGCTTCACTTACTAAAATACTAGATACACCAATAAAACCAACTATTGTCATAATTAAAGCAATCATAAATAATACTCTATTTTTCATAAATTTCACCTATAAAAATTATATGAAATAAACATTAAAAAAATTGTAGAATTAACTTTAATTATTCTTTAAAAAATGCCATGAAAGAGGTTTATTTTTATTATTAACATAATATTCATGATCAAGTAAAACATATTTTAATTCTTTATTACTTTTAAAATCATATTTAATTTTTTTATTATTATCTTTAAGTTCTTTTATAATTCTAACTAAATAATCAATTGCAACCATCATTTGAGCTCCAACAGTTATTGAAGAACCAAATAAAACTATAATACTTTCATATTCAATAAATGTTCTAAGCCAAGTATTTAATAAATCAACATGTATAAAACCCATTAAATTGTATTTAAATATCGAAATCATACTTATAACTATAGCTAAACCTAAAACCCACATTTTAGCTCTACCTAACATACTAGATGCTGTTTTAGCTCCTCTAAATGCAGCAATAACATTAATAGATGCAATTATAAGTTCCATTAATAAAACTATATAAAATGATTTATAATATGTTGCAATAACTAAAATAATTGCAATACCAAATAATTTATCTGCAAAACAATCAAGAATACTTCCAAGTAGTGTTGAAACATTAAATTTTCTAGCTAAAAATCCATCAAAAAAATCAGTAAGTAATATACATATTACAAATATAAGTATTTTTGAAGGACTAAATAATTTCCAAACAACTGGAAGTAAAAATGTTGCTAATACACGTAAAAGTGTTAAGGCATTTACTAATACTTTCATATATCCCCCTATTAACTATTCATAAGTTATAACATAATTATCATTTATTTTTATTTTCTCTATTTTTTCATTATTAATTATTACTTCTAAATTATCATATTTATAAGTAATTAAATTATTCTCTTCTATTTTTATAGACTTACTATTAAGTAAATATTTTTGAACATTTATTATATTTAAATAAGTTAAATCAATATTACTAAAGAAAGAATTCAATACTTCTTCATTATTTATAATCTCATATAATTGATTATCTTTTATAATGATTTTTTTAATATTATCAGTTGATTCTAAATATCCAGTAATATTTTCTCCAATATCTAAATTCAATTTATAATCATTTATAGAAACTATTTCTTTTTTTATATTAGAAAGATCACTTATATAATCTCTATAGTTTTTAGATAAATTTTCTTCTACTTTAGTAGTTGTAGTTTTATCAATTATTTCATCAGTTTTACTATGATTAGCTATAGATATAATTAATAAAAACACAAAAATAAAGATGAAATAAAATCCTAATTTTATAACAATTCTAAAACCAGGAACCATTTTATAATTTCTAATTATTACATCAAAGAAATTTTCCATTTCTACTTTTTCAGTATTTTTCTTTTTTTTCTTCATTACTAATCAACCTTTTTATTTATTAATTTATTTTTATCAAAACCATTAAAATATTCTTTAACACTCATTTCCTTTTTACCAAATGGTTTAATTCTAGTTATATGAACAATTCCATCACTTGCAGATACATCTATTGAATTTTTAGTAACACTTTTAATGATACTTGTATCAATTGTTTCACACTTTTCAACATTTACTTCACTTATTTTATATTCAATACCATCTATCATAATAAATGCATAAGGATTAGGAGCAAAAGCACGTACTTTATTTTTTATATTTTTAATAGTATCTGAAAAATCTATATGTTCATCTTCTCTTTTAATAAAACCATAATAAGTAGCTTCTTCATTATCTTGAGGTATATCAAAATTTTCACCTTCAAAGATTTTAGGTAAAGTATCGATTAATAGATTTGCGCCAAGATTACTTAGTTTAATAGAAAGACTCAAAGAATTATCATCTTCTTCAATTTTTATACTTCTAGACATAATCATATTACCAGTATCTATTCCTTCATCCATATACATTAAGGTTACTCCAGTTTCTTCTTCTCCATTAAGTAAACAAGAAACTATCGGACTTGCACCTCTATACTTTGGAAGTAAAGACGCATGAACATTAATACATCCATATTCAGGATAATCTAGAATTACTTTAGGAACAATATTACCATAAGCACAAGTAATGATGATATCTGGTTTTTTATTTAGAATATATTCATAGTCATCTTTAAGTTTATTTGGTTTAAAAACTTCAATATTATGTTCATGAGCACAAAGGGCTATAGGAGATTCAGTTAATACTTTTTTTCTACCTACAAATGAATCTTTTTTTGTTACTACTAATACTACATTAGTATTTTCAATTAATTTTTCTAAAACAGGAACTGAAAAGTCAGGAGTTCCCATAAATACTACACGTTTATCTTTCATATATTTCACCACTTCTATTGTATCAAAATAGATACTTTTAAACAACAAAAAACAATAGACATATATTCTATTGTTTAAGGAGCTAATACTATACGGAAACCACCTGAATTGCTTGCACTTCCATAATTTCCACAAAAATAGAATGAACTTGCAAGAACTCCATCACCATTATTTCCACCTCGTCTAAACCAAGACCATGAAGAATCAATAAAAATTGAAAGTCCACCATACCAACTTGTATGATATCTAGCTTGATTATCTCCATCCAAATAACTTTTGAATGGTCCTATTTCTCCGGTTGCATCTCCAAGTATTCTATATTGGTAAGTAGTTTGAGTTGATGATGCATTATATGTATCAAAATATTTACTATCATAATCTGCAATAGTCGTTGTTGTAAACCCACTTGATCCTAATTTGCCACTCATATATGAGGCAACATACTCCCATGCACCACCTGACATATCATATATCCCATTTATATTTCCTGTCGTGCTTGCTAAATACCCTGTTTCTGTATTATATGGTTTATTATAAGTATCTCCATTACCTGAAGTAGCTGGATATGTTTGTTGGTTTGTTGATGGTAATGCTGAATATCCTGTAATACTAGCCGAGTTATTATTTTTACTCAATTCATAGTCTTTTCCATACTTAGAATGAGATAAGTATACAGCCGCTCCCCATTCAGTACTTTTCATCATGTGTGAATCTAAATTACGTTTATAGTTATATGAATTTAAAAATGCATTATACACAGTTATATTTCTCCAACTATATACATTCGGTTTTATTATTATTTTATTAGTATCATTTGCATTTACTTGAGCTGCTGTAGTGCTAGTTGCTCCTTTATATCCTGTTTCATACTTACCTACCCAAAATCCATTTGTATTCATACTTATAAATGCTGGATGTGTCATATATTCGCCATTATTACAGTTTCCACTTTCTCCACTTACCATTGGTGTCTTACAAGAAACTCCTTCTATATCATTTGTATCATTTTCATCAAATACAATTTCTATTTCATGTATTCCTTTACTTGGTGTATCTACATTCCACAATTTATATTTATATTTTGGAATCCATACAAAGTAACTTTGAATGTCACTTTCTTGTATCGTATCTCCTACTTTATAACTTGTATTATCTTCAAGAATAACTGCATTCGCCCATATTTTATCACAATAGTTATACCAACTCTTTGATGTATCTGCATATTTTACTGTTCCATCATTTTCTATTGTTACTGGAACAAGCCCACTCCCTAATTTTGGTGCACTTACATTTTTGCATGATGTTTCACTTATGTTTTTATTATAAAGTTCTGTTATTGCATCTTGTACGTTATTTGCTTTTAATCCAGAAGTACCATTACTGAAACTAACGTCTTTACCATTTATAAGTTCTGCTGCATAGGCAACTGCAAAAAATAATGTACTTATAACTAAACTCGTAATTAACAATTTATTTTTCATAAGTTTATCCTTTCTATGGAGTTAGAACTATTCGGAAGCCACCGCCAGTATCAGTACCTCCAGTATACCTAGTGAAAGAAAAAATTCCAGACAGCACGCCATGAGTGTAATGCCCACCTCGAACAAGCCAAGTAATAGAAGAGTCCACAAAGCTTGAACTGTCGCCATACCAACTGGAATGCAATCTTGATCCATTATCTCCGTCTAAATATTGTTTAAATGGTCCCATTTCTCCAGTTGCATCTCCAAGTATTCTATATTGATAAGCACTAACTGTCGTTGATGCATTATACGTATCAAAATACTTACTACTATAATTTGCTAAAGTTGTTGTCGTAAATCCACTTGATTCAGGTTTTCCTGTTATATATGAAGACATGTATTCCCATGCTCCACCACTCATATCATAAACACCACTTATATTTCCACTTGTACTTGCTAGATATCCAATATCTGTATTGTATGCTGAATTGTATGTTGCTCCATCTCCACTTGTTCCAGGATACGTTTGTTGGCTTATCGAAGGCAGTGCAGAGTACCCAGTTTTATAACTTGAATTATTATTGATATTTATTTCATATTCTTTTCCATATCTAGAATGTGATAAATATGCAACAGCACCCCATTCGGTATTTTTCATCATATGTGAATCTAAGTCACGATCATAATTATATGATGCTAAAAACGCATTATACACAGTTATATTTCTCCAACTATATACATTTGGCTTTACTATTATCTTACTTGAATCACTTCCATTAACTTGGGCAGTTGCGACACTTGTTGCTCCTTTATATCCTGTTTCATACTTTCCTACCCAAAATCCATTTGTATTCATACTTATAAATGCTGGATGTGTCATGTATTCTCCATTGTTACAATTTCCAGACTCTCCACTTATCATTGGAGTTTTACATGATATTCCTTCTACATCTTCTGTATCTGTTTCATCAAATATGATATCAATTTCATGTACGCCTTCACTTGCTGTTCCGGTATTCCATAATTTATATTTATATTTTGGTATCCATACAAAATATGATTGAATATCAGATTCACTTATTGTATCTCCTACTTTATAATTTGCACCATCTTCTAGTATTACTGCATTCGCCCAACGTTTATCACAATAGTTATACCAATTTTCAGAAGTATCTTCATATTTTACTGTTCCATCATTTTCTATTGTTACTGGAATTAGTCCTTCTTTTAGTTTTGGTGCACTTACATTTTTACATGATGAGTCAGATATTGTTTTGTCATACAATTCTTCTATTGCATCTTGAACATTATTTGCTTTTAGTCCAGACATTCCATTACTAAAAGAAATTTCTTTTGCTTTTATCACCTCAGCTGCATATGCAACACTTATAAATATAGAAAAAACGACTAAAATAAATATTATTTTATTCTTCGTCATTATTTCATTACCTCTGCTAATTTATCTAAACAGTCTTGTACATTTGAACATCCTATATTTGTATTTGAATCATCATATGCTATATTTCTTGCTTTATATGCATTTAATGATCCATTTCCTAATGATACTCTTTCACTTGCATTTATTGTTAGTTTACATTTAAATGTTATTGTTTGTTCTTCTACTGAATTCTTGTTTAGTTTAACATTTACTTTTCCATTTTGGGTACTTGTTGCTTCTATTACAAAGTTTGTTGGTTCTAAGCTTACCGTTATATAATCACTGTCAATTGCGTCACATTCTACACTTACATTAGCATCGTAGTTTTTACTTGCATTTGTTACTTCAAAATCTAATACTGAAATTTGTCCTACTGTTTTTAAATCTGTTGTTGTATATGTTATTACTTTTCCATTTTCTCCTATTACTTCACTTGATTTATCTGTTCCATCTACTATTGCTTCTGAAAAATATATATCAAAATCATCTATATTTTCTCCTATTTTTGTACTTCCATTTATTATTAATGTTGTACTTATTGCTGCAAATCCTATTGCCATTACTAATATTGCTATTCCAATTAATTTCTTTTTATTTTTCATAATTTATTTCCTTTCTACATTATGGTGTTAATACTATACGATAGCCGTCTCGATTAACCGCTTCGCCAGTCATTCCGCCGATATAAAAAATTCCAGTCTGATTTCCATCAGAATTATTTCCACTTCTTAATGCCCAAGGATAAGCAGTAGAAACAAATACATTTATCTCACTATACCAACAATGTGCCATATTTGTATTATTGACATTATAATACTGAAATGGTCCCATCTCACCTGTTGCATCTCCTAATATCATATTTTGATAGCTTGATGTAGTTGACGAGTCATTGTACATATCAAAATATTTATTGTCATATTCATTTCTTGTAGTCGTATTAAATCCGCTTGATGATAAATAACTATTTACATGCGCTGCTAAATATTCCCATGCTCCACCTGACATATCATATATTCCACTTATATTACCTGTTGTACTTGCTAAATATCCTATTTTTGTATTATAAGGTTTATTATATGAATCGCCATCTCCACTTGTTCCTGGATAAACTTGTTGGTTTGTTTCTAAATTTGCAGAATATCCAGTTTTATACGAAGAGTTATTATTTATATTTATTTTTCTATTTATTCCATATTTGGAATGAGATAGATATGCAACTGCTCCCCATTCAGTATTCTTCATTAAATGTGAATCTAAATTTCTTTGATAATTATATGATGCCAAAAATGCATTATATATATTTATACTTCTCCAACTATATACATTCGGCTTTATTATTACTTTGCTTGTATCATTTGCATTCACTTGAGCTGCAGCTGTACTTGTTGATCCTTTATATCCTGTTTCAAACTTACCTACCCAAAATCCATTTGTATTCATACTTATAAATGCTGGATGGGTCATGTATTCGTCGTTATCACAGTTACCTGTTTCTCCACTTACCATTGGCGTTTTACATGATATTCCTTCTACATCAGTTGTATCATTTTCGTCAAATACAATTTCTATTTCATGTATTCCTTTACTTGGTGTGTCTACATTCCACAATTTATATTTATATTTTGGAATCCATACAAAGTAACTTTGAATGTCACTTTCTTGTATCGTATCTCCTACTTTATAACTTGTATTATCTTCAAGAATAACTGCATTCGCCCAACGTTTATCACAATAGTTATACCAACTCTTTGATGTATCTGCATATTTTACTGTTCCGTCAGTTTCTATTGTTACTGGAATTAATCCTTCACCAAGTTTGGGTGCACTTACATTTTTACATGATGTATCACTTATATTTTTATTATAAAGTTCTGATATTGCATCTTGTACATTATTTGCCTTTAATCCAGACATTCCATTACTGAATGAAACTTCTTTTGCTTTTATAAGTTCTGCTGCATACGCAACTCCAAAGAAAAGAACTAGTGCAATTAAACATATATTTACTATTTTCAATTTTTTCATAAGCATTCCTTTCTATGGAGTTAATACTATACGATAACCACCAGCAGGATGAGTTCCTCCGTTATATTTAGTAAAAGAAAAACATCCAGACAACACACCATTAGCATAATTACTGCTTCTAAAAAACCAGACATCTGTAGAGTCCAAAAAATATGACATATCACCATACCAGCTCGAATGAGTTCTGGCCTGATTGTCTCCATCTGAATATTGTTTAAAAGGCCCTATCTCTTCGGTTGCATCTCCTAATATTCTATATTGATAAGTAGTAAGTGTAGATGCTGCATTGTAAACATCAAAATATTTATTGTCATAATTTAATAAAGTTGTTGTACTAAATCCACTTGATCCAGGTTTACCAGTAACAAAAGATGCCATATATTCCCAAGCTCCACCACTCATATCATAAACACCACTTATATTTCCACTTGTACTTGCAAGATATCCAATATTTGTATTGTATACAGAGTTGTATGAATCTCCATCTCCACTTGTTCCTGGATATGTTTGTTGATTCGTTGAAGGTAATGCTGAATATCCAGTCTTGTAACTTGAATTATTATTTATATTTATTTCTGCATTTTTTCCATATTTAGAATGAGATAGATAAGCAACAGCTCCCCATTCGGTATTTTTCATCATATGCGAATCTAAATTACGTTTATAGTTATATGAATTTAAAAATGAGTTATAAACTGTTATATTTCTCCAACTATATACGTTTGGTTTTATTATTACTTTACTTATATCATTTGCATTTACTTGAGCTGCTGCTTCACTTGTTGCTCCTTTATATCCTGTTTCATACTTACCTACCCAAAATCCATTTGTATTCATACTTATAAATGCTGGATGTGTCATATATTCTCCATTGTTACAGTTACCAGACTCTCCACTTATCATTGGAGTCTTACATGATACACCTTCAACATCTGTTGTATCAGTTTCATCAAATACAATTTCTATTTCATGAGCATTCTCTACTGCTACATCTACATTCCATAATTTGTATTTATATTTTGGTATCCATACAAAGTAACTTTGTATATCTGTTTCACTTATTGTATCTCCAACATTGTAACTCGCATTATCTTCAAGTATTACTGCATTCGCCCAACGTTTATCACAATAGTTATACCAACTCTTTAATGTGTCTGCATATTTTACTGTTCCATCGGCTTCTATTGTTACTGGAACTAGACCACTCCCTAATTTAGGTGCACTTACATTTTTACATGACGAATCCACTATTGTTTTATTATATATTTCTTCTATTGCATCTTGTACGTTATTTGCTTTTAAATTAGTTGCTCCGTTATTAAAACTAACTTCTTCTCCTAATATTAAATCAGCTCCATAAGCAACTGTTATTCCTAAAACAAACATAATTATCCCAAAAATAATTTTTTTAGTTTTCATATACACACACCATTCTATAATTAATTATACAATAAATAATTAATAACACACAATTACAAATCATTTAAATGTAAAATTAGTTTACAAAAAAAGACACTTATGTGTCTTACGAAAATTGTTGTAGTATTGATAAAACTAAAAGTATCATTACACCTGCACCTGTACAAACTAGCATACGCATTGTTTTACTTTCCATTTTATCAAGTCTATTTTTATATCTAGCCTCCCTTGCTTTTTGTTGTAAAGCGGAAACAGTTCTTGAGAATGTTAATAATTGTTCTTGTTTTCTTTCTTGTTTACCTAAACCTAAACGATAAAGAAGTCTCATCATTCTCATTGAATCTCTTACTGGATATTCTTTAGCAAATTCCATATAAGGATTAATACTTGAATCTCCAGCATTTATCTTTTCAATCATTTCTCTTAATCCATCTTTAAATATATCTGGTGCATCTCCAACGCTTTTACCTAAAGCAACTGGAACTGTATAATGTTGAATTAATATTTCCAAATTTTTTAAATAATAAGGTAATTGAGTATCTATTAAATGTAAATGTGATTTATAGTATTTTTTTAATTGAATATATGGAAGTTTAAACATTCCCATAATAATACCGAATATAGCAATTAAAGTAATATAATTAAATTTATTAATAAATAGAAAACCTACAAATAAACCTACAAGTAATGAATCTCTTAATCTATTATTAAAAAGTTTATCAATATCAATTGCATCTCCATATTTAGCTTTAGCATAAAATTCAAAATCATCTTCTTGTAATTTTTTAAAATATGTTGCATTATCATCAACAAACTTATTAATACTAAATCCACCAATATATTGCATAACGAAGATTATAATAATTGCAACTACTAATATTTCATAATACATAACTATTCAACCCCCGTATCTTCATTATAGAATTTCTCACCACTTATAATAAAGTAAGAGTTTATAAGAATAATAGCATGAAGTAATACTTGAACATACCATAAGCTTAACATTGCTTTATAATTTTGTTTATCCAAAAGCATTTGAGTAAGCATTACTAAGAAATAAAGTGCAATACCAAATCCTAAGAATTTCTTATGACTTGTTTCGCGGTCCATTTTGTCTCGGTAAACGCCTTCAACCAATAAGTCTATATCAAGCATCATATTTTCTAAAGACTCACCTGAATCTTTAGCACCTTCTTTTGTAATTTGAATAAACAATTGATGCATATTTTTAACCATATAATATGGATATTTTTGGTTAAACCATTCAACTGCTTCATCAATTGTACCATTTTGATAAGACATCTTTATCATATTCTCAACATCACTTTTAACAGGATCTTCAAGAATACCAGATGCAACTACCCCTTCAAGAGCTTTAACAAATGATTGAGTTGTATTAAATTCATTTATAACATTTGATGTATAAACTTGAATCTCTTCAAACAAGAATTCTGAATATACACGATTATTTCTTAAATATGCAAGATATGGAATAAACATAATTGCAACTATTGCATAAAGTATAGCCATAGCAACACTATAGAAATATAAATATGCAATACCTGCAGCTCCTCCACCTATAAGAATTATTTGAGATAAATATTCTTTAGCTGTATATTCTTGACCTAATTCTTTACTTTTTTCTCTAACTTCTTGGTAACTATAAGGTGCATATTTATTGTATACATTTTTAACTGTATCTGAAATAAATTTATAAACGTTTTCACCATTTTGATTACGATATGATAGCACAAATACAGCTATAAGTATCATAATAACTAGTTCCATAAATATACTCCTTTCTAAGCCACTTGATTTACATTATTTTGATTATTAATAATATTATTACTTATCTCTTCTAAGTCTATTATATCTGTTTTATCTAAATCTATAGAATTATTGTTTGTATTATTTACACTTGTTTGACTACTTTCATTCATATTAAAAGGATTATCTTTACTAATAGGTTTTGACTCTTTATGATCTTCTTTTTCAGGTATTATTCTATTTGAGTCATCTATTTTTTCTTCTTCTCCATGAAGACCAAATGTATCTTCTGGTAACATTACATTTCCAATTGCTAAATAATCAAGTAAATTTTTAGTTGGATTATGTAAAACTATTCTACCATCCATAAATTTTTGATATAGAAGTTTACTTTGAGGTTTATTATTCTCATCTATATAAAACTCACAAACCTCCATAATTTCTCTTTGAAATCTATTTAATCTTTTTGAAAAATAGCCTTTAACATATATACCTATTTGAATATATCTATGAATCGAACCTAAGAATTGTTCAATATCTTGTCCTGTTTCCAAAAGGGAATACATACGCATTGGAATACTTGATGCTTTATCAGCATGGATTGTTGACAAAATATGGTGACCAGATGAAATTGAGTTACGAACAGCAAGAACAGCTTCTGCTGAACGAACCTCTGATAAAAGAATCCATATTGGGTTTTGTCTCATACATGCAACAAGTGATTCTGTATAAGATGCTATATTATTAGTTTTCATAGCAACTATATCTCTTTGAGGAAATATCTTATCTAAGTGAAGTTCTAGAGTATCCTCAATAGTTATTATTTTTTCATCTTCTTTAGTTTTACTTGCTAAGTATTTTACTAACTCAGTTTTACCTGAACCAGTTTCTCCTGCTACCATTATATTCGCATGTCCTTCAACACATTTAACTAAGAAGTCATGTAATTGTTCAGTTATATATTGTTCATTTAATAATTTATCTTTATTAAGTCTTATTTTAGCTGGTGTCTTACGTATAAGACAAGCTATACCATTTGTAGCTATTGAATCATGCACGAAATTCATACGAAGTTCAGCAGATTCAGCATCTAGAAAAGGATGAGCCATATTAAATGTTTTACCCATAACGTTAGAACATTGAAATGCAAGTTTTTCCATAAAAGCATTATTGATATCAGGTCTATGAACTTGATAAATACCTTTATCCAAAGTCTTTAACCAAACTTGACCACCATTACTATAAGAAATATCGGTAATATTATCTTCTTCTA
Source organism: uncultured Bacilli bacterium (assembly GCA_934095845.1). Classification (GTDB taxonomy): domain Bacteria; phylum Bacillota_I; class Bacilli_A; order RF39; family UBA660; genus CAG-582. Next base: position 33,665 of record CAKOKS010000004.1, on the reverse strand, counting down.
AAAATTCTTTTAATGGTCCAAAGTCCATTTGATCAAATATAGAATTTAACATAGCTTATCCCCTTTCTTCTTTTTTATTCCTTTTAAATTATTCAGATATATATTCTGTTTGAGCTAATATGAAATTTTCAATTGCTTCATTTGCAATTACAGTTTCTTCAGGATTTTCTGAATATCCTGCATTCCTAGGTACTGGTATTATTTCAATATTTCCAGTTGGAACCCTTTCTGCCTTTCTTAGAAGTTCAAATACTTCATTTGGAACAGCAAAATAAATATATTTAGGAGTTGGATCTTTATCTGTATCTGCATAAGAGAAAACATCTACTCCATCTTTATCAACTACTTTATAAACTTGAATACTTTTAATAAATAAATCAAATATTACTTTTGGTTCATTATCATTTGCTTCTTTAACTGTTGCTTTAAAGTATAAATCTATATAATTACCTGGCATTATTGAACAACCATATGTTGAATGGAAATCAACTGGTAAGTTATAAATTGTATAATTATCAGGTAAGTTAGTAAATGCTGTATTATTAACTTTATCTTCAGTTACAACTGCTTCTGTATAAAAGAAACTATTTTGAGGTATTTGATACCCTTCAGCAACATATCTATCATTTAAAAGAATACCTTTGTTTTGAATAAGTCCACTTCCACTTGAAGTAACAAATGAACCAGATATTTTAACTGTACCAATCATATCATTAGTTATTTTGGTTTTAGCAGTAATCATCTTTGTTGAATATGGAACAGTTACTGGAGATACAGCACGATTAACTGTATAGTTATAAATAAAATAAATAACTACTATAAGACCAATAACTAAAATAAAAGTAAGAGTATTCGGATTACTAAAAAATCTTTTAATATTAGTTTTCGCGTTATCTAAATTCATACATTTCCTCCTTATCCTAATTCTTTAACTCTATCATTAATGAAGTTTCTTAGTTGTTCACTTGAAACTTGAGTTTCATTAGCAGCTTCTGTATAAGCTTCATTTCTAAGAACTGGTTCAATACTTATCTTTGCAGAAGTAATTGCTTCAGCTCTCATTAGTAATAAATATAAATCTTCTGGAACTGCAAATAGTAATTCACTTGGTTTTCCATTAGCAACTGTATTTTTTAAAATATTATTTCCTCTTGAATCTTTAACTGCTAAAACTCTTATACTTTCAATCATCTTAGCATAAATAACAAGATTATCAGTTGGATTAGTTGTTGACATATATAAATCAATATAATCTCCAGCGCGAATTGAGTTTGCAAAAGTTGAATCAACAGTAACACCTAAGGAGAAAATTGTAAATCCATCAGCAATATTAGCAAAAGCTGCATCTGGCATTTCATCTGCTTTCTTCACCGTCTCTTTATAAAATAAACTGCCTTTTGGTATATTAGTTTTATATGAAACATAGTTATTAACTACTTCATTTACATTTTTAATTAAATTTGATGAATCATTTACATAATTACTTGCAAGTTTAATTCTTCCAACCATATCACTTGTAATAAGAGTTCTTGATGGAATGGATTCTTTTGCATAAGGAACAGTTATTGGTGAAATAGCATTATTAACACGGTAATTATAACCTATAACAAGTGTTGCTATACAAGCTAAAACTCCAAGTATAGTAACTGTATTCTTATTTCCTAATAATCTCTTAAAAATAGACCCACTTTTTTTCTTTTTCACATTTATCAACCTTTCCAAGCACACCTAAAACGCATACTCTTCTACTATCAATAATTATAGCATAAGAATTGTAATTTTCAAACAAAATAATAAATAATATGTTAAAATAATATCAAGGTGATTTTATGGATACTTTGAAAAGTTTTATTAAAAGTATGGGTTTTCTTTTACTAACTTCCTTTTTAATGGCTCTTCTTACTTTATTTATAAAAAATGAAAACTTAGCTTACTTATTTACATATTTATTATTAGCTATTTTTTTCATTATTTTTTATAAAGATAAGATTATAAATGATGCCAAAAACTTAAAAAAAGATTTAACTTTAAAAAATATTTTAATACCAATTAGTTTATTTATATTATGCTTTATAGTAAATATGGCATTAATACAATTATTAAAAGTTGAAGCTAATAATGAAATTATTGCAGAAAAAGCTTTATTAACTTCTCCATTGCTAACAATACCTTATATGTGTATATTTGCTCCAATAGTAGAAGAAATAACCTTTAGACTTCCATATAAAAAAAATAAATTAAGTATATTTATTTCTACATTAGTTTTTGCCCTTTTACATATTGTTTATAAAACTCCAATAGATTTAATTTTTATAATTCCATATTTTATTTTAAGTTCAGGTTTATCTTATGCTTATTTTAAAAATGAAAATATTTTAATGTCAATCATAATGCATATTATCAATAATTCTATTAATATTATGTTATTATTTATATAGGTGATGTAATGAAAAGATATCAAATTATTTTAATCTTACTTATTGTAACTGGAGTTCTTACTATTCTTTATGCTAGATTTATTGGAACTACTGGTTTAAAAGTAATTGAAAAATCAATTATAACAGATAAACTTCCAAATGAATATGATGGTTTAAAAATAGTTCAATTTACTGATTTACATTATGGAAGCACAATTCATTTAAAAGAACTTAAAAATATTGTAAAAAGAATAAATGATCAAAATCCAGATATAGTTATCTTTACTGGAGATTTAGTTGAAAACAAAGTTGTTTTAAGTGATGAAGAAGTAGAAAAAGTAACTGAAGAATTAAAGAAAATAAATCCTAAAATTGAAACTCTTGCTGTTAAAGGAAATCATGATTATGATCATGAATACTTTGATAAAATAACTGAAAATTTACCATGGAAAGTTTTATTTAATACTTATGAATTTGTATATAATAATTCAACAACCCCTTTAGTATTTGTTGGATTTGATGATTTACTAGAAGGAAAAGTTGATATAAAAAATGGTTTTAGTTATAAAAACGAAAATCCTGATGATTTATTTACAATAGTTCTTACTCATGAACCGGATTTAATAGACAAAATCACTGAAGATAATTATAATCTTGCTTTTGCTGGGCACTCTCATTTAGGTCAAGTAAGAGCTCCATTTATTGGTGCATTATGGACACCAGATGGTTCAAAAAAATATAAAGATGAACATTATATAGTTGGGAATTCTGAATTATATGTTTCAGGTGGTATTGGTACATCTTCTTTAAAACTTCGTCTTTTTGCAAGACCAAGTATAACTTTATATCGATTAAGAACAAAATAAAACTCCTTTCATAAACTACTTATAGAAAGGAGTTTTTTATATGCCAAACTATAATTCTTTTAATTATATGAATTATAATAATATGTATTATCAAGATAGATTTGGATTTGCTGTTCCATTCTTATTAGGTGGATTAGGTGGTGCTGCTATCGTTGGTTTATCAAGACCTAGACCAGTTTACTATAACCCTATTCCATATCCAAACTATAATCCTTACTACTATTACTAATAACACCAAGAATAAAAAAATAAGAAAGAATACTAGATCCACCATAAGATATAAATGGTAAAGTAATTCCTGTAATTGGAAATAAACCAATATTCATAAGCATATGTATACTTTCTTGTACTATTTTAAGTATTACAAATGAAAAAGTAATTGTTTTCATTATTCCAAAATTGCTTGAATGTTTTTTTATCAAAGTTAAGTCTAACATATAATTAACGATTAAAAAAACAATTATTCCTACAAAACCTATTTTGCTAATTAAAAGAGCAAATGCAAAGTCAGTTATTGCCTCTGGTATAAATGCCCCATATGACCCACCAAAATAATAAGCAGATCCAATTGACATAAGTGCTTGATTTAATTGATAGCTAGAATTTGTAAATAAACTTACAATTCTATCTATTCTATAAAATATATTATTTCCAACTAAAGATATAAATAAATCACTAAAGTAATATGTTAAAGAAAAAATAATACTTCCTATAAATATAATAAAAGCTAAAAGTTTTTTAAAAAATTTATTACTAGTATTTTTATAATATATAATTGAGAATAAAATCATTATATAAAAAATAACATTACCAGTTTCTGGTTCTAAATAAGTTAAAACTGATGGTATTAGAGTTAAAATAATTGATTTAATTAAGTAATGTTTTTTAGTTGAAATATATCCTAAAACTATAATAAGAATAACTTTCATAAATTCACTAGGTTGAAAAGAACTACCAAATATATTTATCCAAGCTTTTGTTCCATTTATAGCTTTACCAAATAAAAGTAAATATAAAAGTAATGCATTAAGAATAATATAAAGCAATATAGAAAATCTAAATATATATTTTTTATTCATTTTTTTAAATATAAAATATATTACAAAACCAATTATATACCAGATAATTTGTTTCATTAGAAAAGAATCATAATTGTATAAATTAATCATACTAAATATAGATAAAATTATTATTAATATTATTATTAAACCATTATTTTTCATAGTACTATTTTACTCATAAATTAAAATATTAAACATATTATATTGTAGGTGGTTATATGAATTTACCAAAAGTATTTCAAAATAGTAATATAAAAACCAATAATATTAGTCAAAATGTCTTCTATAGTGAAAAAAATCATGAAAACTCAACTAGTCAAGTAATTGAAAGTCCATATTTGATTGAAAAGAAAATAAATGACTTATTTAATTCTTCTAACTACGTTTATAAATTAGATGTATTAATAAAAACTAAAGAAGATGAATTTAAAACAACTATTATTGGAAGAAGTCAAAAATACTTAATAACAATTGACAATAAAAAAATAGATATAACATCTATTCTTGATATAAGAGAGCTTTAGTTCTCTTTTATATTGCCTAAAACTATTGTACCAACATCTGCTCTTGGATCTTTTTCATGTTTTAAAACAAACTTTTCAACATATTCTCTAAATTCTTTTTCTGTTTCATAACCATAAACATTTTTAAGAAGTTTTTGATATTTCATATCAAAGCCAATTTTTTTATTAGCAAGAGCTAAAATTGGTTTTCTAGAAAGAATTGCTTGTTTTAGTTCCATGTTAAATCCAATATCAGGATTACTTAGTTCAACAACAATTAAATCAGCATCATTTATTAAGTCTTTATAATAAACGTTTTTTAAATTTTCACTTTCAGGTAACATTAATTCATGAGTATGTAATGCTTCACTTCTAAGAACAGGTAAATATATTAAGTCATTATAATCTATCTTTCTAGAATGAATAAAATAAATTCTCTTTTTCACACGCCTCACCTACTTTAGATTATAGCATATTTTTTTAACTTATGTTAATATAATAAAGAAAAAAAGAGGTGAATCATGAAATCTATTGGAATAATATGTGAATATAATCCTTTTCATAATGGCCATGTTTATCATATAAATAAAATAAAAGAACTTTATCCAAATTATATAATTATTTTAGTTTTAAATGGATATTTTTTAGAACGTGGTGATATTTCTATTGAATCTAAAGAAGAAAAAACAAGACTAGCCTTAAAGTATGGAGTTGATTTAGTTATTGAACATCCTTTCTTCTTTTCATCATCATCTGCAGATATATTTGCATCAAGCGCGATTGAACTTTTAAATGAACTACATGTAGAAAAAATAGTTTTTGGTTCTGAATCTAATGATATAAATACTTTAAGGAAAATAGCACAAGAACAATTAGAAAATGATTATAAAATAAAAGATTATCTAAAAAAAGGCATAAATTACCCAACAGCTTTAAATAAAGTAACTAATACAAATATTGACACACCTAATGATATCCTAGCTTTATCATATATTAAAGCTATATTAAAAAATAAATATAATATAGAACCTATTTCTATAAAAAGGACAAACGACTTTCATGATTTATCTAGTAATGAAGCTATTATATCGGCATCTAATATAAGAAATAAATTAAAAGAAAATATTGATATAAAAAAATATATTCCTGAAGGTAAAATAAATTCAATTGATGAAGAAAAATTATTTAATTTACTTAAATATAAAATAATAACTGAACATGATTTAAGCAAGTATTTAACTGTTGATGAAGGTATAGATAATAGACTTAAAAAAGTAATAAATGAAGTTACAACAATTGATGAATTAATAGAAAAAACTAAATCTAAAAGATATACTTATAATAGAATTAAAAGAATGCTTATACATATTCTTATTGGTCTCACTAAAGAAGATAAAAACGCCTTAACAAAAAATGAGTATATACGTATTCTAGGTTTAAATAAACTTGGTCAAGAATATTTAAATAGTATAAAAAAAGAAGTAAATCTTCCAATAGTAACAAAGATTACTTCTGTAAATTCTATAATAAAAGATTATGAATTAAAATGTGCATATATTTATACAATGTTAACAAATGATAAGGTTATTGATTTTGAACTTCAAAATAAACCTATAAGATAAAATTAGCCACTTAACAAGTGGTTTTTTTATGCAATTCTAAATGCAGGTGATACATAGTTACTTCCACCTGCTCCACTACCACTCCAGTTGCCTAAGGAACCAACACGGATAAATGCTGAATCATTTCCAGAATAAGGAGAACGCAAAAACCAGAATATAGCTGATCCATTATATTTTTTTATTGCTGCTGCATAGCTAGTTGCCGTTACTCCTTGATTCTTATAATAATCAAGTTGTCTTGTTTCTATATTTACTGTATCATCTTGAGCAGTTCCCCAAACTTCTTTAGCAGATAATAAATATAATTTATCTTGTGTTTCAGAATTAGTTGTTTCTGCACTTCCATGTCCTGTAATTACTTTTGTTGAAACAATTACGTTTTGTAAATCAGATGGTAAGGATGAATAAATAGTATTATTTAAATATGTTCTCATTGTAGATACTTTCCAACTACCAACATTAGTATTTGTAGAATTCATAATTGTTTCACTTATACAGTCAGCAAATTCTATTACAAATCCACATGCTGTTTCACTTGCTTCTGTTGTACATTCACTTTTATTTGCTATTCTTATGGTATGTGTTCCAAAAGAACCTAGGTCCACTTCTTTTGTGTCTCCTACATTATATACACCAGAATTTCCAGTTTGAACAGCTTTTTGAATAGTTTCCCAACTATCAGTTGTAAATGATACTGGATTAGGAATTTCTCGTCCTAATTCATTTCTTTCTACTGCATTAAATGTTAATTCACATACATACTCTTCTCTTACTTCTTCGGTTGCCGTTTTGTTAAGTGTTACTATTAATGTTCCATTTAATGTTTCTTTTGCTTTTACTACTTTGGTATTTGCTTCTAGTTCATTTTTTATGCTTGTATATTTTGCTAAACCATTATCTTTAACCTTACAATTTACTTGTACTTCGGCATCATAGTTTACTGAATTATTTGTTATTTCATAAGTTAACACACTTGTTTGATTTAATGTTTTTAAATCATTTATTTCAAATGTAATTATTTTCTTTGTATCATCAATTACATTTGCGTATACATCCGTTCCATCTAATGAAGCTGCAGTAAATATTACTGAAAAATCATCTTTATTTTCTCCAATTTTTGTATTTCCATTTATTACTAATGTTGTACTTATTGCTGCAAATCCTATACACATTATTAAAATTGCAATTATTAACAGATTTCTCCTTTTCATTATACACACACCATTCTATTATCATTATACACTATTTAAGTTTTTTCTTTTATTTAATAATCATATTATGTGTAAATATTTACATTTTATTTTTATTATGTTATATTTAATTTAGTGAGAAGCAAGAGTTTCTTTAAGAGGCTTGATGCTTACCACAGATGTTGGTTGCATCCTTATTCAGTAGAATAAAGATGCTTTTTTAATTGCTATAATAATTTTAATATTATTACTAACAATATAAAAACGATTAAATAAAGTAATCTTATATGATTATCTTTCTTCATCGTATCACACTCCTTTTTGTACTACTTAACCAAAACCCTCCTGAATTTTAGCCTCTCTTTGGAATGTGATAAGCATCTTCTCTTGCTTCTCAAGTGGTTATTATAAAGGCTAAAATACTTATGTCAATAGACTCGACATTTATCAACAAAATTAGAACCTAATAATTTAATACAAACAAAAAACGTGTTTTTAACACGTTATTTTACTATATCTATTCCACCTTTAGAAAAAGGATTACATCTAATAATTCTCCATATAGCCTTTAAACTTCCTTTAAAAGATCCATATTTATTTATAGCTTCTATTGCATAATTTGAACAACTTGGAATATATTTACATCTTGAATGAGATTTTAATGGTGTACTTTGATATAACCTAATTAGTTTTATTAATATTTTTTTCATTTTTTTCTTCAAATAATTGTTCTTTTATTTCATTTCCTTCTTTATCCATTCTTACTACACATGTATTAAGAAGTAAATCATGAACACTTCTATTATCATCTCTTATAATCATTACTACAATAAAAAGTATTTCATAAATATATTTAACTTGTAAAATCCAATAATTGCTTGTTATATACATACTTTTATTCATTGTAAGTAAGAAAATCAAATCAAGGCCAGTTATAAGTATTTCACATACAAGTACAGTACGGATGATATAACTTAATAAAGAGATTTTAGAATCATCACATTTTTTAACTTTTAATCTAAATAATTTCTTACCTAAAGTTTGACCTTTCATAAAATATTGAAATACACCAAAATATAAAATATAAAGAACTATACCAATTATACTTTGAATTATATTACATTTATTAATTTCATAGCTAACATTATTTTTTGTATCTACATAAGTCTTTTTAATATTAGTTTCAATATCACTTTTCATTTTATTAGTTACTTCTTCTTCTACTTTAACATCTTTAAAACATTTAGCATAATTTACATATTTATCATTTATTTCAGCCATTTCTGATTCGCTTATTTTAGCATCTTCATAATAATCATCTAATATATTTGTTAAATTATTATACATTACTTCATTTGTAGATAAACTTACATAATATGCTCCTACTTTTTGGTTTGTATTTTTAAAACAAGGTAAATAAGTTATTCCAAAAGTAAGTAAAGTTACTAATAAAATATCTATTATATAAGCAAGTATTCTATATATTATTCTTTTCACATTATCACTTCCTAATAAAATTATATATTTATTTAAACTCTTAGTCAATAATTGCTTTTTTCATTTTTTTATAGTATGATTGTTTTGGTGATTAATTTATGAATTTAACGCATTTAATACAATATGGTATAATTGCAGTTGTTTTAATTATTATATCTTTAGTTATAGTTAAACTTAATCATAAAAACTTTAACTTAGAGATTAATAAACTAGTACAATATCTAGGAGGAAAAGATAATATTCTAGATACTAAAGTAAATATGTCAAGATTTAAAGTAACATTAAAGGACATATCTAAAGTAGATAAAGAAGGAATTCAAAAACTTGGTGCTAAAGGTATTGTTGAAATTGATAATCAATTAAAAATAATATTTGGGCAGGATGCTAGAGCACTAAAGAAATACATTAATGAATTAAAATAAACCATTTCAACTCGAAATGGTTTTATTTTTATATTCTTTGTAGAAGCATAAATTTTATAACATCACTTCTACTTATTTGTTCTTCATATTTTGGAAAATCAAATTCTTTTGTATTTTTAAGTGGACTATTTGCAATATCTAAATACCATTTATATAAAAATGTTTCATACATTACCCTTGATTCTGCTGTTTCAATTAATTCTTGAACATAGTTATATAAATATTCTCCAGTTTCTTCTGAATATCCAATATAATTTGTTAAATAATTAGCAACATTCCAAAGAATAGAATATTCATTATCAAGTTCTTCTAATATTTCTTTATATCTTTCATCTAAACAATCAAGAATATTAGCTAGATTATCATCATTTTTTCTTTTTGATAAAGAAAAACGTAAAGACAAATAATCTTTAATTATATATAGTACTTCATCACGATTATCACTTATCATTGTTGATAAATCAACCAAAGCAATCTTTATATCCATAAATTTCCCCACAAATATATATTATTTAATTATTCCTAAATAATATTTTTTCTTTCCTCTTCTAATAACTACTACTTCATTTTCTATTGCATAAGTTTTATCAATTATAACACTTTCATCAGTCACTTTTTCTCCATTTATAGTTATACTTCCAGCATTTATAAATTCTCTTGCTTCTCTTTTACTTGATGCAATACTATTATTTACAAGTAAGTCTATTAAAGTTAAATCTTCAGTTATTGAGAAACTTGGAACATCTTTAAATCCATCACGTATCTCATCAATAGTTAAGTCTTTAATATTACCACTAAATAAATCACGACTTATTTTTAAAGCTTTATTATATTCATCTTCTCCATGTAAGAAAGTTATTACTTCACGAGCAAGAGCATTTTGAGCTTTTCTTTCTTCAGGATGAGCTTTTTGTTCTTCTTCAATACTTTCAATTTCTTCTTTACTTAAGAAAGTAAGTTTCTTTAAATAATCAATTACACATGCATCATCTGAATTAATTAAGTATTGAAATAATTCATAAGATGAAGTTTTAGTTTTATCAAGCCATAAAGCATTACCTTCAGTTTTACCAAATTTAACACCATTAGCATCTAATACTAAAGGCATTGTCATTCCATATAATTCTGGTCCTTCCATTTTACGAGAAAGTTCAATACCTGTTGTGATATTTCCCCATTGATCAGAACCTGCAACTTGTAAAGTTACTCCATAATTTTTATTTAATGTAACAAAGTCTAAACCTTGTAAAAGTGTATATGCAAATTCACAGAAAGTTATACCACTTTCAAGTCTTCTTTTAATTATATCTTTATCTAACATATAATTAACATTTATATATTTACCATAATCTCTTAAGAAATCAATTACACTAATATCTTTAATCCAGTCATAGTTATTAACTACATCAAATCCAAATATATCATGAGCTTGTTTAGTTAATCCTTCAACGTTCTTATTAACTTCTTCTCTAGTAATCATTTTTCTTTCTTGACTAGGTTTAGGATCTCCTATAAGACCAGTTGCTCCACCTACAAGCAATATTGGTTTATGTCCATATTTTGCTAAACGTGTAGCAATTAAAAATGATGAAAAGTGTCCAATATGCATAGAATCAGCAGTTGGATCTGTTCCAATATAAAAAGTTAAACTCTCATTATTTAATTTTTCTTCAAGTTCAGGACTTGATATATCTTTTATTAATCCTCTCCATTTTAAATCTTCAAAACATTTCATAAATTTTCCTCCTATAATATATGTTTTAATTCTTTTACACTTTTAATTTTATTTGGTGTAGATTTATCTATTGTTTTATCAATTAATATTGCATCCATTCCAAAATTTATTGCACCTAAGTAATCTAATTGTAAAGAATCTCCAATCATTAGACATTCACTTCTTTTATTATTTCCTTGTGCTATTCTAAATGCTTCAGTTGCTGGTTTAATAATTGAATCTCCTCCATAGATTTCATCAAAATAACTAAGAATCCCAAAATTTCTTAATCTATTTTCTTGAACTTTTCTAAAATAATTCGTTAATACAACTAATTCATATTTTTCCTTTAAATATTCAAGTGTATTTCTAAGACCAATTGACGATCCTACTTCTGGAACATACTCACTAGCCCTATTTAGAAAAGCTTTCATATATTCTGCATCTATATCTAAACCACAATTGCTTTTAATATGTTCAAGGTAATTATTAAAATCATAATTAATGTATTCATCTTCATAAGTTTGTATAGCTAACATATAAGCATCAAGATCTTCTTCTGTATATGAAATACCTTTTTCTTTTAACATTCTTTCAACTAGAAGTCTAAAATTCATAACATCAATTAAGGTGCCATCTACATCAAAAATAATTCTTTTTAACATAACCAAAACCTCCACAAAAAAACAACCATAATTTAAGGACGAATATTTCCGTGGTACCACCTTAATTTATGATTGCTCATACACTCTATAATTCTTAACGCGAATAATACGATTTGACTCCAAAGGCGTAACTCTTTTTCAACATCAATTAAATAAATTATATATGATAAAATAATTTAAGTCAATGAGTTTTATTTAGAAGTTGCTTTTTTGTATTCACTTGCTGCTTTTAAAGATATATCAGCAACATCAACTTTCCTCATACTTTCAAGAGCATTTACTTTTTCAACATATTCTGCATTTCTTACAATATCTTCAGCTGTATTTAAAATAGTTGAATCAATATCATTACTAGTTGTAACAATATCTATATAAAATATATATTCATCATTTCCTTTTGTAAAACTAATTAAATGATTATATGTATTATCTGTAAGTTCTAAAACTAAATGATTATTGTTATTAACTACTAATTCTTTAACATCGTTTACAACATATCCTTGTTCTTTTACACTTTCTTTAATTGAAACTTTAGATAGAATTAAATCATCATAACTACCTTTTAAACTTCTAATAGTTATTTTAAATAAACCATCTTTATCATAAACAAGTAAATAATTTGAATCTTTATCATATATATAAGAATTTGGTACTTGATATTTAAAATTACCTACTTCAGTTATATTATTTTTTCCATCAGCTACAAACTTTTTATTTTCAGTAGCTCTAGTTGTAGTAACAGCACAATAGTTTTTAGAAAAGAACATTTTACCGATTAATAAACCAACAGTAAAAAATACGATTAAACCAATAATACAAACATTTTTAGGAACACTTGTTACATGTTTTAAACTTATTGTAGGAAGCTTAAATTTAATCTTTTTAGATTTTTTTAGATCATTAGCATTAAGTGTTTCTTCGTTATTTTCATTATTATTATTTTCTATTTGATTCTCACTTTTATTTTCATCTATATTACTTTGACTAATTTTTTGAACCGTATCGTTTTTTTCTTGTTCTACATCTAATTCATTATTTTCATTATCAGGACTTACTATATCAATTATCTCTGTTTTATCTAAATTATCTTGTTTATTTTCTGTATCTATATCAATGATTTCATCTTTCATAAGAGCTCTCCTATTCTATAGTTATTATACTTTTTTACAAATAAAAAAGCAACATGATAGTTGCTTATTCACACTTTATATTTTTATGTATTATTATTAAAGAAGAAATATAACTTAATATTACAATAAACAAGTTTAATAAAGAAACAAGTAGTAAAAGATTAAAATCCACTTTTAATAAGTTAAAAGTTATACGATTATTTATTGTCATAATATAATTTAATATTTCATCAAAACAAAACATAAAAACAATTCCTAATATAGATGACCAAAAGACTTTTGTAAAAATATCTAAAAAATAAATATTGGTAATCTTAAATTTACTAAATCCCATGAAATATAATATTTTATTTTCTTTTTCATAATTGCTTATTGAATTCATATTTGTTATTGATAAATTTATAATTAAAATAACTATTATTATATAAAATGAATATTTACTTATTAATTTTAATGTATTTAAAATATTATGATTTTCTTCCATTACAGATGTAACTGAACTTTCAATATTTCGATAATTATTTTTTATTTTTAATAGTTCTTTATAATCATTACTATAAAAGAAATAACTTATTAAATTGATATCTTTATCATTAAAGAAAGACTTATTAACATAAACAAAATTACTTCTAATAATGTCATCTTCAAATATATTAACTAACTTTTCCATACCCTGTGAATTAGTTAAATTTTTTAAACTACTATATCTATTTAAATCTTCTTTAAGTACTCCAGTAATTTTATAGATTTCATTATTGATTAATATTTCAAGTCCGATAACATCTTCAATATTTTTTGGATATATGTATATTTTATCTTTATTTTCTATCCCAAATTTATTAAAACATTCAAATAGATATTCATTTATTACTAATTCATTTTTATTAATAGGTTTATTACCCAACAAATTACTATCATAATTGTTATCATATTCTGTATAACTAACATTATTAAAATCATTTTTATAATAAATATTATATTCTCCACTTCCTACTGAAAAAGACATAAGATCCGTATCATCAAAGACTTCATAAACTTTATTAAAATGTTCATTACTAACTTCACTATAAAGTTTATGAAAATTATTATCTTTCATTAAATCTATTTCCATTTTATTAAAATCAATATTTTTAAAACTTAAACTTAAAATATATAGAAAAAACAAGAACATTAATATTAAAGTATTTAAAATAAACATAGATTTATTTTCTTTAATTCTTTTAAAAGTTAAATATATTAAACTTTTTCTTTTTTTAGCTAATTTGTCTTGATTTATTAATTTCTCTTCATTACTTATAATCTTATCTTCTATAACATTTCCATTTTCTAAAGTTATAATTCGATCAGCATAAGGTTTTATAACATCTAAGTGATGACTTACAACAATGACTAAAGAATTTTTACTTTTTTCTTTTAATAATTCTAATATCTTTTTTTCATTATCTAAATCTAAAGAAGCAGTTGGTTCATCACATAAAATTATTTTAGAATTATTAATAATTGAACGAATAACAGCAACTCTTCTTGCTTCACCACCGGAAATTTCATTAACTTTTTTATCTAAAATATCTTCAATTTGAAAATTCTTAATAAGTTCTTTATTGGCATTTTTATTTAAAAATCGAATATTTTCTAACACATTTAAAGAACTGAATAAATTATAATCCTGAAAAATATAACTTATATATTTATAAGTATATTTTTTTATCTCATTTATATTTTTATTATTATAGGTAACTTCACCTTTTGTAGGCAAAATTATATTTCCAATTAAATTCAAAAAAGTTGTCTTTCCACTTCCACTTTTACCATTAATAAGAACGAATCCAGTATCAGCAAGTTTTAAATTTATATTTTGTAAAGCCACTTTTGAATCATTGTAAATTTTACTAACATTTTTTAATTCAAGCATATTATCACCTAATCATTTCTTACTTCCATAATATAATTTTTCTTATTATTTTTAATTATTACAATTATACATATAATTAAAGTTGTAAATAGGATTACTAAAGGATACTCTAATTCAAAATTAAATATAAATGGATGTAAATAAAATTCAACTACTTTAGAATAATATAAATTTAAACTTATACTTGCAAAACTTAACAAAATACCACTTAATAATAAAGAATATAAAATATATTTTATTGTATAACTAATTATCAATTTATTTATATCTTTTTTCTTAAATCCTAATATTACAAGTATTCCAATTTCTTTGTTATTTTTAACAAGTATATTTTCTACAAATATTACTACAAATATAATTAATATAATCATTATTAAAGGACTTATTAATTTAATTACATTACTTACTATGTATGGAAAATATAAAGTTTCAGCAATAATATCACTGTAAAAAGTTCCAATTATATTAAGTTTTTTAGGAAATCTTGAATTATCTACTTTTATTTTCTCTAATACATTTAGTTGTTCTTGATAATCGTTTTTAACAATATAACTAATATTTGTTAATTTACTTTTTTTATTTGTTATAAATTCGTTCATATAACTATCAAAGTCATTACTAACTAAAATCATATTTTTATAATAATCATATTTACTTGCAAACATATTTTTTTCTAAATTAAGTTCTAAATTATAATCATTCTTTAAATTATTATAACTAGATAAATCATTTAAGATTATTCCTGATATTGAGACATTTATATCATTAATTCTAACCGATTTACCTATTATATCATTCACATTATTAGGTTTGTATATTCCATTGTCAGTAAGAATTCCATAATACATAATCATTTCAGCAAGAATTTGATAAATCATTATTTCATTTTTTTCAGTTGGAATATTACCAATAATATCTCCTGTTAAAAAATCATCATTATAAACAAAATAATTACAATTTGGAACATATAAGTAATAAAATGGTACATCCATATTTGTATTTATACTTAAATTATAATATTTATCATTATAATATCTAACTCCAGTATATTTGTTTTCATCATTAGAATAATAAACTAAAGTATTAACAGATTCTTTTTCATTAGTTTTAGCTTGAATTTTAGCAAAATCAAATTTACACATAAATGAAGAAAACAAAACAAAAGAAATTAATATAGACATAAATAAAATGGATAAAAATGAACTAAGTTTATATCTAGTAAAAAACAAATTTGTAATTTTATCTATAAAACTATTATTTATTGTAATACTTTCATCAAGTGCTAAATTATTAGATTCCTTTATATACTTAATTTGAGCTTTACCAGCAATTATTTCTATATAAGAATCAATTATTTCTGGTTGTATTATTTCATGAGTAGAAATTATTACTAAATGATTTTTAGAATAATCCTTTAAAATATTTAAAACATTTTTAGTATTTTCTTCATCCAAAGAAGATGTAGGTTCATCTAGTATCATTATTTTAGATTTCTTTAATAAAGCTCTGGCAATAGATACTCTTCTTTTTTCTCCACCTGAAAGCGTATATACTTTTTTATTTTTTAAACTTTTTATATTTAGTTTTTCTAATAATTCATCTACTTCTTTTAAATTATTATAAATATTAAGATTTTCAATTACTGTAAGTTCTTCAAATAAGTTATAGTCTTGAAATACATTACTAAAATCTTCAACTGATAGTTTTCTTCCATCATAAAGTACTTCACCATCATAATCTTTATCTAAAGAATTAATTACATTAAGTAATGTTGTTTTTCCACTTCCACTTTTACCAGATATTATAGTTAATCCAGTACTAGGTATTTTAATATTTATATCATCAAGTATTTTCTTATTATTTACAACTTTATTAACATTTTTTAACTCAAGCATATTACACCTCTATTATTAAGTTAAATATATCAAAATTACATTTTAAAGTAAAGAAAACTCAATATAAAAAAGCAACATGATAGTTGCTTTATAGTTTATTTTTATTCACTTAGTTTTTCAGATGCATCAGCTAGCATTTCAGAAAGCTTTTTCTTAATATCTTTTCCAGTTTTTTCTATCATTGGTGCACTTTTTTCTTTAGCCATAGTAATTAGATCTTCACACTTATCAAGTAGTTTAGTTCCTTGTTCTTTAGCAAGTTTCATGGCTTTTTCTTTATCCATGTCTTTCATTTCATTTTTGAATTTATCAAATTCTTTTACTAAATCTTCTTTTACTTGATTTAAGTCAATATCTTTTACTTTCTTTCCAATTTGTTTAGCTTTTTTTTGAATATCTTTTCTTGTTTCTTCTCCACTTTTAGGTGCAAGTAACATTCCTGCTGCTGCTCCTATTCCAATACCAGCTACTAAAGCTCCTAATTTACTCTTCTTCATTTTCATCTTCTCCTTCTTTATCCTTTTTTATAAATTTCATTATTAATCCTTCAAAGAAATTAATAATTGACATTGATATACTTTCCATTCTATCACTGATAATATTTACTACATTAAATACACCATTTAAACTATTAACCTTTGTTTCTACATTATCAACGATTCTTTTTGCTTTATTAATAATATATATGCATTTTATTACCAATATAATACTTACTACTAGTAGAGTTATCAGTAAAATATCTATAACGATTGGTAAAACGGTAGCTAGGACATCCATTAATCATCACTTCCTGTATCTTCATCATCTTTATACATCGAGTCTATTAGATTAAATAAATCTGTTTCAATGGTGTCTTCTAACTTTTCATTTTCACGTTTTTCTTCTTCGCTTTCTTCAATTGTTTGAGGAGTATAATCTACTTTTTCTCCTTCAACAAACTTACTATCTTCTTCATTTATAGTTTCAAGTTCGCTTGTAGACTCAAATGACTCCTCAATACTATTATTGCCTAAATATTCATTTTCTATACCTGAAGTTTGAATATTTTCATCATCTGTTTCATCTACTACATCATCTATATTTACTTTTTCAAGTACTTCTACGCTTTTCTTCTCTTCTTTTGGTATACTTGGTTGATCATTATAACTTACTGGTCCAAAATTTCTTCTTGTTTGAATTACTTCAATTTCTTCATTTACTTCTCTTTTTGGAACTTCTACATTTTCAGTATCAATTATTCCATATACAGGAGATATAACTGGAGTTACAGTAAATGGTTTCTTTTCTTTTTCTGCTTTTATTTTTACTTCTTCATCTTTGATTAACTTTTTATAATCCTTATTTTCTTGAAGACCATATTCTCTACTTACTTTAGTTTGAGTTTCTACTCTTTTAAATTCATTATACTCAGGAGTAACTTCTCTTCTTCTAATAACTTCTTCTTGTACTTCTTCTTTTATTTTTGGCATAAAATCAAAGTCATCATCATCTGGGAAATTAAAACTTCTTCTTTCAGGAACTTCCTTTTTTTCTTCATATGCAGGAACAATTATTTCTTTAATTGGATTTTCCTCTTCTTCTTGTTCATGATGATTTATAAAAGAACCTCTACTTGGAAATTCTTCCTTTTTAGCTTCTCTTTTAGGTAGAGTATCACTTTTAACAGGAACCTCGATTTCATCTTCATCAAATAAGATTTTCTTTACTTTATCCATTAAACCCATATGGTAATTCATCTCCTCTAATTTATAACATCTGGATCATAGTCTTCTTCTTCATTTCCAGTATATTCTGTTTCTTCTATATCCAAATATGTATTATCATTCTTTTTATTATCAAATACATCAACTACTTCATCTTTTCCTAAATGAGAATTACTTGCAAGTATATTTTCTATAACATCATCATTATAAGTTATAGATGATAAAATAATCATTATATTAGATATAACATTGTTAATATCTTCATTGCTGATTTTAGTTTCAATAGTTGCATAATTATAAGTTACTTTAATATAAACTTCATCGCTTGTAACATCAATATTAACGAGACCTTTTTTTTCATCCTTCAGTAAGACACGTGAATAATAAATATTATCGTTCTTTTCATAATTAACATCTTTTTTATTATAATAACTAATTAAATCCACATATAAGTATAAATCATATTCATCATATTTAATAACCTCATTTTGTTCATCTTGTTTAATAACAGCAAGTTCTCTAGGTAAGTAATATTTAAATCCTCGGTTAATATGATTATCTAACTTATATTTACTATTTATTGTTTTATCAACAATAGTATCTACACTTGCACTTTTTAAGTTCAAAACATTTGAGCAACCTGTAGTAAATACTAAAATTGTAACAATAACAATTAATATTTTCTTCATAAAAACATTCCTTTATATTAGTATTATAACAAATAAAAATGTTTTTTTAAATACTATTTATATCCACTCCTACTATTTTAATTATAACATAGCATTTAAAAATTAATTTATTTTTTTATTTTCTCTTTACAGCATCTAGATAGTTAATTTTTACACCTAAAGATTTAAACTTTTTTTCATATTCAGTTTCTACATCTTCTACATCAGTAGTTACTATATCTAAAGATACTTTATCAAATGTATATCCATAATTAGATAAGCTTTCAATAGAATAAGCAAATAAACCAATATTATCAGTTTTTTGAACAATATGAGGATCCCCTACAAATATAGAATCATATAATTTTAAAAATACTGGTGAAGTTAATCTTCTTTTAGCATGACGTGCCTTTGGCCATGGATCAGAAAAGTTTAAATAAAGAGTTGATATTTCATGATCAAAAAGGGAATCAATATTGGTTGCATCAAATCTAATTAAACGTAAATTCGGTACTTCCATGTCTTTTAATTTATCAATTGCTCTTACCATAACAGATTCATACTTTTCAATACCAATAAAATTAATATCTGGATGAAGCAAACACTTTCCTATTATAAAGTCTCCTTTTCCCATACCTATTTCAACATGAATCTCAAAATCATTTCCAAATATTTCTTTAAATTTTCCTTTATATTTTTCTGGCTCATTAATTGTATATTTACAATCTTTAACTAATTCGTCAGCTCCTTTTACATTTCTAAGTCTCATAAAAATTACCTCCTAAATGAAACATTTATCACGAAAAACATATAATACACTAGGGAGTGATTATATGAAAAAAGATAGAAACAGCTTTTTTTCTCAATTTGGTTCATATGGATATCAAACTAATCCACAAATGAATCCTCAAATGAACACTGGTTTAGTACCTAATATGAATACAATGCCACAACAATATACAACAAATTATAATAGTTATGATGATATTGATGCTAGATTAAGTAAAATTGAAAGAGAAATTGGTAGACTTGATCAAAGAATAACTAACCTTGAAAATAGTCAAACTAATATACCAACTACTACTAATTCTCAAACTCAAACCGATTTTAACTTTGCAAATTCAATGTATATGGTCTAATTCTTTAACTTAAACTTACCAAAGGTAAGTTTTTTTATGATTTTATTTAGATATTCTCTTCCAAATAAGTTTTCAATTAAACCTAAATAATAAGAAATAATTATATAAATACCTCCACCTACTATACCATTTATTGCTATTTTTAATATATTATTATTTATTACAACAAATTTATTTAAAATAATTAACACAAGTATCATTATAATAGATGGTATAAACGTTTTTAAAACACTTTTTATCATAAATTTAAAATCAATATTTTCATCTTTATGTAAGAATACAAGTCCAATAATTACACTTAAAGAAAAACCAATTATACTTGCAACTATACTACCTAAAAATGCAGGTATACCTATTCTATTAAATAGTAACATTATTGGAACATCTAATATAGCATTCGTTAAAAATCCAGTAATAGATACAAGATAAACTAATTTAAATTTATTTAAACTTTGACATATCGTTGAAAGAATCATATACATATTAGCCATTACTGCTGAAAATACTGATAAACCTAATATCATATATCCATAATTATTTGAGTTATAAAATACTTGCCAAATTGGTTCTCTTAAGAATGAAATCCCTATAGCCATTGGAAATGATATAAAGAACACTAAGGCTAAAGATCTATTTATTTTATCACTTACATCATTTAAATCCTTTTTAGTATAAGAACTTACTATAGATGGAATTAAACTTATAGTCATTCCCATGGCCATTGCATTAATTACCATATTAATTTTAGGTGCCCATGTACTTATAGCACTTGCAACAAATTCAATTTGTTTAGCATCCATTTTTAAGTATTCAAGAGTTCTAAGTACAAGTATTTGATCTGTAAAATTATAAATATTTGTAACTATATTAATAATAATAAAAGGTATTGCATATTTAATTATTTTTTTAGTAATTGCCTTTTTTAGTTCAGCATTTTCATTATCAACATCTTCAAGTTCTAATTTATCTTTATTTTTTCTAATAACATTTCTTAAATAAACATAAGCACAAAAACCACCTACAAAAGCACCCAATATAGCAATTCCAATTGCTAAAGAAATAGTTCCATTAAATACTTTTACAACTAAGTATGAACCTACTAAAATAACAAGTATTCTAACAATTTGTTCAATTAATTGACTAACAGAAGATGGAGTTACGTATTTGTGCCCTTGTAAGTATCCTTTAGTTATACTTAAAAAAGGAACCACTAGAATAGCAGGAGATATGCATCTTATAACAAAAGCAACATCTTCAATTGTATTACCACCACTTATATCACCAATTATAAATTTAGCAATAGATGATGCAAATACAAATAATAATATAAATGATATACTTGCAAATATAAGTATTATTTTTTTTGCTTGTTTATAAGCAACATTCTTAGCTGTCTTATCTTCAAGTGTATTATATTCACTTATAATTTTACTAATCGCACTTGGAAGGCCAGCACTTGAAATACCTAAAAATATTAAATAAATATTATAAGCATAACTATACAAAGCCCCTCCACTTGAACCAACTATTGAATAAAAAGGAATAACATAAAGCATTCCAAGGATTTTAACAACAACAATAGCAAGAGTCGCGATTATTGTTCCTTCCATAAAACTATTCTTTTTCATATCTAACCTTCTTTATAAATTATCATAGCTGAAAAACAATATATTTGTTCTTCTCCAAAAATTGATGCACTAACTTGAAATTTAATATCAATAACTTCAACTAAACTTATAAAAGCATTAACACTTCTTTCTAAATCCTCTTCATGTGCTTCATCTATAACTTTAACCTTCATATATATCACCATTATTACTATAATAATAAATTATAGAAATTAATGTCGAATATAGATATATTATAATATAAAATACTAAAAAAAGGGAAAAACTTGAGCATAAAAAAAGTTGACTATGTCAACCTTAGTTACAATTCCATGGTGTTAATATACAATCTGAACAAGTTTGGAAACCATTGTTATCAGTTTTAGCTGCTTCATTATATGATGCAATTGTTCCAAATAACCAAATTACAATACTTGGAATAAAGAAAATGAATACACCAGCAATTGCTCTCCACATAAGAGTTTTAGCTGCCTTTTTAGTTTCATCATCTTTTCCAGAAGTAACTGCTTTTCCTAAATCAAATATACCAAATGCAATTATTAATAGAGGTATTGCTAATTTTACTACAGTTAAAATATAACCAACGAATTGCAAGATTTCTTTTGCTTCTCCACAAAAACTACCAATTGTGAATCCTATCATAAATATACCTTCTCTCTTTTCATAATCTAATTATAAAATATTAATTTCTATTTTGTCAACAATATTACATTTCTTTTACATTTTTAAAACCTAATTTATATAATAAATCATTGATATCATTACTATTTTTATTCCTATCGTTAATAGGAGGAATATTTGCAAATACTTTACACTTTAATTCATATTCAAAATCAGGTTTATCATTTTCTGTTACAAAACTCATATTAAGAACAATTTTATCATTTTTTCTTTCTGAAAATGCATTTCTGTTTTTTCTAAGCAATTTAGTAAGTCTTATATAAGATGGCTCTACTAAATAAAGAATTTCATCACAGTATATATTTGCTTCACCAAATTCATTTAAATCAATAATTATAGCTTCAGCATCAGTTAATTGTTTTAATTTTATATCTAAATCATTTTTATTCATACAAGATGATAAGTTATCACTTCTATAATAAATAAGATCTTGTCTAAACATTTCAATACCATATGCTTTATATCCATGGTTATTAAGTTGACGTACCATCATATTTGTAAGTGTACTTGCCCCTGCATGATCAGTTAAGTCAATTAATCCAATTACTTTTTTTCCATCAAATGATAAAGAAGGTTCATCAATTTCTTGAATCTCTTCAACGCCATTAAAAGGTATTACTTCTGTATCATCTACAACAAAGTGTTTTACTTTTTCATAATCATTAGGAGTTCCATACAAGAATTTAATTCCTTCAAAGTTACGACTAAAGTTATAAAATCCTGCTTTAATCATATTTGAAACATAATCCCTACTATTAACTATTGAATCACTATTAAGTAAAATAATTACCTTATTAGGATCAACATATTGTTTTAATTCATTAAATATATTTACGTTACGATAATCTTTAATAGATGTAATATCAATAACTAACTTATTAAAATATAAATTAGTAAGTTTACCCATTAACTCTTTAACGTCATATTCACCATCTATTCTTTTAATAATGTCAAAGTCTAGACGGTCAATTATATTTTTATTTTCATTTGCTGTTACAACATTCATGCTTTTCCTCCTAGCTAGAACTTCCAAAAGTGCTTCCGTCTTTAGGAAAATAAATATTTTTTGTTTCTCCAGTTACATTAAATTTAGTAATATCTTGAATAACTGGAATAGATAATGAAAAGAAAACGTACACCTTATAATATGCTGTACTCATTTGCCCAGTTCCAGAATTTGAATGAATTTTTTGAATACAAAAATTATATTTATCTTTTGCATTATTATGACTTGTTCCTTCATCTATTCTAAAGCCAGCAAATTTTAAATTTTCATCGGAAAGTAACATATCACAACTTCCAAGTGCATTATAACCGATTTCTTTTAAAAATGAATTTATATCACTTTTTGCTTCTTCACTAACACCACCATATTTTTCAATTCTTTCAACAATTCCATTTTTAACCTTAAAAGCTTTTGAATAGTTAATAGAAAAAGCTAAGAAACCTGAAAATAACGCAATGAAAGCAATTACGATTCCCATTATCCATGTTGCACCAATTGCTTCTCTCATGCGTTATCATCTCCAATATTAAATTAATTTAAATCTTATTTAGGTGCAGCAGTAGTTCCTGTACCTTTTCCACCACCAACGTCATCTTTTACTGATGATCTAGGGCAAGTAACCTTATCTTCGCCGCCACTATCATTTAAATATACACATTCACATGTATTTCCACCATTACATTCACATGCATATGCAGCTGTACATTTAGACTGATTAATAATATTAGTTTTTATCATTGGCCATATTACTTGTGAAAATAATACAGATATTGCAGCTATTGCTACTACTGCTACTGCAGTCATACTTAATTCGCCTGTTGCGTCTTTCATATAAAATTAACATCTCCTATCTTTATAAACTCATTATACTATTATTATTTTCCATATTCAATTATTTTATGTAAACATTTACACTTTTACTTTAAGTACGATTCCTCCGGATAAAGTATTTGTTTAGTTTCTCCACTTACTGTATACGTAAATATATTTCCAAAAAGTGGTAAATTAATTGAAAAGAACACATCTAAATTATAAATATACTTAGTATCACATTCGTAAGCCGAATTACAACTTCCAGTATATTCAGTTCTATAAATACAATATTCTTGAGCATCTTTTGGATTCTTAGTTACGTAACCATCTTTTATACCAATTACTGTTACTCCTTCTTTTTTTCTACATTTTTTAGTTGTTCTATATCCATAACTATTAGTAATCGCATCTAACTTATTTATCGTATTCCCATTTATTCCATTATATTGTTCTATTACATTAACCATTTCACTTTTCATTCTAAATGCACGACTATAATTTAAACTTATAGCAACAAATGCAATTAAGAATACCATTAAGGTCATTACTATACCAAAAAGCCAAAGTCCATTAATTGAATCTCTCATATAATCATCCTATTCTTTAATCTAATTATACATTTAATTCAAAAAAAATAAAAGAGAAAAACTCTTTTATTCATATTTGTATTTACCTTTACTCTTCTTCAAGAATTTATATAAGAAGTAAATTGCTGTTCCAAGAACTCCACCTAATAAAATAATTAATAATAAATATTTCCAAGTATTAGATGTTTTCTTAATCTTTATTTGATAATTACATTCAGTACCATCAGCGCTTAATACAATTATATCAATTACACTTTTGTTTTTTAGTTTTTCATTTCCATTTATTTCATATGTTGCACTTTGTTCTTGAGTTGGTACAACACTTATATCTATTGAATTTACATTCTTTGGTAAATTAAGAACATATTCATATTTATTTTTGGAAAATTCAAGCTCATAATCTTCAATATAAATATTAGCAAGTGTACAATCACTTGACTCAACACTATAACGAGTAATATTATATGTTACTTCTTTTTTATCTCCATTTTCAGCAGTAACAATAATTTTCATTTGAGTATCTTCATTTGGCATATTTGTATTTCCAATTACTTCATAAGTTGCTCTTTTACTTTCAAGTTCTACACCAACTTCAATATTAGCCATATCATAAGGAAGTTTCAAAGAATATTCATTTTTTCCTTCTCTATATCTTGTATCTTGTCCATTAATAGTTACACTTTTAATATTATTATTACTAGATACTTGAGCTTCAGTAGTTGTAGTTCCTGTTGTTGGAGCTGTAAAACCAGTTGTTGATTTTCTAGGTCTAGTTGTTGTTTTATTATTATTTTTTTTAGTTGTTTTTCTTGTAGTTGTTATTATTGTTGGTGTATCAGGAGTTGTAGGTGTATCAGGTGTAGTAGAACCTCCATTGGAATAAGCACTTCCATCTTTTTTTCTATTACAATCTACGAATTCAACTCTTGTACAATAAGGATTACTTCCTGTTTTACAACTTCCACTATATTTGCTACAACCATCACTTGTTATTTGACTATATGGTTCATAGTTTCCATTTTGGCATTTATAAGATGCAAGTGTAGTCATTGGATCTAAAGAATATTTAGAATCACTTCCACAAGTAGCACGATAGCAATATTTATAATAATAACTTCCTTCATTAATTCCAATAGTTTTAAAACCATCAGCAAATCTATAACATTCTCCAAAACTTATTCCACTTTGTCCAGTTGGAGCGGCATATACATTTGTTGAAACAAAAATTAACAAAGCACTAAAAATAAACATCAAACTTTTTTTCATTCTCGACACCACAATTCTATATTAATTATAAAATAATAATCAAAACATTTCAAGAAATTATTTTCTTCTGTTCTCGCTTATTAGTTCCATATCAACAGTTAATTGATTAATTCTTTCAATAATTCTTTTTGATTTTACAATATCTACTCCATTTTTAGTACTTGCAAGATGCATTGATAATTCTTCTTTATTTAAATTAGATGTAAAAAATGTTGGAAGTTTTGAATCCATTCTATATTGTAAAATAGTTCCAAGTATTTCATCTCTACACCAAGGAGTAACACTTTCTGCTCCTATATCATCTATTAAAAGTAAATCAGCATTTCTTAAAGCTTGCATTCTTTCATCAAAATCATCATTAAATGATTCTTTTAAACTTCTTAAAAGTTCTGGATAGTAAACTATAATTGATTTTACTCCACTTTTTGCAAGTTCATTAAATAAAGCAGCAATCAAATAACTTTTACCAGATCCAAAAGATCCATGTAGATATAATCCTTTTAAATGTTTATCTTTCTTATATTCTTTATAAAAAGTATTTATCCACTTTATAACTTCCTTTCTCTTTTTATCTGTTAAATCAATATCTTTCATAGATGCATTTTTAATAGCTAAAGGTTCATCAAACACAATAGTTTTAAGTTTCTCTTCTTTATCATAAGCTTTTTTATATTTACATTCTACATAATCAAAATTAAGTCTATTATTTTCTTCTTTAGGAAAATAAACACAACCAGAAACTTTATTTTTACATTCTAATAGACTTTTACATTTACTACATTTATTTAATTCTTCTAAAGTACGTTCTAATTTAGAAGTATATTTAATTGCTACATCTTCACTTATATTAAGTCTTTTAATTAACTTTTTAAAATCTTCATTTTTACAAGCTTCAACATAACTTTTAAGTAGATTTCTTTCTAAGTCTTTTCTATCAGTTTCATTTAATAAATTTATCTTTTCCACAGCTATCACCTAAATTCTTCAAACATAGTTTCAAGTTCTTTTAACTCTTCTTCACTCATCTCTTCACTTTTGTTGTCTTTATCCATCCATGCAGGAACATTTATATTAACATTGTTCTTTGTTTCTTTTACAACTTTAACAGTTTTCTTATGCCCTTTTTCAGCTAAGTTCATGGCATCTTCAACAGTTTTAATACCTTTTCTAGACCAAGTACTAGCAATTGCTTCCATATAAGCATTATTAATTTTACCATTATTTACTAAAAGAGCATAATCAACTAAAACATTAACAACTCCTGGTGGTAAATCAAAATCAACAGCAATATGTTCAAGTATTTTTAAATCTCTGCTAGTTGGCTTAATACCTTTATTTCTACTCTTTAAAAAGTCATAAGGTTTAGTATTTTCAAATACATGAATCATTTTACCTCTATTAGATAAATCTCCACTTGGACTCTTTAAATACTCCGGTTGAGTTCTATAAACAATTGTAGGTAAACTTCCATTATTGTTATATTCATAATTTTTTCTAGTCGCACTTCTTAATTTATCTTTATTAATAATTCCATATTCATCAATAACAAGTCTAATTATTTCGCTCATCTTAACAGAATCAATATTATAAATAAAAGCTAATTGATTTATTAAGTCTTTTGTTTTTTTATTAAAAGTCTTACTAGTAACAAGTCCTTTTGGTAAAGTTGATTCTAAAAGCTCAAAATCAATTGAACTTGCTATATTTATACCTAACTTCTTAGTATTTCTAATATTTTCTTCAAATACATTTTCATTAACAGATTTAAATGTTTCATTCATACTTGAAGTAATTTCTTCATAATCATTTTTATTAAAATTATGTTTCTTATAATTATTTAAAATAATATTATATTCATTTTCTCCAATATTATTTAAAAGAAGTATACTTAAAACTGGATGATTTAAAAACTCACTTGCACTTAGTGGAGAATAAAGTTCATATAAATATTCATTTATATTATCATTTCTTTTAATATAACTTTTTAAAAGACCAACTGCTTCCAAACTCTTTCTAGCATTTTCAATATCAGTTAATTTTGATTTTAAAATAGTCATTAAATGATGATGAGTAAAATCTTTACTCATTAATTCTAATTTATCAAGATCAGCCCAAAAAGTTAAATAAAGACTTACAGCAATGGGTCCAATAATAGGTTCATATAAAGAAATAATGATTTTTTTATCTATCTCAGTCAAAATAGTTTGATTAATAATTGTATACGTATCAGCTGGTAATAAACTATTTTTCATGAGTCTCACTTCCTTAATTTATATTGTATATTATTTTATTTTTTAAATCAATTGTTAAATACCCTCTACTAATATATAACCCTATAAATATGTATTTTACTTCTAAATTTTAAAAAAAGAAACTATTTTTCTTTAGTTTCTTTCTCATCTTTTTTTGGTTCTGGATATTTTATTTCTATTCCACATTCCATTAATTTTTTAATTAAATCTTTTTCTACTTCATTTCTATTACTATTAACTTTATAACCCATAATAAACAACTTTTTTCCTTTACACTTCTTGAATAACTGCTATAATCATTGGTTTAGTTTCGGTTTCACTTAAGAAATATTTACTTAACTCTTCTCTAATTTCATTTTTTATTTGATTATAATCAACGAATTTAGGAGTTGTATTTGCCTCAATTATATTAACAGAGATTCTCTTTATTTCTTCTATCATATCATATGAATCTTTTACATAAATAAATCCACGAGTTGTAACTTCTGGTCCAACAAGTATTTTCTTTGTTTGTTTATCTAATGTTGCACTTATTAGCATAATACCATTTTCGCCTAGCATTTCTCTATCTTTAATAACTAGTTCACCAACATCATCACTACTCTTACCATCTATTAAAACATCGTCAACTTTAATAGTTTCAAACTTATCTTGTAAAACTCCATCAACAAATTCTACAACATCACCATTTTGTTTCAATAAAATATTTTCAGATTTCATACCAAGATTACTTGCTAAATTAGCATTATTAACCATTGATCTATATTCACCTTTAACTGGCATATAATATTTTGGATTAACAAGATTTAACATTATCATTAAATCTTCTTGGCTAGCATGATGTAAAATTGTATAAGTATTAGGTAATGTAACAACATTTGCACCCATCATAGCTATTTCATCTTGAATACGAACAAATATCTTTTCTGTCGCATCATATTTAGGTTCAGCAAACACAACTGTATCAGTTGGTTTTAAAGTTATGAATTTATCATTTCCATTAACTATTTTATCAACAGTTGCATATGGTCTTTCACGATCATCACATACAAGAAGAATAGCATTATTAGCATTTATATCATTTAAATCTCCAAGATTACTTAATTTAATATTTAAGTATCCATTCTTAATTGCCATATTAATAATATTTTGTAGTCTTTTACCCATGACAACTATTTTTTTATGCATGTTATTTGCTGCATCAAATATTTCTTGAATAGTATGTAAATGAACTGGTAATGTTGAAATAATTATTCTACCTTCAGCATGATTAAATGTATCTTTAAACCACCCAGTTAATCTATGATGTGGAGAAGTATGTCCTTTTCTTTCTGAAAATACTGATTCTGCCATTAAACAAAGTACACCTTGTTTACCAACATAAGCAATTTTACCTAAATCCATAGAATAAGCACCGTTCATAGTTGGATCAATTAAAAAGTCTCCTGTATAAACAATAGCCCCATCATGAGTGTTTATTACATACATAACTGCATCAGGTACAGAATGACTTACATTTATTGGAAATACTGAAACATTTTTAAAGCCAATTTTATGATTTGCAACAACATCAACGATGTTCTTTTCTTTCATCCCATTCATTAATAAAAGTTCTTTAGTGTATTTAGTAGCATAAATTTTTATTTTAGGAATATGTTCAACTAAATCAAATACTCCACCCATGTTTTCTTGATGAGCATGTGTTAAAAATACTCCAACAATTCTATCTTTATTATCTTCTAAATATTTATAATTTGGTAAAATATAATCAATTCCATACATTGAATCATTAGCGTATTTTATACCTGCATCCATTATAAAAATTTTACCATCTATTTCTATTACATAGGTATTTTTACCCATTTCATTTAGGCCACCAAGCCCGAATATTCTTATTTTACTCATTAAAATTCATCTCCTAATTAAATTATAAAAGTATTTCGCGTAAGTCCATTATAGCATAAAATAATCAAAAAAAAAACTAACTTATACACTATACTAAAAAAATAGATTTATTCAATCTATTTTAAATAATCATCAGTAACATCCATCTCTTCCATAGTATCTTCTTCTATTTCTTCATAATCATCAAAAGTATCTTCAACACTTACACGAACCGTCGTATCTCCGATAACTTCAACACCCATTTGCTTTTCTATAGTTAAATGAATATTATTATTTTCAATATTTACATCAACGACGCTTGGTTGTTCAAGTGTCCTTACTATTATTTCTGAATCTTTAGTTAAACTAGCATTTTCTTTTATATTAACATTCATTGGATATTCATAACTAAATTTCTTGATCATAACATTTGTCTTAGAATTATTATTGTATGAATACCATATATTAACATCAAAATTACCGCTTACAACTATCGTATTATTAGAAACATTTCCTCGAAAATTATGATTAATTACCCAACAACCTAAAACATTATCTATTTTCTCATTTGTTTCTATAACATATTCTTCACTTTTTGTCTTCTTTCCCTTACCAATTACTGCTTTAGTAACAATTTCTTTGTAATAGGCCATATCCATACCTCCTAATTTAGTCTATGCAAACAATAAAAAAAATTGCTATAATATTATTGGTGATATTAATGAATGAATGTATTTTTTGTAAAATAATGAATGGAAGTATTCCTTCATATACGATTTTTGAAGATGAAATTGTTAAAGTATTTTTAGATATTAATCCTAATTCTCTAGGACATACACTTATTGTTCCAAAAAAACATATAAGTGATTTTACTACAATTGATGATGAAACTTTATTACATATAAACAAAATTGCTAAACAAATAAGCAATACTTTATATGAAAAACTAAATTGTGATGGTATTAGTTTAATAACTAATCACGGTATATGCCAAGAAGTAAAACATTATCATTTACATCTTATTCCAAGATATAAAGAAGATAAAGATAATATTTCTTTTGAAGAATTAGTTAATATTTTAACAAAATAAAAGTAGATTTCTACTTTTTTATTTTGCTATGAAATCTACAATCATATAATTTTAATCCATAAGAAGATGAATACTTTAATGCAAGATAATAATAACTTTTACCAATACTAATATCTTTTAAATTATTAATAGCTAAATAATAATATGCTCGATCCAAATGAACATATCCACCTAGATTTATATATCTTAATAAATACTCACAAGAATTTTTTCTATCATGAAGCAAATAATAAATATATCCAATATAATAAAGAAATTCTGTATAACCAAATTCTTTATAAGCACTTAAATAAACATTTAAAGAAGATACAATATCTTTATTTTTTCTATATTTATTAGCAATATTTTTAACCATGTTAAAATCATTTACATATTGTTCATAGGATGATTTTATATAGTTTAATTCTCTTAACTTTCTTTTTAATATTTGTTTTTCTACTTCATTTACATTATCTTTATTCAAAATATTTTGAACTTCATAATAACTCATATTTTTAATCTTATTTTTATCCATAATAATCTCCTGATTTAATAATAAACTAAACTGTATTAAATTATTTGTCAAAAAAAAGAAGATTTCTCTTCTTTAATAATATCTTATCTTAGATTTTTAGATACCCAGGGAGGCAAGACTAGTAGCAAGCAACAGCGCCATCAGAGTTCACATAGCAGCTCTCATGAGTCGGGGTATCGTTGCAGCTCACAAAGCCATTCGAAGTAGCAGAGCAGTGGAACGCATCAGAGCCGCAGCCGAAGCCAGAATCATTGACATTACAAACCGATTCTCTAAAATGATTCTTTAATGCTAAAACTGTATTGTCATAATCATTTGATTTTATACAAAATAATCCATTATCATTTATACATACACCTTTAGAGCCATCTTCTCCTAAACCTGCAACCACATTTTTTCCCAAAGTTGTATAATCAGTTGTACTTGCCGTTGTTGGCGTTCCAAAAGCATAATATGTTGGCACCCATGCTACAAATGTTGGCTTTGTTACTCCTAATGTATCTCTTTCTACTGCATTAAGTGTAAGTGTACATACATATTCTTCTCTTACTTCTTCTGTAGCCACTTTGTTTAATGTTACTGTTAATGTTCCATTTAATGTCTCTTTTGCTTTTATAACTGTCGCATTTCCTTTTAGTTCATTTTTGATACTTGTATATTTTGCTGTTGTATTTTCTTTCGTTTTACAATTAACTTGCACTTCAGCATCATAGTTTGCTGAATTATTTGTTACTTCATAATTTAGTACTGATGTTTGATTAAGTGTTTTTAAATCACTTGTTTCAAATGTAATTATTTTCTTTGTATCATCTACTACTGAATTATATACATTCTTTCCATCTAATGAAGCTTTAGTAAATATTACAGAAAGATCATCTGTATTTTCTCCTACTTTCGTACTTCCATTAATTATTAATGTTGTTGATATAGCTGCAAATCCTATTGCTAATAATAGTATAGTAACTGCTATAATCGATTTTCTTTTCATTGTTCACAACTCCTCTATCTTTTACATTTTTAGTATATCATAGCCTCCCCGAAAGTCAAATATACTTGTTGAAAAGTTGTAAAGTTTATGTTATATTTAATTTAGTGAGAAGCAAGAGTTTCTTAAGAGGCTGATGCTTACCACATATTGCGGTTGCATCCTTATTCAGTAGAATAAAGATGCTTTTTTAATTGTCATAATAATTTTAATATTATTACTAAAAATATAAAAACGATTAAATAAAGTAATCTTATTTGATTATCTTTCTTCATCGTATCACACTCCTTTTTTGTAAACTTCTCCAAAACCCACCTGAATTTTAGCCTCTCTTTGGAATGTGATAAACATCTTCTCTTGCTTCTCGAGTGGTTATTATAAAGTTTTAAATTTGCCTGTCAATAGACTCGACAAATGTCGACAAAATTAGAACCTAAAAAATTTAATACACATAAAAAAAGATGAATTTTTATTCATCTCAGACTGTTGACAAAATAAATTTTGTTAATAGTCTTTTTATTTAAAAAGAAATGTTATATAATTGAGATGTAAGGT
>CAKOKS010000003.1 GCA_934095845.1 uncultured Bacilli bacterium | reverse complement strand
AATTATTGGCAAATTTTTAAAATTTCAAAAAAAAGAAGCATATTCCATTTTGAATATGCCTCTTTGTCAACAATCTGGAATATTTTTCAAATATTTACATATCTACTACATTAACTACATTACCATGATTTTTAATTATATTTATTAAATCATCACTTTTAATCCAAATAGTAGCTTTATTATCGTTTGGATGAACTCCAATTATTTTATTATCTGTAAAAAAATAGTTATCTAAATAAAATATTACTTTCTTGTCCTCATCATTTAAAATACCTAAAGGACTTACCGAACCTGGAGTTAGTTTTAAAAACTCAAATAAGTCATCAGAAGATGCAAAACTTAAATTTCTAGTGTTATTATTTTTTCTAAATTCTTTTAAATCAATTTTTTTATCACCTGGAACAGTTAGTAAATAATAATTTTTCTTTTTATCATCTCTTATAAACAAATTTTTGGCATCCCTTTTAGGATATAATAAATTTAAATCGTTTAGTTCTTCCATTGTAAAAACTGCTTTATGTTCTTCAATTTCGTAATAAATATTATTATCATTTAAAAATTTTAATATTTCTTCTTTTTTCATAAAATCCTCTATATTTGTAAATCTTTTTTGTATATTTGTTTATAAAGTTTACAATTTTTTAATAATTCTTCATGAGTACCTGTAGCAATAATTTTACCTTTATCAACAACAAATATTTTATCTGAGTCAACTACAGTTGCTAATCTATGAGCTATAGTCAATATAGTATATTCTCCTTTTAAATTATTAATAGCTTCTTGTATTTTACTTTGAGTCTCATTGTCTAAAGCACTAGTTGCTTCATCAAACAAAATTATCTCAGTTTTTTGAATTAAAGCACGAGCTATTGCAAGTCTTTGTTTTTGACCTCCAGATAATATAACTCCATTTTCACCAACAATTGTGTCATATTTATCTGGAAGAGATTCAATATAATCATCAATACATGCAAGTTTACAAGCTTTTTTTATTTCTTTCATCGTTGCTTTTTCTTTGGCAAGTAATAAATTTTCTTTTATAGAGAAATTAAATATATAAGGACTTTGAGTAATAATTGACATATTATTTCTTATAGTTTTTTCATTTAAATCATCTATATTATTTCCATCTAGATAAATTTCTCCACTTTGTTTTTCATATAGTCTTGTAAGCATATTGAAAAAGGTTGTTTTTCCACTTCCACTTTTTCCAACAAATGCAACTCTTTCATTTGGTTTAATTTTAAAACTAACATCTTTTAAAATTGTTTTATTTTCATCATATCCAAAAGTAACATTTTTAAATTCAATATTTCCTTCTAATTTTTTTATGTTTTTAGTTCCAAATTTTTCTTTTTTAAATGTATCATTGTATATAATTTCGTATACTCTAGATGATGCAAGCATGAATTGTTTATTAAATGAAGATAATTGAACAATACCTAAAAGTAGATTTTTTACTTTTGATTGATAATTATAAACAATTATAAAAGTAGGAATTGTAATTAAATTTTTCTTATATAGAAAACATGCAAATATTATAAATATAAAATCTGATAAACTTCGTATTATTCCTTCTAATAAACTATATACTCTTCTTATAGTTAAAACTTTAACTTGTTCACGAGTTGTATCTTCAATTTTTTTAGTTGTTTGTTTTAACATAGTAGATGTTGCTGATAATACTTTTATATCTCTCATTCCTCTAATTAATTCATTAACAAGACCAGTTTTTTCTTCTTTCATAGTTTTTAATTTTTTTTGAACAATATATTGTTCACTTAAACTTTTTCTATTAATTAAATACACTACTATTGAAGATATAATTGCATATATAAATAAATGACGACTTAAAACAAATATTGCAATTAAAACACCTAAGTTAGTTATTATATAAGATAACCAATAAGCATATTCCATAAATAATCCTGATATATCTTCAGTATCTTTATTTAATCTATTTATAAATAATCCTGAAGTATGTTTGTCGATTTCTGAAACTTCTAGTTTTAAAATTTCTCTAGCCACATCTTCTTGAATATTAATTAAAGTTTTTCTATATATTTTTTGATAAAATAATCCTTTTAAAAAGTAACAAATATATATTAAAACATCTAAACCTAAAACGACTAATGATGAAAGTATTAATTGCTCTATGATAGCATTAGTTATATTTAAAATTATTTTTGCTGATACAAGTGGCATTATAGCACTTATGATAGCTTCTAAAATACTAACAACAACATAGAAAATTAAATCAAATTTTGCTTTTTTAATATATTTCCATGTTCTTTTTAAATTAAGTTTAAAATCATCTTTTTTCTTCATAAATTAACTCCACAAATCTATCACATATAATAACATTTTTGAAATTTTTAAGCAAATAAAAAAAGCGTTATTTTAAATAACACTTTATATTTCTATAAACCTACTGAATCTGCTCCATGTTTTGCTTGATCAGCTGTAAATCCTTCATATTCTAATTGTTCTATTAAAGATTTTCTTGAAAATGAAGATATTTTCATATATGAAGCTGCTTTTTTCTCTGCTTGTTCATACCAATCAGCTCCACAATTATCTGCACCATATTTTGCTTGAGCAGAAGTAAATTTTTCGTACTCTAGTTGTTCTATTAAACCTTTATATGAAAATGCTGAAAAACTTAAATATGACTTTGCCTTTTTTATAGCCTGAGTATTCCAGTCAGCTCCACAATTGTCAGCACCATATGTTGCATCTTCATTGGAAAAACCTTCATATTCTAATTGCTCAATTAATCCTTTATATGAAAATGCAGTCACTCCAATATAAGATTTAGCCTTTTTTATGGCTTGCATTTTACTAACGCTTACACTTTCGTTTTTAGTTGCAGTTTGATTAGTAGTAGTTTTAGCTGTTCCTTCATCTTTAGCTGCTTTTGTGCTAGTTGTTGTTTTTATATTTTCAGTTGAATCACTTGATTTTGATTCCGTAGTTTTTTCTTGATATTCATAGTCTGAATTAACCGGTATATCAATTTGTTCTTTATAGTTTAAAATAATCGAATACAAAAAAATTATGAAGAAACCACCAAATAGTATAGTTAATACTACTTTCAATAATTTTTTCATTTTAGGGAAATTAGTCCAAAGATAAACTATTCCAATTGGAGGAAAAACAATTAAAGCAGCAAGTAATCCTAAATTTTTATAATCAACTATTTCTTTTTCAATTTCCTCTTCTTTTATTTCTTTTTTAGTCGGTTCTTTTTTTAATTCTTCTAGTTGTCTACCACATTTTGGACAAACTATTAGTTCTTTTGCTATTTTTTCTCCACAAAATTTGCAAAATTTCAATTCCATATATACCTCTCCTATTAATTAAACATAGTATGGATTCGGCTTACATAATATAACTATTAAGTCTATTATTACTCCTACTCCAAATATTCCTGCTGTAAACAAGTAAATTATTCCAACACCAGCTTTGCCTTCATAAAATTTGTGAATTCCAGCAAATCCTAAAAGCAAACATAAAATGAAAGCAACCCATTTATCACACTTTTTTAAACCTACATTATTATTGTTTTGATTAATATTATTGATAATGATTTGTGGCTTATCCTCATTAATATTTGGTTTTAGTTGTTTTAATTGATATCCACAACTAGGACAAATTACTGCATCAACATAAACTTTGTTTCCGCAATGTTCACAAAAAATCATTTCTGAATTCATATTTTTACCTCCTTTACTGACATTTTCTAATTAAAGATAAAATGAAGAATTTATCTTTAATTATATTATAACACAACTTACTCTATTCGAGTAGGTATATTTTTTAAAAAAAATGAGAAAATTATGTTAGATATGGTGGTGATGAGAATTGTTTGATAGAAATAGTGAAGATTTTGTCTATGAACTTGTTAGCAAAAATGTAAAAAGATTAAGAAAAGAAAGAGGATTAACTCAAGAACAATTTGCTGAAAAACTAAATTATTCTACTCAATTTATTTCAAATATTGAAAGTAAAAATCATCAAACATTTTCATTAGGAACCTTATGGAGAATGGCTTTAATACTCAATGTGGAAATAAAAGAATTTTTTAGAGAAGATTAAAAAACTGATAAAATTAATTATCAGTTTTTATTATTTAAGCCTTTCGATCCAATTTTCTATTATTTCAAAAGATGTATTTAACTCATCACTTGTGTATACAACAACAGTTAAATCATCAATTATTTTTATTTAACCACCTAATATATTTTATGATATACAAAATTATTATTGTAGTTAAAAGATTTATAGATAGCTTAAAAAATATTATTTCATAAAAAAAGTAACAAATTGTTACTTTTCGAGTATCCATTCTTGGTAGTATTTTATCTTATTTCCACAATAAGCACATGCATCATCATTTACATTTAAAGTTGAACCACAATGAGTACATCTAATCATATTTGTTCCTGGATTAATATTCTCAAGTTCTTCATTATGTCTTACAAGAGTAAATTCATCTTGAATATATTTTGCTTTTATTTTTCCATTTATATAATAAACAACTCTTAAATATACTTTTACTTTAACATGTAATTTATTATCTTTTTCATAATTAATAAATTTATCATAATCTAAAATATCATAATCAATTGTATTTTCTGTATTATAATATTTCTTTTTTATTTCATAATTTAAATTATTAAAGAAAACTGTTTTATCTATTTTTGTAGAATTCCAAAATTCTTCTTGTTTTTTATTTCCTATTTCTTTATATCTTCTTATTGGTCCGAGAACTACATAAGCATCTAATAAATAGAAAACATAATATAAAATTAAAGAAAGAATAAAACCATATATAAATACTTTTGATATATCATAAGAGTTAAATGTTCTTGATGTATTTTTAATATATAAGAAAGCTAAAAGTATACTTATTACTAAATCTACAATTCCAGTAATCATTCTATATAAATTACTTTTTAAAACTAAGTCATAATGGTATTTACTACCTAAGTCTTTTTGATTATATTCCAAATTATAATTAGTTCCACAATATGGACATCCATCTATAAAAGTATTTAAATCAGAAGACATTCCACAGTTAACACATTTAAAATTTTTCTTAAGTAAATCTTTAGATATAAAAGTATAGTTTATTCTTGAATCAAATTTAGTTTCTGTATGAATTAATTTATCTTTTAAATAATAATCTTTTTTTATTCTAATTCCATTTATAATATCATCATTATTAGAGTTATTCGTGTTTCTTACTAACAACTTATTTTCTGAAATATAAGTTGTTTCAATATTAATTTTATATTTATTAAGTTGTTTCTTATGAGCTTCATCAACTATAAAAGACATAATTTACCTCCTAATTATTATTGTTGTTATTATTGTTATTGTTGTTATTATTATTTGAACTAGATCCACCACTATAACCTCCGGATGACGGTGTATAATGAGGTATAAGTTTAAATACTTTATTGCTTATAACAATTCCATCTATTGTATATGATATTTTTTTACAAGCAATGATAATATTTTCTTCACCTTTATTGCTTAAAATTAAATTTTCTAATCCTCCAGTAATAACTCCATCTTTTTTAGTTTTTAAAAATTCATATATTTGATCTAGTTCTTTATTTCCTAGTTCATAATATTTAGTTAATTCTATACATCTTTTTTTTCTTATTAAACCTTCATAACTTTTTACTTCTTCGTTCATATTATATCTCCTCATCTATATACATAAATTCTATATTTTGAAATGGTAAATTAATTGCTTCTAAATGATAATAAGCATTATTTTTTTGTTTTAAGTAATGATATTCTCTTAAAGAAGTTGTTGTAAAGAAAATGTTATTTGGTGAAGTATTTGAATAATTGTTTTTATATTCATGAATTATTGAACTTATATCATACATATAATAATCATCTTTATCACTTAAACTATTATCAAGTACACCTTTATAAATTTGAGTTGTATTTACATGTCTTTGTTTTTCTCTACCTTCATCACCATATGTAACTAAATTACCACTTAAAATCATTATATATAAGGCATTATTTTCAGGATAATCGCATTCTTCATTAATCATATGTTTCTTCATATAAATTTTTACTTTAGAGATTTTTGTTATATACACTATATCTCTTGAATTATTAAGTATTTGACTACTTAAATTATAGTCACATCCATCAACATTAAGAATAAATACTGAATCAGAATAAATATATTTTAATCTTTCATCTTTCTTTATTAAATTTTCTAAACTATTTTCAAATTCATTAGTTGGTATATATTTACTTAAATCACATACTCGCATTTTATTTAAATAATTATATACTGTTTCTTCATTAAATTCATCTTTTTCATAATTTAAGTCAGCATACATTTTTTGTTGAAGTTTACAAGTATAACTCTTATTCTCTTTATAAACATTTTTTACAAAAGGACATCCTGTTTTACATAAATATAAATATCCACATTTTGAACATTCATCATTAAATTCTCTTTTGTTGTGATTTTTAAATATTTTAGTTTTAGCATTATTTAAAATCGTTTCAACTGAATCATTATATATATTACCATAATAATAATCTTTATTTTTTTGACCTCTAACACATGAATAAATATCTCCATTAACTTCAAGTAAGAAAAACTTTTCACCACAGTTATCACAGTTGGTACAATATCCTGGACCAAATTCAGCAAACCAAGGTCCATTTAATCCTTTTTCTAAATTAGAACCTTCAAAAGCTTCATGCATTTTATTATAAAAATCAACTTGTTCATCTTCTGTTAAATGATGAAGTAAACCACATGAATTATAATCAAAACCTATCATAAAGTTAAAATCATTCATATCTAAACAGGTCTCTTTATCTAAGTATTTTATATCTTCAATAATTTCATCTATATGTTCATAATGTTCTTTAAATATAGTAGCAGATACTTTTTTTCTATTTGGTAAATTTTCTAGTAATTTTATGTTTTCAAGTATTTTGCTTAAAGTTTCTTTATTACCTTTTGTTACACGATATTCTTTATGTAAAGATAAAGGTAAATCTAAACTACCTGAAATACTTACATTGAATTTTTTTATTGTATCTAATTGTTTATCTAAATTATAAAGATTTGTTTTTATATGTGGATACCCTATTTTAAAGTTTCCACTTTCTATTAAGTCTTTATTATTTTTATAATAAGAATCAATATATTCAATTAAAGAATAAAAATCTTCCTTTGAAAGAGTTGTTACTTCTCCACCGTGTAAAGATATATTAAATGGAATAACATTACTGCTTTTAAATTTATCTACTGCATATTTTAAAGTATCTAATGGTTTATGTTCAGTTTTTTCTTCATTAGTATTATCTTCTAAATAACAATATTTACATCCCATATTACAAGCCAGTGTTGGGACATATAATAAATGTATAAATTTATAACCCATTAATTATAATATGTATTTAAAGAAATGCTTGATGAGCTACTAAAAACATAACTGGCTGATACTTCTATAGCTATATCATCATTTGCTTTAAATAAGGAATTGTCTTTATTTAACTTAAATTCTTTTGTTTTATTTTTATCTTTATATTGAAGAATAAATTCATTTCCATTCGCTGTTACATTTATACTTTTTAAAGTGATTTCAGCATCAATTTCTTTAGCTACCGAATCAATATATTTACTTATTTTTTCTGTTTCACCTACTCTTAAATATTCAAAAGAGGTATTTTTAAAATATTCTCTGTTAATTAATGAACCATAATCTACTTCACCAAATTTTTTTACTTTAGTTGGACTTTCTTTAAAAGCACGACTATTTACGGAAGTTATAGAAGGAATTGTTACTTCACTTAAGCCACTACATTTTCTAAAAGCAGATGAACCTATTTCTTTTAGTTTACTTGTTTCATTTATTTTAACTTCACTTAATGATGAACATCCATAGAAAGCATGTCCACCTATTCTAGTTATTGAATCAGGTATATTTATACTTTTTAAAGATTTGTCATTTTCAAAAGTATTTCCTCTAATTTCTGTAACACTTTCTGGTATATTAATTGATTCAAGAGATACTGCATCTTTAAATGCTTCTCCTCCAATAAATTCAAGAGTATCTGGTAAAGTAACTTCTTTAAGAGATTTACAACCTTTAAAACTTGAACCTCCAAGATAAGTTAAACTAGTTGGTATATTTATACTTTCAAGTGATGAATCATTTTCAAAAGCTTGTCCACGAATTTCTTCAATTGAATCTGGCAATTTTACGCTTTTTAAAAAATACATATTTTTAAATACTTGTCCACGAATACCTATAACCTTTAATCCTTTGTGTGTATCAGGTATTGTTACTTTTGTAAAATTAGTTATACCTACTGTATAAAATCTAACAACTGCTCCATCTTTATTAGTTTCATATAAAATATGAGGGTTAAAGAAAATAATAAAAGGTAAAATAATTGAAATAACAGTAGATAAAATAAATACTCTTTTAGAAGTATCTTCTGTAAATGTAGAAGAAACACTTAAAATAATTTTATCAATATCTTCTTCAGGTCTTGCTTTAACTTCTTTTTTTATAAACTTAAGTAAACTATATTTCTTTGTTTGTTTATAAAATACAAATAAAATGATTAAACCAATAAAATAAAAAACTAAACTTAAATGGAAAAATATCATTGATAAAAATGCAAACATTAAAACTGCTAAAATTATAAACATAATATTTTTTCTTTTTAATGCTGATATCGGTATCTTTTTTTCATTAACATCTATTTTTAAATTATTCATTTGGCTTAAAATGTAACTATCTATCATTTGTTCTTCTGGTAAATCAAACATAGGATCAAAGTTATTTGGAGCAACTACGTCTTTTGAATTATCAACTACAACTATGTTATCCCCTTCAATAGCCATTCCACAGTTTGGACAAAATTTATCTTCAACATCCAAGTCTGTATTACAGCTAGCACATTTTAAAAGTACTCCAGTTTTTGTAAACGATCTTGTTCCAGTTGTAGTTATATTTACTGTATTTCTTTTATAAGGATTTTTATGAAGTATAGCTCCGAGTATAGGAACAACTAAAAAAGCTCCAATAAATATTAAAATAAAATCTACAAATGCAATACTAGGTGAAATAGTATTTCCAATTAATAATATACATGCACGAATAATAAACAATTTCCAAAATAATTTACTTGGTTTTTCACTAGAAAGCAAATTAGAAATTGGATAAAGAACAAATATACTCATATGTATTGTTGTAAAAAGTTCAATAAATATTGCTTCACGAGCAGTAAAAGCACTTCCACTAGCTAAAACTATACTAGGTGTTAACAACAAAATTAGCAATAATAAAAAATTTTTCTTATGCATAATAATACCTCTTTCATATTTAAAGTAAAAACTTATAACCAATAAAATTATATCAAAAAAAAATGGATTTTTATATCCATTTTAGTAACCAATTGCATCCATTAGTTTTTTTGCATCATCTTTATTTTCTTTTGGAACTTTTACATATAAGAATGTTGTATCAATTCTACATAAATGCATATAAGTTTCATTGGTATTTAATGTAAATGTAGAATAGTTACCAATTGTTTTAGAATTACTTGTATTTGTACTTCCTTTTTGACTTTCAAAGTTCTTCTTATTTGTTTCAAACATCGATTTAGCTTTGTCTTTTGAGTCTAATTCATAAAATTCTAGTTGCCAAGATCCAGATTTTGCAACTGTTGCACTTTTAACATATCCATAAGAACTATATTGACTAGATACATCATAAATTTCAAATCCAAGTTCTTGTGCTTTTTTAGTAAATGTTTCTTCTGTAATTGCTGTTTTATTTCCACATCCAGTTAATGTAAAAATAGAAACAAAAGCTATAATAGATAAAAGTATTTTTTTCATAATATCTCTCCTCACATTATAAGAATAACATATTATTTATAAATTTACTTTTTTTAATAATCTTTTTACAATAACTTTACTCATATCTTTTTAATACTTTTTCAATTATTGGAGAATTATATGTAACAACATCAAATACTCGTTTTTCATGTCCAGTATAAAATGCATTTGCTCTTTCTTTTCTTAAAGTCGTTAAACCACATTTATCATATACAACTGTTGATTCCATTAATTCTTCATATTTTTCATATTCCATTGGATGATCTCTTAGAATTAAATATCTATAAGTATTATCTCCTCTTACAATAATTTTAACTTTACTATTTTGTTCATTAAAATGTCTATTAAAGAATTCAATTAATTCATTATCAACTATAGTAGTGTTATAAAGAATAGTTATATAAATTATTCCTGATTCGTCATTTTGTTTAGTAGATAATAAAATTGATTCTACTCCTTTATCTTGTTTAAAAGTATTTATAGCAGATACTATTTTTGATTCAAGAATATAAGATTCTTCTTTAGTAAGATCTATATCTTCATTAATAACATTTTTATCTAAATTAAATAAATTGTTACTTTTAGCTAATTTTAATAAATCTTTAAAGGCAACAAATCTTTCATCTTCATAGATTGATATATCATAACAATACCAAACATCAAATGCTGTTTTAGCAAGTCCAGAGAAAATCATATCTTGAACCTTTTTTGACTTAAATACACAGTTATTTTCTTGATCAGTTAAAGAACGTTGTTGATGATTATCTTGATATACTTTAGACTGTAAGTCAGCTTCTATTTTATCTATATAATGAGAAAATAAATCTTCTTCTGTTTTTAGATCATCAAAATCAAATAAATTTTGAAGTAATTCATCTTTTTTATAAAGACCACCTAAAACAGTTTCCATTGCTTTATGTTCATATGCTTTTTTTTCTTCTTTAGTCATATTATCAAATGGCGTAATATCACCAATAACAGTTTCACCTATTTCATGAATTGCTAAAGTTTTAAATATTTTATCATAATCAAGATTATAATTTAATTCACTTTTAAATGCCATTACTAATGCTAAAGTGCTAACAATATGATCAGATATTCTTTCGACTCTAATATCTTTTTCTGATACATTCCAGTGTTTATCATCCCATCCACTTCTAATTATATTTGTTAATTTATAATTTTCCATATAGAAACAAGCTATATCTTTATAACTAGTATAATCTTTATCTTTTACTGAACTTAAAA
This sequence comes from uncultured Bacilli bacterium, assembly GCA_934095845.1. Classification (GTDB taxonomy): domain Bacteria; phylum Bacillota_I; class Bacilli_A; order RF39; family UBA660; genus CAG-582. The sequence continues at coordinate 65,240 of CAKOKS010000003.1, read as the reverse complement.
CTTTTATTATCTCATTTAATTTTTCTTCCTTAGATAAAGAAACATCCTCCATAATTTTAGATAAACGGTTATTTAATTCTTTACATTTGTTAGCTAAGTTAGCACTTGCTCCCATATCAAGTCTATAGTCTATTAATAATTTAGATAGTTCTTGATAATCATTTAAAGTTTTAATATCATCTTCATTTAAATTACTTAAAATAAGCATTTCAATAACTTCTGTTAAATTACCAAATTGTTTAAACTCCGAAAAAAATCCTACAGCTAATATAATTGACATATAGATATTGTCAGCTACACTTCTATTAACTACTTTATTTTGTCTAGTTGTTTTTAGTTTATTTGCTTTAACATAAAATTTTAAAATGTTTGTTACATTATTAATATTTTTCATTCTATCACCTACTTCGTACTATTATAAATTAATAATAATTAATTGTAAATAAAATTTATAATGCAGGTGAGCCTTCAAAATTAGTTTGATTTTTTTGAAAATATATTAAACATATTATTCCAGATATTAAAAGTAAACTACCTAAAGTTTTTATTTCATATAATTTTTTTTGATTTTCAGGGGCCTTTCTTAAGGCTCGATAGTTTCTTAAGAAAAAATAAATATATATTAAAAAGGTTATAGATAAAGTAAATTCAAATACTTTATTTGCTTCATTATGTTTACTTTGATTATTTGTTTTTATATAGTCTTTTTCTAAATTATCTCCATTAATATTTAAAAAGCATAAAGATGCAAAAACTATCCAAATAAAATTTTCAAAGTTTAATCTATTTATTTCTTCTTGGTTATTATTCATATTAAATTATATTCAAAATAAAACAAAAAAAGATGAAATAATCATCTTTTATTTAAATAAGTTTTTTATTCTTTGGAAGAATGTAACTTTTTTAGTTTCAGTAGTTTTATTCTCTTTTGGTGCTTCATATTTTTTTCCATCTACTACTAAAATCATTTTAGTTTCATCACCGCTGTTTAATGATTTAGCTGAAATAGATTTATAACTATCACCTAATTTAGTGATTGCTTTAACTCTACTAGCTGTATCTTTTACATTACCAGTAATGACATTATTTAATTTAGTTATTCCTTCTTCATTATATTTAGATATACCAGCAGATAATTCATTTATTCCAGAATCTAATGTAGATATTCCATTATATAGTGTTTTTAATGATTCTATTGATGCATCTTTAACTTGATTTGCAACTGTATTTGCTAAAGTTGGAGCAAGTTCAGATACAGTTTGTTTAGCCGTTTCTTCAGAAACTTTAACAGCCACACTTTTTGAAACATTTTCAGCTACATAAGAACTAACACTTGATGCTAATTTACCATTATTTTCGGAAAGTGCATTTTTCATTGGTGCTATAAGAGTAAATAAATTCATACATGATGTATCAGAAGTTGCACTTTGTCCTAAAGAACTACAACGTACATATTCGTCAAATTTATTTATACTTTTTAAGTAAGTAATCATTATATTTGTTGAATATTTTTGAACTTCAGATACTACATAAGAATCGTTTGGATCTAAACTATTTTGAACTTCTTTCCAAGCAGATTTTGCTATTTCATTTTTATATTCATCAGTAAATTTAGCTGATACTAATCCACTTGCTTGATTTGTAATCATATTTACTTGTTCAGTTGTTAAAGCATTTTTTGAGCTGCTCTTCATCGAACTTGATAAAGTACTTTTTAATTTATTTGATCCTTCTTTTATTTTTTTAGTATTTGTATCAATTAAATCCATGTTAGCTTTTAATGTTTCAGAACTTTTATATAAAGTATCTAATTTATCAAATATTTTTAAGTCACTTGAGGAAATTAATTTTGGAGTTATAACTGAGTACATACTTGGAATACTAAAACATGTAGTTTCATAAGTAAGAGTTATTTTATCTGTATTTTTAAGTTCACTTAAATTTAAACTTTCATATAATCCTGGAGTAGAAATAGCTCCAACTACATTTTTTGTTCCATTACTTATAGTTTTACCATTTGTTACATTAATGTTTGATGCATATTCATCAAGAATTGTTCCAAATGTTACTACAAATGGAGTGTATAATGTTTCATTTTTTCCATTTAATTTTACTATTTTTTTAGAACTATTTGTATATTTAATATTTATTTCAACCTTTCCAGATTTTCCTAAAATATCTTCACCATTTACTTCTTTTCCATCTAACTTATAAGTAATATCCATACTTATTGGTAGTTTATTATCATATTTTCCTTGATAGAAAATATCTAATCCATTTGAATTAACAGTTAATTTATTATCTTTAACTTCAATTACTTCATTACCATTGATATTTAAAATATCTTTTAAATTCGTATAGTCTTGTAAAGTATTTTCTTTTTTATCGTTTTTTAAATGCTCTGTTACTAAAACAGATTTATAATTTCCTGTTGTATCTAATTTACCATATACAGTTTCGATTCTTGATAAAGCAAATACATTAGATGGTATGAATGCTAAACATGCAAGTATGGCAACAGAGAAACTCATAATTTTTTTATTATTTTTTTTCATATTATTACATCCTTTCGTAGTTTTCATTATTAATGAATCAAATATTAAAAGTATAGATGGTAAAACTAATATAACAACTAGCATACTTACTATTGCTCCTCTAGAAATAAGAGTACATAAACTTCCAACCATTTCAAGTTGTGAATAGATTCCTACTCCAAATGTTGCAGCAAAGAAGCATAAACCACTTACTAGTATTGATTTACCATTATAATTTAATGTTTCTAACATAGCTTCACGTTTTTCTTTTCCTGATTTTCTAAGTCCAAGATAATTTGAAGTCATTAATATAGCATAATCAATTGTAGCACCTAATTGAATTGTACCTAAAACAATTGGAGCAACAAATGGAAGAACAACTCCTCCAAAATATGAGAATGACATATTTATAAATATTGCTGTTTCTATTGCACATATAAGTAATATTGGTAATGAAAAACTCTTTAATACTAAAAGTAAAATTACTAAAATACAAACTATAGAAGATGTATTAACATTGTTGAAATCTGTATCACTTATAGAAATTAAATCTTTCATAAGTGGTCCTTCTCCAGCAACTATAATCTTGTCATCATATTTTTTAACAATATTATTTATTACTTCAACTTGACTATTTAATTCATCACTGGCGACTTCATAAAGTGAATTTACTAAAATCATTTCATATTTATCTGTTTTAAATACTTTAAGTAAATCTTCACTTATCATATTATCTGTAATTCCAAGTTGTTTTAATTCATCAAATGATAGAACAAAATCTATTCCATCAACATTTTTAATTTCATTAATCATATCTACAACATCATTTGACTTCATAGATGTATCAACTAGAAGTATTTCTGGACTAACTATATTATATTTATCTTTTAACACTTCATTTGTACTTATACTTTCAAGTGTTGCAGGTAAAGATCTATCCATTTTATAGTAAACACTTACATTTTTATATCCTAAATATGCAGGTATTGCAATAATTAAGAATAGTATAAATATTACTATATGATTTTTAATAATAAATTTATTTAATTTTTCAAATTTTAAATTTAAACTCTTATGTTTAGTTTTTTCTATTAATGAGTCAAAGCATAAAAGCATACTTGGGAAAAGTGTTAAAACTGTTATTACTCCTAATAATACACCTTTAGCCATAACTATTCCTAAATCACGTCCTAGAGTTAATTGCATTGTACATAAAACTAAGAAACCAGCGATTGTTGTAAGTGATGAACCGATAACTGAAGTAAATGTTTCTTTTATGGCACTAGCCATAGCTTCATCTCTAGTTTTATATTTTTCTTTCTTACTCTCGTATGAGTGATACAAGAATATTGAAAAGTCTGTAGTAACTCCAAGTTGTAAAACAGCAACTAATGCTTTAGTTATATATGATATTTCACCTAAGAAGACATTTGATCCTAAGTTAAATATTATTGCACATCCAATATTTAATAGTAATAGAATTGGTACTAGATATGAATCTAGTGAAAACTCTAGAACTACTATACAAAGAGCAACAGCTATAACAACATAAATAAGAATTTCTTTATTTGAAAGTTCCATAGTATCAAGTACCATTGAACTCATTCCACCTAAGCGAACACTTCCACTAGTTATATTTCTTATTTCTTTTACAGCATCAATTGTTTCTTCACTTGATGTACTTCCATAAAATGTTATAAATAATAAATCTGTATCATCTTTATGAAGTTTTTCTGTTACTTCTACAGGTAACATTTCCATTGGAAGTATTGTTCCAATAGCATCGTATAATGAAACAACTTTATTAACCCCTTTAACATTTTTTATCTTTTTCTCTAAATCGAGAATTTGTTTGTTGCTTAAGTTTTCAGCAACAGCAACAGAATATGAACCCATATCAAAGTCATCTGTTAATATATCTTGTCCTTTAATAGTTTCAATATCTTTTGGTAAATAAACTAAAATATCATAGTTAACTTTAGTTAAGAAATTACCAATAAATGATAGAACTAATAATAGACCAGATATAACAAGAATTAGTTTTTTATGTTTACATATTTTCTCTGCTAACTTATCCATTATATTTCCTCCATTCGCTTTTATATTTTATTATATGGTTTGTCAAAATAACACACACATATTTAAAAAAGTGTATTTTATCCAACAAAATTATAAATATGTATTATTATCTCCAACAAATATATATTTATCATTGAAAATGTTGTTTAAATGCGTATAATATTGATTGGTGAGAAATAATGGATAAAAAAAGTGATTTAAGAGTTATTAAAACAAGAAATTTAATATTTCAAACTCTATTAGAACTTATGAAAGAAAAAACTTTTGAAGAAATAAAAGTTTCAGATATTTGTAGTAAAGCAATGATAAATAGATCGACATTTTATGCACATTATGAAGATAAATATGAACTTCTTTTAGATTTTTTAAATACTTTAAAAGAAGAATTTGTAAATGAACTTAATAAAAAGGATAATAGTAATATTTCTATAAGAGAATATTATATACAACTTATAAGTTTATTTTTAGATCATATTGAAGATAAAAAAGATATTTATAATGCTGTAATGGTTAACAACAGAAATAGTATAATGATGGATATTTTATTAAGTGTTGTTAATGAAGATATATTAAATCGTTTTAATGAACAAGATATTAATTTGAAGGTTCCTACAGATGTTATTGCTAAGTTTTACTTAGGTGGTGTTATTAACATTGGTATTGAATGGTTAAGTAATAGTAGTAAGTATTCTAAGCAAGAAATACTTGATTATTTAGAGGTACTAATTCCAGACATTGATTTTTATGCAAAATAAAATTGGTAAGTTATTTACCAATTTTTTTATGGAGTTAAAACTATACGGAAACTTGTATCAAACCCATTTATTCCATTATATCTACTAAAACAGAATATTCCTGCTATATTTCCATATGAATATCGTCCACCACGAGTAAACCATGGATAAGAAGATTCAATAAATTCAGAATATATACCATACCAATTTGAATGAAATCTCGACTGATTATCGGTGTCTATATATTGCTTAAATGGACCAATTTCTCCGGTTGCATCTCCTAATATTCTGTATTGATAACTTGTATAAGTCGATGATGTATTATAAATATCAAAATATTTATTATCATATTTTGATAAAGTTGCTGTACTAAATCCGCTTGAGCTGAATTTTTCTGTTATATATGATGCCATATATTCATGTGCATTACCACTCATATCATAAACGCCAGTTATATTTCCTGTTGTGCTTGCTAAGTATCCTATTTTAGTATTATAAGTAGAATTGTAAGTTTCTCCGTCTACACTTGTTCCCGGATATGTTTGCTGATTTATACTAGGAAGTGACGAAAAACCTGTTTTATACGAAGAGTTATTATTTATATTTATTTCTCTATTTATTCCATATTTTGAATGAGATAGATACGCAATGGCTCCCCATTCTGTATTTTTCATCATATGTGAATCTAAATTCCTTTGATAATTATATGAATTTAAAAATGCATTATAGACTGTTATGTTTCTCCAGCTATATACATTTGGTTTCACGATTACCTTACTTGTATCATTTACATTTACTTCTGCAGTTGTTGCACTTGTTGCTCCACTATATCCTGTCTCAAATTTACCTGCCCAAAATCCATTTGTATTCATACTTATAAATGCTGGATGTGTCATATATTCTCCATTATTACAATTTACACTTTCTCCACTTATCATTGGAGTTTTACATGATATTCCTTCTACATCCGTTGTATCTTTTTCATCAAATATGATATCGATTTCATGTACTCCTTCACTTGGTGTGTCTACATTCCATAGTCTATATTTATATTTTGGTATCCATACAAAATATGATTGAATATCAGATTCACTTATTGTATCTCCGACTTTGTAACTTGCATTGTCTTCAAGTATTACTGCATTGGCCCAACGTTTATCACAATAGTTATACCAGTTTTTTGAAGTGTCTGCATATGTTACAGTTCCATCAGAATCTATTGTTACTGGAACTAATCCTTCTCCTAATTTAGGTGCACTTACATTCTTACATGATGAATCACTTATGTTTTTATTGTAAAGTTCTGATATTGCATCTTGTATATTACTTGCTTTTAATCCAGACATTCCATTACTGAATGAAACTTCTTTTGCTTTTATCAATTCAGCTGCATATGCAACTGATAAACCTAAAATTAATCCAACTAAAACAAGAAGAATACTTTTTTTCTTCATAAGCACACACACCTATTCTATAAATAATTATAATAAATCATTTAAGTTAAATCAATTTAATTATAAAAAAAATTCCAAAAATTGGAATTTATAATAATCTAGTTCCACCAACTAATGGATTTATTACCCTTTTCTTTATTTGATCATTTCTAATAGGTTGTATATCTCCTTTATGAATATATTCAAATTCTGTTAATTTATCTTTCAATTCTTTATTTTCAGAAAATTCAAGTAATCTAAATAATTGATCATCATTTAAATAATATAAACTATCATATGTAATTAATTCTTCTTCTATAGCAAGTCTAATAATACTTGCAAGAAGTTCCATCATATAAGTATCCCATGGAGTATGAGTTAAATTATCTATATCTTTATTTTTCATATAAAAATACTTTGCCATAAATTTAGATTTAAATCCGATTTCTTCTTTTCCATCTTCATTCTTATAAACTTCTAAATCATTTAAAATAGCTTTTGCTTCGGTATAAATCATTTTTTCACTCCATGCTAGTGAGCTTAATAATACTCCATCTACTCTATCAGCACATAAACTAGGTCGATCTAAGTCAACTAAAGAATATCTTTTAAAATCTGCTATTTCTTCTGGCTCTATATGTTCTTCTTTTAAATATTTCATTAATAAATCGTCATTTACAATTATATCTTTTGTATATTCTTCTGTACTTTCTTGTGTTAAATAATCTTTATTCATATAATCTACTACATGCCCACAAGTTGGTTTAGAAACATCATGGTACAAAGCAGCAAGAATTGCTCTTTTATCATCAGTAAATTTTGAAGTTATTCCTGCAGTTGTTTTAGAATGATCAAATGTTGAAACATGATATTTAAAATCATAAATATCTTTAGATGCATAATCCATCCCACAAAAATATCCAACACCTTTTAGTCTTTGTAATGATGGTGTTTTATAATATTTTTTTATTGCACTAGGAACATATTTTTCTAGAAATTTAATATATCTTTCATAATCACTTTTCATAAGTCCACTTCCTTTGTTAGCATATAATATCACATAATTAAAAAAAGTGAAATAAAATTCACTTTAATCTATAACTTTTATATGTACATCTTTAAGTTGTTTATCACTAACTTTACAAGGTGAACCCATAAGTAAGTCTTGAGCTTTGCTATTCATTGGGAAAGGTATAACTTCTCTTATACTTTCTTCTCCAGTAATAAGCATTATCATTCTATCTACTCCAGGAGCTATTCCAGCATGTGATGGTGCGCCATAGCAGAAAGCATTATACATAGCTGGGAATTTTTTCTTAACATCTTCTTCACCTAAACCAACAAGTTCAAATGCTTTAATCATAATTTCTGGATCATGATTTCTTACAGCACCACTTGAAAGTTCTACTCCATTACAAACAAGGTCATATTGATAAGCAACTATTTCAAGTTCACGCTCTAAGTTACCTTCAGCTTCTTCTAATACTTTTAAACCACCTTGTGGCATAGAAAATGGATTATGACAGAATTCTAATTCACCAGATTCTTCTCCAATTTCATACATTGGGAAGTCAACTATCCAACAGAATTCATATGTTTCTTTATTCATATGTCCATCAATTGAAGACCCTAATTTTTTAATTAATACTCCACCAGTTTTTAAAGATGATAATTTTTTACCAGCAGTGACAGCTACAAAAGAATTACTTTCTAAATTTAAAGATTCAAATAATTCTTCTTTAACTGGTTCTAAGAATTTAGAAATTCCTCCAGTTAATTCACCATTTTCATCTACTTTAAACCAATAAACTTTATTACCAGTTGAAGTAGTTACTTCTTCAACTAATGAATCTATATATTTTCTACTTTCTTTAAAGTTACTAACATTAACAGCTGTTACATAAGTGTCTTTAAAATCTGCAAATTCAGTTTTAGAAGCTATACTACTTATATCTTTTAATGTTAAATCAATTCTTAAATCTGGTTTATCTGATCCATAAGTTTCTAATGCATCTTTATAAGTAATTCTTTTAAATGGAACACTTGAAGCGCTTTTGTATATTCCATATTTTGCAAATACATCTGGTAATACTTTTTCAATTACTGAAAAAACATCTTCTTGATCTGCAAAACACATTTCCATATCTAATTGATAAAATTCTCCTGGACTTCTATCAGCTCTGGCATCTTCATCTCTAAAGCATGGAGCTATTTGGAAGTATCTATCAAATCCAGAAGTCATTAAAAGTTGTTTAAATTGTTGAGGTGCTTGTGGTAAAGCATAAAATTCTCCTGGATAATTTCTTGATGGAACTAAGTAATCTCTTGCTCCTTCTGGTGATGATGCAGTTAAAATTGGAGTTGTGATTTCTAAGAAACCTTCTTCTATCATTTTACTTCTTAATTCAGAAATTATTTTACTTCTTAAAACTATTTTTTCTTTTACTAATGGATTTCTTAAATCTAAATATCTATATTTTAATCTTGTATTTTCATCAGCATTTTTAGAAAAATTAATTTCAAATGGAAGTTCATTATAAATACATTTACCAATTACTTCAATTTTATCTGGTACAACTTCTATATCTCCAGTTGGAATCTTAGGATTTTTACTTGTTCTTTCTCTAACTGTTCCATAAACTTTAATAGTTGATTCACAGTTAATTGAGTCAACAATGTTCATAACTTCTTCGTTTTCAACAACAATTTGAGTTATTCCATAAAAATCTCTTAATATTAAAAATGCTAAATTCTTACTAACTTTTCTAACATTTTCAAGCCAACCTACTAGTTCGACTTTTTCTCCAACATTTTCTAATCTCAATTCATTTAAATTATGAGTTCTATTTTGCATAAAAACTCCTCCACTTCGTAAATTATTATAGCATAATTTTTATTAATTTAATTAAAAATATTAATACTTTATTTGGTTTTTGTATAATAAACTACTCGATCTTTTTGAAAATATCCATCATATGAATTTACTAACATAGTATGATACTCATCTGTAGTAAACACTTTTTCTCTTTTATTTTTATTTATAAAATCACTTGTTACTTTCATTTTTGAATAACACCCATATATATAACCAACTTCAATTGTTCCATAAAGATTTAAATATTCTATTAAAGAAGCAATTAATTCTTTAAAGCATTGTAAATGATTAATTCCATAGATGGAATTTAAAGAATCACTTATATTTGAAAACATCATCATATCATATTTTTTATTAAGTCTTTTATCAATATCAGTTATAGATTCTTCTATAAATTCAACTTTCTTATCTTTTAAATTGTTTTTTAATAAATAATAATAATATTCATCTAAATATAAATTCATTTTCTTCATTTTTTCTAGCGTTGGATTTATTTGATAATATAAACCTTTTAATGTTTTTTTAACACCAACTTTATTAAAAAGAGTATCAAACAAAATCTTAGTATCACTTTCTAAATAAGGATAAATACTTTCATATAAATGTTCAGAAAAGTATTCAGAAAATTCTGAAAAAAAGAAATGAATAAATTCTTCATAAGTAAGTGCCTTAGCTCCCGATACTTTTAAATCCACACTACATTTAGTTAAAGGATTAATATCAAATATATCAACACTTTTAGCACCATAGGAATAAGCATTTAAAGCTTGATCTCCACTTCCTGCAATAGTAAATACATCTTTATCCTTTAAATCAAAGCATCTAATAAAGTCTTTTATATTCTCAGTTGTATGCATATATATTTTAGAATATTTTCCGAATTCAAAATCAAGTGAATAACCAGAGGTAATTGTTTTAACCACCTTATCTATATCTATCATATTATTCCTCCAAATTAGAAGATATAATATCACAGAGAAAGTGTTAATTCAATTATTTTTTATTATTATAAGCATGATTCAAATTACCAATAAGAACAGTAATTAAATATGAACTACCCATCATAAGAATTAACCAAAATATAGACATTAAAATTGTTTGATCATAAACTTTTAAGAATGGATATGGTCCATCCATTATCTTTAATACATTTAAAGTAACGGCGACAACTCCATAAAGACAGGTAAATATCATAGAAATAAGCGCATCTTTTAAACCATTTAAATTATGTTTTTCAAAAAACACAAAAGTAATAAAGCTAAAAATCGGGCAAATTAAATGATGAATTAACATAGTTCCATCTAAAAGCATTGCTTTATATCCTCCCATTACTGGAGCAAGTATAGTTACAACTGTTAAAAAAGTAATTACAACTGAAGTAGTTGCTGCATATTTTAATAAAGATACAAAATGTGGTATTTTTTTATCACATATAAGTAAAGATATAACATAAAGAAGAGATGTAAACATTAAAAATAAATTACTATCTTGAGTATAATATTCAAAACAAGCAAATCCACTTTCTTTATAGCAAACTAAAAACGCGAATAATTCCATAATGATTATTAATACATTTATAATAAAAGAATAATAAAGTCTTGAATTTTCATTTTTCATAATAATACTCATTTCTATCCTAGGTATGATTATACTATCAAACAAAAAAATTTGACAAAAAATGTCAAATAACAGTTTTGCTTTACGTAAAGTATTTATATATTTAACCATATACCTATAAGATAATTGACTTGATTAAAATATGTATATAATAAAAATAAACTTATAGCTAGAAATGGTCCAAAAGGTGTAACTGAATTGCCTTTCTTAAGTGACTGATATAAAGCATTTGGAAGTGCTAGAAAAGCAGCTAAGAATAAATATATTAAGGCAACTGGTATATTAAGTACAAATCCAGCAAAGAATGAGAATTTAACATCTCCCCACCCTAAAGATTCTTGTTTAAATACTTTATCTCCAATAAATTTTACTATTAAAAGTATTAGAAACATTATTAAACCAGAAATTAAATTAGTTAAAACTACTTTTATATCTTGAAAATATAATTCAATTATAATTAGTAAAATGGTACCAACTACTAAAGGACTATCAAGTATTATCATATATTTAATATCACTTATAATTGTAATAATTATAACTGACATTATAACTATTGATTCTAAAGTTATATATGAAAAACCAAAAAGATAATAACTTAAACAAAATAGTAACCCTGTTAAAAGTTCAGATAAAAAATACCATATACTCATTTTATAGTAGCATTTACGGCATTTTCCTCTTTGTATTATAAATGATATAAGTGGAATAAGTTCATACCATTTAAGTACATGATTACAATTTGGACAATGACTTCTAGGTTTAATTATTGATTCATTATTTGGTAATCTATCAGCTACCACATTATAAAATGATCCAAAAATTATGCCGACTATAAAAAGAAATATATATGGTATCATAAGTTCACTCCTAAAGAATTTCAGAATATAAACTAAATATTGGAATTATAACTGAAATAATTATTCCTCCTACTATAACAGCTAGGAATATTATTAATATAGGTTCAATTAAACTCTTCATTGAATCTATTAGAACTTTATGTTGTTCTGCATAGTATTCAGATACTTTTTCCATCATCTCTGCAAGTTCACCAGTTGACTCACCTGTTACCATCATATAATAAGCAACTTCTGGTATAGCCCAGTGATTTTTAAATGCTGATGATATTTTTTCTCCACGACCTATATAATTAATTGTATTAATCATTATTTCTTTATAAATCTCATTATTTGTTATTTTACCAAGTATACTTATTGAATCAGTAATAAATACATTGTTTTTAAGTAAACTAGCAAATGTTTTAGTAAATATTGTCATTTCTTTATAAATTATTATTTTACCTAAAACAGGTGTTTTCATAAATACTGTTTGCAAGAAGTATCTAAAAGCTTTTATATGTTTATACAATACATATATTATTGTTACAAATATAACAATAGTAATAAGTATATAGAATAAATTAGCTTTTAAGAATGTACTTGCTGCAATTAAAAATGATGTAATTGGATTTAATTTAACTCCAGCTGTTTTATAAATATTAACAAATTGAGGAATCAAATATACTAAGATAAATACGATTACTGCAATTGAGAATATAAATACCATTGTTGGATATGTGAGAGCACTTACCATTTCTTTTCTTGTTGTTTCAGTTTGTTTATAGTAATCAGCCATTTCATCAAGTGTACCTTCCAAATCCCCTGTTGCTTCAGCTGACTTAACCATATTAATTAAAAGAGGTGGAAATGCTTCTCCTTGTTTTTCAAGACAAGATGAAAAACTTTCTCCTAGAGTCAAATTATAAACAATTGAATCAAAAGTTCTTTTTAAGTTTTCATTTCTACCCATTTGTTTACTTAAAATACGCATCGCATCTGTTAATGGAATACCTGCTTTTAAGTAAGTAGAAAGTTGTTGTAACCAAAATACTATATCCTTGATTTTAATCTTTTTAGAAGAAAAAGTACTAGGTCCATAAAATCTTTCAATCCATGGTCCAGTTTCTATTTTAAATACTTTATAACCTTCATTTTCTAAGAATGTATAAACTTCTACTTTAGAATAAGCTAAAAAAGTACTTGTAACTTGTTTTCCATCTGGATCTAAGGCTGTATATCTATATGTTATTGGTTTTTCGCTTCTAGTCTCTTCTATTGCTTCAATTGAATTAATAAGTTTTTCTCTTTCAGCAAGTAATTTAGGATTAATTTTAACATGTTTTACAACTAAATTTGAATCAATTGGTACAGAACTTTCATCACCTAAATTAGCTCCTCTTAGATCACTAGTATCTACATCTTTATTAATTGTATTATATAAAGTATCAGATCCTTTAGACCAAAAAAGTATAAATGGAGTTGCTAAAAATCTTAGTATATAATATACACCTAAACATACATACATTGGAAAAAACAAGAAAAAGTTATCTTGTTTATGTTTTTGATTACTTAAATCCATATAATCACTCCCTAGTATTCTCTAATTTAAATTATACCATATTAGAAAAATTAGTAAACATTTTTATTTTATTTCATATAATTTATTAGGTGAAATATTATGAATTTTAATCTTTCTTCTATTCTTTCAAACAGTTTAAGATTCTTAAATATAACTAAAAGAGCTATACCTTTAATTAAAGATTTAAATCCAACTATAAAAAATATTAAAAATAAAATAAATGAATTTAAAACAACTAATAAAGAACCAGTTATAAAAGAATTACCTATTCAAAAAAAAGAAGTTAAGAATAATAATTCATTAACTTTCTTTAAATAAAATATATTCCATATATAATTACACATATAAGAACAATTATATTAATAACTAATGAAACAATATTCATTAGTTTTTTATTTTGATTTTTTAATACAAATATACTAAATATAATAGCAATTATATTAGATATTATACAAACTATAAAATAAGTAAGTTTCTCTTCTTTCATAGTTAATAAGAATAAACTAAGCACTATATTAATTAATATAATTAATGTACCAAAATTATCTTTCTTCATATAACCACCAATTTAATTATAAGAAATAGCTTATTTTTTGTAAAGTATTAGTGATTTAAAGATAAATAACTTATCGGATTGGTTTGTGAATCCCCACTTACTTACACCAAATTTTACAGTTTTTTATATCTGCACTGTTTATGCGATTCGGAAAGCTGGAGAGACTCCGTCAGAGCGGTTCGCATTGGCGCTGTCCCAATTGCCGTAGTTGTCGACAATAAGGAAGCCGTAGGCATCGAGAGAATTAGCCGAACGAAGCCACCAATCAGTTCCAACTCCGTTATATTGTTTTATTGCTCCTGCATAACTACTTGTTGTTACTCCTTGATTTTTATAATAATCTAATTGTTTTGTATTATTATAAGATGTATCTCTTGAGCTTACTGGATTACTTGTTCCATCTTCATATACTTCATGTGCACTTAGCAAGTATAGTTTATCTTGCGTTTCAAAATTTGTTTCTCCGCGTGTAGTTCCATGACCGGAAATTACTTTCGTTGTTGTTATTACATTTTGTAAGTCACTTGGAAGTGATTTATATATTGTATCATTTATGTATGTCTGTAGTTTTGAAAATCTCCATCCGCTTACACTTGTACCTCTACTATTAAATGAGTTTTTTGTTATTACATCTGCAAACTCAACTACAAATCCACAGGCCGTTTCACTTGTTTCTCCATTTGTACATTCACTTTTATTTGCTACTCTTACTGTATGTGTTCCTAAATCACCTAAGTCTACTTCTTTTGTATCCCCTACATTATATTTGCTTGTATTTCCAGTTTGAACTGCCTTTTGTATTGTTTTCCATGAATCTTCAGAAAATGATACGGGATCTGGTATACTTTCGGCTCCCAATGTATCTCTTTCTACTGCATTAAGTGTAAG
The DNA here is from genome assembly GCA_934095845.1 of uncultured Bacilli bacterium. Classification (GTDB taxonomy): domain Bacteria; phylum Bacillota_I; class Bacilli_A; order RF39; family UBA660; genus CAG-582. The sequence goes on along the minus strand of CAKOKS010000003.1, from coordinate 50,109 downwards.
TGTACATACATACTCTTCTCTTACTTCTTCTGTAGCTGTCTTGTTTAATGTTACTGTTAATGTTCCATTTACTGAACTTTTTGCTTTTACAACTGTCGCATCATTTTCAAGTTTATTTTTAATACTTGTATATTTTGCTGTTGTTCCTTCCTTTGGTACACATGTAACTGTTACATTTGCATCATAGTTACTTGAGTTGTTTGTTACTTCATAATTTAGTACTGAAGTTTGATTTAAAGTCTTCAATTCACTTGTTGTAAATGTAATTGTTTTCTTTGTTTCATCTACTGCTGTTGAGTATACATCATTCCCATCTATACTTGCAGCTGTGAAGATTACACTAAAATCTTCATTGTTTTCGCTTACCTTAGCAGTTCCGTTTATTATTAATGTTGTTGAGATTGCTGCAAATCCAATTGACATTAGTAATATTGCTACTAAAAGCATACTTTTCTTCTTCATATTATTTCCCTACTTTCTACTATTTTATTTTATAATACTCCTCCCCCGATTATCAAGGAGTTTTGGGGAGCTTACACAATTTTTTTAATTTTTGCTTATTAAAATACACATCTTTTAAATTATTTTACATTACATTTTTTTATTTTCACCTAATTTCACACACCTATCCTATTTTTAATTATACTACATTTTTGTTGTAATATATAAACTTTATTTTAGGTTGTGTAAAGTAAATTATTGCATAAAAAAAGACTTGATTAGTCAACTAATTCAAGTCTAACAGTTAAGGCATCGTCGCCAATTCTTTCTTTTAATTTAATGATTCTTGTATATCCACCATTTCTATTTGCATATTTTGGTGCTAATTCATCAAATACTTTACTTACTACTTTAGCATCATTATGTAAGAAAGCTAATGCTTTTCTTCTTGAAACTAATGTACCAGTTTTTCCATAAGTAATCATTTTATCAACAAATTTTCTAACTTCTTTAGCTCTAGCTTCAGTTGTTACAACATAACCATTATTGATTACATCTTTAGTAAGACCAGCAAGAATACTTCTTCTGATTCTAGATTCTCTACCTAATTTTCTATACATTTCTGCTTCCTCCTTCTTGGTTTAGTCTTTAAATTTTAATCCCATTTCATTTACTTTATCGATTACTTCTTTAAGTGATTTTTTACCTAAATTTCTAATCTTAGTAACTTCAACTTCTTTTTTATCAATTAAATCTTGCATTGTATGAATATTTGCTCTCTTTAAGCAGTTATATGCTCTTACACTGAATTCAATTTCTTCAATTGGAGTTTCAAGTGTTTTAGTAATTGTATCTACTTTCTTTTCAGCAATTATTCCAGTTATATCAGCAATATGATTTAAATCAGTAATAATATTTAAATGTTCAATTAAAATTCTACTTGCTAATGCCATACATTCTTCTGGAGTAATAGATCCATTAGTATATACAGACATTATTAACTTGTCATAATTTTCATTATGTCCAACACGTGCACTTTCAACTTCAAATGCAACATTTTCTACTGGAGAATAAATTGAATCTATTGGAATAACTCCAACAACATCTCCAATAATCTTTTTATTTTCTTTAGCATCAACATATCCACGACCATTGTTAACAGTCATTTCAATATCAATTTTTCCACCTTTAACTAAATTACAAATAACTAAATCAGGATTTACTATTTCGATATCAGCATCATATTCGATTTCTCCAGCTGTTACTGCTCCTTCTTTATTTGCAGAAAGTCTAATTACTTTCTTATCAGTTGAATGATTTTTTACAACCAAAGTTTTGATATTAAGAATGATGTTCATAACATCTTCTCTAACACCATCGATTTTTTGGAATTCATGTAATACTCCATCAATTTTAACACTAGTAACAGCCGAACCAGGCATACTAGATAACATAACTCTTCTTAATGCATTACCAATAGTTGTACCAAAACCTCTTTCTAGTGGTTCTAGTTCAAATTTTCCATAATTTTTATTTTCAACATATTCAGTAATTTTATAATCTGGTTTTTCAAAATTCATATTTAAATCCTCTTTTCCTTTGTATTAGTTTCTTGGACGTTTTGGTGGTCTACAACCATTATGTGGTACTGGTGTTTCATCGTTAATAGCAGTAATTTCTAGTCCAACAGCTTGAAGTGAACGAATAGCAGTTTCTCTACCTCCACCTAAACCTTTAACAAATACTTCAACTTTAACAACTCCAGCATCCATAGCAGCTTTTCCAGCACTTTCAGCAGCAAGTCCAGCAGCATAAGGAGTTTTCTTTTTACTTCCTTTGTAACCAATTGTTCCAGATGATGCCCAACTAATTGTATTACCATCTTTATCTGTAATAGTAACTAATGTATTATTATAAGATGAAGATATATGAGCTTGAGCTTCAGGAATATTCTTTTTAATTTTTCTTTTTCTTCTATTATAAGCCATTATTATACCTCCTAATTATTATTTACCAACTTTTTTCTTGTTAGCAACAACTTTACCTTTTCCTTTACGAGTTTTTGCATTACTTCTAGTGCTTTGTCCATGAACTGGTAATCCTTTAATATGTCTTACACCTTGGTAAGATTTGATTTCCATTTTATTTTTTATGTTCATTTGTACTTCTCTACGAAGTTCACCTTCAACTACAAATTTATCAACTTCAGTTCTTAATAAAGCTTCTTGTTCAGTAGTTAAATCTCTAACTTTCATTTCTGGATCAATTTTTGCTTCAGAACAAATTTTCTTAGCAGTGCTTTGTCCAACACCATATATTGCAGTTAATCCAATATATAATGCTTTATCTTTTGGTAATTCTATATTTTTAATACGTGCCATTTATATTTCCTCCTAGCCTTGTGTTTGTTTGTGTTTTGGATTTTCACAAATAACCATAACTTTACCTTTTCTTTTAATTATTCTGCATTTTGCACAGATTTTTTTAACTGATGCTCTTACTTTCATAAATAACCTCCTATATTTTATTTACTTTCTGTATTTTATTATCCCATGTGTTAAATCAGTTGGTGACATTTCTACTGTAACTCTATCACCTGCTAAAATACGAATCATGTTCATACGTATTTTACCAGAAACACGGGCAGTTACAATAAGCTTATTATCTAACTCAATTTTATATATTTCATGAGTTACGTCGATTACTTTACCTTCGACTTCTATTTTTTGCTCTTTAGCCATTTTTCACTCTCCTGTAAGAATTTCGTATCCATCTTTTCGAATAGCAACTGTATGTTCAAAATGTGCACTTGGACGACCATCTTCTGTAACAATTGTCCAATCATCATCTAACATAACAACATATCTTTTTCCAGCAGTTAACATAGGTTCTACTGCGATAACCATTCCTTCTTTAAGTTTTACACCGGTATTATATACACCATAATTTGGAACATCTGGATCTTCATGTAATTCATGACCTACACCATGTCCAACTAATTCATGTACAACTCCAAGTCCATGTTTTTTTGCATATTGACCAATTCTAGAGGAAGCATTACCAAGTGGAACTCCCGCCTTTAATTCTTTTAATCCAGTAAATAATGATTTTTCAGTATGATAAAGTAAATATTCTTTTTCTTTATTTATTTTACCTACAGGATAAGTCCAAGCTGAATCTGAATGATATCCTTTATAAAGAGTACATATATCTAAAGTGACTATGTCTCCTTCTTTTAATTTTCTATCACTACCGATTCCATGAACAACTTCATCATTTACAGATATACAAATATTGCCAGGGTATCCTTCAAAACCAAGGCAACTGGGTACTCCACCTTTACTTCTAATGAATTCTCCAGCTAAATCATCAATATGTTTAGTTGTTACTCCAGGTTTTAAAAAATCTTTTAAATATTGGTGTGTTTGATATGTAATATGACCTGATTCTTTAATTAATTTAATTTCATCATCAGTATATATATTAATCATTAATTACACCCTCTATTTCTTTAAAAGTTTCTTCCGGAGTCAAACTTGCTATCACGTTAATTATACCTAACTTTTCGTAATAGTCAAGTAATGGTTTAGTATTATTTAAATATGTATGAAATCTTTCTTTAAAAGTAACTTCATTATCATCACTTCTTGATAACAATGGAACTTTACACTTATCACATAAATTATCATTTATTGGTGCAAGTTTTTCATCATATTTATTATAAATTGAACCACACTTTGGACAACTTAACCTTCCTACTGCTCTTTTCATTGCAGTAATCTCATCTATATTTAAATATAGAACACAGTCAAGTTTAATATTAAGTTCTATTGCTAATTCATTAAGACTTTCAGCTTGATTAATGGTTCTAGGATATCCATCAAATATAAAACTTGAAGATACCCCACAACTTTTAATCTTACTTTTTAATAAATCTAAAACTATGTCATCACTGATAAGTTCACCAGCATCCATAAGTTTTTTTACTTTTTCACCTAGAAGACTTGCTTTCTTTACTTCTTCTCTAAGTAAATCTCCAGTAGAAATATGAACGTATCCATATTTCTTTACTAGCATTTCGCTTTGAGTTCCTTTCCCTGATGCGGGAGGAGCAATAAAGATTATATTCTTCATCTTCTATGTCTTCTCTTCCTACTTCCTTGATAACTTCTACTTACAATGCTACTTTCAAGTTGCTTATAAGTTTCAAGAGCTACACCAACTACAATTAGTAATCCTGTACCTCCAAGTGTTACTGCACTTGATAGTGAGGAAATTTTACTAAATAATATTGGTATGGAAGCTATTACTATTAAGAATAAACTTCCAACTACTGTTAATCTTGAAATAGTTCCTTTTAAAAACATTTCAGTTTTTTCACCAGGAGTTATTCCTGGAATATAACTTCTATTTTTATCTAAATTTTCACTCATTTCTTTTGGATTAAGTTCCATTAAAGTATAAACATAACCAAAAGCAAATATTAATACTACATAAAGAATATATCCAGTTAATGTAGTATAACTTAAATAGTTTTCTACTATATTTTTAAATGTATCATTTTTTACAAATTGAGCAATAAGTGTTGGTATACTTGTTAATGCACTTGCAAATATTACTGGCATTACACTTGCTGAATTTAATTTCAAAGGAATATAAGATTGTTCTTTATTATAAGAACTATCTGTTCTTTGACTATGTTGTATTGGAATTCTTCTTTCAGAAATTTGCATGTATACAACACCAACTAGAATAACTAAGTAAGCAATTATAAATAATGCAAATAAGCTAATTCCTACAACACGAGTAAATGTATCTGCTAATATTAAGTCTTTAAATGCAGTAATGAATGTTGATGGTAAAGTATTAACAATACCAGCCATTATGAATAATGATATACCATTACCTAATCCTTTATTCGTAATTATATCTGCCAACCATAATAGTAAAGATGTTCCAGCTGTTAATATTATTGTTGATTTTAATATTTCAACTGTAGATCCTCCCATAAATGCTACTGCATATATATAACCTTGAATAAACGCGAATAGAACACCTAAGTATCTATTAATTTTGTTTATTTTTTGTCTACCTGTAGCGCCTTGTTCTTTCAATTCTTTAAAATATGGAATTATATCCATTTGTAATAATTGTGTAAGAATTGTTGCCGAAATATATGGCATAACTCCTAACGCAAATATTGAGAAAGTTTTTAAACTACCACCACTCATTAAATTTAATAAATCTAAGAAGTCTAAATTTTGAGTTATACTCTTGGCATGAGGTACCATTATATTAGTACCTAGACCAAATATAGCTAAGATAGCTAAGGTGATATAAATTCTTTTTCTCAAATCTTTATTTTTAGAATTAAATAATCCTTTAAGACTTTTGAACATCTTTAAATCACCTCTGCTGTTCCGCCTAATTCTTCAATCTTTGTAACAGCTCTTGATGAGAATCTTTGAGCTTTAACATTAACCTTCTTTTCTAATTTACCATTAGCAAGTACTTTAATACCAGCTAATTGTTTTTTTACAATACCCATTTCTTTTAATAATTCTGGAGTAACTGTATCACCATCATTAAATCTGTTTAAATCAGATAAATTGATAGTTGCATATTTTGTTTGGAATCTAGTATTATTGAATCCTCTTTTTGGTAATCTTCTATATAAAGGAGATTGACCACCTTCGAACCAAGCTTTAATACTTGCTCCACTTCTTGATTTTTGTCCGTTTTCACCACGAGTAGATGTTTTACCCATTCCAGATCCTGGTCCACGTCCAACTCTTTTTCTTACTTTAGTTTCTGGAGATTTTTCTAAACTATTTAACTTCATATTATAACTCCTCAACTTTCTTACCACGTAATTCTGCGATTTGTTCAGCAGTACGTTGTGATTTTAATGCCTCTAAAGTAGCTTTAGCAACGTTTACTTGAGTATTAGCACCTAAAGACTTAGCAACTATGTCTTTAACTCCTGCAAGTTCAAGTACAGCACGAGCAGCTCCACCAGCAATAATACCTGTACCTTTTGGAGCTGGTTTAATCATAACTCTTGCTCTTCCACATACACCAATTGCTTCATGAGGAATAGTTCTTGCATCAACTAGTGATACTCTAACTAAATTCTTATTAGCAGCTTGTACGCCTTTTTTAATTGCTTCAGGTACTTCATTAGCTTTACCTGTTCCAATTCCTATTAGTCCTTTTCCATTACCAACTACCATTGTAGCTGAAAATCTAAAATGACGTCCACCTTTTGTAACTTTTGTTACTCTAGAGATGGTAATAACTTTTTCATCTAAAAGTTTTTTCTTAGGGTCCATAACTTTTTCTTGTTTTGCCATAATCTACCTCCTAAAATTCCAATCCAGCTTCACGTGCAGCTTCAGCTAAAGCTTCAACACGTCCATGATATTGGTATCCACCTCTATCAAATACTACTTTTGTAATTTTTGCAGATTTTGCTTTTTTAGCAATATCAGCACCTACTAATTTAGCACCTTCAACGTTTCCACCATTTTTGATTTTTAATTCAACACTTGAAGAACTAACTAAGGTAGTTCCTTTTTCATCATCAATTATTTGTGCGAAAATTTGAGAATTAGATCTAAATACATTTAATCTTGGACATTCACTAGTACCAACAACTTTATTACGAACTCTAGCATGTCTTCTTTGTCTTGCGACATTAGTTGATTCTTTCTTTATCATATTAACCCTCCTACCTATTTAGCAGCTTTCTTTCCTTCTTTACGTCTTATGTATTCGCCTTTATAACGTATACCTTTACCTTTATAAGGTTCTGGTTCACGAATCTTACGAATATTAGCCGCAAATTCGGATACTTTTTGTTTATCAATTCCACTTACAGTAATTTCTGTATTTGAAACTGATTCAACTTTTAAATCACTTGGAACTATTACTTCAATAGGATGAGAATAACCAGCAGAAACTGTAATTTTGTTTCCTGCTACATTAAATCTATATCCTACACCAACAGCTTCTAATCCTTTTTGGAAACCTTCAGATACACCAATTAGCATATTTGAAATTAATGCATTAGTTGTTCCATGTAAAGATTTAACATTTTTAGTTTCGTTTGCACGTTTAACTATAATAGTTTCATCTTTTACTTCTACAGTTATATTTTTATCAAAAGTATAACTTAATTCACCTTTTGATCCTTTAACAGTTATTGTGTTACCTTCAACTGTTACATTTACACCAGCAGGTACTTTTAATACTCTATTTCCTATTCTACTCATAACCAATATTTTCCTTGTTACCAAATGTAAGCAAGTACTTCTCCTCCTAGTTTTTTATTTCTAGCATCTCTATCAGTCATAATACCTTCAGAAGTAGATATAATTGCTATACCTAAACCATTTAGAACTCTAGGAAGTTCATCATATTTGGCATAAACTCTTAAACCAGATTTGCTGATTCTTTTTAAACCAGTAATAACTCTAACTTTTTTATCTTCAGCATATTTTAAATTTAATGTTAAAGTATTTCCATTAGAAGCTTCTACTAATTTATAATCGCTTATATATCCTTCTTCTTTTAATATTCTAGCGATTTCTACTGTCATTTTTGTTCCAATAACATCAACAGTATCATATTTCATTTGATTTGCATTACGAATTCTTGTAAGCATATCTGCTATTTTATCTGCTACCATATTTTAACTTCCTTTCTACCAACTTGATTTTTTAACTCCAGGTATTTGTCCTTGATTTGCAAGTTCTCTAAAACAAATACGGCATAGTCCAAACTTACGTAGAACGCCATGAGGACGACCACATCTTTGACAACGAGTATATTCTCTAACTTTAAATTTTTGTGGGCGATTTGCCTTTACAATCATACTTTTCTTAGCCATTAATATACCTACTTTCTAAATGGAAGTCCGAATCCAGTTAATAATGCTAAACCTTCTTCATTAGTTTTTGCTGTTGTAACAAAAACAATATCCATTCCTCTTATTTTTAATACTTTATCATAATCTATTTCTGGGAATATAAGTTGTTCTTTAATTCCTAGAGTATAGTTTCCGAAGCCATCAAATGCTTTTGGACTAATTCCTCTAAAGTCACGTACACGAGGTAATGCAACACGGATTAATTTATCCATAAAGTTGTACATATTTTCTCCTCTTAATGTAACTTTAGTACCAATAGATTGACCTTCTCTTAATTTAAAACCAGCTATTGATTTTTTAGCTTTTGTTATAATTGGTTTTTGTCCTGTAATAGTTTCTAGATCAGCAACTGCAGCTTCAATATATTTTGAATCATGACTTGCTTCTCCAACACCAATGTTAATAACAATTTTTTCTAGTTTAGGAACTTCCATTACTGAAGCGTAATTGAATTTTTCCATTAAATCTTTTTTAATAACATCATTGTATTTTTCTTTTAAACTATTCATTATTTTCACCTACTTCTTTTTTAGTAGTTTTTTTAGTTGTTTTCTTTTCTGTAGTTTTTACTGTTTTTGCTTTTTTTTCAGTTTCAATTACTTTTACGTTAGAAACATGAATTGGAGCTTCTGTTTCAAGAATTCCACCAGTTTCATTTTGATGATTTGGTTTCATATGTTTTTTAACCATATTGATTCCACTTACAACAACTTTATCTTTTTTCTTTAAAGTTACTGTAACAGTTCCTTCTTTGCCTTTATCTTTACCAGCAAGAATTTTTACTTTATCGCCAACTTTAACTTTCATGTTTACCTCCTATAAAACTTCATTTGCTAAAGAAACAATTTTCATGAAATCTTTATCACGAAGTTCTCTAGCAACAGGTCCTAAAACACGTGTTCCGATTGGACTCTTATCATCTTTGATTAATACACAAGCATTATCTCCGAATTTGATTAGAGAACCATCTGCACGTCTTACACCTTCAACACTTCTAACAATAACAGCTTTTACTACTTTACCTTTTTTAACATTTGAGTTAGGAATAGCTTTTTTAACAGTTCCTACAACTATATCTCCAATGTTACCATATTTAACTTTGCTTCCGCCTAATACTCTGATTACTAATAATTCACGAGCTCCAGAGTTATCAGCAACTTTTAATCTTGTTTCTTGTTGTACCATAATAACCCTCCTTAAGCTTCTTGAGATTTAGTTAAGATTTCTACAAGTTCATATCTCTTAGTTTTAGATAATGGTCTAGTAGAAAGTAATCTAACTGTATCTCCAACTTTCGCTATATTTTTTTCATCATGAGCAGTATATTTTTTAGAATATTTTACTCTTTTTTTGTATAGAGGATGATTTCTATAAGTTTCAACTAAAACTGTAATAGTTTTATTATTAGCAGCTGAAACAACTTTTCCGATTAATTCAGTTCTTTTAGTTTCGCTCATTATTCATTTCCTCCTTCTCTTTCACTTAAAATAGTTTTCATTCTAGCAATATCTTTTCTATCTTGATTTATTTTATGTGATTTTTCTAATGAACCAGTTGATTGTTTCATTCTTAAATCGAATAATTCATTTTTTAGTTCTTCTATTTTCTTTAATATCTCTTCAGTGGACATTTTTCTAATTTCACTAGTCTTCATTACTATCCCCACTTTCTTCTCTCTTAACGAAACGAGTTGTAACGCTTAATTTATGAGATGCAAGTCTTAAAGCTTCACGAGCAACTTCTTCAGAAACACCAGCTATTTCAAACATGATTTTTCCTTCTTTTACAACCGCTGCCCATTCACTAACGTTACCTTTTCCTTTACCTTGTCTAGTTTCCAAAGGTTTTTGAGTTCTAGCTAAATGTGGGAATATGTTAATCCATACTTTTCCACCACGTTTCATGTAACGTGTCATAGCGATACGAGCTGCTTCGATTTGACGAGCTGTTACGTATCCACCTTCTTTAGCTTGTAATCCGTAGTCACCAAAGTGTAATTCTAAATTACCTTTAGCACGTCCTTCATAAGAAATTCTATGAGGTTTACGATATTTAGTTCTTTTTGGCATTAACATCGTCATTACCTCCTTTGTTTACTCTTTTGTTTAGGATTTCACCTTTATAAATCCAAACTTTAACACCAATCTTACCATAAGTAGTGTCAGCTTCAGCTGTTGCATAATCAACATTAGCTCTAATTGTTTGTAGAGGTACTGTTCCTTCTGTATATCCTTCAGTACGAGCCATTTCAGCACCAGCTAAACGACCAGATACAGCAGTTTTGATTCCTTTTGCTCCAGCTTTCATAGTGTTTCTAATAGCTTTCTTTTGAACATTTCTGAAGTTTCCTCTATTTTCAATTTGTTTAGCAATTGATTGAGCAACTAGTTCTGCGCTTAAATCAGGATTCTTAACTTCATTAATAGTTACGAATACATCTTCACCACAGATATTTTTTATTTTCTTTCTTAATTTTTCGATGTCTTCTCCACCTCTACCAATGATTACTCCTGGACGAGCAGTAGATATTTTAACATCTATTCTATTTGCTTTTCTTTCGATTAAGATTTCTGAAACAGCAGCATCTTTAAGTTCTTTTACTAAGTATTCACGAATTTTAATATCGTTATTTAAATTACTTACATAAGTACCTTTTTCAGCATACCATTTAGATTGCCAATCTCTGTTAACACCAAGTCTTAATCCTCTAGGATCTACCTTTTGTCCCATATCTAATTAAGCCTCCTTACCATCACTAACTTTTACAGTTATGTGACTTGTTCTTTTATCTCTTCTGTCAACTTTTGTTCTAGAACCAATTTTTACTCTTTTGTAAACAGGTCCTGGATTAACGAAGCATTCAGATATTACTAAATCTTCTAGCTTAGCACCATAGTTATTAGTTGCATTAGCTATAGCAGAATTTAAAACCTTAAGGATAAGTCTACTAGATTTAGTATTTGTATTTTTTAATATTCCAATAGCAGTAGTAGCTTTTTTACCTCTAACTAAATCCATAGTCATACGGCATTTACGTGGAGCTACCATTGCACTTTTATGCATTGCAAATGTTTCCATCTAATAACCTCCTACTTTTGTCCTGCATGTCCGCCAGCTTTACGAGTTAAAGCGAATTCTCCAAGTTTGTGACCAACCATATCTTCTGTAACATATACTGGAACAAAATCTTTTCCATTATGTACAGCAATTGTATGACCTACAAAGTCAGGGAAAATTGTTGAACGACGTGACCAAGTTTTAACAACTTCTTTTTTATTTGATTCATTTAATTTTTCGATTTTTTTCATTAGGCTTTCATCAACGAAAGGCCCTTTCTTTAAACTTCTTGCCATAAAATCACCTATTTCTTCTTACTAACAATTAACTTGTCAGAAGCTTTCTTTCCTTTACGAGTTTTATATCCAAGTGCTGGTTTACCCCAAGGAGTAACAGGCCCTTTTCTACCGATTGGTGTTCTACCTTCACCACCACCATGTGGATGGTCGTTAGGGTTCATAACAGAACCACGGTTTGTAGGACGAATACCCAAATGACGAGTTCTTCCAGCTTTACCAATGTTTACTAATTCGTAATCTTCATTTCCAACTACACCAATAGTTGCCATACAAGTTCCAAGAATTTTTCTTGTTTCACCTGACATTAAACGAACGATTACATATTTACCATCTCTACCAAGTATTTGAACACTTTGTCCAGCAGATCTAGCAATTTCAGCACCTTTACCAGGTTTTAATTCAACATTGTGTACTAATGTACCAACAGGAATATTTTGAAGTTGCATTGCATTACCAACTTTGATATCACATGCTTCTCCAGATTCAACGATCATTCCTACTTTTAAATCTTTTGGTGCAATAATATATCTCTTTTCACCATCTAAGTAAGTGATTAAAGCTATATTAGCATTACGATTTGGATCGTATTCAATTGTTGTAACTTTACCAGTTACATTGAATTTATTTCTTTTAAAATCAATTATACGATATTTTCTTTTTGCTCCACCACCGATGTGTTGTACAGTCATTCTACCTTGGTTATTACGTCCACCAGTTTTAGAAATGGTTTTTAATAAACTTTTTTCTGGTGTTGAAGTAGTAATTTCTTCATTAGTTAAAGTAGACATTCCTCTACGACCATTCGTAGTTGGTTTATATTTTCTTATACCCATGATAACTTAACCTCCTACTATATTTCTATAGCATAACCGTCTTTTAAAGTAACGATAGCTTTCTTATAAGTTTTTGTTTTTCCAGTATATCTTCCAACTCTTTTTGCTTTAGATTTAGTATTAAGAGTTCTAACAGAAGCTACTTTTACATTGAAAGCACTTTCAATAGCATCAGCGATTTCAACTTTATTAGCATCTTTTCTTACTTTGAAAACATAAGTTTTTCCATCTTCTGCTAAATGAGCAGATTTTTCAGTAATTACTGGTGCAATAATTAAATCTTTCATTATTTAAGTGCCTCCTCTACATAATTAATAGTTTCAGAATCCATTACTAATGTATCAGCATTAACGATATCATATACATTTAGTTCATCAGCCATTATTACAGCTACATTTCCTAAATTTCTAGTTGCTAAATATAAATTTTCAGCATCTCCAGCAGATACGAATAATACTTTACCAGTTGCTTTTAATGTTTCTAATAACTTAATAGCATCTTTTGTTTTTGTGCTTTCAAGAACTAGTGAATCAACTACAACTAATTTCTTTTCAGCTAATTTTTCAGATAAAGCAGTTTTAAGTGCTAATCTTCTTTCTTTTCTATTTGTTTTGAATGAGTAATTTCTAGGAGTTGGTCCAAATACGATTCCACCGCCTCTATAGTGTGGTGCACGAATAGATCCTTGTCTAGCATTACCAGTCCCTTTTTGTCTGTATGGTTTTCTTCCTCCACCAGATACTTCGCTTCTACCTTTAGTATCAGCAGTTCCTTGTCTTAAAGAATCTAATTGTAAACGAATAGCTTTCTTTAATACAACGTCATTTCCTTCATTTTTCCAAATTTCATCATTAATTGTTAAATCTTTAACTTTTTCACCTTTAAGGTCGATAACATTAACTTTTGCCATTATATGTTTTCTCCTTTCAACTAAGCTTCAGTAGATTCCTTGGCTTCAGTTTCAGTGTTTTCTGTTACTTCAGTAGTTTCTACAGTTTCTTCTACTTCTGTATTTACTTCTGTGTTTTCTACTTCAGTATTACTTTCTTCAACACTTTCATTAATGATGATATCTTTTGGTTCAACTTTTCCACCTTTAACAGCAGATTTAATTAAAACTAAAGATTTTTTTGGCCCTGGAATATTTCCACTTACTAATATGTAATTATCTTTTACACAAACTTCAATAATTTCTAGGTTTTGAATAGTAACTGTTTCTGAACCCATGTGTCCAGCTAGTTTCTTACCTTTCAAAACACGCATTGGTCTCATTGTTCCCATTGAACCTGGACGTCTATGATATCTTGAACCATGTGTTTCAGGTCCTCTAGATTGATTATGACGTTTGATAACACCTGCGAATCCTTTTCCTTTAGAAGTACCAGTTACATCAACTTTTTCTCCTACTTCAAAAGTGTCAGCTGCTAATGTACTTCCTAGAGTATAGTTATCTACAGATTCAACTCTAATTTCTTTTAAGAAGCGCTTAGGAGCAACACCTGCTTTTTTTGCATGACCGATTTCAGCCTTTGTTGCATTTTTTTCCTTTTTGTCAACTACAGCAAGTTGCACAGCGTTATATCCATCTTTTTCAACAGTTTTGATTTGAGTAATAACGTTAGGCTTAACTTCAACTATAGTAACAGGAATAATTTTTCCATCTTTCGTAAATTTTTCTGTCATTCCGACTTTTACGCCTAAGATTCCTTTCATTTCATTTCCTCCATTATTATTTTAATTATATAGTTTTGATATTAATTTCAACTCCGCTTGGTAAGTCTAAGCGAGTTAGAGCATCCATAGTTTCTTTGCTAGGATCTTTAATATCGATTAATCTCTTATGAGTACGCATTTCGAATTGTTCACGACTATCTTTGTATTTGTGAACAGCTTTTAATACTGTAATCTTTTGAATTTCTGTTGGTAGTGGAACTGGTCCTGAAACCTCTCCACCAGTACGTTTAACAGTTTCAATTAGTTTAGCTACAGCATTATCTAAAACTCTGTGATCATAAGCTTTTAATCTTATTCTAACTTTTGACATTAAACATGTCCTCCTTCCGTCTATATCATTGTATAAACATAGCTCCGTTACAAATTAACCTGATTACGCCAGTTTATTCAGCAACTCCTCCTAGCGTATCAGCAACCTTGCACATCTCAGCCAGTTAAACTATGAACAATTATACATTAATAATCTATTAAAATCAAGTACTTTTTAGCACTTTTTTCATTTTTTATATATCCCTAAAAAAACAAATACATGATATAATTTAATAGAGGTGAAATATATGGAACTTGATGTAATAATTCCAGCCTATAACGAAGAGGAAAATCTAGTAAAACTTTATGAAACATTAGAAACAAATTTAAATGATATTAAACATAACCTTATATTTGTAGATGATGGCTCTAAAGATAATACTTATAAAGTATTAGAAAGCTTATATAAGAAGAATTCTAATATTGTTAAGGTAATAAGGTTTTCTAGAAACTTTGGTAAGGATGCAGCCATATATGCGGGTTTAAAAAGATCTAAGGCAAGTTATGCTTGTATAATTGATGCCGATATGCAACAAGATCCCAAATTAATTAAGGACATGTTAAAAGTATTAAAAGAAAATGAAGAATATGATATGGTTGCAATGGTTAATGATTATAGTAATGAATCATTTTTTTCTAAATTGTTAAAAAAATCTTTTTATTTCATAATGAATAAAGCTTGTGATCAAAAGTTTAAAGCTGGTGCTAGTGATTTTAGATTATTAAGAGATTATGTTGTTAAATCTCTTGTAAGTATGAGTGAAAATAATAGATTTACTAAGGGTTTATTTTCTTGGGTTGGTTACAATACATATTTTATGGATTATAAAGCCGGTAAGCGTGAATACGGAAAATCAAAATTTAGATTAAAAAAACAAATTAATTATGCAACAGATGGTTTAATAAACTTTTCAACAAAGCCATTAAGAATTGCAACATTTTTAGGAAGTATTATTTCTGGATTTGCTCTTATATATTTAATTATTGTTATTATTGGGGCAATTATTAATAATGCTAAACTTCCTCCATATACAACAATGATGTGTGTTATTCTTTTACTTGGTGGTATTCAACTTTTAGTCATTGGTATCATGGGTGAATATGTATCTAAATCTTATATTGAAGCTAAAAACAGACCAATATACATTGAAAAGTCTTCTTTAGGTTATAACGATGACATATTATAAAAAGAGTTCAAATTTTGAACTCTTTTAGTTTTCCCTAATCTCTCTTATATAGTTATTAACTTTAGTTGCCCACTCTCCACTATATGCATACTTAGGCCCCATTTTTTCTGGAGTATCTAATCCTTGTAAATAATAGTTATTATAAATAATACCTAGATAAGATTCTATTCCTTCTTCTAAAGTATCATACTTGCTATAGCTTTTACCATTACAACTATTGCCTCCTTTTAAACCACCTATATTATTACATTCAGTAGTTAAAGAAGAACATTTCCATTTACAACCGGTTTCTAATAAAACTATCGCAACACTTAAATATGGATCCATTCCTGTATCTCTAGTATACTTAGCAAAATAGTATCCAGTATTAGTTAAATAGTCATTTAAGTTTCTATTTAGTTTATTTGTAAGTTCAGTTATTGTCATACCTTCATATATTATTGATCCATCATCAACAATCTCTGGTTCATCGATAATTTGATAATCTTCTTCATCACTTGTATTTTCTATTTCTTCGTCTCTTTCTTCAATTGGAACTCTTAAAGTAGTTTGAGTTTTTACAGTTGTAGCAACTGCCATTTTAGGCACATTAGTTCCTCCACCATAATATTTAGCAACATTCTTAAGGGGTTCATCTATCTTAGTATTACCAAAGTAACATACTTTAATAAACACAAATATCAATATTGATAATAATAATGTAACAGAAAGAATAATTATATTGGTTTTATTTTTAACTATCATATATTTCCTCTATTCTTATACTATTTCAGTATACCATAGAGTATATATATTTTCAATCAAGAAAAAAAGCACTAAGTTAGTGCTTAAATGCTTCTAAATAAATCTTTTCTCTTAACTACAGCTAAAACTGCAAGACCAATTCCAGCAACAACAACAAATTCTAATGCATATTCTTTAACTCCAGTTTTTGGGCTTTTAACACAATTAGCTTTTGAAGTTACTGTTTCAACTAATGTACAAGTATCCGCTTGACTTCCAACAGTTGTCCAAGTGTAATCTTCACCACATGAATAACATGCATATTTTTGTTCAGTTTGTTTTTTATTACAGTCTTGTTCTTTGTTTAAATATAAAACTGGAATATAATCATAATCATTAGTAGTAGCATAAGGAACTTTCTTTAATACAGCACTTGTAATTTTGTCATTTGCATCTTTTACCATTTCAACAACATATACATCTGTTCCTTCAATTGTTGAAGTAAAGAATCCTTTGAATGCTCCCATTTCTGCAACTCTTGCTTGATCTTGATGTTCTTTTAAAGCGCTAAATACTTTAATAGCAAATTCTGAAGTAATTGTATTATCTTGATTTACTCCAAAAATATCTTTTATTTCATCTACAGAAATTAAAGTTAAATTTCCTTCAATTGGTTTACCATCTTCATCTTCTACTGTATTATGATAAGTTGTATCTTTACTAAATTCAAAACCATTTAGATTTAATTCATCTTTAATAGTTTTATAAGCTGTTCTATTAGAAAATAAACTAACATCTGTTGTAGTAGTTAAATCTATGTAAGGTTGTTCAGTTGGTTTTACACCTGATCCTATAAGCCAAGATTTAACAAATTTGCTATCTGTGTCAGAATCTTCAAGAATCATTACTTGTGTTCCTTGAGAATCTGTTGCTGATCTATAGAAATTTCTTTCTTCTCCTTTTTTATATTCTCCGTATCCATCTGCTTTTGCTATTGTTGGTATTACTGCAGCTAAAGCCATTATAATTGCAAGTAACTTACTGCATCCTTTCTTCATAAAATATCACTCCTTTTATTATTTTATCTTTTACTATGATAAATATAACATAAAATGACAAAATATTCTATAAATTTTTGATTTACTTTAATATTTTACATAAAAAAAGTAAAACTACTTTTCTTCTGTTGTTTTACTTTCTTCTTTTTTTGGTTTTGGAAGAGCATCTTTTCTGCTTAAATTTAGTCTTCCTCTATTATCATATCCTTGTGATACAACAACAATTTCGTCTCCAACTTTAACTAAATCACTAGGTTTGTTAACTCTTTCATGTGCAAGTTGAGAAACATGAACAAGTCCTTCACATCCAGGCCACAATTCAACAAAGCATCCAAAGTCTTCAACTTTAACTACTTTAGCAGTATATTTAACTCCCATTTCTACTTCTCGAGCAATATTTTTAATCATCTCAGCAGTTTTATTAATAATATCTCTATTAGTGTGATAAATAATAACTTGTCCATCATCATTTAAGTCAACTTTAACTGCATCTTTATCTTGAACAGTTTTAACATTACTTGCTTCAAGAATAATCTTAGTAATAGTGTCTCCACCTTTACCAATTACTTCTTTTATCTTATCTGGATTTATCATAAATGTTTCAGTTTTTGGAGCATATTCAGAAACTTCACTTCTTGGTTCTTTAATTTGTTTTTCCATTACATCTAGAATTTCCATACGAGCTTTCTTAGCTTGTTCAAGAGCTTCTGCAAGTATTTCTTTAGTAATACCCTTAATTTTTATATCCATTTGAAGTGAACAAATACCTTTTCTTGTTCCACCTACTTTAAAGTCCATATCACCTAAATGGTCTTCCATTCCTTGAATATCTGTTAATATTTGATATTTACTCCCATCTTTAGAAGTAATAAGTCCCATTGCAATTCCAGCTACTGGTGCTTTAATTGGTACTCCTGCAGCCATAAGTGACATACATCCTGCACATATAGTAGCTTGACTTGATGATCCATTTGATTCAAGTATTTCAGATACTACTCTAACTGTATATGGGAATTCTTCTTCAGAAGGCATTACTTGCTTTAAGCATCTTTCTCCTAAAGCTCCATGTCCAATTTCTCTTCTTCCAGGAGAACCATATCTTCCTGTTTCTCCAACTGAGAATGCTGGGAAGTTATAATGTAACATAAAATGTTTTTCAGCTTCTAAACTAATTCCATCTAAAGCTTGATATTCATTTAATGCTCCTAAAGTTGTTATAGCAAGTGCTTGAGTTTCTCCACGAGTAAATAATGCACTGCCGTGTGTTCTTGGAAGTAAATCAATTGCTGTTGAAAGAGGTCTTATTTCATCCATCTTTCTTCCATCACTTCTAGTATGTTCGTCAACAGTTATACTTCTAAAAATATCATATTCAATATTTTCAAGAACCATTTTAACTTTAGTTGTTAAAAGGACTAATTCTTCTGCATCTAAAGATTCTTTATTTTCATTTTCGTATTTAGAAACTATTTCTTCTTTTATGGCATCAATTGCTGCATATTTTTCTAATTTTTCTTTTATACGCATTGCTTTATCTAATTTTTCAGCAGCTAAATCATAGATTTCTTTTCTTAAACTATCTTCAATTTCAATATGTTC
Source organism: uncultured Bacilli bacterium (assembly GCA_934095845.1). Taxonomy (GTDB): domain Bacteria; phylum Bacillota_I; class Bacilli_A; order RF39; family UBA660; genus CAG-582. The sequence goes on along the minus strand of CAKOKS010000003.1, from coordinate 30,939 downwards.
ATAAGTCATTTTTTCTTGACCTATTTCAGATATAATACTTTCTTGGAATTCACATAATTCTTTTACAGCTTCATGCCCAAACATTAAAGCTTCTAACATATCTTTTTCTGATACTTCTTTACTTCCCGCTTCTACCATATTAATTGCTTTTTTTGTTCCCGCAACAGTTAAATCAATATCTGATTCTTCAAGTTCACTTGGAGTTGGGTTAATAACAAATTCACCATTTATTCTTCCTACTTTTACTCCAGCAATCGGACCATCAAATGGTATTTTAGAAATACTTGTACATAAAGACGAACCAAACATGGCAGTTAATTCAGGAGAATTATCTGTATCTACAGATAAAACTGTATTTACTATTTGTACTTCATTTCTAAAATCTTCAGGAAACATTGGACGCATAGGTCTGTCAATCATACGTGCAGCAAGTGTTGCAGCATCTGTTGGTCTTCCCTCTCTTTTAATAAATCCTCCAGGAATTTTTCCTACTGAATATAATTTTTCTTGATATAAAACCATAAGTGGAAAGAAATCACTTAAAATATTTGCGTTATTTCCAACTACTACAGTTGATAGAATTACTGTGTCTCCATATCTTACTACTACTGAACCATGAGCTTGCTTTGCAACTTCTCCATGTTCAACTACGATTTTTCTTCCTCTAAAATCGTATTCAAAAACTTTTTTCATTTCATCACCTCTACTAATTTTTTTTCTTTTTTTACTTCTGATATTTCATCAACTAATCTTCCTATAAAATAATCTTCATTTATGTCTTCATCAAAATTATGTTTAATATTTAATCCATAACCTAAACAAACAATTTTTAAAAATGCTCGAATTGTTCTAGTATTTCCATCAATAAACATTTGATATTCCCATAAAGTATAAATATCATTTGCAAGAGATTGAAAATCATTACCTAATACATCTTCTTTTATTTTATATAGAGTATTTTGTATATAAGCCAAGGTTTCGTCTGAAAGATTATCTTTAACTCTACAAAATTTTTCATCAAATAAATCTTGAAATAAAAATGTATGTATTTTTTCTAAATAAGCTATTGTAAAAACAGAATCTTCATTAAATAAAAAACTTTCATTTAGTAATTTATGTTTAAAATTTGATATATCATATTCAATTCTTTTTATTTCTAGAGGATCAGTTATTCCTAATTTGTTTTTCATACCTCACCTAAATAAAAAAAGGCACTTAAAACAGGTGCCTACTTTCTTATATTTAATTTTTTGATTAACTCACGGTAAGCTTCAACGTCTTTTTCTTTTAAGTAATCAAGTAAACTACGTCTTTTACCAACCATCATTTGTAATCCTCTTTTTGAATGATAATCATGAATATGAACTTTTAAATGTTCAGTTAAATCATTGATTCTTTCAGTTAATACAGCAATTTGTGCTTCTGTAGAACCAGAATTTTTTTCACTTTTACCAAATTCTTTGATTAATTCAGCTTTTCTTTCTTTAGTTACAGCCATTTTCAATTCCTCCTTTATTTTTTTAATCGGTTTAAACTTAGTAAAAAATCGGAGACTTTCAGAACCAAGTAAAAACTTCTTAATTAAGTATATTATAAAGATTATAAAAAATCAATAATTTTTTTATCTAAATGTTTTGATTGTTGGATAAGGTAAATCATCATTTTGAAATATTGCATACGATCTTCCAGTATCTACAACTGATTTATATAATAGTTCATTTAATATATATATATACCCGTCATAGTCATTATGACTTCCGTTTTCTGTGCATCCACATAACTGTATATATAAATCTACATCATTTTTACATGAATTTATTATCATAGTTTTCGTTGCTCCACATGGTGCAAACCCATATACAAGAGAATATTTAGAAACGTCAGTTTTATCGGTAAATTTTTTATTAATTATTTTTAAACTACCATAATCTTCTATTTTAATAATTGGATCCATTACGGTAATTGAGCCATGTTTTTGCTCTTTTTTTATGCTTTTAGCTAAGGATGGTATCGGTCCACATCCAACTTCTAATAGTTCTCCATTAATATCATAGTCTTCTTTAATATGTTTTCTAAAGGCTTCGTACGGATTAGGTTTTATCTTTTCTAATATTCCACATTCTTCATATGCCTCTAATAATAACGCATTAATTTTTGCAGTTCCATCATATGCAGGAATAAATCGTTGCATAATATCCAATAAATCATCTGGTTTATAATATTTTCCATATTTTTTAACGTATTCTTGTAACATAAACCTTAATTCAAAATATTTTTCACTTGTCATTTTTCTAAACTCCTTTTTTGATTTTATTTATATGTTTTTACTATTGTATAAGGCATATCAGAGTAGTTAATAAATTTATAAGATCTATCACTTTCTAATGCAAGTTTATATAACATGGCATCAATTTCATCTAAATAATGGTAGAAGTTAAAGTAAAGTCCTCTTAGACATCCACAAAGTAAAATATAAGTATCTATATCGTTTTTAAATGATGATTTAAGCATTGCCTCAGTCACTGCACATGGAAGACAACTATACATTAAACTATATTTTTTTACATCAGTGCTTTCGTCAAAGTTACCTGTAATTATGTTTAGATCTCCATAATCGCTTATTTTTACAAGAGGATCAATTACTGTAATGGAACCATTTTTTTGTTCTTTTCTTAAGCTTTTTGCTAAAGAAGGCATCGGACCACACCCGACTTCTAATAGATCACCTTTTATATCACAGTCTTCTTTAATATGTTTAATAAATGCTCCAAAATAATCTCTATATAATCCACTAGACAAACCACATTCCTCATAAGCTTCTAACAAGAGACAATTATGATCTTCTTCTAAATCATATTCATATATAAAATTATTTTTTATATATGTTATATTTTCTTTTGAATAATATTTTCCATATTTTTTAATATATTCCATTAACGCAAATTGTAGTTTATAAAATTTATCCTTTGTCATATTTAACCCCTTCTTTTGAGTCTGATATTATAAACATTTTTTATATTCATGTCAAATTAAAAGAGCCAGTTTATGGCTCAATCTATATAAACGTTATATAACGTACAATATATTTTATGACCTTAATATATATTTAGTGAATGTAAGTATGTTATTGTTTGAAAAAAACTATTTTCTTTTGCTATATCCATTTTTGTATTATTTTTGAAAGTCATTTAACAGACAGTTATATTTTATCTATGAGTCATATCACACTAATTCATATTCTCTAGCAATTATTCTATTATCAGAACAATACTTTATAACATACTCATTATCCTGTTTACAAATAATTATACCTACCGTTTCATTTTCATCAATTGTTTTGATATTCTCATTAATATAGTTCATATATGTCATAATCTGACCAGTATGTTCTTTTTTTAGTTCAGTAACTTTTAATTCTACAACTATGTAACATTTATACTTAATATTATACAGCAATAAATCTATGTAGTTATATCTATCATCTAACTTAATTTTGTATTCATTATCAATAAAACAGAATCCAGTTCCTAATTCTTTCATAAATGAAGTTATATCTTCAAGTATTAATTTCTGCAATAGTCTTTCTGTTATAATATCAGTGTTATTATGCTTTTTTATTAATATAGGATTTTTTACAAAATCAGTTATAACTGATTTGTTTTGACTTAATAATTTGTTTTTAGCATTTTCTGGTAATCTTTCATATTCATTAGATTTTATTCTATCACGAAGTTGCCTAACTGATAAATTATTTGTTTTTGTCAAGTTTATATAGTAATTAATTTTATCAATATTCTCAAATGACAATAACTCACAATAATGTGACCAAGATAATTGTGCAGACACTGTCTGCATTTTTTCTTTTAACTCATAAAATCTTAGCATCAACCATAAATTTCTTTTACTATATCCTTTACCCAATTCTTCTGTTAATCTTTTTGAATACTCTTTAATTATTCCTTTTCCATAATGTCTACCAGCTAAACTTATCATTTTTCCAACTTTATAGTAGGTGTCTAAGTCACTTTTATTAATTGAATAGCTTTTAGCTTTTTTATTAATTTCATTATTTATTAATTCATTTTTTATTTCATTATAATAATTCATATTACTCCTTTCTATGACTTATATGTTTTAATTTTTAATTTATTGTTTTTAATTTTAAACATAACAGTTCCATTTTTATCAGTTCTATATATTTTTGTGTTTTCTAGATTATTTATTACTTCTTTATTCGGATGTCCATAACGATTATTTTTACCAACACTAATGATAGAATATTTTGGTTTTATCTCATTAATGAAATATTCACTACTACTTGTCTTAGATCCATGGTGTCCTACTTTTAAAACGTCAATATTAGATAAGTTATATTTTTCTATAATGTCTTTTTCTTTGTTAATTCCTGCATCTCCCATGAATAAAAATTTAAAGTTATTATATTTAAAATAAATTACATTTGAATTATCATTTTCATTATCATATTCTTTTGTTTGTAAGAAATATAATTTATGACCTTTTAAACTTAATTCTTTTATACAAGTATAGTTATCTATATTTTTTACTTTTAAAAGATTTATAAGATTACTCTCTAAATCATTATAAGTTCCACAATTAAAGATAACTTTATCAACTTTAAAATTATTAATTAAGTTTGATGCTTCCCCCATATGATCATAATCACCATGAGTAGTAATAAGTGTATTTAGTTTTGTTATTCCTATGCTTTTTAAAAACAACATAGTTGAGTCTGTTATATAGTATTTTGTTTTCTGTTTCCACTTTTCAGTTTTAAAACTTACCTTACCTCCAGTATCAATTAAAATTGCTTCATTTTTATATTTTATTAAAGTTGAATCTCCTTGAGAAACATCTATGTAGTAAATATACATATTATTATCTAATATATACAAACTTTTATTAATAAATATTATAAGTACTGCAAATAATAAATAATGTTTTTTATAAGTAGAAAAGAAAATATATAAGCAACTATAATAAATAATAATTATTATTATTGGTATTTTAGGTACAACTAATTGAAAATTAATTAGATATTTTGAAATGTCTTCAACAATATTTGAAAATATTAACATTAACCCATCAAGTGGATATATAAAAAAAGTTAATATACTTAATGGATATAAAAGTAAACTTATATATGGAACAATAAATAAATTATTTATAATTGAAAATATATTTATCTCATAATTATTATTTATAGTTATTGGTAAACTTACTAAAAAAGAAATTGTAGATATAATAATTAGACTTAATATATAGTTTCCTTTTACAAGATATGAAAATCTTATTAAAGAAAATGAAATAGATGTTGAATAAAGAAAGCCTACATCATAAACTAAATTAGGAAATATAAACATTAGTAAAGTTATTGAAAGAAAAAATAAATTTATTTTATCAATATTTAACAAATATTTTTTATTAATAAAACTTAATACAAAAAAAGAAACACTTCTTAACACGCTTGCTTGATAGCCTGTTAAAAAAACATATATTATTAGAAAAGAAATAATAATTAAATATTTAATATTTTCTTTTACTTTTTTTAACATAAAAAATAATATAGTTGTTATTAAAGTAATGTGCATTCCAGATATTGCAAATATATGAGATACTCCTAAATCTTGATACATACTTTTAGTTTCACTTTTTAAATATGACTTATCTCCTAAAATAAAAGCACTTAAGTAATTATTACTTTTATATTTAGAAATTCTTTCTATAATTTTATTTTTTATCTTATATATAAATGATAAGTTTTTGTTAATAACTTTATAGTTTTGAACAGTCATAATTTTAAAAATATTTTTTGATTTTAAATATTTAGAATAATTAAAGGTATTAGGTATTGTATTATTACTTGGAGAACTTACTTCACCATCTACTTTTAAAGTTATTCCTAAATTCCATTTTTTTATATTATTTAGTTCATCTTCAGAACTAATATAATAAGTACACTTTAATTTGTTTTTGTTTTTTAAAATAAAACTTACTTTATCACCATCTATTTTATAATCTTCTAATACACCTTCAAATGAGGATAAAATGTTTACTTTCTTATTTTCAATTCTTACAAAAGATAAAATTATAGAACATAAAAGGCCAATAAAAAAAATATATTTAAACTGTAATATATTTTTTAATTTTTTCAAATAAACTTTCTCCAATTCCGGAAACATTCATTATATCTTCTATTTTTGAAAATTTATGTTCTAATCTATAAGCAATTATTAAATCAGCTTTACTTGCACCAATTCCCGAAATGCCCATTAATTCCTCTTTTGATGCTGTATTGATATTTACTATATCACTTTTAGTTGCTTCTTTTGTTGTCGTTATACAATTATCATAGTTAATTACTTCAGTTGTACAAGAAACTTCATTTTTTTCTGTTGTTGTTGTAAAATCTTTTTTATTAAAAACATATATAACCATTTCATCGCTTACATGTTTACTTAAATTAATATTCTTTGTATAGGCATTTTTAGTAAATCCACCTGCAAGTTTAATAACATCATTAACTATAGATGTTTTATCTACTTTATAAACTCCAGGTTTCTTAACAGATCCTTTTATATCAACATAAACGCTTTCAGAAGTATCTTTAATTTCTTCTTTTACTTTTGAATCAACTTCTTCTGCTACAACAACATTTGAACTTTTTTGAGTTATTACTAAATAAATAGCAACTACAACAAGTGTTAAAACTGCTACAACTATATACTTTAATTTTGCTTTCATATTTCCCTCCTCACTTATATATATTGGAGAGAATGTTCAAATTACTTCTTTTTTTGATCAATTTTTTTATTTTCTTTAACTACTACTATAGTTTTTACTTTAGTATTTATCTTTTTACATACATTTTTTAAAGTGCTGATATTTAAAGAGTTATAAACATCATATAAGTAAGTTGGTACTTCATTATGTTTTATTATTCCTGATGATATAAATTCATTTGCTCTTTCAATATCTTCAAATACTAAAATCAAATTAGAAATAGCAACTCTTTTTTTGCTATTAAACTCATCTTCATCAATAATTAAATTATTTAATTTTTCTTCTAATAAATTAGCAAATCTCTTTGGATAATGGGTTTCACATAGAAATTCAATTACTAAATAGTTTCCACATACACTTGCATAATAAACTAAATCATCATTTATTATATTTCCATCAACTAACTGTTCTCTAAATAAACTTGTACTTCCAAAATTCATATTTAATATAATATTTAAAGCAGTAAGCAGAGTTTGTTCATTAATCCCGGCTTTAGTAAATGAAGAAAGTGGAATTTTTAATGCATATTCAGTTTTTGGAATCGATACATCTTTTTTTATTTCTTTATAAGAACATGCTACATTTTTAGGTTCTCTTATTTTTTTAACAATAATTTTCTTTTGTTCTTTAAATGTTTTCTTTGCTTGATTTTCTTCTATAATAGCAAGAGCTTCATCTGGATTAAAGTTACCTGTTAAACAAACAAACATATTAGCTGGATAATAAAATGTATTATAAGCAAGTTCTATATCTTTTACGGTTGTCTTTTTAACATCATTTTTTGTTCCTGTTACTAAATTTTTTCTATTATCATTTACATATAAGCATTCATTTGCAGCACTCATTAAGACACTTTCAGGATCATCTTCATACATTTTTATTTCTTCAGTTATTATACCTTTTTCATCATTAACCATTTTTTCTGTATAGTAAGGTGTTTGAACATAATCTAATAAATATTCTAGATTTTCTTTAAATTTATTATATCCAAATACTTCATAACAAGTTATATGTGTAGATGTATAAGCATTACTTTTAGCACCATTATTAGCATAAAATGTTGATGCATCTCCATCTTCTGTATAAAATGTTAAATGTTCTAAAGTATGAGCAACACCAGCTGGAATATGTTTATAAGACTTATCTCCTTCAAATTTAAAATCAGTTATAACTGAACCAAATTTAGCTGAAAAAGTTAAATAATAAGTTTGAACTTTATTATTAGGTAACATATATACATCAAGTCCATTAGGTAATTTCTCATGAAGTACATATTCATTTGGACCTTCAACAAATATTTTATTCATATTCTTCACCTCCAGCAGTTAATATATACACAGTGTTTTTCTTGATTTTCTTTCCAACAGCTAAAATATCCTCTTTTTTAACATTCATAAATGTATTTATCATTGTTTCATAATCATCAGCTAAATTTAAATATTTAAATAAATATAGTTCAAGTATTTTACCTTGGTAATCTATAAACATATTTAAACTAGATATTTTTAAATCAATTGCTCTTTTTATTTCTTCTTTTTTTAAAGAAGTAGTCATTTCTTTAAATGTTTTATCTATTAATTTTATTGCTTTTTCTTCATTAGATTTATCTAAACTAGTAGCTACAACTAATATATTATCATATCTTTGATAAGATGAAATTAAACCATAACAAAGAGAATTTTTAGTACGTAGATTTTTATATAATTTAGACTCTAGAGATGATGAACCAAAAATCATATCATATATTGGTAATACATATTTTTTTTCATAATCAGTTAAATTAACGGCATTATAAACTTCAACTAATTGAGATTGGCTATTAGAAGAATTTTCTTTAACTTTTAGAGGTAATCTTCTTGTTTTATTTTCATTATATACTTTTAATTCATGATTTTTTATAGTTTTAAATGCTGCATATTTATTTATTAAATCTACTATTTTATTATTATCAAAGTCACCTATTATAAAAATATCAACATAATCATGTTTTAAAACTTCTTCATATAATTTTAATAAAGATTCGTTTGTAGCATTGTTTATAGTGTCTTTATTTTCTAGAATTGGTCTTGAAGTTAAAGAAGTAGAATCCATCTTTTTTAATGCTTGTAATATTGCATATCTACTTGGATTTTCTTTGATAGAATCAATTTTTTCTATTAATCTTTTTTTACATAATAAAATAGTTTTGGCATCAAATTCATAATTATTTATATTTGGTTCAAACAAAAGAGAAAAAGGCATTTTTATTGCTTCTTCTAAAAAATCTTCTTTTGTATATTTTGGATTTATAAACTCAATAGATATATCTGTTAAAATCATTTGACCAAGTAACATAGTATCAATGTTAGAAACTGCATTATATAAAGATTCATATTTTAAAGCAAGTTTTCTTTTTGTATTATATTTTTTTGTGCTTTCAGATAATATATCAAATAGTAAACTTCTTAATTCAGAATTTTTAGGATCAAAGTTATTTCTTAATATTATATCAAGTTTAATTGTTTTAAATTTATCAGTTTTTATAGTATGAATATTGTAAGAACCAGCATTATAGATTTTATATTCCATTAAGTTCACCTCGTTTTTAGTATACGTAAAATAATCGTTTTTATAATTAAATTATAGCATAAATGTGATAATATTAATATGGTGATGATATGGAACCAGTACACATAGTGACTGAAAAAGAAAATATAGCTCCTTTGGTTTTATTTCCCGGAGATCCTCTTAGAGCAAAATATATTGCTGAGAAATTTTTAACTAATGTAAGATTAGTAAATAAAATAAGAAATATGTATGCGTTTACAGGGTATTATAAAGGAAAACGGGTAAGTATTGTTGGTTCAGGTATGGGATGCCCTAGTGCTTCTTTATATGCTTATGAACTTTACAAGTTTTATGATGTTGAAAAAATTATTAGAATTGGTTCTGCTGGTGCTGATAAAAGTGATGTTCATATTTTAGATACCGTTTTATCAACTGGGGCTTATTCAGAATCTTCAATTGCTTATCAATGGGGAGGATATACTGATAAATTCATTGAATCAAATAAAGAAATGAATGATGTAATTAAGAAAACTGCTGATGAATTAAATATAGATATTCATGTTGGTCCAACTTTAACAAGTGATGTTTTTGATGTATATACTCCAATAGATCATATTATTAACACTTGTCCGATAAAAGATGAATTACTTTCAACTGAGATGGAAGGTTTTGGAATATTTCATATTGCAAGAATATGTGAAAAGCAAGCAAGTATGCTTATTACGATAGTTGATTCAAAATTTGACCCAACAATTGTTTCTCCAGAAATGAGAGAAAAACATTTAGATAATATGATTATACTAGCTTTAGAAAGCATAATAAAAACTGATTAAATATCAGTTTTTTTGTTGGCACTTTTTACATATTCCTTCAATAATAACCGAATGTTTAGTTATTATAAAATCTTTATAATTACTTTTATCAAAAGGACACATATCTATTTCAGTTTGATTATGACAAACAATACATTTTAAAATATGAAAATGTTTTTGAGATAAAGTATATTTTTTTTCGTTTTCAAAATTTATTATATCAATTATATTATTGTTAACAAATACATCTATAATTCTATATATAGTTGATTTATCAATGTTTAATTCTAATAATTCATTTAAAGTTACATATTTTTTCTTTTTTATATATTCTAAAATTAATAATCTATTTTTAGTAACTTTTAAATTATGATCTTTTAATATTTGTTCCATTATACACCTAATAAATTAAATATTATTCCACAAGCAACACCGATAAAGTAAATTAAACTTAGAATAAATAAATTTTCTTTCATATTTTTATTTTTATGTATAAGTACCATTATTGCTACTCCGCTTCCAGTTAAAAGTCCAGAAAGGGTTGTGCCTAAAGTAATTAAATTATTTAAATAAAGTTCACTTATCATAACAGATGAAGCACAGTTGGGAATTAATCCTACTAATGAAGAAATGAATGGTGTTAATATTTTATTACCTTTTAAATAAGCAGATATAAAATCTAGATTTACATATTCAAATAATGCATTAATTGCAAATGTAATTAAGAATATAAAAAATGATATTTTTAATGTATGAATAATTACTGATTTTATTATTGAGTGCTCACAATCACATTCTTCATCTTCACATAAAACAAAATTACTTTTCTTTTCTTTTTTAATAAATAAATCAATTAATATTCCAAAAATCATACCAATGATTACTTTAATAAGAACAATACTCAATATTTTATGAATTGGTGCATTATGAGAAATCATTATTGGAATAAGTTCATCACTAGTGGATAAGTATATACTTATTAAAGTTCCTAATGAAATTATTCTTGTAATATAAAGATTAGTTGCAAGAACAGAAAATCCACATTGTGGTACTGCTCCAAGAAGTGAACCAATAATGGGTCCGAATTTACCTGATGCAGCAACGATATTTTCTTGTTTATTATTTAATTTGTGTTCAATAAACTCAATAATTAAAAACGCTACAAATAGAAATGGTATTAATTTAATTGTATCTAAAATTGTATCCTTTAAAACATCTAACATAAAAGCCTCCTAAATGCAAATAAGTTGCATTTAGATAATAACAAAATGATTATTATTAGTCAAGAAAAAATGAACCAAATTGGTTCATTAATTCAAAGTATATTCAATATCTTTAACATTTGTTAAGTCAATATCAGTAGAAGAAACTACTTTATACTCCTCATTTTCTTTTAAAGATTTGTTAATATATCCAAATAGACTTTCGATTGTATTTCCATCTTCGTCTTTAAATATAATGTTTAATCTATTTAAAGTTATATCTTCTTTAGCAATTATAGTTGAAGAATATGTATATATACCATCAGCTTCATCAATATTGACATTAACAATATTTACTTTATTTAAGGCAATGGATTTATAATTATTTTTACTACTAAATGATATTGAAAGAATAAGTGAAAATATTATTATCAATAATAATACACTTAAAATTATAATTCTCTTTTTTAACTTTTTATCCATATTTTCATCTCCTTATTCTAAAGTAATTTCCATTTCATCTGTAGAAGTAGTCATAGCTGTAAAATTTCTAAATTGTGCATAAGCTTGTGAATAACACCAGAATCCATAAGACCCTTCTTTTATTTTACTAGAAGATTTATCTGTGTATTCAAATATTTTGTGAGCATTATCCATAGGATAACTTCCTGCAGAATTTAATTCCCATCTCCAAACAGTTAATTTATTATCACTTACTTGAACACGGTATTTTTGCCAATTATTTCTAGACCATACAACTCTTGAATTTACTGTTAATTTTGAACTTGAAGTTAATCCATTATATGAGAATTGCTTGTTATTTGCTCTCCATAATCCATTGTAAGCACCATTTCCAATTCCATCAGGATTATCATGTTTATCTAATAACAACATATATCCTGACCAATAATTTTTAGTAGTTGATGGATTAAATCTTATCATTACTCCCATAGCATCATCATCACTATCGGTACTAGTCATTTCAAACTCTAAAGCAATATCTTTATATTTAGGAGTAACATAATTACCATTTTCGTCTTTTTCTCTAAAATAATATCCAGTGAAGTTATTTGTATTAACAGTTTCAATTATTGTATATACTCCATTAGAATTATAACCATCAGTCATTGAGCCATACCAATTTGCATCTGTAGCAGTTCCTATTGTACCCCAAGTTTCTAATGCTGATTGGAAAGCTGTACTATTTGAATCAATTACTGATCCAAAGTTAACAGTTTTTATTAATTCTGCACTTGAGTAATTAACCCCACTTTCAGCCTTTATTGTTAGTTGTACACTTCCAATTGAATTAGCAGTCATTTCAATTGTTTCTTCTCCTAAATCATAAGATAAGCTAGCTATTGCTTCATTACTTGTAGTTATTGAAGTAACTTTTCCATCCCCAACGTATTTATATTTTATCTTTATTGTTTTTCCTGAAGTAGTATAGTTTTCAATTTCAAGAACTGGATAGATTTTATTTACTACCTTTATTGTTTTTATAATATCTTTATATTTTGTTCCGCCACAAGCCTTAACTTTAATTGTTGTTTCACCTATTATTTTACCAGGAATAATATTGATTCTATTTCCTTCTATTTGAGCAGTTGCAATTTTTTCATCATCAGATATAACTTCTAATTCTGCATCTCCATTATAACTATAACCAACAATTGCATTTTTTACTGAATATCCAGTTTCAACACTTTCATTTGTTAGAGTTAAAGTTGCATCTTCTTTTACTTTATTAATTTTTAAAACACTGCTGGTTACTTGAACATCATCACTAATTGACCTTGCAATAATTGTTACTTTTTTATCAATTTCAAATGGCTTTTCATAAGTAATCCATGTATTTCCATCATCTAAACTGTATTCATTTTTATAGTTACCAAAATATTTTATTGAAACAGTTTTATTATCAGTCCAATTTGAGTCATTTACCATTATAATCGGATATGATTTTGATTCATTTGCAATTTCTATTTTTATTTCATTTACTTCTAAATCTTTATCACCTGCTACTATTTTAACATAGCTTGCTTCTTCAGGAATTGTAAACTCATTTACTTTAGCAATTAAGTTATCTTTTTCTAATAAAGTATCATTCTTATCATATATTTCAATATAGGCATTATCAGATACGATATTTCCATTAAATATTCTTGTTTTTAATCCGTAAGCAAGTTTAGAAACTTTAAATAATTGATATGTATTTTTTTCAATAACATCTCCGCTTAAAATATTACCATCAAACATACTTTGTTTAATTGCATCATTTGGAAGTTCAACTAGAATTTCACTTGTAACGGTTAAACCACTTGATTTTCTTACAGATTTAGTTAATATTTTTCCAGTTAATAATTCAAATGGTTTCTTATATTCTTGCCATGTTTGTCCATCATCTATACTATAGTAATTTTCTACATCATCGAATCTATTATCAAATTTTAGTTGATGAACATAACTTAAAGATAATCCGTTATTATCTAAGATAGGATATCCTCCATTAGATACTATTTTTGGTTCTTCAGGTATTTTTAAATCTAAATTGTAAATAGTTTCTTCTGCTTGAATATCTGAATCGTCATAATCTTTTCCATAAGCATAAATTGTTATTGAATAATCATCATTCATGTACTTTTTAACATCTTGAGAATTTAAAGTAATTGTACCATTATATTCTAAAGTATTTGAATTTCCTATTTTATACTTTCTTATTGGGGATTCACCATAATCAATGTTAACTTTTACTGAATCAGATAAATCTTTAGTTAAAACATCAATTTCAATAGTAACTTTATCAACAATGTTAGTTACTTCAACTTCTTTTATTGTTTCATTTCCAACACTGTCTAAAGCATATATTGTATATATACCATTTTTAGTTATTTTTAAATTACTATTGTTATTTATATTTATACCGGTTTTTTCAAAATATTTTATATCTTGTTTACCCTCGGCATACCTTACTGTATCAATTTTTTGATCATCGATTGCAGAAATAAATAAATTAACGATTCTTTTTCTACTAGTTAAATCTCCCTTAACATTTATTATTGGTTCTTCTGAATCAATGTTTGTTATTTCAAGAGAAGCAATGTTACTAGCTTGACCATATTTATCTTCACCCTTGGCATAAATAACACAGTTAGAAGTTATTTTGATATTTTTATTGTATTCTAACCAACCTGTATCATTATTATTTTCATCAATTATACGATAATATTTTTTAACTAATCTTTTATTATAAACTATTGTAGATTCTAATTCTTTAGTAATTTCTTCATTACTACTAATAATTTTAGGAGCATCTATTTTTTTAGTTCCCCATCTCATAAATAAATCTTCTTTTATATTTAAAATGTCACTGTCTAAAATATAATAATGATCAGTTACCAATACTTCATTTCCTTGATCGTCTTTTATTTTAACTCCATTTGGAGTAACTATATCACTTGCTCGATCATGTTTTATTAAAAGTATTCCATGTTTATCATATTGTCGCCAAGTTCCATTTTCTTTCCACTTATATTCTCTTTCACTTTCTAAAGATTCTGTAGGATAATTTAATCTTATTAAATAGTAATCCCCCATATCAATTATAGTAAATCTTGGAAAGTTCGTTATATTATCTATTTCATGAGTACTTTGACTATTATTTCCTAAAACATCTTCACTATAAGCTGTTATAATTGAATTCTCCGTTACAGTAAATGATCCAGTATAATCTTGCCATTCACCATTATCAATTTTGTATTTTTTCTTGGAAGCATTAGGCGAATACTCAATGCTAACAGAAACAGATTCTGCTAATGAAGTTGGAGTATGTTTTATAATTGGTTCTGGAATGCTATCTGTTAAAAAATCGATTTGTTTTGCATTTTCTCCAGTTCCAGTTGCTGAAGTTACATAGGCATATATTGTTGTATTTTTAGTAATTTCAAATTCACCAGTATACTCTTTCCATTCTCCTGATTCACCAATTTTATAATATGCTTTTTCAACATCTTTGCCATATAGCAATTTTATATTTGTTTTATTTATAATTCCTTTTAAATTATTTTCATTTGGATTTGCCATTATTGAAACTAGTAAATTATCTATCTTTTTACTAGGTGTTTTGGTTCTTATTCTTAATTTTTCAATTGTTGCACCATATTTATTTGTAGCTTTAGCATATATTGTTGTACTAGTTTGAATTTTTATTGGATCAATATAATCTTCATAAATTTTACCATCTAAACTATATTTTAAAGTATCATAATCTGTAGCTGATATATGTACTGTTACTTCGTCTTGATCACTATATAAATATTCACTTGGAGATGCATCTATTCTTACATAAGGTGTAGCTCCATTATGTATATTTTGAACGTAATAATAAGATGTTTTAGATGTTTTACCATCACTTTTTCTTACATAATATGCTTGAATAACTACATTTTTATTAACATAAAATTCATCTGTATATTCTTTCCATTGTCCAAAATCGATTGAATAATATATTTTATCTGCTTCTTCCTTTGGAGTTATTGTTATTAATGTTTTGGAAGTAATTGTTGTAGAAGGATTTCCAGTTATTTTAGGTCCTTCTAAACTATCAGATGGTTTTATAACACCAATAAATGTACTTGTATAAGTTACTTTATCTCCATATGTAGCTTTAGCATAAATAGTTTGACCTGCTGGTATTAAAATTGAACCTTTATATTCATAATAATTTGTTCCATCTAAGCTATATTCTATTTTATCTACCGCATAATAAGTAATTATTTTTGCCGTTACACTTGTATTTGGTAATGCTCTTTCAGCTGATGGAATTATTTCTAATCCAACATTATCACGTTCAATGTATCTTGTATCATATGTTGTTTGTATTGAACCATCAGTATTCTTTTTAGTTGATCTTGCAATAATAAATGTACTTGGTTCTACTGTAAATGATTTTGTGTACTTATTATATGTTTTACCATTGTCTAAACTATATTCAATAGTATCTGCTTTATAATTAGTAGTAATATTTATTGTAGTTTTTTCATTTCCACCAACAGAATATCTAGAAGGTCTAATTCTTACTCTAAGTGATGATTTATCTTCATAAATATATTTTTTAGAATAAACGATTAATTTTTCTCCATTATCTAATGTAAATGTTGCTCGAGCAGTAATTAAAGTATTAGCAGAAACATTAAAGTCACCAATATATTTTTGAAAATCACTGCCGTTTAAGGAATACTCTACTGAATCAGCATGATAACTTGTATCAATATTAATAGAAGTTTTTTCTGTGCTATCTAATTGACTTTTTCCAGAAGTGATATAAACTTCATAATATTTATCTCTTAAGAATAGACTTTTATTTCCAGTAACATTGAATTCTTTTAATTCACCATTTTGATAAATTGTTCTTTTACCTGAAGCAGTTGCATAAATATAACTTTCTTTTGCTACTTGAAATGGTCCTGTATAAGGAATCCAACCTCCATTATCTATTTGATAGTATTTTGAAGTTGCATCTTCATCGTAATCAATAGTTACAGTTACTTTTCGGCTATTATTAATATATTTTGATGATGGATAGATTTTTATGTCTAGTTTACCTGCATCAACTATTTCATTTGTTGCTTGTATATATGCTTCAACTTGTTTTGTCTTAGTTTTTGTTATCAATATATTTCCTTCACTGTCATAAACATTTTCATGATATGTAATTTTAGCAGTAATTAATGTGTTAGCACTAACAGTGAATATATCTTGATAATCCATCCACTTTCCATTATTAATTCGATACTCTATTTTATCAACGTTTTTACTATAATTGATAGTTACATTAGTTTCTTCTCCATTTTGTAAAGAAGTTTTTTCAGGTGTAATATCTACATAATATCCACTCTTTGATTCTATAATCTCGTTACCATTAAGTTTATATCTTATATATATTTTATCTATATCTTCTATTCTAACTAATATTGGGCCTGTATATGGATTCCAGTTTAAATCGTCACCACTCATTATTTCATTTTCATCTATCTTTTTCCATTCCCAGTCTGTTGATTCATCTGGATAATATAGATTTAACCATACCCAACCATCCAAATTTTCTTCATTAGATTCAGTTATTCTAACGAATACTATCTTTGAAACTGAAACACTTATACCTTCTTTATTTGTTGCTGTACAAACTATATTATGTTCACCAACGGATAATTCATTAGTGTTTGTTACAGTTTGATTTCCAGAATGACATTCTACTGTTCCATCACTATTACCAAAAGAATAATGACTAGGTAAGTTGTATGAAGATTTGTATTCTAAAACATTAGGTACATCTAATAAATCAATAGTTGGTGTATCTATTTTCGAAGGAAAACTTGTTGTTTTAGTTTTTTTAGTTGTTGTTTTTTTATTTGTCTTCTTTGTTGTTTTTTTAGTTGTTGTTGTATTTTCTTCAGATGATTCTGAAGTTGTTTTAATTTTTTTCTTATATACAACAGTGTTTCCAAGTTTATCTAACACTTTTATAGTAATTTCATATTCTGTATTTGGTGATAAATTTTCAAAAACATATTCTTCTTTTGATTCAATAAAATCAATACCGTCTAAACTATAATAATATTTATCAATGCCACTATGATTATCAACTGCTTTAACAATTAATTTGATAGAATTTAATGTTAGTTGTTCTGAAACATCATTTATTATAGGAGCTTCATTATCTATTTGAACATATTCCCTATTACTTATTTTACTTTTTACATTTTTCTTATCTATGGCTCTAAAATATACATACCATTTTCCAGTAACACTTACTTGAATATTTTTAGTATCTGTTCTTTTCCAATTACATTTTAAAGTATTTTTGCTTTTTGTTACACAATATTCATAATATGAAAGCTCATTTTTCATGATTGCATCTTTATTAACACTTACTAAAGTATTCATACTCCATTCATGACTTTCACTTTTTATAACTGGTGCTTTTGTTCCAAATAAAGTAGATATAGTTCCATTAAAGGTAAAAACTACTAAATTACATAAAAAAAATAGAAGTAGAAGTACTAAAATAAATCTTCTTTCAGAAACATACAAAGTTAAAGTATCATCTAAATCTATTTTAGAAATGCAACCACTCTTTGTAGATAAATCAATATTTCTTTTTATTTTATAATTTTTTATGTTATTATTTTCTAATTTTTCTTCAGCTTCTTTTAATGTTAGTCCTTCTAACGTTAAATAGAAATTTCTATCTTCATTCAAATTATTTGTACTCATAAATGCACCACCTACTATACTAAAATTGTATAATGTTTTAGAGAATAAAGTCAATAAAAAACGAGTAAAATCTCGTTTTAAATTAAAAATGATTTACTTTTTAAAAATATTACTTAACTTTTCTTTTATTTGCTCTCTAGAAAATGGTTTTTGAATATAATCTATAAATCCTTCGCTTATATATTTTTCTTTTGATCCTGCTATTGCATCCGCAGTTAAAGCTACCACTGGTGTATCAAATGTTTCATCTTCCTTTAACTTTTTTAAACATGTTTCTCCACTCATATTTGGCATCATTATATCCATTAGTATTAAATCATATCTTGGATTATTTTTTACTTTTTCTAAACATTCTATTCCATCTGTAGCTTCATCTATTATAAATCCAAAATTTTCTATTGCCTTTTTTGCTACTTTTATATTTAATTTATTATCATCTACTATTAATACTCTTTTTCCTTTATAACTTTCTACTAATTCTTCATTTATTCTTTTAATATTTATTACTTGAGTATTTGTTAATGGCATTTCTACTTCAGCTATCTTTTGTGGTATTGTTACTATAAATATAGATCCCTTTCCATATTGTGATTGAACATTTATTTTACCACCCATCATTTCAGTTAAGCCTTTTGTTATTGCTAGACCTAATCCTGTTCCTTCTGTTGTTGTGTTTCTTTCTACATCAAGTCTATCAAACTTGGTAAATAATCTATTTATATTTTCTGCTTTTATTCCTTTTCCTGTATCTTGGCAACTGATTATTAAATTACTTATATTTTTATTTAAATCATTTACACAAGTAATTTTTAAGTTTATTTCTCCCTCATCAGTATATTTAATTGAATTTGTTAACAAGTTATTTATTATTTCTTTTACTTTTCCTTTATCTCCAATTAATTCATATGGTATATCTTCTGCTATATATAGGTGAAAATTTATATTTTTTTCTCCTATTCTCGTAATTGTTACTCGTACCATTCCTTCTATTTCTTCTCTGAAATTATATTTATTTTCTATTACTTCCATTTTATCTGATTCTATTTTATTTATATCAAGTATATTTCCAACTATTTCTAGAAGCGTATGTGATGCATTTTGTATATCAATTGAATCTTCATATACTTCTTTTGGTACTTCATCTTTATATAATGTTATATCTTCTGATAAACCAACTATTGCATTTAATGGAGTTCTTATTTCATGTGACATACTACTTAAGAAATCTGATTTTGCTCGGTTAGCTTTTTCTGCTGTATCTTTTGCCACTTCTAATTCTCTTATCATTTTTACATCTGGGTTTTCAATTGTGAAATACATTATTAGAAGAACATATGACATAATAAATGGTTCAAAAATTAATTCAGGTATAATTAAACGCATACATAAACCAACAATTGCCAATATAACTAGTACATAAAGTGGATAATATTTTTTATTTTTTATATTATGTGGATTTTTTATATCTGAACAAATTAAACATAAGATTATCATAATCGAATATAATAGTATAGTTCCAAATCCTATAATTGGACTTATACCACTAGAATCTACAACTCCATTACTAATTATAGGTTCAATTGGAAGAAAAAAAACTAGTAAAGTCGATATTAAAGATAGACAATCTATAATATATCTAAAATGTGTAAAAATATTTAATTCAGATACATAATAAATATATCTTAAGATTAGACCAACCCATATTACCATCAAACATATATCTATTTTTTGAAATAATCCAAATATAGCTATATTTCCACCTTTTAATACATATGACAGTGCTAAAACATTAAATATACATTCCAACAGGTTTATAATTATTAACTTATTATATAGTAAAGTTTCTCGATTTTTTACTTGAGTTTTCTTTTTAAAAAGTGTAAATATTAAAGCATCAAGTAATATACCTACAAATGGTAATAATATTACTAACATATTTTTACTCCTTATCTTTTCATTTTATTTGCATTTGATTCTTGAATTTCTTTAGGTAAAGATTCATCTTCTTGAAACATAAATTCTGTTTTTTCATTTAATTCAATATTATCAAAATAAGAGAATGCGTCTTTTGGTTTTGTTACTCCTTTTTCTTTATAAACTCTATTTTCTATGAATTCTTCTGTAAAATATGGTTTCTTAGTTTTGGGATTTTTATATTCATTTAATCTAGTTTCAATAAATTCTTTTTTTAATTCTTCATATGTTCCTAATTCTTCTCTTATTTGAATTGATGGATAGTTTTCAAATATTTCAGATTTTAAAGTTGCCATTTTATCTCTAAGTTCAAATCTGTTTTTATCGATGTCAGTTATATCAGTTATTGAATAATTCTCTCCAATATTTATTAAAAAGTCACTTCCATATTGTTCAATCGCGACTGGAACTATTTGAGAGTTAGTTTCAATAGACATATTAATAACTCCTGGATAAAGTGGTTCAACAATATTATTTGGACTTAAATTCCATATTCCTTCTGGAAAAATTAATAAGTTATAACCATTTCTTAATACATCTAATGAAGTTTGATATGCTACCTTTCTGTCTGTTTTAGAATTTGTATCTATGTATACGACTCCATTCAAATTAAATATGGCTCCATCAAATTGCCTATACGTTAATTCTGGATCTCCTGCAAATGGTATAGTGTGAACTTTTAAAGCCTCTGTTATAATTTGATAATCAAACTTTCCTATATGAGTTACTGCATATATTACAGGCCCATTTATATCATGTGTTTTATCAGCAATAATTGCATAATTTTGTTTATCTACATATTTTCTATTAAATGAAAATCCTTTCATCAAAATATTATGAAACTTAGATTGAAATTTAAAATTTGATAGCTTATCACCATGAGTACTCAAATAAGCTCTTTTCTTAACATAATATTCTGGTAACTCGGATTTTTTTATAAACAATTCTTTATACCATGGTAAAGGTTTAAATTCACTCATTAGCAATCCTCCTTAATAATATTTACGATGTCTTGAATAACTAGCTTTCCTTCTTTATGAGGAAGTACCCCAAAAATATGTCCTTGATTTTTGTAAAAAATATAATTATGGTTTATTTTAAGATTTTCTAATTTTTTATGAAATGCTAAACATTGTGATCTAAGTATATCATATCCACCAGTAATTATTGTTATTTCACCAATATCTAAATCATCTAAATATAATGGGCTAATTAAGGAATCATTTGTTTTTACATCATTTGCCCAAAGTTTACCCATATACTTAGTACCATCTACCCCACACATTACATCTTTTTTTGCATCTTCATAAATTTTATCATCTGACATAGAAATATCCAACCATGGAGATAAAGCTATTATTTTTTTTGGTAATGGTAGTTTTTTAGATTTTATATAACTAGCAAGTGAGATAACAAAACCACCACCTGCTGAATCCCCAAGAAAATAAATATTTTTATTATACATTATTATTTTTTGATATAAATCTAGAAAGAGTTCAAACATTTCTTTACAATTTGATAAAGGTGCCAATGGATAATCTGCGAAGATAAGAGTAGTATTAGTTTTTAATGCAATCTTTTTTGCAAAATTAATTTGAAATAAGTTAGCATTTTCAACAAATGAACCTCCATGAACATATAAAAGTATTCCGTCTTTTAAATTATCAAATGAGCCATTAAATGTATAAATGTTCATTTTTTTATTTATTTGAGATTCCAATTTAAAATTATAACTTTTTTTATTTTTAAACTTTTTATCTTTTATTTTTTCTATGAATTTTTTCGATTCATTAACTGTATTAGATGTCTTTTTATATGGAGTCAATTTAATAATAAAATTAATAATTTGACTAAAAAATGAAACATTATTATAAATTTTTTCCATATAATCATCCCTTATTCTTTAATAATTATATCAAAAATAATGTTTTTTTGTCGTTTTTTGACATAAATTATACATTTATTAACGAAAAAAAGTTATACTTGTCAAATATAACTTTCTATTTATTCATAATTTTACTTAATACATTCATAAACTCTTTTTGAATATTTTTTAATTCTTCTTTAGTTGTTGCTTCATATCTTAATGTTAGATTTGGTCCAGTGTTACTTGCTCTTAAAAGTCCCCAAGAAGAGTTTTTTATAACTTTTACTCCATCAGTTGTGTCAATATTGTAATTGTTATTTAATGCGTATTCTTTAATTGCATCTACTATCTTAAATTTAAGTTCATCTGTAGTTTTTACTTTTATTTCATCTGTATGGTAATAAGTGTTAAGTTTCTTTAACATATCCGTTAAATTTAATTTTGTATGACTTAAAAGTTCTTGTACACGTAATCCAACATATATTCCATCAT
Organism: uncultured Bacilli bacterium; assembly: GCA_934095845.1. Taxonomy (GTDB): domain Bacteria; phylum Bacillota_I; class Bacilli_A; order RF39; family UBA660; genus CAG-582. The sequence continues at coordinate 7,969 of CAKOKS010000003.1, read as the reverse complement.
CATATCCAGGATGTTTATCCCTAAAGAAAATATGATTTGAATAACTTCCACCAAAAATAATGTTATTTTCTTCCATATCTCTTTCTTGTTTTGCACTTGATGGTGTATCTAAATAAATAGTCCCTTTACAAGCAAGTATTTCATCTCTTAAAGTATTTGAACATTTAACGTCTATTAATACAGTTTTGTTTTCACTTGTTTTTAAAATATTTTTACACATTATGGCCATTAAAACATCGGCATCAATTACTTCACCATTGTTGTCAACAAATCCACATCTATCGGCATCTCCATCATAAGCAAGACCTAAATCTGCTGAATGTTCAATTACAGCATCACATAATTGTTTCATATTGGCTTTTACATTTGGATCTGGATGATGATTTGGGAAAGTTGGATCGGATACATCATTTATAAAAACTACATCAAAAGGAAATCTATTATATATTTTTTTTACAATTATAGAAGCAGTTCCATTTCCAGGATCAACAACTACTTTCATTTTTCTATTTCCTAGTGATATAGATTCTCGCATACGTTTAGAATATAAATCGTTTATCTCTAGATTTTTTATCGTTCCTTTACCAGTATAAATTTTGTATTCACGATTAGATAAAGCATCATATATTATTTTTAATTCATCATAATCACAATGTTGATAATTTTTACCAAATAATTTAAATCCATTATCACATGCTGGATTATGACTAGCTGTAACCATAATTCCATATTCAACGCCTAATTCTCTAGATGCAAAATTTAACATTGGAGTTGTAACAAGACCAATAAATATAACATCAATTCCAGTACTTGTTAAAGCATCAACTAAATTTTTTGAAAGCTCAACTCCACCTATTCTATTATCATGACCAACAACGACTGTTTTAACATTTATAGTTCTTAAATAACTACCAAATACAAGACCTAATCTTGTTGCAAATGCTGGTTTTATTTGAGTTCCATAAACTCCTCTGATGTCTGCTTCCCTTAATATACTTTTATCAAATTTCATAATTAACCTCTCTTTAATCTTCTTCTACAAATAAAGTTTTAGTATCTTTCATTTCAGATGGAATTGCTATATCCATATATTTTAATATTGTTGGAGCAATTTCTGTTAAATCACCTTTATGTTTTAGTGAAACATGTTTATCTCTTAAAATAAATGGTACAGGATAAATAGAATGAGTTGTAGAAATACTTCCATCTTTTCTTATCATTTCATCACAGTTACCATGATCTGCTGTTATTATTAGTTTATAGAAATTATTATCAACTGCCTCAACTATTTTTGAAAGACATTCATCAATTGTTTTAAGGCCATTAACTGTAGCATCAATTACACCTGTATGACCTAACATATCTGGATTAGCAAAATTTACTAAAATGAAATCATAATCTTTTTCTAAACATTTTAAGACTTGTTCAGTTACTTCTAATGCACTCATATTTGGAGTTAAATCGTATGTTTTTACTTTTTTTGAAGGAATAAGGAAATTATCGCATCCTTTTAATTTTACTTTTCCTCCACCGTTAAAGAAATATGTAACATGAGCAAATTTTTCGGTTTCAGCAATACGTGCTTGTCTTAATCCTAAATCAGATAAATATACTCCTAAGGAATAAATTTCTTCATTTTCTATTAAATACTCTTTATTGGTTAACTTTGCTCCAGGTACATCAGTTATAGCAAGAATTTTTAAATTATCTATTTTCTTTACTTTATATTCTTGAAAATCTTCGTGTTTTAGCACTGTTAATATTTGTCTACTTCTATCTCCTCTAAAATTTAACCATAAAAATGCATCATTATTTTTTATTGTTGCGTCTTCATCTAATATAAGTGGTGGTAAAAATTCATCAGTTAAGTTCTTTTTGTAACATGCTTCTATTCCAGTTTTAAATGTTCTTATTTTAATACCTACACCTTTTAATAATAAGTCAGTGTATACTTTAGTTCTTTCCCATTTATTATCTCTATCCATTGCATAATATCTTCCGCAAACTGTTGAAATTTTACCAATATTTAAAGTTTTCATAACATTTTCTAATTCAGTTAAATATCCAATCGAAGAATCAACTTTAGTATCTCTTCCATCTGTAATAGCATGGAATTTAACTTTTTTTACACCCATGTTTTTTAGATGGCCTAGAATATTTTTCATATATTTTATATCAGAATGTACTCTTCCATCTGAAACAAGTCCACATAAATGTAATGTAGAATTATTATTAATTGTATGCTCAACAAGTTCAATTAATTTATCATTTTGTTCAATTGAGGGAGATCCTAAAAGTTCATTTGCTTTTAATAAATCTTGTTTTATTTTTCTTCCTGCACCAATTGTTAAATGGCCCACTTCACTGTTACCAAATTGATCATCTGGTAAACCTACATATTCACCACTTGCTTGTAATACAGAATGGGGATATTCTTTAAATAATTTATTGAATGTTTCCATATTTGCATCTTTAATAGCATTTCCATTTTCAAGATCATTAAGTCCAAAACCATCTAAGATAACCATTATTACCTTTTTCATAGTATCACCTATTTATAATATTATCATATTTAAGGAAAAAAAACGAGTATTCTATTCACCACTATATATAAGTTCAAATTGACTTAAATTATTTATATCATAACTTCCAGAATTTATTTGACTTAAACATTTATATATTTTAAAACCAATATTCACTTTATCTTCCTCATAATAGATTTTATTTTGTTTATATTGAGTTACATAATTAGCTACTATATCCATTTCATTTTTGTCATAACATACTAGAACTTCACCCTCTAAAGGAATATTCGTAACTGGATTATTAATTTGATTTCTAGTTTTTGAGTCAGATGTTAATAATCCTTTTTTTATCAAATCATTGATACTAACATGTTTACATACATTATTTTTTATTTCATCTTTTACTGTACTTCCGTATTTTAATGCAACAGTTTCTATTTCTGTTATTTTGCTTTGCAGAGCATCTCTTCTTATTCCGTTAAATATAGTTACATATGTTGGTATAGCAATTACAATTAATAAACCTAAAATAACTAATACTGCTAAAAGTTCAATTAACGTAAAACCTTTTTTCATATCTTTCACCTTAAAAAAATTATATCATAAAAAAAGTAGTTAAAAACTAATTTTCAACTACTTTTACATTTATTTCTGTCTTAATTGGTTGAACTTTAACTCTTTCATCATCAATTTCAACGATTACTTTAACTGTATGAGTTCCTGCTTTTAAACCATTTAAGTCAACGTATGCTGTAATCTTAGATGCATCAATATCTGCTAAATTTGCTTCTACTCCTTTAAGTAAAACAGATATTGTTCTATCTTGAACAGTTGCGGCTGATGCTGAATATTTTTCACCTAAATTAAGTGTTTGAACAGGAACATCAGCAATTTCTCTTTGAGTTTCTGTTCCAACAGATACTGTTACATTTGTCTTTGTTTGAGACATGTATCTTACTCCAGCTGGTTTAGTTAAATTCAAACTCTTTGTTTTTTCTCCATCTAGACCATTTATATCAAATGTAGCTTCTACATAAGGAATATTATCAACAATAGATTTTTCTCCATATACAACTACATCGGTTACAGATGAAGTAATATTTTGAATTGCTTTACCATTACTCATTTCACCTTTAGTAACAACTTTTACTGGTATTGTTTTATGATATGAATCAATTGTTACAGTTGCTGTTACTTTAGATGGAACCATTTCAACATTTTTTAGCATATTTCCAGATTCATCATAAGCAACTAAAGGTATATCTTCAAGAGTAAAGTCACCAGATTCTTTTAAATCTATTTTAGAAGCATCTACTAAAGCTTTAACTACAGATACTTTTTCTAATATTTCTTTACTAGATTTTACTACAACTTCGCTTGTATCTAGTGAAACATTACTTATACTTAATTTGCTATCTAATTTATTTTCATTCATTAAATCATATCCAAGTGTTCTAGTTTCACTTACTTTTTCACTTATCTTTACAGTAATAGTGGAAGGATCAAGTTTATAATTAACAGATTGAACTGAATGATTATATTTAAGTTTTACTTTATAAGTACCAGCACTATATTTTGATAAGTCAAGTACTACTTCGTGTTCTCCTAATTGAGTTGCTAAATATATTGATGATTTATTTCCAATTAAAGTTATATCAACCGTTTCTGGAACTCCTTCAACAACATAAGCTTCTTTATTATAAACAACAGATACTTTTTGATCAGTTATTATTTCAGCTTCTCTTTCTGTAAAACTAATTACTTGACTATCTACAAGTAAAAATACTGCTATAGCACATAAAAGTGAAATATAAATTAAGACATTAGGTCGATTAAGTATTCTTTCAAATTTACCACTATTGTCTTTAGATATTTCTCCAAGTTTATAAATTAATCTACTAATTGGAGTTATTATTAATTTATCTATAATTTTATATATCAATTTTGCTAATTTAATAAAAGGGGTGAATATAATTAAAATCTTACTCATCTTCTTCACCTATCCCTTCATCGGCATCATAGAATACCTCTGCTTTAGGTTTTAATTCATCTAAAAGCATTACTCTAAATTCTTCTAAAGTTAGGTTGTAATGTAAATAGTTGTCACAAGCAATACTGATTCTTCCTGTTTCTTCAGAAACAACTAAAGCAATTGCATCAGTTTCTTCAGCAACACCTAATGCTGCTCTATGTCTTGTTCCTAATTTTTTATTTACATCAGGATTCATACTAGTTTTAAAAACTGCTCCTGCACACGTAACTTTATCTCCTTGAATAATTACTCCACCATCATGTAATGGATTTGGAGGTAAGAATATAGCTTCTAATAATTGACTTGAAATATCAGCATACAACTTTGTAGCTGGAATAATGTATTCTTGTAAAGACATATTTCTTTCAATAACAATTAAAGCACCGATTCTTTGTTTCTTTAAATGTTCTATTGCATTCATTATTTCAAATACTACTTTTTCTCTTTCATCAACAGTTAAAACTTTATGTCTTCCAAGTAATTGGCTTCTACCAATTTGTTCCAAAACTGTACGTATTTCTGGTTGAAATATAACAATAAGCGCTATAGGTCCCCAAGAAACAACATATTCAAGTAAAATACCTACTGTATATAAATCAAGTATATTACTTAATATTTTAACTAATATTAAAATTATTACACCTTTTAAAATAAGGACCATCTTAACATTATTTTTAAAACTTTTAAATATATAATAAAACATTATCCATATTAAACATATGTCTAATATTTTAGTTACAACACTCCAAACAGTTGTTAGAGTCATCTAATCACTCCTTTTTACATTTGTTCTTTTACTTCTTCAGTATTTTTATTTGTATCTTCTACATTTATAGGTGATACTTGATTAATTTCTGCTTTTGAATTTAAGACTTCACTAGCTTTATCAGATTCCAAAATTTCTTTTCTATAATCATTATATTTTTTTCTGTCCATCATATAACCAAATAAACCTAGTAATAGAACAATTGCAATAATTATAAATATTAAATAATTTGTAATAATAAATTCTAACATTTAAACACCTCTTTATTCTTAATTAATTTTAACATGATTATATAACCTTTTCAATTAGTTAATAGTTAAATTCTTTCCTTTAGGTTGAATTTGTATAAATGTATTTCCATCATTAACATCGATTTCATTTCCATCTAAATATTTATATATAGTTTGCTCTGTTCTTGAATTTTTAGTCCATGTAATAGGTACTGCATATCCATCAGTTATATAATATCCTTCTCCACTTCCTAAGTTATCTATTGTTTGTCTATCTTTATGTGATCCATCATTTAAACTTGAGTTACCTACTTGATAAGTTATTATATTTTTAAATGTATATTGATTTTTTGTTACATAATCAGTATGTGGTTTTCCATTAACACTTCTTTTATAAACTTTAGCTTCACTGTCATATATATATGAGCTTGTTACACTTCCAGAATAAGTAATGCTTACATTATTTGCAGCTGTAGCATTTTCTTTAGAACTTAAATCAACTTCATCTTCACTATAATTTAATAGAAAGTCTTTATTTCTAGTTGTTCTTTTATTTCCAATACCATTATTTAATTTTTCAATGCTTGTAAAAAGAGTATGTTCAGAGGAAACATTTAAGGTTTTATCTCTCCAACCTGTTTTATTTGCATCAACTGATATTCTATCAATATTAAGTTTGTTAAAATCTTCGGCAGCTTGAGGACTATTTCCATGATGAACATATATTGCGTCATTTTCAAGAGCATAATCTAAGAAGTAATGTCTTGCACTTCTAATTGATCCAATTCTTTCAGTATTTTGATCTTGGAAAACAGCCATATATCTTGTTAATCCACCTTCAACTATCAATTCATAAATAATCATTGCATCTTGTAATCCACTTTGTAATGGCCTTGCAACTCCGATATTATTAATCATTACTGCATATGGTCTAGTTTTTGAATTTAAATTTACTATTTTTAATTTACTATCTACAACTGGAGTATTAGTTTCCTCTTTACTCGGTAAAGTTTTTGCTTTATTCTTTCCAAATATAAAGAAACAACATATTCCAAGTACTAACAATATTGAAATTGTTACTACTATAATGCTTACCTTTGTTTTTTTATCCATTTTTTTCCTTGCCATATAAATCACACCTCTAGTTAATTTTAACACATTCAAATAATTATTGAAAGAGAGTATTTAATTTGCTATAATTTACTTGATGGAATGGAGGTTATTTTGTGGATCAAAAAACCATAAAGATGTTAAGCTATATTATTGGAGGATTTGTTGGTTTTATAATATTATTATTTTTAATCTCAAGTTGTACCAATAAGAAATATACTTTTGAAAAACTAGAAAACAGAATGTTAAAAATAGCAAAAGAAATGTATGAGAATGATGATAAAGAATTACCTCAACAAGATAAAGACACTAAAACTATTACTTTAAAGAAAATGATAAGTGATGGAAAAATCGAAGAAGTATCTAAATTATTTAAAAGAGATGATTTAAAATGTAATGGAAGTGTTACTATAACAAACAATAATGGTTATTATAACTATAGTCCTTATTTAAGTTGTGGTAAAGAATATGAAACTACATATTTAAAAGATAAAATAATTGATAATAGTTTAGTTGAAACTGGTGTTGGGCTTCATGAAATTAAAGATACTTATGTAATGCAAGGAGAAGTAAAAGATAACTTCATTAAATTTAATGGTAATGTTTATCGTATAGTTAGAATTAATTCTGATGGAACTATAAGAATTATGGAGCAAAAAGGATTATTACAAAAAGTATGGGATGATAGATATAATATTGAAAATAGTAATAATTCAGGTATAAATGAATATGAATATGATTCTTTAAATTCACGTATAAGAGATACTTTAATTGAATATTATAATGATTCTAAAACATGGCCAGATGAAATAAAACAATATATCACTACTCAAACATTATGTATTGGAAAAAGAACTAAAGCTGATATTACAAAAGATGGATCTACTGAATGTTCTAAAACAATGGATGGTGAAACATTTGGCTTATTAAGTGTTTATGAATTCTTACAAGCATCTCTTGATGCAAATTGTTCATACACAAATGATGGTAATTGTAGAAACTACAATTGGATAAGTAATTTAAAAAATTCAACTTGGTCAATTACAGCAAATGCTGAAGATAATAGAACAGCTTATTTAATAAATGGTATTCCAAAAGTTTCATCTTGTAGTTCAATGTCAGGAACATTGGCAGTATTCAATATTACTGATAAAGCTATATACGTTAAAGGTAATGGAACTGAAGAAAATCCATATGAATTCAAATAAAAATAATCAGTGAAAACTGATTATTTCAGACTGTTGACAAAATAAATTTTGTTAATAGTCTTTTTATTTAAAAAGAAATGTTATATAATTGAGATGTA
>CAKOKS010000002.1 GCA_934095845.1 uncultured Bacilli bacterium | reverse complement strand
ATTGCAAACATTTTGCTATTTTTAGCACTTTTTTGAACTTTTCAAAATCTCACAAGCCCTTATTTTATGGGCTATTTACCACAACAGTTTTTATATTTTTTTCCACTTCCACATGGACACAAATCATTTCTACCAATCTTTTTATCATTTTTGATTGTTTTTTTAACTTTTTCTTTTCCATCATTTGCGTTTACTTCCATTGGTTTAGCAGTAAAGTTTTGTTTAATTTCCATACGAAGTAAGAAAGTAGTTATTGAAGCATCAATATTGTCTTGCATGTTTTCAAACATTTCATAACCTTCTAAAGCATAAGCTTGTAAAGGATTGTTTTGACCATATCCACGAAGTCCAATACCTTCTCTTAAACGATCCATGTCAGCAATATGTTTTACCCAAGCTTCATCAATAACTCTTAATGAAATATGTTTTTCAAAATCATTTACTATTTCTTCTGGTATTATTGATATTTTCTCTTCATAAGTTTCTATAACTCTAGCACTTATAATTGCAAATACATCATTGTCATTTTTACCAGCTACTTCTTCTAATTTAATTTTATCTTTCTTAATAAAGTTATTAACATATTCAACGATATCTTCTAAATCTTTAGCTGTTAAATATCCTTCTGGTTCAATATGAGATTCAATAACCATATCTAAATGATCGTTAATTGTATCTAATATGATAGAATGAATATTTTCTGAATCCAATATTTCATTTCTTCTTTCATAAATAATTTTTCTTTGTTCAGAAACAATATTATCATAATCAAGTAAATTCTTACGTGAATCATAGTTGTTTCCTTCAACTTTCTTTTGGGCAGATTCAACTGATTTACTAAACATTTTACTTCTAACTTGTTGCATTTCATCAAGTCCAAGTGCAGCAACCATACCTTTAACTTTATCTGCACCAAATCTTCTCATTAATTCATCTTCAAATGATATAAAGAATTGAGAATATCCTGGATCTCCTTGACGTCCTGCACGACCTCTTAATTGGTTATCAATACGACGTGATTCATGTCTTTCAGTACCTATAACACATAATCCTCCAAGTTCTGCAACACCTTCACCTAGTTTAATATCTGTTCCACGACCAGCCATGTTAGTTGCAATTGTTACAGCATCTTGCTCTCCAGCCTTAGCAATTATTTCGGCTTCTCTTGCATGATTCTTAGCATTTAATACTTCATGCTTAATATGAGCTTTTGTTAAAAGTGCTGATAATTTTTCATTTGATGCAACTGAAATTGTACCAACTAGAATTGGTTGATGAGTTGCATGTACTTCTTTAATAAATTCAACTATAGCTTTATATTTTCCAGCTTCAGTTGCATACATTAAATCAGCCATATCTTTTCTTATGCAAGGTCTATTTGTAGGTATTTCGATAACATACATATTGTAAATATCTCTAAATTCCTCTTCCTCTGTTTTTGCTGTACCAGTCATACCAGAAATCTTAGCATACATTCTAAATAAATTTTGGAATGTAATTGTAGCCATAGTTTGAGTTTCTTCGTTAATTTTAACTCCCTCTTTAGCTTCTAATGCTTGATGTAAACCATCGGAAAATTGTCTACCAATCATAAGTCTTCCTGTAAATGGGTCAACTATAACAACATTTTGTTCACCATCTACAACATAATCAACATCAATTTTCATTCCATAATTTGCTTTTAATGCTTGGTTAACATGATGAACTAAAGCTGAATTATCTACATCATAAAGATTTTTTAACTTAAAGTATTTTTCAATTTTTCTAGAACCTTCTTCTGTTAAAATAACACTTTTAGTTTTTTGATCAACTGTATAATCTTCTTCTTCAACTAATTTTTTAACTGCTCTATCTGCTTCCACGTAAAGATTAGCTGAATTAGCTTTTCCTCCACTTATTATTAAAGGAGTTCTTGCTTCATCTATTAAAATTGAATCGACTTCATCTAGAATAACATAATTAAGTTTTCTCATACATCTATCTTCAGCTCTAACAACCATATTATCTCTTAAATAATCAAATCCAATTTCATTGTTAGTTGAATAAGTTATATCACAATTATAAACTTGCCTTTTTTCTTCATTACTTATTTCTTTAAAATTTAAATTTACTCCAACTGTTAAGCCAAGAAAATTATATACTGGTCCCATCCATTCAGCATTTCTTTTTGTTAAATATTCATTAACTGTAACAACGTGAACACCTTTTCCAGTTAATGCATTTAAATATGCTGGTAAAATAGTTGTTAAAGTTTTACCTTCTCCAGTTTTCATTTCAGCAATATTACCAAAATGTAGAGCAAGTCCACCTAATAATTGTACATAATAAGGCTTTTCACCTATCTTACGATAAGCTGCTTCTCTTACTGTTGCAAATGCAGGAACTATAACTTCTTCATCATCAACTGTTTTTCCATTTGCTAACATATCTTTTAATACATTAGTCATATTTGCTAACTCTTCATCATTCATTTTAGAATATTCATCTTCTAATGCAACGATTTTATCAGCTATACGTCTAAATCTTTTTAATTCTTTATATTCAGTATCTACTAAACTTCTTAATATACCCATATATTAATACCCTCCATTAATAATATATTTTATCATTAATTTGTTTAAAAACAAATAAAAAATAACACGTATTTAATAGTATTATCTTCTAACCCTAATTCATTCTCTATATAATTATATCATAAATTATCTTTAACGCAAACAAAAAGAGCGATATTTCTTCGCCCTTGAAACTACTATTTACTATTAATAATTCCGTAATTTCCATCTTTTCTTTTATAAAGAACAGAAATACATTCCTCATCAATATTTTTAAATACAAAGAAATCATGTCCTAAAAGTTCCATTTGTAAAATAGCTTCTTCTTCATCCATTGGTTTTGTTTCAATAGTTTTTCTTTTTACAATTGAACTTTCTTCTTCTATTTCTTCTATATCTTCTAGAACAGCAAAACTAGTTGGTTCTTGTGTCTTTTGTCTATTTAATTTAGTTTTATTTTTTCTAATTTGTCTTTCAAGAACATCAACAACTAAATCAATTGCTGCATATAAATCACTGTTTTTCTCTTCGGCTCTTAAAGTATATTTTGAAGTAGGAATTGTAACCTCAATAATTTCTTCGCCATTTCTAACTCTTATTAGTACATGAGCATCGATTTTATTAGGTTCCATAAAATACTTATCAAGACGAACTAATTTCTCCTTTACATAATTTTTGATTGAATCAGTTACTTCAATCTTATCCCCACGAATATTAATATTCATAGTATCACCTTCCTATATTCATTATAGCAAAGTATTTTGAAATTTTGAAGAAAAACAATTAAGCTACGGTCATAACTTCTTCTGTTACATCAAGGGCTTGTAAACCTTTTGCAGTTTCCACCAACTTAAAGCTTACACATGTTCCTTCTTTCAAAGTTTTATAGCCATCTTTAATAATTGCTGAGTAATGAACAAATATATCATCAAGATTTTCACATTCAATAAATCCATAACCTTTTTCATTATTAAACCACTTTACTTTTCCAGTCATCTTTACACCTTCTTCCTTCTTTATTACACGCTTATTATAATTTAAAAAATATACATTTTTTGTCAAACCATGTCGAATACATTTTAAAAATTATCAAATCAGTAAAAAGTTAGTGTTTTTACTAATTTCAGACACATTTTTAATACTTTTAGACATCAATATTAACTATAAAACGATTATCAACAATCAATACACTTGAGTGTATTCCAGAACTTTCTAGTTCATTTAAATAATTAAGACCAATACCACTACTTCTTTTCTTAGTAGAATAATTTGTAACAAACATTTTATCTATATCTATTGGATTATCAAATAAATTAATTACTTTTATGTGTAATCCAGTTTTACTATAAATATTTATATAAACAATTTTGTTTATTCCCATATTAGCTGTCATTGATGCTTCTATTGCATTATCTATTACTATCCCAACAGCTTCACATAATTTAACATAATCCACATTTCTATATGTAGAAGAATCAATTTTCTCTTTCTCATCGTATATAACATTTACGCCATATTTTTTAGCATTTCTTATTTTAACATCTATAAGACCAGCTAAACCAAACTTACTTGTCATAAACATATCATCTAATTGATAAGTTTTTTTATACTTTTTAATTAAAGAATCTATAACAAAAAGATTGTCTTTGCTAGTTTTTATCGCTAAAAAATCATTTAGTAAATTATGTCTTGTATTTGCAAAATCTTTAGACATATCAATATATTTTCTTTTTAAACTATTATAATCTTTTAAAGGTATATAATTATCATTTAAATATCCTATTTGTAAAACTATATATCGTAATAAAAAACTAATAGTAAAAGTTATGTATATAGTGAACAATAGTCTCGAAACATTAAATGAAAAAACATTTAAAACATAATGAAATACACCTAAAAACACAAAAATACATACTACATTTTTAAAATAATTTGCTTTTTTACTTACTTTATTGTGAAGCACTACAGCAGCATCTCTTAAAGATTTTCTATGTAAGAAAATAACATAAACTATGCTATGCAAAAATATAAAATAGAATTTTAAATATCTACCAGACTCAATCAATATGTCATTTTGATTTATATAAATTTTTAATAAAAATTCAAATGGTAAAACTAATAATTCAGACATAATATGTATCATTGAAAAATAAAAGAAAATATCTTTGATTTCAATTTTAAACAAAGATTTATATAAGAATATTGATAATGCCGTTAAACACACAAATTTAACCACTCCATCAGTATATAAAGATAAGACATTATATATTAATGATATGATAATAATATAAATTATATTTTTATTAGATAACTCTGGTTTATTCGCTGTTATATCAGAAAAAAAGACAATACGTATACATTCTGAAAATGATACTGCTGCTAAATTTAAAACAAATTCATTCATATATTAAACCTTATATTTTTTAGATAACATATTTACTTTTTCATTAGTATCTAATATAAAGTAACCACCAGCCCAGTTATAAACATTTACTCTATTTTTATTAACTATACAAGATCTATGTACTTGTATAAATCTATCATCTAACTCTTCTATAATTTGATTTATATTTTTATTTACTAAAAATACGTTTCCATTAACAGTTTTAATTGCAATTTTTCTTTCTATAGTATCTCGGTATAAATATAAAATATCATCTAAGAATATTTCAAAAGTTACCCTTGAATTTGAATAGATAAATTTCTTTTTATCCCATTTCTTTAATATAATTTGTTTTAAATCATTTGCAAGTCTTTCTTCCATAGAATCAAATTTTTCTATAAAATCAAATACTTTATAAATATTTCTAAATACTTTTTCAAACATTCTATCATGACTTGTTATATATAAAAGTTCACTATCCCAATCATAGTTTCTTATATACTTACCAATATCTAATCCATTTACCTTAGAATTTAAATCAATATCAAGTATATAAACTTTAGGATTATTACTATTAATTACACTTTTTAATTCCTTAGTTAATGATGAAAATTCTTTTATTTCATATGCAATATCAGTTTTTAATAAAACATCATTAATTATTTGTCTTTCTTTATCTCGCATCTCTTTCTCATCGTCAACTAAGATAAATTCTAACATTTTATCCTCCGTAAAGGGTACCACAACAATAATAACTCTAATAACATTATCAATGCAAGAAAAAAATACCTAGTAGGTACTTTTATTCATTCTCTCTAAATCTCTTTTCTTAATTGTTTCTCTTTTATCATAGTTCTTTTTACCTTTACATAAACCAAGTAAAACTTTAACATTATTACCTTTAAAGTATAATTTTAATGGAATAAGTGAATATCCTTCAAGTTTTACTTTATCTTTTAACTTTCTTATTTCACTTTTATGTAATAATAATTTTCTCTCTCTTCTTTCTTCATGATTAAAAGAACCAAATTCGTATTTTGCAATAAACATATTTATAACATATACTTGATTATTTTTTATTCTAGCATAAGTATCTTTTAAACTGATTTCACCTTTTCTTATGGATTTTATTTCAGTTCCTAAAAGCTCAATTCCTGCTTCAAGTTCTTCTTCAACAAAATAATCAAAATAAGCTTTCCTATTTTTTATGCTTTCCATTTTACCTCCATTTATTTCAAGCTAAAGTCTATTTGACCATTAAATTTATTAGCTTGAACACATTTTACTTCAATTTCATCTCCTATTTTATAAATTTTATTAGTTTTTCTACCTACTAAACGCATTACATCTTCCTGATAGATATAATAATCATCATTTAATTCTTCAACACTTAAAAGTCCTTCAACTAAATTATCAAGTTGAATAAATAGTCCATATTCTTGAACTCCGCTTACCATTCCTTTAAATGTTTCACTAACATGGCTTTCCATATATTCTGCCATTTTAACTTTATCAACTTCTCTTTCGGCTTCTACTGCTTTTAATTCACGATCACTTGATTGTTTACAAACATCAGGTAATACACCTTGAAAATATTCTTCTGTATTATTGTTAGAGAAGAAAAATTCTCTTATTAGTCTATGAGTAAATAAATCAGGATATCTTCTAATTGGACTTGTAAAATGAGTGTAGTTTCTACTAGCAAGTCCAAAATGGCCAATATTTTCATAAGAATAATATGCCTTAGGCATACTTCTAACAGCTAAAGATTTATAAAGAGGAGCTTCTTTTTCATCTAATTTTAATTCACTTAATAGTTTTTGGAATGTATGTGGATTTATATTAGTAAATTTTCCTTTAATTTGTTTTCCATTAGCATTACAGAAACTTATAAATGCACTTATTTTTTCTGGTTTAGGAGTATCATGTACACGGAAAATACCAGGTTTATCATTATTGATAAAGTGACGAGCTACAGTTTCATTAGCTGCTATCATAAAGTCTTCTATCATTCTTTCAGCATCATATCTTTCACGCTTTTTAATATCTATTGCTTTACCTTTTTCATCGCATATGATTTTTGCTTCGGTTATATCAAAATCACTGGCACCTCTTTTTGTTCTTTCAGCACGTATAATATGAGCAAGTTCATTCATATTCTTTAAAATTTCAGAAAATTTTTCATATCCTTCAGGTATAATGTTTTTCATAAGAATCTCATTAACACAGTCATAATTCATTTTCTTTTTAGATTTTATTACTGATGGAAAAATATCATAATCAATTACTTTTCCTTTTTCATTAATAGTCATTTCGCAACTGATTGCACATCTATCTTCAAGTTCATTTAATGAACAGATTCCATTTGATAATTTATGTGGTAGCATTGGTATAACTGAATAAGCTAAATATGAGCTTGTTCCTCTTCCATAAGCATCTTTATCTAAACTTGTATTATATTTTACATAATAGGAAACATCAGCTATATGTACTCCTAAAACATAATTATCGTCTTTATACTCTAAACTTATCGCGTCATCAATATCTTTAGTATCACATCCATCAATTGTAAATATTACTTTATCCCTTAAATCAACTCTTGAAACTAAATCAGCTTTACTTACCGAATTAGGAATACTCTCAAGTTCTTCCATCGTTTCATCTGAAAATGGCGCGAAAATATCATGTTTTGCAGCAATAGTTAAAATATCTACATTAGCATCATCTTTATGGCATATTTTTTTTGATATATGAGCATTATATTTTGCTTTATTAATTGCATCAAGTAATACTACTACTACAATCTCACCTTCAACAACATCTTCATAATCAACCTTTGGTATAACAAGCTCTAAATTAAGTTTTTCATTAGGTACAAAAATTAATCCCTTTTTGTTTCTTGAAATAACTCCAACTATATTCTTTTCAGAACGTTTTAATATTTTTATTACTCTTCCTTCTGCTAAATCATTTTTAGTTTCAGGTTTTATAACTTCAACTAAAACATAATCTCCATCTAAAGCAAAGGATACGTTTTTCTTAGATATAAATATGTCTTTATCATCTTGTAATAAAAAAGCATTTCCAGTTGTTTTAACATCAATTTTACCTTTTTTAAAATTAGGACATTTATCATACAAAATATATTTATTCTTCTTTGTTTGATATAAAACCATTTCATCAACTAATTCATATAGATAATTTTGTAAGGTACCAAGTTCTTCAGTATTTTTTAAATTTAATCTATCATAAATAGTCATTACATCTAATGCATCATATTCATCTTTTAATAAATTAAGAATTTCATCCTTCATAGTATCACCTATTCTAATTATAAATCACAAAATAAAAAAAGTACATTTTTATGTACTTCTTATTGTAAATAAAGTATTAAGGAAATAACAAAAAATAAAATACCTAAAATCAAAGTCAATCGACTGATCAACAATTCAGCTCCTCTTTCCTTTTGATTTTGAAATAATTCAGCATTTCCACCAGAAATAATTTGTCCACCTGATTGTGCTTTATTACTTTGAAGTAATACTAATGCAATAATTAAAACTGATATAATAATTAAAGCTGTTTCCATATAATTCACCTGATTTCTTTAATAATTTAACATACTTTCCTTGTTTGTTCAAGAAAAAATAATAAAAAACTGTACTTAATACTATACAACATTTATAAATATTAATCAATTATTATTTTTCAATTGTAAAATAATACTTATATATGATATAATTTTTCATAGATAGAATAAAGAGAGGCTTATATATGAAAATAGTAGAATTAACAAATATTCAATTTGATGAATTTGCTAAATTTCATCCACTTAATAACTATTGTCAAACAAGCAAATATGCATTAGTTATGAGTGAATATGGATACAATTATGAATATATTGGATTTGTAGATGATAACAATAATATTAAAGCAGCCTCACTTATATTAACAAAAAGAATAACAAGTGGAACTAAGTATGGTTATGCTCCTAAAGGTTTTTTAATTAATTATTATGACCAACAATTATTAAAAGACTTTTTAATTTGTTTAAGAAGATATTATAAAAAAAGAAATTTTATATTTATAAAATTTAATCCAGAAATTATAATTGGAGAAACTTCAAAAGATAAAAATTTTCAAATGAATTATAATGGAAATGTCAGACTTATTGATGAATTAAAAGCTATGAATGTCAAACGAAGACTAGAATTACAAGAATTTGATTTAATGCAACCAAAGTATAATGCTTATATAAATCTAAATAAATATGATTTTTCTAAATTAAATAGAAACTATAGAAAGAAAATTAGGCATGGTTTAAATAAGGGATTAAGCTTAATCCTAGGTGGGCCTAAAGATATTGACATATTATATAGCTTTATTAAAGATAAAACTACTAGACCAATATCTTATTATAGAAATATATATAATGTATTTAATCGTGACAATTCAATTGATTTAGTTATGGTTAAAGTAGATTATCAACAATACTTAGAAAATGTAAGAGATATTTATGCCAAAGAACAACTAAATAATGATAATTGGAATATGATTATTCAAACAGACCCAAGAAAGAAAAATTTAAATGCGAAAATTGACAGTGATAAAAAACTTCAAGGATATAAAGATGAAATAATTAAAGCAACAGCTGGATTAAAAAAACATAAAACCGAAATTATTGCTGCCGCATTAGTTATTAAGCATTTTAATAGAGTATCAATTTTTATAAGTGGTTTTTCAAAAGAACATGCTCATTTAAATCCAAATCATTTCCTTTATTATTCAATACTTGAAAGATATAAACCATATTTTAATTTCTGTGATATGAACGGAGTTACTGGAAACTTTACTAAGGAAAGTGCTTATCATGGTTTAAATGAATTTAAAATTAAATTTAATCCAACCATATATGAATTTATTGGTGAATTTGACCTTATAGTAAGTGATAGGATATTTAAAAAATTAATTAAAACAAGCTTCATTGAAGATGAGTTTAATAAACATAAATAGAGTAATTTTTTACTCTATTTTTTATATAATTTAGTATGAACGATAGGCCATTATATTTAAATCCAAAAGCCTATACTCTATCTGCTTTAATAATTGGTTATGCGCTTCTTGGAGATTATACGGCTAATGAACAAAATGCAATTGGGAACTGGCTTATGACTATTTCCCAAATTTTAGAGTGCAATTCAGCAATACAACAAGCAATTGAAGAAAAATATAAAGGCTATACTTTTAATATTAATTCTAGACAATTTAAAAATGGCGGAAGTCCATACATGAATAATCCACCAATTTTTGATTTTCCTGATCCAAGTGATCAAGAAATAGAAGATATAAAAAAAGTTTTACAAAATATGATTAAAAAACTTGATGAAATAAAGAAAAAATGTGATGAAGATAATAAAAAATGCTAAAAAAAACAGAAATTACTTTCTGTTTATTCTAAATCTTTCATTTGGATCTAGTATTGCTTTACGTAAACGAATATCATCAGGAGTTACTTCAACATATTCATCATCTTCAATGAATTCTAGAGCTTCCTCTAATGTAAATGTTCTAGGTTTAATTAAAGCTATAGCATCATCAGATCCACTTGCACGAGTATTAGTTAATTGTTTATTTTTACAAGGGTTAACATTTAAATCATTATCACGATTATTTATACCTATAATCATACCAACATAAACATCGGTAGCTGGTCCAACAATTAATTGACCTCTATCTTGTAAATTATATAAAGAGAATCCTAAAGTTTTTCCTGCTTCCATAGATACAAGAACACCATTTTTACGGGTAGTAAGTTCTCCAGCATATGGTTTATAATCTTCAAAAGATCTAACCATAATACCTTCACCTTTAGTATTAGTTATAAATGATGAACGATATCCAATTAAACCACGAGTTGGAGCAGAGAATACTAAATTAGTTGTTCCATCATCCGTAGTTGTCATTGATTGAAGCATACCTTTTCTCTCTTGTAAGTCACTTATAATAGTTGATGCATAATCACTAGGAGTATTAATAATAACAGTTTCAAATGGTTCACATTTTTTACCATCTATTTCTTTAAATAAAACTTGTGGTTTAGATACAGATAGTTCATATCCTTCTCTTCTCATATTTTCAAGTAAAATAGATAAGTGTAATTCACCTCTACCAGAAACTTTATATCCATCTGAATTTGGTAATTCTTCTACTTCAAGTCCAACATTTGTTTCAAGTTCTTTATCTAATCTATCTTTAATATGTCTACTTGTTAAGAATTTTCCACTTCTACCAGCGAATGGTGAATTATTTACTAAAAAGTTCATAGAAAGTGTTGGTTTATCAATATGAATTGGAGGAAGAGGATTTACATCTCCATGTTCACATATTGTATCACCAATAGAAATATGATTACATCCAGCAATAGTAACAATATCACCATAGAAAGCTTCGTTCTTTTCAACCTTCTTAAGACCTTCATTAACAAATAATTTGCTTATTTTAAAGCTTGTTACTTCCCCATCGTTTTTAACTAAAGTAACAGTCTCATTAGTTTTAATTTTACCAGATTTAATTCTGCCTATTCCAAGTCTTCCAATATATTCATCATATGCAAGTGAAGATATTTGCATTTGTAATTTATCGTTTTCATTTCCTTCATAAGGTTTAACTTGTTTTAAAATAGTCTCTAAAAGTGGAGTTATTGTTTTATCTCCTAAATCATTTGGATCAAGTGTTGCTATTCCTTGTTTTGCAATACCATATACAATTGGGAAATCAAGTTGCTCATCAGTTGCATTCAAATCACAGAATAAGTCAAAAGTCATATTAACAACTTCTTCAACACGTGCGTCTTTTTTATCTATTTTATTAATAAATAAAATTGGTCTTAAGTTTTGTTCCAATGCTTTCTTTAAAACGAATTTAGTTTGAGGCATTGGTCCTTCTTGAGAATCAACTAATAAAATAACTGTATCAACAGTTTTGATAACTCTTTCAACTTCACTTGAAAAGTCAGCATGTCCTGGAGTATCAACTATATTAATTTTATAATCTTTATATCTAATAGCACAGTTCTTTGAGTATATAGTGATTCCTCTTTCTCTTTCAATATCATCACTGTCCATTACACAATCAACAACTTCTTCTCTTTCTGAAAAAGCACCATTTTGTGCAAGTAATGCATCAACTAATGTACTTTTACCGGCATCGACATGGGCAACAACAGCAACATTAATAATTTTATCCATATAAACACTTCCTTTTTTATAACTACTCAATAGTACTACAAAATGGCATATTTTGCAAGAAAAACTTAAAATCACTTCTTATATTAAATAAAATAAGTTATAATTATATAGGTGATGATATGCTTAATAAACTAACAAAATTTATTAAACAAAATAAATCCGTGGTAATAACTTTTCTTGTTACTTTATTCGCGATAGGTTTTGTATATAATTTAAATAAGGTTACTCCATTTGGTGATAAATCTCTTTTATGTGTTGACTTTTTTCATCAATATGGTCCTATGTTAGGTGGTCTTTATAATAAGGTTACAAAGTTTGAAAATATTATTTACTCTTTTAATATTGGTTTAGGTATACCCTTTTTTAGAAACTTCTTTAATTACCTATCTAGTCCATTTAATATATTAATATTTTTGTTCATAAAGAAGACTTTATTAACATCATTTTCCTTAATAATCGGTCTAAAATCAGTATGTGCAGCATCAACAATGGTATACTATTTAAATAAAAAATTTAAAGAAAATAGTTTAACATTTATACCTTTAAGTATTGCTTATGGATTATCTCAATATTTTATTGCCTATTATTGGAATATAATGTGGCTAGATGGAATGGTTTTACTTCCCTTAATAGTTTTAGGAATAGAATCAATTGTTAATGAAAAGAAATGGAAACTTTACTTTGTATCTTTAGCAATTATGTTATTTTCAAATTATTTTATAGGATATATGATATGTATATTTTCATGCTTTTATTTCATTTTATATTTAGTTTATAAAACAAAATTTGATTTAAAAAATATAAAAGCAACTTTAAAATTTGTTTTTGATAGAATAAAACTTTTTTCTTTTGCATCTCTTATGTCTGGAGCTATTATTGCTGTATTTTTACTACCGATGTTTAAATCAATGTTTACAATATCAGCAACTGGTGGGGATATTCCCTCAACACAATATTATTTATTTTCAGTAAGAGACTTTTTAGAATCTCATCTTACAGGTGTTAAAACTACTGTATTTGCAAGTGATGAAATAACTTCACCTAATATCTCTTGTGGAATATTAGTACTTGCTTTAGCAATAATGTTCTTTATAAATCCTAAAATAAAAATTAAAACTAAAGTGATCTACTCTTTATTAATTGGTACATTAATATTCGCGTTCTTTAACCCAGCAGCTGATTATATAATGCATGCGTTCCATGTTCCAAACGATTTACCTTATAGATATTCATTTTTATATTCATTTTTATTAGTTGTTATATCTGCTTATTCATTAAAAAATATAAAGGATATGAATTTTTTAGTAATTACTATTATATATTTATTGTCAATTACTGGATTACTGTATTTAACACTAAACTCATGGTCAGGCATAGAAACCAATATGTTGTTCATAAATATGATTTTATTAACAATATTCTTTATTCTTTATGTAATATATCACTTCTTTAATAAATATAAAATTCATGTACTTATAGGTGTTATATTATTTTCAACAATAAATTCAATAATAGCAACAAATTACAATTGGAATATTACTCAAGAAATAAAAAACTTCTATGAATCCTATAATGAAATAAATAAAAACATAAGTTATTTAAAAAGTTATGATAAAGAAAAATTCTATAGAGTTGAATCTATTAGCATGTTAACTTTAAATGATGGTGACTGGTATGATTACAATGGTGTTAACACTTTTTCTTCTATGGCTTATGAAAGTATGGCTAAATTTCAAAATAAACTAGGAATACCTGGAAATGGAATTAATAGTTATTACTATCAACAAACAACTCCTGTATACGATCTTTTATTTGATATAAAATACATCTTAGGAACAAGCAACGACTATACAAGATATAAAAGTATTAATGAAGAAAATAATATCCAAGAATTTAAATACACAAATGGTCTTATCTTTGGAGTAAAGAATGAATTACTAAATACTTATACAGAAGAACAAAATCCTTTTGCTTTACAAAATGAAATAATATATAATTCAACAGGAATAAATAATATATTTACTAAATCAAAATATTTAAAAAACGAAGAACTATATAATGATAATAATGGTTCAATTATAAAATTTACATACAAAAACAACTATGATAATATGTATTTCTTTACAAATAGTAGTTTTATAAAGTTCTTTATAATTGGAGAAACTTTATATTACTTAGATCCTGATTATGCTAATTTAACAAATGGATGTCCTAGTCTAGAATATACATATGTTGATGATTATAGTGAAAAAAGAATTATAAATATTCTTTCAACCAGTGATACTATTGATATTACAGTTGGTTATAGTAATTATTATAAAAATGAATTTTTGCTATATAACTTTAATCACGCTTTATTTGAAAAAGCTTATGAATATTTAGAAAATTATAAATTTGAATATACTAAATTTAAAAATAGTGATATTGAGGGAAATATTACATTGGATGAAAATATGTTAGTTTATACATCAATTCCTTATGATGAAGGTTGGAACGTTTATGTTGATGGAAAGAAAGTAAAAACTCAAGCATTTGGAAATTCCTTACTGGTATTTAAATGTGATAAAGGAAAACATAAAATAGTTTTAAAATATAATCCACCAATGATTAAAGAAGGATTCATAATATCTATTGTAAGTATAATAATTTTAATAATAAGAAAAAAAGTAATTAAGCTATTTAAAGTTTAATTACTTTTTTTAACAAATAATTTATCAATATTCTTTTTAGGCATTAAAATTTGAACATTTTTTTCATTTTTAATTTCATAAGTTTTAGTTCTAATTTCAAGTTTTTCACCATCAACACACCAAGCTTTTTTAGGATGCTCGTCAAAAGTTATTTTGATATTTGAAGCGCGATGAAATTCTAATCCTGAAACATTATTAGGTCCAGTAGCTCTTAGCATTCCAAAAGCTTTAATAATATCAAGCCTTCTTGTATATGTACAAAATAATATTTCAAATAAATCATCATCAAGTTTAACATCCTTATAAAAGTTATTAAAACCGGCAATTCTATTTGCAGAAGAGATTAAAATAAATGAATATAATCCTTTTTTTTCTACTCCATCAATAACATAGCTAAGTTTGTAATTTTTTGTTACTCTAAAGAAATCCTTGAATCCAGCCCAAAGATAAGCCATGTGTCCAAATTTCTTTTTTAAATTTCTTGGAGTTTCATAAGGAATATCTAAAAATTTTCCAAAACCCGCAACATATACAAATGGTCTTCGATTAACAAGTGGAATATCTAAATTTTTAATTTCACCTGTAAGACATAGACGAATATTTTTTTCAATGTCTTTACCATAACCAAACATAACACCAACATCATTGGTTGTTCCAACAGGAATGTGGGCTAGAACTAATCTTTGTTTTCTTTGAAGATTACCACACATTATTTCATTAAATGTACCATCGCCACCCATGGACATTACTAAATCAACATGTCCCAAGTGACTTACTATTTCCTTGGCATGTCCTTTATATTGAGTAGGAATAAAAGTTACTTTATAGTCATAGCTTTCGATTATTTCTTTATATTTTGGAATCATATTTTTTTTCAAAGTATGTCCACTATTTGGATTATAAATTACTACACAAGTTTTCAATGAACTTCTTCCCTTCTTGAGTTAAATTATAATAGAACTATATTACTTTGTCAATTAATCCATTGTAATATTTGCTCTCTTAAATCATATATTTTAATATAAAAATTCATTGACAAAACTTTTTATATAGTGTAATATGATTTTTAGAGAAAGAAATTTGGGTCTATAGCCAAGTGGTAAGGCATGGGACTGCAACTCCCTGATCGTTGGTTCAAATCCGACTAGGCCCTCCAAAAATAAATAACATCTTCAAAAGAAGATGTTTTTTATTTTAAATTAATTATATAATTGTAATTTCTAAAGTCAAACTCTAAGTATATAGAATCAGCATTAACAATATTTCTATCAACTTGAATAAATACTTTATTATCAATATCTTTGTTATCTATAGTTTTAGCTTTAATTCTGTTAATTCTATCTCCTATTCTATATACAACTGTTAAATAATTTGAAAATATTTTATCATATGTATTTAATGTTTTATAAAAGTTAGCATTATTATCAAGAATAGCATCATAATCTAAAACCAGCATAGTATTATTTTTATAATCAATCTTATTTATAGTTGTAGATATAACTGATGATAAAAACTTACAATTATCAAAAGTAGAACACTTAATATATTTACTACTATAAGTATCCTTTATATCATAAGATTTAATATTAAATTCAAAATGATTTTTATTAACAACATTTGTAACAATTTGTTCATTTAATCCATGATTTTCACTTACTTCAGCTTGATCTATATTTTGAGCATTAACATCAAAATTTTTATAATTTGCTTTAACTCTATCAAGTACTCCCTCTAAACTATATTGAACTTTTAAAGTATAATTATTACTTGTAACTGTTTCTGGTATTTCAAAAGCAAGTGTTGCTTCTACATAAGCAGAAGGAAGAATTACTTGTTTTTCTTCATAAGGTTTACCTAAATCATAGAATTTACCATTCATTGTTAATGTTGGGTAATATACTAATTGACCATTACCTAATATTATTTTTTCTAAATCCAATGTTTTTGTATAATTAGTAACATTATAAAGTGATAAGTCAACAACTACATATTTATAACCATCTTTTAATTTTTCACCATTAAAATCATTTGCTGTAATATATGAATCATTTACTGTATAAGTTATACCATTTACTGAAGCACTTTCAGTTTCCTTAAGTTTTTTTAAGTAGCCATTATAGTAATATATTCCAACAATGGAAAGCACAACAACTATTGCAAGACTTATCATCGTAATTGCAAATTTATTTTCTAAAAAATAGTATTTTAATTCTCTTATAGTTCTACGTATAGTACGCATATATTTATAATTATTTTGACCTAAAGTAAACTCAAACTCCTCACGGTCTTTTTCACTTATTTGTAAATCATCTAAATCTTTACTAAAATTAAATTTCTTTATATTAAAACCAATTCCACGTACAAAACATACAATTATAAATACATAACCGGGAATAGTAAGTAAAAATGATAGATCTTTGACTAAAATAATTATTTCACTGTCAACAGCATTATCCATAATTATATGCATTTGTTTATAAATATAAAAATAACATAAAATTGCAGCACTTAAATATAAAATTAAGAATAAATATAATCGCGTAGGCTTGTTTTTCTTTTTAAACAAAGCAAATACAATACTAGAAATAACTAAAGCAACTCCTAAAAACAAATATATGTTTTTATTTATAAATACATCGGCTCCAGCATAAAGATATGTACTTGTACTCTGTAAAGTTCTAAATAAATGAGATATATCATTTAAGTTAAGTAAGGTAAATGCTATACATACTAAAATTATCATATGTAAAAGCTTAAAGTGTTTAATTAAAAACGCATATGGTTTTCTTAGTATCATAAACATCCTCCTTATTCTAGAAAAATTATACCATAAAAAAAAGAAAAAATATAACTATATTAATTCTTTTTCTTAACAATCATTTGACCTTCTTGTAAAAAGATATTTTTATTTTCTTTCAATAGTTTTGATGAATCTTCATTCAATGTACTAAGCACCATATCAATTGTATCTCCAGACTTAGTTATATAATAACTATAATTCTGATTAGGTATTAATAATACTTGTCCAGGATAAATATAATCATTCATATCAAATCCATTCATGCTAGCTAATAAACTTGGATTTATATTATAGTTCTTAGCAATTTTATACAAACTATCTCCCTTTTTTATTGTATAATATTCAAAATAAGTATCTTTTTGAGTATCTCTATAGTACATAATATCACTCCTAATATAGAGTATGACAAAAAGTCTACTTTGCTATTAAAAAATAAATATTTGATTTAAATAATTGAATTTCCACTCAAAATTTTTAAGTAATAAAATATTATTTACTGAATCATTTAAATAAAGTGAATCATCAGATATATAAAAAATGGAATTATCATTATAAGTTACAATATTTTTAACACTTTTATCGGTTAATAATATTTCGTTTTTAGTATTTTCATAATATTTGTATAATTTTTCATCATTGATTTCATAATTAGCTAAATTATTGTATTTAAAATATAGATCATTATATTTAAATTTAGAAAGTTCTATTTCTTTAAAACCATTGTCATAATATTTACCTAATTCCTTATTTGTTATATCGATAACTTTTTTCTTTTTTAAATTAATCTCGTATTCCTTATTATTTTTTTTATCAAAAAGATAAACTCTATTTTTTACAAGTCCTAAAAAGTAGGAATCAAATGAAATATCGTATTCAGTTTCTATTTTTTCTACTTTTTCATCATTTTCGTTAAAAATATAAAATTTATTAAACGTTCTTTCACTATCATAATCAGCAAATATAATATTATTATCAGTCTTAAAACTTAATAAGTTTTCATAATGTTCTTTTTTTAAAAATTTAATATCTTTATTTTCTTTTACATTTGTAATACCATAGCCATTCCATACATAATAAATATAATTGTCATTATAAATTTCTATTGAGTCTGATTTTTTAATCAATGATGAAGTAATTTCTTCTTTATAATTTTTAATTGAATAAACATTTTTATTATTACAAACATACTCAAACTTATAGCCATTAACTAAGGGTTTAATACAAGTTTCATCACCGTTTACAGTAACCTCAATATCATTTATTAGCTTTCTTTTAGAAGAATATTTTTTGTTCATATAAAAAGAATAATTAGTATCATCATTATACACATTTATATAATATGCCTTCTTTTCTTTATTATATTCTTCTTTTACTTTATAAGAATTTATCTCATATGTTAACTTATAATTTTTGGCTTTATTAATAATACAAATATACATAAAAAATGCTAAAGTTAAAAATATTACAAGATATATACTTTTTTTCATTGCTACCTCTTTTAAAAAAAGAAAGAATTATTCTTCCCTTTCCTTATATTTTTTCTTTGCTTCTTGCATAAACATTGTTATTTCAGTTTCTATTTCTGGAAGAGATGCTTTATCAAGATCAGAAATATATACTTGTTCCCTAATAGTATCTATAGTAACTGTTCCCCAAATAATACCTGCACGAACAAGTAAATCATTGTATAAATCTGGAGTAACAGAAGAAAATTTATATCCAATAATTAATTTTTTTTGAGCAATTACTAGTCTTTCTGAAGTGACTGCTAAAACTCCTGTATTAAATATACTTAAAGGTCTATCATCTAATTGACCAGCAAATATATATTCAATCTTCTCATTTGGATTTAAATGTTTATCAAGAACAGCACAATGTTTTTTCAATCTCCAAGTAATACACCAAGGATATTTTCTCTTAAACATTTTAATCATTTCATAACAACTTTGATTCATACTACTTACTTCCTTTCTTAATTAACTTATATTTTGATAATGTATCTACAAGTTCGCTTTCTTTAACATATCCTTTTATGCAATCAACTAGTTTACCATTCTTGGTAATTAAAGTCATTGGTTTAGCAAATCCCTCTTTCATAGTCTTTACTTCACCCTTAGTATTACACTTTGCAGGGATTGTAAAGTTAAGATTTATAACTTTTTGAAATTCATTAGGATCATAATTATCTGAATCAAAATAATATATGTCTAAATCATTTTCTTCAGCAACTTTATTAAATACTGGTAAATATAAATTACAATAACTGCATCCTTCGTATCCTATAACAGCAACAGTATAATTTTTAGAATTAACTAAATCAATGTAATCTTGGGCAGTGCTTGCTACTTTATAAAATTTCTTAGATGTAGGTATTTTATTATAAATATTTTCATCAAAGAAACTTTTATATTCATTATATGTTTTTAAATCTTCAGTTGTTGCTTTAAATTTACCATCAACAAATAATATTTGTAAGTTATTATCTAAAACTATTGATAAAATTTCTGACAATTGTTCTTTATTTAAATAAGTATAATATGTATTAACTCGATAATTTTTCTTGAATTTCTTAGCAAACTTTTTTAAATTTTCAGTTGGTTTACCATAATTTATAAAAACATAGTCATTTTTAGAAATAGTATCTTTAATATTTGATGAAGTAACTTCTTTAATTCCGTATTTAGCATATTCATTATAAATAAGTAAAATTATAAAAAATACAAATAAAGATAGCATAAAAATTACAAATTTTTTCATACTTCCACTTCCTACTTATATTTTATAATAAGTTTTAAAAAATAACAATCTAATTATTATTTAGATAATCTAGAGCATGGTGAATTGCTTCTGCTCCGTCACTTGCCGCTGTAATTAATTGTCTTAAATCTTTCGTGCGTATATCACCTGCTACAAAAATATTATCAATATTAGTTTTAGTATCTTTGGATTCAATAAAACCTTTTTTATCCATTTTAATAATATCTTTAAATATATCGTTTCCAGGAATATAACCAATTGCAATAAATAGACCATCCACTGTTAAATTATTTTCATTAGATAAAGTAATGCCTTTTAGAGTATCTTCTCCATTTAATGAAACAATATTAGTATTATATATAATTTCAACATTATCTTTTTTAATTGCAGAATCAACATCAATTTTATCAGCTTTAAATTTATCACTTCTATTAATTAAATAAACTTTTTTTACTATATTACTTAAATATAATGTGTCTTCAATAGCAGTTGCGCCTGAACCAACAACAGCTACAACTTTATCTTTAAAGAAAGCTCCATCACACGTAGCACAGTAAGATACTCCTTTTCCAATTAATTCATTTTCTCCATATAAACCAAGTTTTCTTTTAGTTAAACCAGTAGCAATTATTATAGTTTTAGCCCTGTAAACTTCATTTTTGGTTTTAACTGT
This sequence comes from uncultured Bacilli bacterium, assembly GCA_934095845.1. Taxonomy (GTDB): domain Bacteria; phylum Bacillota_I; class Bacilli_A; order RF39; family UBA660; genus CAG-582. The sequence goes on along the minus strand of CAKOKS010000002.1, from coordinate 146,469 downwards.
ATTCTTATCTAAAATTTCAACAACTTCATCAAATACAATATTTGCTCCTAAAGATTTTGCCTGATTATAAAGAGTGGTTGCATATTCAAAACCAGAACACTTTTCAATTCCTGGATAATTTTCTACAATGGAAGAATTAATTATCTGACCCCCATAACTAGAGGACTCTAATACTAAAACGTTTTTCTTAGCTCGTGCTCCATAAATAGCAGCTGATAATCCAGCTGGTCCTGCTCCAATTATTAAAATATCATACATATATGATTCTCCTTTTGCTTATTATAGCATGCTATTAGCAAAAATTAAGTTTTTATTTCATATAAAAATAAAAAGGCGACTATATTTACTCAATCCAATATTTTCTTTACTTATAAAATGTATATGATAAAATAGTAAATAGGTGAAAACATGAAACGAGTTTTTGGATTAGATTTAATAAGATTTTTTGCAATCTTCAGTGTTATTTCGGTACATTTTTTCTTGAACAATGGATTTTATTCATTCCCAGTAAAGGGTGGAAGAATGTTTATTTCTATTAATCTTAGATGGCTATTTTTCAGTGGAGTACCATTATTTTTGTTATTAACTGGTTATCTAAATAATAAAAAGAAATTAAATAAAAAATATTATAAAGGTATTTTTAGAGTTTTATTGAGTTATATTTTTATATCAATACTATGCGTTCTATTTAGAATATTTTATTTAAAAGAAGATCTTGATTTTATTAGGCATATTATTACCATATTTAATTTCACTGCTGACGGATATTCTTGGTATATTAAGATGTATATTGGTCTATTCTTTTTAATTCCTTTTTTAAACATATTATATAACAATCTAAAAAACAAAAATGAAAAACATATACTTATAATTACATTGGCTGGCTTAGTTTCTTTATGCCCAATATTTAATTACATTCCAATTAAAAATTACAGATTGGAAATCATTCCTAACTACTGGACAATAATTTATCCTCTTCTATATTATTTTATAGGTTGTTATATTTATGAATATAAACCAAAATTTAATAAAATTAAATGTTTAATAGTTTTAGCTGTACTCATTCTTACAGAATCCATAATTACTTATTATTTTAACTACAAAAAGTTTTTTGATTGGAGTTTTTTTGGAGGATATGAAAGTATTATAACTGTCATAGCATCCACGATTATCTTTATGTTACTATATGATATAAATTGTAATAAAGAAATTATATCCAAATTTGTAAGCAGCGTTTCTGAAGTATCTTTAGATATGTATTTGTTCTCATTTATAGTTGATAATATCGTTTATAAAAAATTTAATGAAACACCGATATCATTTTTAAAATACTATATCCCAATTGTTTTAGTTATTTTTATTACAACTTATATTTTATCTATAATAAAAAAGAAAATATTTATATTACCAAAATTATTTAAAAAGAAAGGATTACAAAAAAATGTAAATCCACTTAGTAGTAAACTATTTTAATAATAGTAAAACAATTATCTTAAAAATATATAAAATTATTTTTTTGCATAAGTATATGCTATACAATTATCGAAGGGAGTGAGCCATTTGCAAAATAATTTAACTTTTAAAGAACATTTTAAAAAAGCACTGGAAAAACAAGATAGTTTTTATGAATTTTATATTTTAATTAAAGAACTTCATGAAAAATCTATAAGACCTATAGTTCCATTTGAAAAAAGTAGTATGCCTATTAATAGATTGTTTTGTTATAAAACATGTGAAGAAACAAAGTATTTTTCTAATGAAGAAAGTCTTATAGAACATCTAAAATCACATCCATATAATTTGAATAATATTTATTTAATTGACTATATTGGACATTTTGGAAACAAAATAGATGTAATAAGAATTGTAAATAAAAGATATACAAAAATAATTACTGATTTAAATCATAGATTTTATTATGAATATAATATAACAGAAAGTAAATTTAAAAATGAACATTGTTGGACTAAAGAGAATGGAAATATACATGACATCATAAAAGAGTTTAAAAATATTGGCCAAGAATTTGAGCAAGAGAAAATAGATCAGGATAATTTAAATATCTTAAACTTAATGGCAATATGTAACATGAGAAAAAAATGAACTAACTATTAGTTCATTTTTTGTGATTATTTTTATCTGACATATTAATGCTTAGCTGTTTAGAACACCAGCCATTATTATATATTAAGTTTCTATTTTCCAAATATTCTTTATTTTATCAAAATTATTGTCTGGATTTAATAACAATTCCGCTAGTTTATCTAATTTTAAATATTCAGTTTAAACTAATTTATAATCTATATCTTTAATATATTTTGGTATATGAAGGAATACTATTTTATCATTCATTAAATGTAAAAATCATAAAAAGTGAGCGTATACTAGCTATTAATCCTAATGTTAAAGGATTTGAAGCATAGCAAATTTCATTTTCTTTATACTTTCCATTACGTAAGCTTAAATATGCTGTTGCTCTACAAGTAACATGAATTTTATCATTAGCTTTTCTTTCCTTGTGATATTCTTTATATTTTCTAAGTAATTCACTTATCATACTAATTGCTGTTGGAAACAAGTCATCTTCAAATTTTAATTGTGTTATTGGAATTGTCGTCATATCTTCCCAGAAACAATCATGTTGTTCTCTTATAATAGGATTATAAAAGATAACTGGATGAATTATTTGTTTTCTTTGCAAAATACATAATTCATCAATATTATCAGGTTGATTTTTCATAAAATCTTTATATAATCCCAAATCAGTATACAAACTAGTTTGTTTATAAAAATCCAATATTCTTTTATTCATGATATTAATCACACTCCATTCTTGTAATATCATTTAATCAAAAAATTAAATACAAATGTGATTAATGTTTTTTCTATCAATGAAGTAATTTTAGTTTTTGTTTTAAAGTTAGAATTCTTTTTCGATCAACTACATAATCATCAGTCAAATCTATTACTTCATCTAAATATGGAAAATCACAAACCGAAGAATTTTTATCAACTAATCTGTTAGCAATTTCTTTTAAATTCTCTAATGTTTGAATATTATCAGATAAAAGATGATATTGTCTTTTTGTTATTTTTTGTAAAGTTTCACCATATAGTATTAAATAAAATGATAAAATCATTGATACTTTGTCAATATTTTTTAGTGATAACATTTTAATTCCTCTATAATCAACTATAAATTCTTTGCATATTTTTGATAAAAAAGGAGTGTAGTAATCTAAATAACTACATCCGTCGATATCACAAAAAGCAACATTTCCCTGATCATCAACTAATATATTCTCAAAACTTAAGTCTTGGCAAGCTATACCATTACTATGAATAGTTCTTAATATACGACTTGCTTTATCCACATAAAGAAGTAATTCGTTACAATTAAAATATCTTTTTAAAAATTTATCTGATAAAGGCATAGAATTAGCAAAATATCGCATTGTATAGCCTTTTAATTTACCATTTTCAATAATTAAGTCTTGAGGTAATAAAACATTTTCAATTTCTATTCCATCCATATCAAGAAATTTTTTATATAAATCACTTTTTTCATCAGAGTAAAGACCATCTAAAAATTTATAACATAAATTCCCATCAGTATAAATTGTACTTTGAGTTCCATTACTTTTTAATTTTTGTAAATCATGCATATCAATTTTACTAAAATTTATTTCATTCATAATAGATATCCCCTTAAAATTTCTAACTATATTATCAAAAAAAGAAATTATATGCAATATCAGTATTAGAATTTATTACTTAAAAAAGTAAATGTAACTTTAGATAGTAAATTTTTAAAAGTTGCATTTAGTTCTTTAATATTATTTAATATATTCTTATCAATTGTTTTCTTATTAAAAATTGAAAGGATGTTTTATATGAAAAAAGAAAGATTAACAATTGAAAAAAGAATGTTAATTGAACAACTATTGAAACTAAATTATAAATTAAAAGATATTGCCGATAACTATATTAGAAACGATTTATTAGATGATTTTAAAACTTTAGTTAAAAATCAAATAAAAAAATATCCTGATTAAGAAAAACACATGAAAGAACACATGAACTATATTATTAACAATGTCGATGGTATTATAAATCAAATGGACAAAGATTACAAAGTACATTGTTCAATGGAAGGTCATGTTAATCAAGCTTTTGCCAGATATATCACTTCTTCTCCTTATGGATTCTCTGAATCTGGTTTAGAAAACAAACTTAAATTACTTGTTTATCATGCAAACAAACATGAATTAACTATTAAAGATTATTTTTATTTAAAATATGGTAATAATTCTTATGAAGAAATTAATATTAAAATTAAAAAATTATGTAACATTAAATATGACCAAAGATTAACCTCAAATCATTCTTCTAATTACTCAATTGACGTACCTCTTCCTCGATTTGATTCATTTGAAGATAATACTTTTTTATCTTATATTCAAAACTTCAATAAAGTAAAATAAAAAGATTAAATATTGACTATCTAATCTTTTCATCTTACAATTAATCTAATTAAATTATATGCTTTTTTTGTGTGAAATCTCCATACTTATTCTACACTAACTATAGTGAATAAATTGTATTTAGTTTTCTTTTATATATTGTTCTAGTTTTGAAAGTTTTATCTTTTTATCGAGATTATGAACATAGATTTCATTCGAATAATTAAATGCTATATATAGTTCATTATTTATAATAATTCTATGTGATTCAATATAAGTTAAATTAGTGTGTTCTATCTTCCTAATACTACCATTTTCTATGATGGTAGTAGTATTACAAAAACCACATATAACACTTAATCTTGAAACTAAAGATTCATCAATCCCAATTTATTCTTTAATTATTTTTATCATAGACACCAATCTTTCTATGATTTTTTCTTATAAAACGAAAAAATCAATCATTTCTGATTGATATCTATCTAAAAGTTCGAATAGATTCGTCAATAGTCCCAGTAAGAAGCAGGTTTAACAACTGTCAAGCAAAAAGATGATAGTAAGTAATAAACTTACTAACTTCTTACATTTTGTCACAAACTAAAAGAAATGGAAAGTCCATTTCTTTTGTCATCTCATACTTCTACCAATTTCTTCAATTCCATTTTGCATCTTATTCATTTTCTTTTGTTCTTCTTCCAAACTATTGATAATAACAGATATAACTCTTAAATCACTTTGATCGGTTGCCAGACTTTTTAATGAATAACCATTATTTATTACTTTATTAACCATCCCTAACAAAGTTGCCAATTCTTCGTCATCTATATATCCATCTGATAACATGGAACGATATGCATTTTGAACTTGATTTAATCCGTTTCTTAATTGTTCGATTAATACTGATAAATCTAATCCTTCATTGTTTTTATTTTCAGTTGGTTTTTTAACATTTTGATTTTGTTCAACTTCTTGTTTTTCAGGGTGGAATTGTTTATGTTTTTCTTGTATTTCAGTTAATATTATGTTTTGTAATTTAATTTGCATCTCATTATTAGACAATTCATTAACTGAACGAGTCATAATTTGTCTTAGTTCTTCATCATTCGATAATGATTCAATTAAATAACCTTCATTATAAAAAATCTCACCGATAAGTTGTTTCTTTTGTTCATTAGTCATTTGAATATTTGGATTATATTGTTGTGTTGCTTTTAGCATTTCATCAAAATAATAATTATAATCTTTTTTTGTTTCTAATTCCTGAATCATTTCTTGATAATCATTACTATTTGAACCACTAGTAAGCGCACTATTATATGTCGGTTGATTAACTTCTACTATCCCATCAGAATTGATTTGCTCAATTAATTCAGAATCAAGACCAATGTCTTGTTGTAATTTAATCAATTTTTTTCGTAATTCTTTTTTTGTTTCAACAGTTAATTCTCTTTCAAATGAAGGGTTTAACATAGTTTCCATTGTTTCAGTATTGTAGCTTCCTACAATAAATTTAGGATCTAATAAGTATTTATAACGACCATCTATATAAATTTTATCTTTCATAAATGCTCTTGTTTTTCTACAATCTAAATCTCCTGTAAAATCATACTTATTAAAATATTCCAAAGGAAGTTTTATAACAACCATATTTTTATTATTATGATCATAGTTTTCAAATAATCTTTTAATTTCTTCAGATGTATATTTAGAAATGTCAAATGGTTTTGTTGTTTTATCTAATGTTGTTTTTTCATTAAAATTTGTTGTTCTCAAACCTTCTTTAAAAATCATGCTTTGAACTTCTTCATTCGTCATATGAGTACCATGAACTAATACAACATATCCTTCGGTATTTCCTATTGTATTTTTTAAATCTTCTAAAGAAGATTTTTTTTCATCAAAAATATCTTCTATTTTACTTTCACTTGATTGTACTTTTTCATTTAAACTATTTAAGTTAGAATTCCAATAATTAAATTCATCTTGATCATTTAATATTCTTGCTTCATTCATTTTAATCTTAACGAAAGCAATTTTATCTTGAATACCCATAGAATCCCATTCCTCTGGTGATACTTCTAATCTTGATTCTATTATTATTTTTTCAATTGAAGATTTAGCATAATTATATGCAACTTCATCATTATTTTGTTTTGCAATTTGTTTTTGTCTTTCTAATTCATTAAGTTCTTGTGCTCTTGGATGTTGAATATTAGATTGAATTACATTTTCTTGATTATTTTGAACATTTTTTTCATATTTTTTAACTTTAAAATCAATAATTACTTTTGATACACCATTATGTTGTAATTCACTTAAATCTTGACTTATTTTTAAATCTTCTATATCTAATCCTTTTTCTCTAAATTTTAATTTTAAAAATGCTAATCCGTATTCATTTTTAGGTGCAACTAAAATTGAAAATTTACTGTTTTGTAAATCATTACCTGACATAAACTCTTCATAATGGCCATTTGAATTTAATATAGCATTTACTAATTTGTTTATACCAAATGAACTTTGTTCATTATGAACACTAAATTTTTCCATTGTTTTTTTTATATAATCTTCTTGAGATTTAGATGCTTTTCCAAATTGTTGCATATCTGATTGATATGATTCTTTAGATTCTTTAAACAATAAGATTGAGGATTTAACTTTTAAAATTATATCTTCGTCTATAATTTGTTGATTAGTATTTTTATCAAATACATTTCCATTTTCAACTCTATATTTAGAACAATAATTCATTATCTCTTCATAACTTAGCATAAAAAACCTCCGTTATTATTTATATAAATTATAACATATAAACAAGTATTCTTAACATAATTTACTAATTTATCGAATCTTTCTTTCCATTGTCTTAACTTATATTCAAGAATCCAATTCTTCTTTTCCAATTCATTAATTTTATTTCTAGCATTTTCTAATAAAGAATCTTTTTCATCTAATTCCTCTTGCAATTCTTCATTTTTATCTTCTAATTTATTTATTCTTTTATGATTATTAATTAAATCATTTTTAATTTCTTTTAATGACACTTGATAAGTCGTTAATGATTTAAAATCTTTATTATTTTATTCTATATCTTCAATATACTTAATTATTTTATCTTTATTGTCATTAGATAGGAGAACATTATTTTTATTTAAAGGTTGTTGCTTTAAATTACTTATTATCTCTTTAATATTTTTTGATTTTTCGTTTAAAGAATCGGTTTTATCATTAACTTTTTTAATCTTCTTTTGTTGCTTATAATAATTACTTTTTAAAACTTCATAATTCTTCATTTGATCTGATCTATAATCTCGATTTCTTCCTGGTAGTTTTTCTTTTAATTCCATATCAATTTTATAAACTTTATTAAATTCATCAATACAATATTCTCTCATTCTATCTTGAATAACTTTCAAATAATCAACTATAAAAACATTTGATTTACCAACTTGTATTGATAAACCAGTTTTACAATTATCTTTAAACGGAACACCAGCTATATGTATAAGTGGTGAATGTTCATCAAAATGAATAGTAGCATTAGCAACTTTAAAAGTAGGAACTAACTTTTCTAAATATTTTACTTGTTATTTAAATACATCTACCATTTTATATTTTTCTTCCATTGTTTTATCTTCCCAATAATGCATATCTCCAAGTTCAATAATTATTTCAACTGCTAAATCATGTTTATTATCATTTGCTATTTTATTAAAGTAATTATCTATTTTTCTATCATCACGAGTTTGTTTATTATTATAATTAATTCTTGCTTCATCAAATAATTCAATGTATAAATCTTTTGTATCTTGAACTATATCATTACTTCATTTAATGGTATAAATAATTTCTTGATTATGTTCATATACTCGTAAGTTATGATGATTTACTTTTGATAGTTGAATACCATTTTGAATTGCATTATTATTAAAGTTAGTAGGTCTATCTTTTGCTAATTGTTTTGCCTTTGTAGTTTTATTTTCTCATTATATCCATTTATAAAGACTTCTTCACATTCTTCTAGTATTAAGTAATCATTTCCTTTAACTTTTAAAATATGAGGTTTTACATAGTCAATATTAGTATTTTTAACTGATTTAATATTACCAAGCATAAATTCATATTTAACACAAGCAAACCGACATATCATGTCTATCTTTCTATTAAGTTTATCACTTATTTTCAAATTTTTAGTTTCTATCTCAAACATAATCATCATTCTTACTTTCGTTTTAAGCAGAAAAAAACTAACTATTTCTAGTTAGTAATCTATTACTTAAACTCAGGACGTGTCCGAGTTTCCTATCAATCTGGTGGAGTCGGGGAGACTCGAACTCCCGTCCAAATCACTTTCAAAGTAGCATCTACAGGTTTAGTCAGAATTAAAATTTCATAAGTACAAAAGCATCTAACAAACTAATACTTACTATCTTATAAATTATTCATCTATATCATATAAGAACTAATATAAATATAATCCACATATATGAACCAATATTTTAACTATGGATGATTAAAATATCAGCCTCCTTGCTAATAATTAAGCGTATACTGGAGAAAAATTAAAACTTTTGTCAGTTATTTTTAAATTGTGATATTTAAAGCATATCTACTACCTGCAGCTAAATCAAAACCATAATCTGTCGAAACCAAATTACGACCCCAGATAAACAAATAATACCACATAATATGGTATTATTCAAATTAATTCTTCAAATCACTTAAATCGATAACATATTCTCCTTCTTTAGTATAAAGATATTTCTCACGTGCATATTTAGCAACATATTCTGGATCCTGTAATTTTTTTACATCATCCTCCAAATTTGTCTCATCTTTTAATAAGGAAGTATAAACATTATCTAATCTCTCTTTTTCTCTTTTATTATTAAGAATTTTTTGCCATGTTCCAAAACATGATAAGCCCATAATACCTATCAATGTAATAAATAATACAAAATATAAACATAATCTCATTTTGTACTTACTCATAGCAATTCCTCCTATGAATAATATAACTCATTATTTATGTTTAGATTTAAAATATTTATCTTTAAATCGCTTGTTTACATAATTTTTTACAATAATACCTAATAAAACTCCACTTATTATTGAAAGTACTACATAATAATTAAAAATAAAATAATTATACTTATAACATATATATATTAATCCTATAAAAAACATAAATTGTAAAATAAATTTAATTACTTTGTTTTTTTTAATAAAAATTTGATAAATGAGTACACATAAAAATGAATATCCAATTATCATTAAAACATATAAAAATTGATTCATTTAAATAACTTAGTAATAATAGAATCACTTACTTTTTTATCATCTATATAATTCATTGAATCAATTGTTCCTTTTATTGAAACATTTCCATCTATTGTATCTAATTTTATCATTTCCAAATTAGATCCTTTAATTACTATATTACCCATAATGCTTTCTAATAAAAATTGTTTATCATCAAAACTAACAATCTTTTTTATACCACTTATTACTATATTTTTTCTTTCAATCATTTTTACTACATGATTAATGCTATTATTATTTTCCATTATTATCCTCCTAATAAAATATATTTAAGAGTCAAAAAAAAATTCACATAAAGTGAATTAATTTTCTTCAGCTGATCTTTTTAGTTCTTCTTCGTATTCTTTTAAGATAGCATCAGTAAATAATTGTCTAGCTTCTTGATTAATTGGATGAGCTATATCTCTATATTCACCAACACCAGTTTGTTTACTTGGCATAGCTAAGAATAGACCATTATCTCCTTCAAGAATTCTAATATCATGAACAACAAATTGATTATCTATTGTTACAGATGCAAATCCTCTCATTTTTGAATTTTCTTTTTCAACTACACGTACACGTACATTTGTAATTTCCATCCTGTTTCACCTCTCTATTATAATTTTATTTTAATACATAAAATGGAAAATTGCAATATATTTTATCTAGGATATCCAATGTACATCATACCATTACCAACAAGACCTCCTATTCCACTTTTACCATATTTTGTTTTATTTAACAGTTCTTTTATATCTAGTCGCTTATTCTTATCAGTTAAGGCAATATTAACAGCAATAATTGCTGGATCTAAAGCATGAATATTTACTCTTTTAGGGCTACTAGCAAAATTGGCACCACTTTTTATAATATCTTCATAATCACTTTGACATGCACCAGCTATAATTACAAGTTTTTCATGACTTTTTTCATAATCCCTAGCTTTTTGAACTGATTTAACAAAATATTTTGAATTTTTATATTTAGATAAATCAGTAGAAGATGATGCTAGATGCCCATAAAATGCATCATGACCAGTTATTACTAAAATATCAGGTTTTACTTCATTTAATAATAAATCTATCTTGGATGGCATTTCTGATTCAGGCACTCTTTTTCCAATAGCTAAAACTCCCGCTTTTTTATAAAACATAAGAGATTTATCTAGATAATCTTGATCTCCATCTATATGTAAAATCTTTCCTGGAAGATAAAAATATTCATCGCGATCTTGACCTATTAAATCAACTATTGGCATTTCTTCTTCACGTTCTTCAGATAAAACTAAGTCACTTACATCAGCATCAGCATAAAGTCTTACATCTGTACCTTTTAAATAAGCAATATTACCTTCAATCTTTAAGATTTTAAATATAACATCATTATTATGACTAATTCTTGATACAATATCCCCTTTTTTAAAACTCATATTATCACCCATAATAGTTTATGTTGTTTTTCTTGCAATAGTTTATGAATATTTCATTATTTCTTGCTTATTATGTTATAATCTCTATAGAATTTTTATTTAAAGGAGTTTATCTATGAAATACCTATATGCAAATATTAACGACTATAACGACAATGATTATAAATCTATTTATGAAAGTATAAATAATTTCAAAAAGAAAGATATTGATAAACTCCCTACTATTGATGATAAAAAAAGAAGTATTTTAGGTTTAAAACTTCTTATGACCTTACTTTTAGAAAAAAATATTAATTATAATGATTTGAAGTTTACTAAGAATAAAGATGGAAAACCTTCCATTACTAATTATCCTTTATTTTATAGTACGAGTCATTCAGATAAATATGTTATATGTGCATTATCTGATAAAGAAATAGGCATTGATATTCAAAGTATACAAAAAATGAATTTTAAAATTATGAATAGTTTTTTTGATAAAGATGAAAAATTCTATTCCAATAATAACGAAAATTATACAAAAGTACTATCCTTAAAAGAAGCATATGGCAAGTGTTATGGATTTGGAATTAATTGTATCAAAGAGGTAAAATTTTCTATAAAAGAAGAAAATATAATTATTAATGATAAAAATGTTACTTATAAATTTATTAATGACATACCTAATTATATAATTTCAATAGTTGAAAAAACTTGCTAAATATTATTAGCAAGTTCAACAAATATATCATATGAAAGTTCTTCAGCACGATTATTAATTGAAAAACCATACTTTTTTAAAATAAAATCAATTTTCTCTAAATCATATTTTTTCAAATTATTTCTAATATTTTTTCTTTTAAATTGAAATGAGTCTCTTACTAGTTTATTAAATTTATCAAAATCCACTTTAAGTATATTTTCTTTTTTGGTAAGTTTTATTACACTTGAATCAACATTTGGTACTGGATAAAATTTGTTTCTAGAAACATTAAATAATTTTTTTATATCAAAATAGTAATTTAATAAAACACTTATAGAACCATAATCTTTTGAACCAGGATTAGAAGAAAATCTTTCCGCAACCTCTTTTTGAACCATAAATACCATTTCTTTAACATTAATTTTTGGCTCAATTATCGATAAAATTATTGGAGTTGTTATATAATATGGTAAATTCCCAATGATGTATAAATCCTTGTAATTAATTTTTTCAATGTCTTTTTTAATATCTCTTTTTAGAAAATCATCAAAAATTATTTGAGTTTTATCGTTTTTTATTTGATTAAGTGTGTTTTCTAAATCCGTATCAACTTCATAACATATAAGATTAGAATTATATTTAACCAGGTTTTTAGTAAGAGCACCACTTCCAGGACCAATTTCTATTATTAAATCATCTTCATTTGGATTAATTGAAGATGTAATATCATTAATTATTGCTTTGTCGCTTAAAAAATTTTGACCAAACTTTTTTTTAAATACGTGTTTTTCCATAAAATCACCTAACTACATTGTAACATAAAAAAGAAAGATATTTGCTATCTTTCCCATCCATTTCTTAAAACATCATAACTTATTTTGTGTCTTCCAATATTTTTTAAAGCATAATCTTCATTTTCTACTAATAAGTCAAGATCAGTTCCAAGTACTCCTCTATCTAATACAATAGCAACTACTTTCTTATCACTTACATAACCAGCATCAAATGTTACAATGGAACCACATTTTAGATTTTTACTTGAAGCTACAATTCTAACTTCGCCATAATCAGCATCATTATAAATAGTTGTTCCATCAGTTACATCTTGACCAGTACATCCAAGTTTACCACTACATAAAGGACAATTTGCTCCATATCCAGTTAAATCACCAGTAAAAGTATCTAATGGATAATATTTATCTTTTAATTGTATTTCATTAAGTTTATAAGCCATTGCTGTTAAATCTATAGTTTTATTTAAATTTTCATTAGTTATCTTGTCATTTAAATTAATTAAGTTTACTCTTTGAATTACAAAAACTGAGCAAACTATTAACATGATTTTTGTTGCTTTTAAAAATTTGTTACTACCCTTAATCATCATATAATCACCTTATATATCAATTCTAGCAAAAATCAATACATAAGTAAACACTTTACACAAATTTTATACTAATTTTTAGATATTATATAAGTCACTTACATTCTTTTCTGTAACTCTTGAAACTTCTTCTAAACTAATATTTTTCAAATTTGCTAAATATTCAGCAATAGTTTTAATGTATTTAGATTCATTAGAGTATTTTCTAAATGGTTCAGGTGTTAAATATGGAGAATCAGTTTCTAAAATAATTCTGTCTAAAGGAATTTCTTTAATAATTGTATCTATTTTAGAATTCTTAAATGTCATTACACCTCCAACACCTATATAAAAGCCTAAATTAATTAAAATATTAGCTGTTTCTAAACTACCACTAAAACAGTGAATAACTCCTTTAACTTTATATTTTTTTAATGAATTGATAGTGTCTAGAGTTGCTTCTCTTGAGTGAACGACTACTGGTAACCTATATTTTTTTGCTAAAGATAATTGGTATTCAAATAATTCAATTTGTTCATTCTTATTTTCTTTTGAATAATAATAATCAAGACCAATTTCTCCAATAGCTACTAATTTTTTATTATTTAAATTATCAACTATGTATTTTTCTAATTTAATGTAATCTTTAACTAAATCTTCTGGATGTAATCCTATACAAGCATAAATATTTGAATACTTTTTGCTTGTTTCAAGTACTTCTTCTATGTTATTGAAGTTAGTTGATGCATTAATTATTTTATAAACTGAATTATTTTTAGCATCTTCTATAACTTTATTAAAATCGTTATAATATTCATTAAAAATATGTGCATGTGTATCTGTAAATTTCATGCTTTCTCCTATAAATAATAATAAAAGTGATTACTCACTTTTATTATCTATTCTTGCAAATAAAATCTCTGGATTATTTAATTTAGTTCCTGATTTAAATTGACCAAACTTTTTAGCAGATTCATAAGATTTTAAATCTGTATTAATTTGATTAAATATTTTTTCAGTAGTTTCTGGAATAAATGCTTGAAGATATACTGTACAAATTCTAATAGATTCTACTAAATTATATAAAACAGTTTTTAATCTATCTTGTTTTGTTTCATCTTTAGCAAGAGCCCATGGAGTAGTGTCATCTATATATTTATTAGTTGCTCTTAAACAATTAAATACTTCATCAATAGCATCTGCGACTTTTAAATCATCCATTTTTTTCTTAAAGTTAACTGATAAAGCTTCGACTTTTTCTATTAAAGCATTATCAACATCTTCAGTAACACTTGTATTTTCAACAATTCCATCAAAGTATTTATGAGACATCGAAATAGTTCTATTAACTAAATTTCCTAAAATGTTTGCTAAATCTCCATTAATTCTTTCAATAAGTAAATCTTCTGAGAAAAGTCCATCACTGGCAAATGGTATTTCATGCAAGAAGAAATATCTTACTGCATCTACACCATATCTATTAACAAGATCGTCTGCATATATTATGTTTCCTTTACTTTTACTCATCTTTCCATCAGACATGATTAACCAAGGATGTCCAAATACTTTTTCTGGAATTGGTAAATCTAAACTCATTAAGAAACATGGCCAATAAATTGTGTGAAATCTTACAATATCTTTACCAATTAAATGTAAGTTAGCTGGCCATAATTTTTTAAATTCTTCCGTTTCATTATCAACATCATACCCAATATTTGTAATATAGTTTGTTAATGCATCTAACCAAACATAAACAACATGTTTTGGATCAAAATCAACTGGTATTCCCCAAGAAAATGAAGTACGTGAAACACATAAATCTTGAAGCCCTGGTTTAATAAAATTATTTAACATTTCATTTTTTCTTGCTTCTGGTTGAATAAAATCTGGATGACTTTCTATATATTTAACCAATTTATCTTGATATTTAGATAGTTTAAAAAAGTAAGCTTCTTCGCATTTTTCTTGAACAACTCTTCCACAGTCAGGACATTTTCCATCAACTAATTGACTTTCAGTCCAGAAGGATTCACATGGTGTACAATATAATCCCTTGTATTCACCTTTATAAATATCTCCTTTATCATACATTTTTTTAAATATATGTTGAACTACTTCTTCATGATGTTTATCAGTTGTTCTTACAAATTTATCATATGTCGTGTTCATTAAATCCCATATTGTTTTTATTTCACTAGCAACATTATCAACATAAGCTTGTGGTTCAATTCCTGCATCTTGTGCCTTTAGTTCAATTTTTTCACCATGCTCGTCTGTTCCTGTTTGAAAATAAACATCGTATCCTTCTAATCTTTTATTTCTTGCAATTGCATCTGCTAAAACAATTTCATACGTATTTCCAATATGAGGTTTAGCTGAAGTATATGCAATTGCTGTACTAATATAATATTTTTCTTTTTCCATTTTTATCATTCTCCTTACAAATTTTATTCTATATTATTAATTCATAGTATATTAACACATCCGTTTAAATATTCTTAAATTAATAATAGTAATATTTTTTTCTATTAACAAAATAATCACCACCAATAAAAAAACATCCATAATATAGGAACGAACTAATCCGTGGTACCATCCTATTTTATGAATGTATTCATACACTTTATATCTTAACGCGATTAAAACGATTTAAACTCCAGAGCCATTCGATTATTTTACTGACTTATCTGCTTTCACCTAACCAGATTCTCTAAAAAAGCCTTCAAATAACTTCTTTCTTTCATTGCTTAACGAACTTAATATATCATGTAAAACAATTTTATTCAAGTTATTTATCTATCATATTTACAATTTCATTTAATAATTTTACTTCATAATATATAAAATGTTTTTCTAAATTTACTTTTGGTAAAGTAATAAATATTTTTTTCATTTTATAAGAAAATCTAAACTTTGGATTAATATTATATGCAAGTAAAAACAATTTATCTCCCTCTATTTTACTAGAAACATCTTCACTTAATTCTAAATCAATGGATGCATCAGTTTGTTTAGCCCTGGTAATATTAAGCTTATTTGCTAACTTTTCAAACCATTCTTCATACATATATATTTCCATTTTTTCATCAATAGTACCAAATCTATCTTCAATTTCTTTTTTAGCTTTTAATAAAGTATCTTCATCTTTGATTTCATTAATGATTTTATGAATTTCAATTTTAATATCTTCTTCTTTAACATAGTTGTCATCTATATGATTTGCAACTTCTATTAATGGATTTTTATCATCTTCTTCAATAACTTCCTCACCATTAAGTCTTTTTATTTCATCTTGAACCATTTGAGTATATAATTCAAGACCAACAGAATCAACAAATCCAGCCTGTTCACTTCCAAGTAAATCACCTGCTCCACGAATAGATAAATCTCTCATAGCAATTTTATAACCAGATCCAAGTTCTGTAAAATCTTTTATAGATTGAAGTCTTTTTTTAGCTGTTTCTGTTAATATCCTTGATGGTTTATACATTAAATAAGCATAAGCAATTTTATCACTTCTTCCAACTCTTCCTCTAAGTTGATATAGTTGTGACAATCCAAAATTATCTGCATCTATTATAATTAATGTATTTACATTTGGAATATCAATTCCAGTTTCAATTATAGTTGTACATAAAAGAATATCATATTTATAATCAATATAATCACTTACAATACTTTCAAGTTCATTTTTATCCATTTGACCATGGGCAATGGCAATTCTTGCTTCAGGTACAAGTTTTTTTATCTTAGTTTCTTCATCGGCTATACTTTGAACTTTATTATAAAGAATAAATATTTGTCCATTTCTAGACATTTCTTTATATATTGCATCTTTAATTAACACATCATTTTCTTCTAAAACATAAGTTTGAACTGGATAACGATTAACTGGAGCCGTATCAATTATAGATAAATCCCTTAAACCACTCATAGCCATCTTCAAAGTTCTAGGTATTGGTGTTGCTGACAAAGTTAAAACATTTACATTATTTTTTAATTCTTTGATTTTTTCTTTATGAGTTACTCCAAATCTTTGTTCTTCATCAATTACAAGCAATCCTAAATTTTTATAATCAATTTTATCATTTAGAAGTTTATGTGTTCCAAAAACTATATCAATTGTTCCTTCTTTTAAACCTTTAATTACCCTGTTTGTTTCTTTAAGTGATACGAATCTATTAAGTAAAGCAATATTAACAGGATAATTTTTAAATCTTTCAAGAGCATTTAAATATTGTTGTCTAGATAATAATGTTGTTGGACATAGATAAGCAACTTGATGTCCGTTCATTACTGTTTTAAACATACCTCTAAAAGCTACTTCAGTTTTACCAAAACCAACGTCACCACATAAAAGTCTATCCATTGGTACTGGAGAATCCAAATCATGCTTTAATTCTTTTATGCATTTTTCTTGATCAGATGTTGCAGTATATTCAAAATATGAATCAAATACTTCTTCATCTGGATAATCTTTATAAGCATCCCCTTTGATACTGTTTCTAGCTGCATAAAGTTTTATTAACTCATCAGAAATATCTTTGATTTTAGCTTTAACTTTCATTTTAGTTTTAGCCCAGTTAGTTGAATTTAAAGAATTTATTTTAGGCTGAACACCATCTGCATCTGAAAATTTATATATAGTATTTATTTTTTCAACTGGAATATATACTTTATCATTACCTGCATAGTTAATTAAAATATAATCTCTCATCATTCCATTTTTAGAAAGTGCTTTTATTCCACCATAAATTCCTATACCATTACTTTGATGAACCACATAATCTCCTACTTTTAAATCATCAAAACTTTTTATCTTTCTACCTAATTTATAAGAATTTTTATAAGTATTAATTACTTTTACATCATCTATATCATATTCACTTATTATCGAATAATTATTTATAATAAATCCTTCATTAATTTTTTTCTTTATTATATTTATTTCACCAGTAACTATTGAACCAATATTAACATGCTCAAATAAAGATTCAATAGAATTAATTTGTCTATCATTACTTAAATAAATAATTAAAGTATTTTTTTTATAGTTAGAATTAACATAATCTTTTAAAGAATCATAGTTACCTTTAAATTTAATCATAGGTTTAGAATTATATGATAAACTATCTGAATAATTATTAACAGTCTCTATTCTTATAAAATTATCAACAATTATTTCATCATAATTATACATATATTTAATATCTTCATTTTTTGATTCGTTATATTCTTTTATATCAATAAGTATTTTTTCATAACCATTTAATATTTGATTTTCATCTACAAAGAAAGTGAATGGTTTATTCATATATTCATAAAGTGAACTATGTTCATCAGTTGATATTTCTGAAAATGGCATTAATTTATAACTAGATACTTCATTTATTGATAACTGAGTCTCTTCATTAAAGAATCTGATTGAGTCTATTTCATCTCCAAAAAATTCTAATCTTATTGGATGTTCACTTTCAATTGGAAAAATATCAATTATATATCCACGCACAGCATATTCCCCAGTTGAAGTAACTAAAGAATCACGATTATATCCTAAAGTATTAAGTGTACTTAAAAGTTCTTCTCTTTCATAAGTATTACCTTTTACTAAGTTTAGTTCATATTTGCTTGATTCAGCTTTAGTTGGTAAAAATCTCAAATATCCCATCAAGTTTGTTACTACAATACATTTTTCACTTTTAAGTCTTTCTAAAGTTTCTAATCTTCTAACTTTTAAATCTGGTGATATAGCTAGAGCAACTGATGCTAAAAAATCATCCATTGGAAAAAGACAGACATTGTCTGTATATGTTTTTAATCCTTGAAATATCTTATTTGCATCATATAAAGTATTAGTTACTATAAGAATATTTTCATTTGTTTTCTTATAGTAATTTAAATAATATTGAATAGTTAATTCTTCTGTAAGACCGCAAACATGATACTCATTTTTATATTCAAAAATATCACTTAAAAACTCCATAATATCACCTAATTATATTTACTCATTAGTTCTTGAATATTAAGTTTATTAAAATCTTCAATTATATGATTGATAGTTTGAAAAGATGAATTAAGTATTTCTAGTTCATTAGTAGAAAATTTTGATAATACATAATCTTTAGTATCCATGTTTCTATTATGTGCAATTCCTACTTTAATTCTTACAAATTCATTTGAATTTAAATACTTAATTATATCTTTTATTCCATTATGTCCTCCCGAAGATGAATTTATCTTTATTCTTATTTTACCAAAATCTAAATCCATATCATCTTGGATAATTAACAAATCATTCATATTTAGTTTGTAAAAATTCATAAAATCATATACTACTTTACCTGATAAATTCATAAAACTTAATGGTCTTACAAAAATATATTTTTCACCATTAATGTTTGTTTCATAATACTCACCATTAAATTTTTTTGAGTATTTTACTTCACCTAAATAATTATCAATTGCCATAAAGCCTATATTATGTCTAGTTTTTTCGTATTCTTTACCAGGATTTCCTAATCCAACTACTAGTTTCATTTTATACCTCCAAAAATTCCTTGATATGTTTTATTTTCATCTATATAAACTGGTTTATCTATTTTCACATAATCTTTTCCACCATAAAGTGCTTCAATTAATATTAGTGAACTCTCACCATTTCTATTATCATAAACAGGAACAATTCTTTTTATACCAAATTTGTATTTTTTTAAAGTTTCAATAATTTCTATAATTCTTGAACTTGTATGAACAAGATAAAAGTATCCTCCAACATTTAAAGATTTGGCAGCTATTGAAACAACTTCATCTAAATTAGTAGTTATTTCGTGCCTTGCTTTAGCTAAAATATCATTATCATTTATAATTTTTTCATTATGATAAACAAAATATGGTGGATTACATGTAACAATATCATACTTTGTTTGAAAATTAATATTTTTTATATCATCATTTCTATAATCAATATTACTAATGTTGTTAACCTCAATTGATTTTTTACCAAGTTCATAAATTTCTTTTTGTATTTCATAAGCAACTATATTAATTTTGTTTCCATATTTTTTTGATAAAATTAATGGAATTGGAGCATTACCAGAACATAAATCTAAAATACTTTTAGAATTTTTTCTAACCTTAACAAACTCTGCTAATAAAACAGAGTCAACTGAAAATTTAAAATAATCTTTATTTTGATATATTTTCATATCATAATCATATAAATCATTTAATTCTATCTGATTCATAAACACATTTATCTCCATTTATTTCAACCGTATATTTTTTATTTAAAATATCTATTGAAACAACTCTACCTTCTCCATCTGGAGTCTTCACGTTTTCTCCTACTTTTGGTAAAAGTTTTCTATGACATGTATATACATCATCCTCATATGCAAGACAGCATAATAATCTACCACAAGCACCATTTATTTTACTTGGGTTTAAAGCAATATTTTGATTCTTTGCCATATTTATACTTATTGTATCTATGCCATTTAAAAATGAAGCACAGCATAATGGTCTACCACAATGACCTAATCCTCCAATTTCTTTAGATTTATCTCTTACTCCAATTTGATGAAGTTCAATTCTTGTTTTATATTTGGCAGCAAGTTCTTTTACTAAATCACGAAAATCAACGCGATCATCTGAAATAAAATTAAAAATTAGTTGTTTTCTATCTAAAGTATAAGAAGCATTTAGTATTTTCATTTTTATATTCATTTTTTTTGCTAACTCTTTTGCATAATCTAAAGCAAGTTTAGATTCTTTCAAATTATTTAAATAATTATTATAATCTTTTTTTGTTGATATTCTAAGTACTGCTTTCATATTTTCAATATTTATATTTTTTGATTCTTTGATATCTATATCTGTTACTTTTGCAAATTGTTCACCTTTTTCAGTTTCTACAACAACAGTTAGATTCTTTTTTAAATCCATATCTTCATATTTAAAATAATATACTTTACCAGTATCTTTAAATTTTACTCCACATACCTTCATAAACCTACTCCCACATTAATATCATTTTATTTAAAATTAATTCTTTATTTAAATTGAATTTAAATTCACTTTGAATTTGCTCAATCAATGTTATTCTTTTAGCTAATATTTTTATATCATTAATATCCACACTTACTAAAATTTGTTCAATTAATGATTTATCACAATTTAATCGATTTAATAAATAATCATACTTTATTATATACGCTTTTCTCAATATATCAAGTATTGTTTCAATTTCAAATCTTTCTTTTTTAGCAATTTGTTTTACATGATTCATTAAAATATATTTTTTTGTTGAATTTAATTTAAAAGCAAAATCCATTGTTTCTTCAAAATATTTGTATTGTTCTTCAGTTATAGATAATACATCTTTAATATTTTCAAACTTGTAATTTATCTTAAATAATTCACATCTACTTTTTATAGTAGGTAATATTTTAGAAACAGAAGTAGTTACAAAAAATCCTACAATATTTTTTTCTGGTTCTTCTAAAAATTTCAAAATTTTATTAGCAGAAGATAAATTCAATTTTTCTGCTTCTTTTATAATATATATTGAATAACTTCCCATTATTGAAGTAGTAGAAAAAGTTTCAATTATATTTTCAATTTGAAAAACTTTAATTTCTTTTCCATCTGGTTCAACTGAAATTAAATCTGGAAAATTATTATTATCAATTAAATTATCATATTCATGATTTGTAATAACTTTTATAATATTTAGTACATCATCATAACATTTAGAAATATTGTTTGTTTCAAACAAAAAAGCATGAGAATTTTTTTTCTCAAGAAATGTATTTTCTATATTTTTAATTATTGCTTCTTTGTCCATATCATCACCAAAAAAATTTATATGCTAATATTCCATAAATTATTAAACCAGGAAAACCTAGTATCGAAGTTACTATTAAACTAAAATAATTTATTGGAACATAATAACCAAGTTTTACTAAAATTATATTTAAACTATAAATTGTAATTGTTGAAAACAAAACGTTTTTTAACATTTTTTTTATTTTATTCATGTAATCACCATATTACAATATATTTAAAATATTATTTCTTTATGATATTTCTTTTCTATCTAATAATGCTTGATCTAAAGTTAAGGAGTCTAAATAATCAATTTCAACTCCCATTGGAATACCATACGATAATCTTGTAACTTTTATATTTTTATCTTCTAATATTTTTTTAATATATAATGTTGTAGTCTTTCCTTCAATTGAAGATTTTAAAGCTACAATAACCTCCGCATTTTCAACACCATCTAATCTACTAACTAAACTAGATAAATTAATATCTTCTGGATAAATACCATCCATAGGAGATATAAGTCCATTAAGTACATGATATTTTCCATTAAAGGTTCCAGACTTTTCAAACATAAAAACACTTTTATAATCTTCTACTACACATATTAAATCATTTCTTCTATGTTCATTTTCACAAATATAACAAATTTCAGAATCTGTTAAGTGTCCACAAATTTTACATCTATGTAATTTATTTTTACAATCTTTTATTGCTTCAACAAAATTATCAATATCTTCATCACTTAATTCAATTAGAGCTAATGCATTTCTCTCTGCACTTTTGTCTCCCACTCCTGGTAATTTTTTAAATGAATTTATTACATTATTTAAACTGCTTGGATACATATTAAATCAATCCACCTAGTTGTTTACCATACATTCCAAGTTTAGATTCAATATCACGTTCAATCTTTGTAACTGCATCATTAAATGCAATTTTAACCATATCTTCTAAAATATCAAGATCATCTGCATCAAAATTTTCCATCTTTTTAAATTTTACACTTTTTAATTTTTTATCACCAGTTAATATTACATCAACTAATTCAGATGAACCAGTGTATTCTGTTCCATATATTTCTTGTTGCTTTCTTTCTATATCTTTTTGCATTCTTTGAGCTTGTGCCATTAAATTATTCATATTCATATTTATCTCTCCTATTCCATATTCACATTATTTGTGCCAAATATGCTTTCTGCAAGTTGGCACGAATTATCATCTTTATTAATGAATCCCGATTCATCTATTATTTCATATTTTTTTTCTTTATCGTATGTTGTTAAAAACTTTTTCCATTCTTGTTCATTTAAAAATATGAATTTATATTCTTTATCATTAACTTTTTTAAATAGTATTTCTAGTTCATGTAATTTTTTATTACCAATAAGTTTTGAACTCTCGCTTTTTGTAACTAATAAAGCATAAGAATTTGATACAATTTGAGGTATCGAATTTTTCACTATATTTCTAAATTCTTTCTCATCATTATTTTCTAAGTAATTATAAAAATTTTTCCAAAGTTCGATAAATGCTATTTTATTTTCTTTACTTGCATTTACTAAAACATTATTAGTTCTAACATCAATAAACTCTTTATCTACCTTATAGTAACCAGAATCATTACTGGTTAACATATTATTTACGTCAACTTTCATGTCTTTTGAAATTATTTCCCGGGAAATAATTTGATTAATATCTCGACTACTTAAATTAACTTCATCATCATTAATAAAAGATATTAATTCAAGTTCCAACATTAAGAAACCATTTGAGTTACTATTTATTTTTCCAAGTAACTCGTTTAATGAATTAATTATTTTTCTTAATTGTTTAAAGGCATTATTACTTACTCCTTTTTGTTTAAAGCTAATTGCCTTATTTAAAAAATATTCAATCATTTTATCTAGTAATAGTTTAATATCTATTCCACTCATCTTAATTTCGTTCAGTTTTATAAGCAAATTATCTAAATCATTATGTAATATAGAAACATATATTTTTTCTATATCATCATCAGTTATAGTTCCATAATTTTCTTTAATTATATCTATAGTAATTTCATCACTTATCTTAGATAGTTGATCTAATATACTTAAAGCATCACGCATACAACCATCTGATAAAAAAGCTATTTCCGTTAAAGCTTCTTCAGAACATTTTATGTTTTCTTCTTTGCAAATATTATTAAGATGTTCCTTAATTTCATTTCTATCAATTCTTTGAAAATCAAATCGTTGACATCTAGATAAAACAGTTATAGGAACTTTTTGAATTTCCGTTGTTGCTAAAATAAATATAACATTATGAGGAGGTTCCTCAAGAGTTTTTAAAAAAGCATTCCAAGCACTTGTTGATAACATATGAACTTCATCAATAATGTATATTTTGTATTTACTATTAGTAGGAGCAATATTTACTGAATCAACAATATTTCTTATATCATCAACACTATTATTACTAGCGGCATCAAGTTCTATTATATCTGGGTTTTGATTAACATTTTTACAATTTTCACATTCTCCGCATGATATTCCATCTTTCGGATTTAAACAGTTTAAAGCACGAGCAAATATTTTAGCTGTGCTTGTTTTTCCTGTTCCTCTAGGTCCAGTAAAGATATATGCATGTGCAATTTTATCATTTATAATAGAATTAACCAATATTTTTTTTATAGAATTTTGTCCAACCAAATGATTAAAATCACTTGGTCTATATTTTCTGTATAAAACCTTGTAGTCCATAAGATTCACCTAGGTAAATTATATCATATTAGGCTTACCTGTTACAATTATCTTTAAAAAATTGTGTCAACATTTCTTTATATTTATTAACTTTATCTATATCAGCATTAATCAAACAAATGTTTGTTTTACTAAATTGCTTTTTATTTTCATTTCTTGGTATTAAATAGTATACATTTTTAATGCGTGCTTCTTTTATAACTGTCATACACATTTCACATGGTTCTAAAGTAACATATAGATCACAGTCAAATAAACGAAAATCTTTTAATTTCTTATTTGCTTTTGATATAGCACTTATTTCTGCATGGTTAATTGTTAAATTTTTTTTTATTCTATCATTATGAGCTTTAGAAATAATTTTACCATCTTTGACAATTATTGCTGCTACTGGAATATCTTTATATTTTTTTGTTTTTAAAGATTCTTTAATTAATTCTTCTACCATGTTTCCTCCATATTCATATATAAAAAAAGCACACACAATTAGAGGCTATTATGGCTGCTGTATTCCTACTCTGACCAGGTTCTAACATAATTGTTGTGCAAGTTAATTATAGCAGATTATGAATTGTTACTCAACACATTTTAAGCAATTTACAAACATTTAAAATTTGTTATAACCAATTTTACAGATTTTAATTATCTGCTTATATAACATTTCAATGTTTCACGTGAAACATCAAGATGAAACTTTTTTTATTAATTCTAAATATTTTAAAACATATCTTAATTTATTTATTAGTTATAGTCAATGTTTCACGTGAAACATTGACTATATAATTTTTTAACAATTATTTATTTTAATAACGGACTTTATTATTATTGTTATCCTTATCTTGGTTCAAGGCAATGTTCTTTAATGTTTCACATGAAACATTAAAAAACAATTATATACTTAATTAATTTAACCAATAATAAATAAATACTTATATTTTATAGTAAAAGTTTATTAAATAGTTTATCTTTTAAATCAATGTTTCACGTGAAACATTAATTTATATTAAAATCATTTTAAAATATATAAAATTTAAAAACTTAATATATTATGTTTTATATTTATTACTATGTTTCACGTGAAACATAGCAATATTATTTAGAATCCATTTAAAATACACTACTTGCTATTATTTATAAGTGTTTTTTATTAGTTTTTATTTATTTTCTAATTTTAATGTTTCACGTGAAACATTAAAATCCATATTATTTTATTAATATATATTTATTTTTCAAATTATTAACATATAAAATACGTTATTTTATAATTTTAACTATATGTTTCACGTGAAACATATAGTTTTATTTTTTTTACTAAATTATAATGGCATTTTTTAATGTTTTTTTGTTTAAAAAATATAAAACAATTTACCAATGTTTCACGTGAAACATTGGATGATTATATAACAATTGTTTTGTTAATATACAAATTTTAAATTTTTGCACTGTTGATAACTTCAGATTTTAAATTTTTGTCTATCAAATAAAAAGAAGAAACTATTCAGTTCCTTCTTCAATGTTTTCTTCTGTTTCTTTATCCAATATACTTATTGTTGAAACATATTGATTATCTTTAAGGTTAATTAACTTAACACCTTGTGTTACTCTACCTAATTGAGATATTTGATCAATTCCCATTCTAATAGCCATTCCTGATTCAGTTATCATTAATAAGTCTTTATCATTGTTAACAATTTTATGAGCTATCATTTCACCATTTTTATCAGTAACATTTAATGCCTTTACTCCTTTGCTACCACGTTTAGTCATTCTATACTCACTTATTAATGTTTTCTTTCCATAACCGTATTTTGTAACAATTAATAAGTTATCTTCATCCTTACCAACTTCCATGCCAGTACATTTATAACCACCATCTAGGTTAATGCCTTTAACTCCACTGGCAGTTCTTCCCATAGGTCTAACCTCATTTTCATTAAATACAACCATGCGACCAGATGTTGATCCAAGAATTACTTTGTTAATTCCATCTGAAAGCTTAACGTCTATTAACTCATCGCCATCTTTAAGTGAGATAGCAATTTTGCCACTCGTACGTATGTTTGTATATTCTTCTACTGCAGTCTTCTTAACTAATCCATCTCTTGTAGCAAAAATTAAATATTTGTTATCATTTTCATTACTAATACTTATAATTGAATTAATTTTTTCATCTTTTTCAATTTGAAGTAAATTAATAATTGGTAAACCTTTAGCTTGTCTACTATATTCTGGGATTTCATAACCCTTTATTCTATAAACTTTACCTTTATTAGTGAAGAATAATATATAGTCATGAGTTGATGCATTAACTAGATATTTAACATAATCTTCTTCATTAGTAGACATTCCTTTTATTCCTACACCGCCTCTATGTTGAGATTTAAATGTTGAAGAAACGCATCTCTTAATATAACCCTTATCAGATATAGTTACTATTATATCTTCTTCTGGTATTAAAGATTCATCTTCAATATAATCAATTGCAGTCATATCAATGTTAGTTCTTCTTTCATCAGCATATTTAGCTTTGATTTCAAGTAATTCCTTCTTGATTATATCTAATACTTTTTGTTCACTTGCTAAAATTTCTTTTAATTCTTTAATTTGTTCAATTAAATCAGCAAGTTCATTTTCTATTTTATCTCTTTCTAGGCCTGTTAATCTACGAAGTTTTAATTCTAGAATTGCATTTGCTTGAATTTCATCAAATCCAAATATTTTAATCAATTTTTCACGAGCAATTACATCAGTTTCCGCTTCTTTAATTATTTTTATAACTTCATCTATATTATCAAGTGCAATTTTATATCCTTCTAAAATATGAACTCTTTCTTCTTTTTTTCTAAGATCAAATTTAGTTCTTCTAATTATAACTTCTTTTTGGAAATCAATATACTTAGAAATAATTTCTTTAATGTTTAAAACTTTTGGAGTTCCATTATCTATCATTAAGAAAATAATACCAAAAGTAGATTGTAATTGAGTATGTTTATACAAATTGTTTAAAACTACTTGCGGATTTGCCTCTTTTTTAAGGGTAATAATTATATTAACACCTTTTTCAAGACTTGTTGCATCATGATAATCTGCAATTCCATCTAAAACTTTGTCTCTAACTAATTCACCAATTCTAGTTTTAAGATCAAAAGTATTAATTCCATAAGGAAGTTCAGTTATTACAATTCTATTTTTTCCATTATTTTCATCAATTTCAGCCTTACAACGAATAGTAATTGTTCCTCTACCAGTTTCATAAGCCTTTTTTATACCACTGTTACCTAAAATAATTCCACCAGTTGGAAAATCTGGTCCTTTTAATTTTTCCATAATTTCTGGAATAGTTATTTCATGATTATCTATATATGCAACACATCCATCAATTACTTCACCTAAATTATGTGGAGGAATATTAGTTGCCATACCAACGGCAATTCCCATAGTTCCATTAACTAAAATATTTGGAAATCTCGAAGGTAAAACTTCAGGTTCCATTTCAGTTTCTTCAAAGTTCGGAATCATATTTACGGTTTCTTTGTTTAAATCACGAAGCAATTCCAACGAGATTTTAGCAAGTCTAGATTCGGTATAACGCATTGCTGCTGCACCATCACCATCCATATTACCAAAGTTTCCGTGTCCATCAATTAGCATATGTCTATAACTAAAATCTTGAGCCATTCTAACCATTGCTTCATAAATTGAAGAATCACCATGTGGGTGATATTTTCCCATAACATCACCAACAACACGTGCACATTTACGATATTGTTTATCTGGTGTATATCCATTTTCATACATTGAATAAAGAATTCTTCTATGAACTGGCTTCAAACCATCTCTCAAATCTGGTAAAGCTCTGGCAACTATAACACTCATCGAATAATCAAGAAATGATTCTTGAACTTCTGTAACAATATTGTTTTGATTAACTCTATCCATACCTTACCTCCTATATATCTAAGTTTTGAACAAAATGAGCATTTTCTTCAATAAATTTTCTTCTTGGTTCTACATCTTCACCCATAAGTGTTTCAAAAATTTTATCTGCAGCTACTAAATCTTCAACTGTAATTTGTCTTAAAATACGATTTTCTTTTGACATTGTGGTTTCCTTTAACTCACCAGCATCCATTTCTCCTAAACCTTTAAATCTTTGAACTTCATAGCTCTTACCATTTAAAGATTCAACATATTCGTTATATTCATTATCATCTAGAACATATTTAATTGTTTTTCCACAAGTTACCTTATATAAAGGTGGGGTTGCAGAATAAACATGTCCTGCTTCAACTATTGGTTTAAAGAATCTATAGAATAATGTTAATAATAATATTCTAATATGTGATCCATCAACATCGGCATCGGTCATAATTATAATTTTGTCATATCTTAACTTAGATAAGTCGAATTCGTCACCAATTCCTGTACCAAAAGCCGTTATAATAGTTCTAATTTCAGCGTTTTCAAGGGCACGATCAAGTCTTGCTTTTTCAACGTTTAAAATTTTACCTCTTAACGGAAGAATAGCTTGAGTCATTGAATCTCTTCCAGTTTTAGCACTTCCACCAGCTGAATCTCCCTCGACTAAAAATATTTCACATTCACTTCTATCTTTACTCTTACAGTCACATAGTTTACCCATTAATCCAGGTAGATCTAAATCGGTTTTTCTTCTAGTAACTTCACGAGCTTTCTTAGCTGCAAGTCTTGCATGACTGGCAATAATACATTTTTCAACAATAGTTCTTGCATTATCAGGATTTTCCATTAAAAATCTTTCAAATCCTTTTGAGAAAACACTGTCAGCAAGCTTTCTTACTTCAGAGTTTCCCAGTCTTCCTTTAGTTTGACCTTCAAATTGAGGATTTGGATGTTTACAAGAAATAATCATTGTTAATCCTTCTTTGACATCGTCTCCAGTTAAACTTTCATCTTTTTCTTTAAGCATATTCGTTTTTCTAGCATAATTATTAATTACCCTTGTTAAAGCACGTCTTACTCCTTCTTCGTGTGTTCCACCATCATGAGTATTAATATTGTTAACAAAGGAATAAATATTATCTTGATAAGAGGTATTATATTGCATTGCAACTTCAAAGAATACGCCCTCTTCTTCACCATCTAAATGAATTATTTGATCATGAATAGGAGTCTTATTTTTATTTAAGAACTTAACATATTCTGAAATACCACCTTCATAAAGAAAAGTCTCTCCCGTTGTATCTTCATCATCACGGTCATCTCTAATATTAATTGATAACCCTTTGTTTAAAAATGCAAGTTCTCTTATTCTTACCTTTAAAGTTTCATAATCGTAAACATCTGTATCAAAAATAGTAGGATCTGGTTTAAAAGTTACTGTTGTACCTGTACGATGTGGTTCACATTCACCAATAACATGTAAAGGTTCCTTAGTATGTCCACCATTTTCAAAACGAATATAATTAATTTTTCCATCTTTATATACTCTAACTTCACACCAACTTGATAAGGCATTAACAACACTAGCACCTACACCATGTAGACCACCAGAGACTTTGTATCCGCCTCCTCCAAATTTACCACCAGCATGTAATACGGTATAAACTGTTTCAACTGTTGAAATATGTGTTTTAGGATGTATATCTACAGGAATTCCTCTACCATCATCTTTTACAGTAATAGAATTATCTTTATTAATTACTACTTCAATATTATTACAATATCCAGCTAATGCTTCATCTATTGAATTATCAACAATTTCCCAAACTAGATGGTGTAATCCTTTAACATCAGTAGTGCCTATATACATACCTGGTCTTTTTCTAACAGCCTCTAATCCTTCCAAAACTTGAATATCGGTTGCATCATAATGTTCATTATTCATAAATATCCTCCTCAACAACTCCATCTGCTACATAAAATATTTTACTATCAGTTTTTATTTTATTATCAATTTTATTTAATTCTGTAGTTGTAATAAAAGTCTGAATATCATCATCTATAAAATGCATGATATTATTTATCTTTTCTTCATCTAACTCACTAAATAAATCATCTAATATCAATATAGGAGTAACGTTTTTTTCTTTTCTAAAAATTTCAATTTCTGCCATTTTAAATGATATAATTGCATTTTTTTGTTCACCTTCTGAACCATAATCTTTTAAATTAACCTCATTTAATTCAAAAACATAGTCATCTTTATGAACACCACTATTGGTTTTACCTAAAATAATATCCTTTTTTTCATCTTTTTTATAACTATCAAGTATTTGTTTTCTAGTCATATCTTTAAAATAGGAATCATATTTTAGTTTTAAACCACTTTTTCCAGTAATTTCCAAGTAATTTTTTTCAATATAACTATTAATATTGTTAATAAAGTTCATTCTATAGTCATATATTTTAATACCCAAATCAACTAACTGCTCAGTCAAAATATCCAAATAACTAATTGGAGCATTACCATTTAAATATAAAGTTTTTAAGTACAAATTTCTTTGTTTTAATACTTTATTATATAAAGTTAATACTTTAAGATAATCATTACTAAATTGACTTAATTCAATATTAATAAGTTTTCTTCTAACACTCGGAGTATCTTTTATTAAAAGTAAATCATGTGAAGTAAACAAAACTATATTTATTCTTGATAAATAATCACTTATTTTATCAACTTTTTTATTATTAATTTTTACAGTTTTATCATTTTCTTTTAAAATAACTTTATAATCATTCTTGTAATTGTCTAAAATAGTGCCTTCAACTCTAGTTAAATCAGTATTATATTTAATAACAACGTTTTCTTTGGATCCTCTAAAAGACTTAGTAAAAGCAAGAACATATATAGCTTCAACTATATTTGTCTTCCCCATTCCATTTTTTCCGATTATCAAATTCTTTTTAGGGTCAAAACTAAAACTTAATTTTTCATAATTTCTAAAATTAAGCAATTTTAAATCTAAAATTTTCATTTTTACCCCCTAATTTCAATTTTAAAAGATTTTCACATATTTGTGTACTCCTATACACATATTAATTATATCATATTTTAATACACAAAAAAAGGAAAAATCTACTTAATTAAGTTATTTTTCCCACTTATTAGAGCTAATCTTAAAGCTCTGTTATATTGGTTATTTAATATATAAAAAGATATTTCTAAATAAAGGAATGTTCCATTCTTAAATTCAACTATTCCATTACCATTTTTACCATCTTTTAATATATTTTTTACATTGATGAGATTAATCCACATACAAGACCTTAATCTTGGAGAAGATGTTGGAAATAATAGCAAACAGTTCTTTTCACTAAGCATTATTGGTGTCTTGTAAGAAGAACCAATTGAATAAATACTACCTTCTACCCTTCCATCCATACTTGATCCATACATTAAAGCATTCTTCTTAATAACAACTCTTGGACTATTATCTATATAAAATTGATTTTCTTCTTCAATAATAATAGACTTTTTTGGTCCATTTGGAAGTATTGCATATGTATCATCCGTAATCATATATTCTTTCATAAAACCCTCCTGTGAGGTTGTATACTAACAGATGAAAAGCACGAATTTTGTCAAAAAAAAGAATATTAGTTAAATTTTCTAATATTCTAATAAGTTTTAATAGGTAAAATCAATTGAATTAATGTTTCATCAGTAGCTGATTTTAAGATAATTGGTTTAGAATCTCCATTCATAAATATTGTTATATCTTCACTATCAAATGTTTTTAATGCATCCATCATATATTTTGCACTGAATGAAATTGATATATCTTCAGAAGTATTTTTATCTATATTAATATAATCTTCAACTTTACCAATTTCAGATGCAAATGATGAAATCTCTAACATATTTTCTTTAGTTTCCATTTTTATGATATTTTTTTCTTTACTTTGTGCTAGTAATGCAGCACGATCTATTGAAGAGAATAAATCATTTAATTTAGTTGTAATAATAAATATGAAATCATTTGGTATAAATGAAGAAGTATTTGGATAAGTACCATTTAATAAGTTTGATTGGAAATCAACATTTTTATATTTAAATAAAATTTTGTTATTAAATATATGGATTTCAACTAAATCTTCACTATCTTCTAATATTTTATCTAAATTATCAATATTTTTACCAGGAATAACTATATCAACAGGTAAAGAATAATTTTCATCTAATATAATTGTCTTTTTAGCAAGTCTATATGAATCTGTTGCAATAGCCTCTAAAACATTACCATTAACTTTTATATTAATACCAGTAAGTAATGGACGAGATTCTTGAGTTGATATAGCAAATATTACTTGTTTAATTAAAGTTTTCAACTCTCCTGATTTTAAAGTAATAAAATTATCATTTTCTTCTATATCTATTTGTGGATAATCTAAACTATTTAAACAATTTAAGTTATATTTACTATTGTCAGTGTAAATCATTATTTTTAAATCATCAATTACTTCAAAGTTTACAATGTCACTTGGCATTTTTCTAATAATATCTATTAAGAATTTACTTTGAATAATAATTGTTCCAGTAGATTCAATACTTTCTATTTTATCTTTTTCTATAAATGATCTGATAGTTAAATCAGTATCACTTGCCATAAGTGTTAATCCTTCTTCAGTAAGTTCAAACTTAATACCATTAAGTATAGGTATTATATTTCTACTTGATATAGCCTTACTTACATTTACTAATTGGTCTAAAATAATATTCTTTTTAATTCTAAATTTCATATTTATTCCTTCTTTCTTTTATATATATTATTTTTATTATTAGTGTTGAAATTGTTGAAAACTACCATTTACACTTTATTTTCAACTAATTTTACATTTATTTATTAATATTTTAGTGTTAATAAGTTGTAAGTTATTAACATTAATTCATGATTTTATCTTTTATTTTATTAATTTCTTCTTTTAATTCATCATCTTGTTTTAAACTATCAGCTATCTTATCACAAGCATGAATTACAGTAGCATGATCTCTATTAAATTCCAAACCAATTTTATCAAGTGTCTCCTCTGTTGTCATTTTACATAAGTAAATGGCTACTTGCCTTGCATGATTTATAATTGCCGTTCTTTTTTTACTTTTTAATGATTCAACTGTTAAATCATAATATTCAGCAACAGCTTTCTGTATTTTAGTAACATTGTTAGTTATATATACTGAAGAACCTATATAATCTTTTAATGCATCTTTTGCAAATTCTAGATTAATTTCTTTAGGTGAATACATTGCTGTTACTGCATATAACCTATTTATTGCACCTTCTAAGTGTCTAACATCGTTTTCACAGTTATTTGCAATATACTCTAGTACTTCAGGAGCAATCATTTTACTTACTTCATGACCGGCAATCTTATTTTTTACAATTTTTAAACGAAGTTCATAATCTGGAGGCATTATATTAACAGTAAGCCCCCAAGTAAACCTTGTTCTAAGACGTTCCTCCAGTACTTTTAAGTCATCTGGACTTCTATCCGATGATATTATTATCTGTTTATTTAAACTATATAATTCATTAAATGTGTTAAAAAATTCATCTTGAGTCTTATTAGCTCCACCTAAAAATTGAATATCATCAATTATTAATACATCTACACTTCGATATTTTTCTTTAAAATGAGCAATTAAATCTAAGTTGTTATCATCTTTTCTATTAATTTGAGTAAAATCAGTTATAAATCTCTCACTTGTAACATATAAAACCGATTTATTTGAGTTATCAGTAACAAAATTACCAATAGCATGCATTAAATGTGTCTTCCCTAACCCACTTTTTCCATATATAAATAAGGGATTATAAAGTTTTCCAGGTTGTTCAGCAACTGACAAGCCAACTGTTTGAGCTAATCTATTAGAATTACCAACAACAAAATTATCAAATGTATAATTTGGATTCAAATTACTACAATTGTTATTCTTAAACTTAGGCATATCCATTATAGGTTCTTCTATAATGACCTCTTCTTCTTTTATATCTTCTTTGCAAATAACTTCAAAATCATATTCTTCATTACTTACTTCTTTTAAAACATCTTTAATAATGTTTTCATAATAATTATTTATATAATCTTTTTTATATTTATTAGCAGCACATATAGTTAAAGTATGATTATCCAAACTAATTATATCCGCATCCTTAAACCAAGTGTTAAATGAAATATTATTTAACTTACTGCTAAGAACATTTAAAAAAGTATTCCAAAAACCTTCCTTATCCATTTAACCACCCTGCTTTACCATTAAAATAATCAACTTTCATATTTGATTTTTCTAACTAAGTAAATTGTAAATCACTTTTGTTGAAAAATAAAGTAATAAATTAAAAAATAATTTTTTCAACACGTTATTAACAAACTTATTAACAATTCGTATACTATAATAACGTAAAAAAATAGACTTTTCAACAGTTTCAACAAATTAATTAAAAAAGTTTTCAATTGTTAAAAAAAGTTATTAACAATCAACGTTGAAAAGTTGAAAACCAAGTTTTTTACCTAAAAATACGTAAAAATAATTGACTTCTAATTTCTATTATTATATAATAACCTTGCTTTTGAGATGTGGAGGTGGAAAACAATGAAAAGAACATTTCAACCAAATAATCGTAAAAAATCAAAAAAACATGGATTCTTTGCACGTAAAAATTCTAAAATATTAAAAACTAGAAGAGCAAAAGGAAGAAAAATTTTAAGTAGATAATTAATTAAGCCACTTTTGTGGCTTTTTATTCTATTATGATTAAATTTTTGAGGAGGATAGTTATGAAAAAATATGAAACAGTTAAAGAACATAAGGACTTTGAATATATTATTCATAATTGTCCTTTTAAAAAAAGTAAAAATTTTATTATATATAATAAGGATAATGATTTAGCTTATTCTAGATTTGGAATAGCGGTTTCTAAAAAATTAGGAAATGCAGTTACAAGAAATAGAGCTAAAAGAGTTATGAGAGAATTAATTCACAATAATAAAAAGTTATTTTCAAATAGTAAAGATTATATTATAATAATAAAAAAAGGATTAATTAACGAATCTTTTAGTAATTTAAATGATGAATTAATTAAGACATTAAAATAGGAGAGAATATGAAAAAGAAAATATGTGTTATTGCAGCAATTATTCTTCTAACATTAACTGGATGTAATAAACAATTAGTTGATGGAGATAAAAAAAGAGTAATGGATGAAAAGACTGGTCAAAGTTTATCGGCAAATATTCTTTGTTTACCAGAAAATGAAGAAATATTAGAACAATATAAAAAGTATGAAGAATATATGGATGTTAAATTAAGTGATTTACCAAAATGTTCTAATATGAAAATTTATGAGAAAAAAGCTTATAATGGACTTTGG
Organism: uncultured Bacilli bacterium; assembly: GCA_934095845.1. GTDB lineage: Bacteria > Bacillota_I > Bacilli_A > RF39 > UBA660 > CAG-582. The sequence goes on along the minus strand of CAKOKS010000002.1, from coordinate 110,310 downwards.
GTTCAATTATTTGTTAGACCACTTGCCTGGGTAATCATTAATTTAGGAAAAATACTTGGTAACTATGGTGTATCTGTAATGGTTATCGGTATAATTATTCGTCTAATAATGATGCCTTTCAGTGCAAAAACAATAAGACAACAAGAAAATTTAAAGAAAGCTCAACCTGAACTTGAAAGAATAGAAAAGAAATATAAAGATAAAACTGATCAAGAATCAATGATGCAAAAGAGTCAAGAAACATTAAATATTTATAAAAAATATAGTGTTAATCCAATAAGCAGTTGCTTAGTATCATTTATTCAACTTCCTTTATTCTTTGCTTTCCTAGAAGCAATCAACAGAGTTCCAGCAATATTTGAAAACTATTTTTGGAAATTTCAATTAGGTACAACACCTTTGGTTGGAATAAAAGAAGGTAATTATTTCTACATAATCTTAATTGTTTTAATAGTTTTATTCACAGCATTATCATTTAAAATGACGATGAGTCAAACAAGTGTAACAACTGAAAGTGGAATTCAAACTAAATATATGATGATATTTATGACTGTATTTATTGGTATTGCATCTATTCAATTACCATCAGCAATTGCTTTATATTGGGTAGTTACAAATGCATTTAATGTATTCCAAACAATAATATTTAAGAAAGTAGGATAGTTATGAAATTTGAAGTATTTGAAGGAAAAACAGAAGAAGAAGTAAAAGAAAATGCACTTAATTCACTAAATGTAGAAGAAAGTGATATTCTTTATAAAATTAAAAAAGAAAAAGTTGGTCTTTTAAAAAAAGAAGTAATAAAAATGTATGTTTATAAATTAACAGATATAGTTGAATTTATAAAAAAATACCTTGAAAATATAACTTCTTCCATGGGTTTAGAAGTAACATTTGAAACTAAAATAAGAGAAAAACAAATTACTGTAAAAATGTATTCTAATAATAATAAAATACTTATTGGACATAATGGTGCTACATTATCTGCACTTACAACAATTGTAAAACAAGTAGTTATGAATGAAATTGGAATGTATCCATACTTAATTCTAGATGTAGAAAATTATAAAGAAAAACAAGTTAAATACTTAGAAAGACTTGCTAAAAATTTAGCTCGTGAAGTAGAACATACTAAAGAAGAAGTAGAATTAGAAAACATGAATTCATATGAGAGAAGAATAATACATAATATATTATCTGATAATAAATATGTTTATACTGAATCTGTGGGTGAAGAACCAGAAAGACATGTTGTAATTAAACCTAAGGAGAATAAATAATTCTCTTTTTTTTTACTCTTTATAGTGATAAAATAGGGTTGTATTTTTATTGGTGGTGATTATTTTGAATGAAAATATATGTGCAATATCAACTTCTTTAGGAGTAGGGGCTATTTCAATAGTTAGATGTTCTGGTCCAGAAGTAATTTCAATTGCAAATAAAATATTTAAAGGAAAAAATTTAGAAAATGTTAAAACTCATACTATACATTATGGTTATATAGTTGATAAGGATGATATTGTTGATGAAGTTTTAGTATCTGTAATGCGTGCTCCTAAGACTTTTACTAGAGAAGATGTAGTAGAAATTAATTGTCATGGAGGAATATCAACAACTAATAAAGTTTTAGAATTATTAATAAAAGCTGGGTGTAGACTTGCAACTCCTGGAGAATTTACTAAAAAAGCATTTTTAAATGGAAGAATAGATTTAACAGAAGCTGAAGGAATTCAAGAACTTATTTCTTCAGAAGGTGAAGCATCAAGAAAATATGCAATGAATAAAGTTGAAGGTAACTTATCTAAAATAATAAAAAATATAAGAGAACGCATAGTGAATTTAAGTGCAGAACTTGAAGTTAACTATGATTATCCAGAAGAAGCAGATAATCCAGAAGTAACTTATTCATCACTAGAAAATGAACTAAAAGAAATAAAGAAAAACTTAGATAATTTACTAATGAATTCAGAAAGCATAAATATTGTTAAAAATGGAATAGATGTTGCTATTATAGGTAAACCAAATGTTGGTAAAAGTAGTATATTAAATCATTTAACAAATGAAAATAAAGCAATTGTAACTGATATTGCTGGTACTACAAGAGATATAGTTGAGTCATCAATATTGATAAATGGAATAAAGTTTAATCTTATAGATACAGCAGGAATTAGAAAAAGCAGTGATATAGTTGAACAAATAGGTGTTAAAAGAAGCATGGATGAACTTGAAAAAGCTGATTTAGTTATATTTGTATTAAATAATAATGAACCACTAGATAAAGAAGAATTAGAAGTAATAAATAAAGATATCAGAGCTAAAAAAATAGTATTTATAAATAAAAATGATTTAAGTTCAAAAATAGATGAAAATTTATTAAATGGACTTGATATATGTTATGGAAATACATTAAATGAAAATGGATTAGATAGTTTAAAAAGAAAAATTGTTGAATTATTTAATCTTGATGAAATTGAAAGTAAGAATTATAATTATCTATCAAATGCAAGACACATTGCATTAACACGTAAATCACTTGAATCAATTGAAAATGCTCTTAAATCAATTAAAGATGAAATACCTTTTGAAATGATTTCAGTTGATTTAAATGATGCTTATAATTATTTAGGAGAAATTATAGGTGCCGTTTATAAAGATGAATTACTAGATACTTTATTTAGTAAATTTTGCTTAGGAAAATAAGGAAGTGAAAATATGAACTATGATGTAATAGTTGTTGGAGGAGGACATGCTGGATGCGAAGCAGCTGCCTCTGCAGCAAGATGTGGAATGCACACTGCTTTAATAACTTCAAATATGAATAATATTGCTGATATGCCATGTAATCCAAGTATAGGTGGAACAGCCAAGGGAATAGTTGTAAGAGAAATAGATGCCTTAGGTGGACTTATGGGTCGTGTTGCAGATAAATCACATTTACAAATAAAAATGTTAAATTCAGGAAAAGGTCCAGCTGTTAAAAGTCTACGTGCTCAAGGAGATAAAATAACTTATCCTAAAAATATGAAAGAAGAGTTAAATAAAATTGAAAATTTAGACATTATAGAAGAAATGGTAGAAGACTTAATTGTCGAAAATAACACAATTAAAGGGATAATATGTGAATCAAAAAATGAATATTATTGTAAAAGTTTAGTTTTAACTACTGGTACATATCTAAAGAGTAAAATACTTGTCGGTTCAACTTTTAAATATGAAGGACCTCATGGAGAAACAAGTAGTAAACATTTATCAGATAAATTAAGATCTTTAGGTTTAGAAATACAAAGACTAAAAACTGGAACTCCTCAAAGAATTGATCCAAATACAGTAGATTATTCAGTATTAACAGAAGAATTAGGCGATGATGAATTACTTTCTTTCTCATTTGATAGAAAACCTGACTATGACCCTAAAAAACAAAGAAAATGTTATTTAGTTTATACTAATGAAGAAACTCATAAAATTATAAAAGATAATTTAGATAAATCAGCTATGTATGGAGGATATGCAGAAGGAATTGGTCCTAGATATTGTCCTAGTATTGAAGATAAAGTAGTTAGATTTAAAGATAAAGAAAGACATCAATTATTTCTAGAACCAGAAAGTGATTATTATCCAGATCTTTATTTACAAGGATTTTCTACATCTATGCCAATAGATGTTCAAGAAAAAATGGTACATAGTTTAAAAGGATTAGAAAATGCTAAGATATTAAAATATGCTTATGCAATTGAATATGATGCCATTAATCCATTACAAATGAAACCATCCCTAGAATCTAAAATAATTAATAATTTATTTACAGCTGGACAAATTAATGGAACAAGTGGTTATGAAGAAGCAGCTGGGCAAGGTTTAATTGCTGGAATTAATGCTAGTCAAAAGGTTAAAGGTGAAGAACCATTAATTTTAAAAAGAAACGAAGCTTATATCGGCGTATTAATTGACGACTTAGTAACAAAGGGAACAAAAGAACCTTATAGATTATTAACAAGTCGTGCCGAATATAGATTAGTTTTAAGACATGATAATGCTGATTTAAGATTAAGAAGAATAGGATATAAATATGGTTCAGTAACAGATGAACAATATAATAATTTATTAGAAAAAGAAAAAAACATTGAATCATTAATAAATGAATTAAAAACTTTAAAAATAAATAATAAAAATATTACTGAAGAGATAAAAAATCACTTAAATGTTGAATCACTTGATACAGGTATAAGTGGATATTTATTACTTAAAAGACCTCAAATAAAAATTAATGACTTAGTTCCATATTTATCAAAAGAATATGATAAAGAAATACTAGAAGTAGTTGAAATTGAAATAAAATATGAAGGATATATTGAAAAAACAAATCGTGAAATAGAACACATGTTAAAGCTTGAAACTAAACAAATTCCTGAAGATATTAACTATGATTTAGTTTCTAATATTGCCAGTGAAGCAAAACAAAAATTAAAACAAGTGCGCCCTCAAACTTTAGCACAAGCTACTAGAATTAGTGGAGTAAATTTAACTGATATATCAGTTTTATCTGTATATTTAAAAAAACATTATAGTAAGGATTCTAATAATGAATAGAGAAGAATTTATTGAAGAAACTAAAAAACTAGGTATTAATATAACAGAAGAGACTATGAACAAATTTGATACTTATATAAATTTTTTAATTGAGTATAATGAACATACTAATTTAACAGCAATTAAAGACTATGAAAGTATTCTTTTAAAACACTTTTTTGATTCTTTAATGTTAGAGCATTATTTTGATTTTAAAAATACCAAACGTATTTTAGATATTGGAACTGGAGCAGGATTCCCAGGTATGATTTTAGCAATAATGCATCCAGAAGTAGAAGTTACATTACTTGATTCTAATAATAAAAAATTAAAATTTTTAGAGTTATTAGCTGAAAAAATAAACATAAAAAATATAAAAACAGTTCATGAAAGAGCAGAAGAGTATATAAATTATGAAAGACAAAAATTTGATGTGGTAACTTCACGTGCCGTAAGTGATTTAGAAATTTTATCTGAATTAAGTATACCTTTCTTAAAAATAGGAGGTTACTTTATTCCTTTAAAAGGTAAAATTGATGATGAATTAAATAGATCAAAAGAAATAATAAAAATTCTTGGTGGAAATATAAAAAATATCTTTAATTATGAACTAATTAAAGAAAATTCTACACGTAATATAATATTAATTGAAAAGGTAAGTGAAACTCCAAATAAGTATCCTAGAAATTATTCACAAATAAAAAGAATAGTTGAAAAAAAGACAAAAATAAAGTAATATAAATATAGAATAAAATAGGTTGGTACGGTGAATAGAATGAAAATGGAATCTCAAATACAATTAATAAATATGGATGAAATAATACCAAATAGATTTCAACCAAGACTTGTATTTTCTGAAGAAGGCTTAGATGAATTAGCTCAATCAATAAAGGAACATGGAATTATCCAACCTTTAGTATTAAGAAGAGTAGGTAACAAATTTGAAATAATTGCTGGAGAAAGAAGATTTAAAGCTGCTGAACTTGCTGGACTTACATCTGTTCCTGCTATAATAACTGATTTAGATGATAATGAATCAGCCGAAGTTGCTATTATTGAAAATACACATAGAAGAAACTTATCAGCAATAGAAGAAGCAAAATCATATAAAAAGCTTTTAGATCGTAAATATGTAACTCAAGATCAATTAGCAAAAAGACTTGGAACTAGCCAATCTACACTTGCTAATAAAATAAGATTATTAAGTCTTGATCCTCAAGTTCAAGATGCCTTAATGAAAGAAAAAATAAGTGAAAGACATGCAAGAAGCTTACTTAAAGTAACTGATAAATTAAAACAAGTTGAGCTATTAAATAGAATCATTAATGAAAGATGGACTGTTAAAAGGCTTGATGATGAAATTCAAGAAATACTAATGAGTTATCAAAAAAATTCTAACGTAACTGGTGGAATAAACGCTAACAGCCAAATAGATGTTAATGTTAATAATATAATAAATAATTCTAATGATATTGAACCAGTTAATGAAGAAGAAGCTAATTATTCATATACAAGTGATTTTTCTAATAAAAATAATGTTAAAAAGTCATTATTTTTCAACAACTTAGAAAATGAAACTGTAAATATGAATCCTGATCCATCAATGATAATAAATCCATTTAGAAATGAATCACTAACAAATCCGTTGCTTGAAGATTTAGATGTAATAGATATTGATGAAGAAGAGGAACAACCTGAAGAAGTTAAGAAGGAAGAAACACCAGTTGTTACTTATCATGAACCAGTTGTTGATACAAGTGAAGAAATTGAAAGTGAATTAAAGAAAATAATTGGTCTTGCAAATAAAAGAAAACAAAAAGTAAAATTTGAAGAATTTGATTTTGGAGATATATATCAAATAGTTATTAAAGTGGACAAAAACGACAAGCAATAGTTGTCGTTTTTTAATTTATATAAGGACTCTGTGTTCCATCAACGAAATAAAATAACTCTTTTGATTTAACATCATATTTACCAGTTTTAGGATTCATTGGAATTGCTATTACATTATCAGGTTTGGTATACCATTCATCATCTATAATATCTTCAGTATAAGCATTAACAGAGTTTAACCAAATATCTTTAATAGTTTTAGAATAACTCTTTGGTACATCTTTATTTTCATCATTACCAGCCCATATAATAGATAAAACATTTTTATTATAACCACTTATCCAGTAATCGTTATCAGTTGTACCACTTTTCAAAGCATATTTTTGATTTAATTTACCATTTAAATATAAAACAGTTGGAGAATTATAATCAACATAATTATAATTATAAGTGTTACGCATCATTTCATTTAGAATATATAAAGAATCATCATTTAAAACTTTTTCTTCTTGATTTTTATGAATATATAAAACATTTCCACTCGCATCCTCAATTTTATTAATAAAATATAACTCTCTTTTAATACCACCACTTGCAAGGGTATTATATGCAGTTGCATAATCTAACATATTTATTTCACTAGCACCAAGAGCAAGAGAAGGATTTGCTGCTAAACTTTCTTTTAAACCACATTTCTTTAATGTATTAACAAGGCTATTCTCTCCTAAAAATAAATGAGTTTTCACGGCATATATATTATCTGAATAAGCAAGAGCTTGACTCATAGTTATTTCTTTATTTGCATACTTATTTCCATAATTAGTTGGATTATATATTTTATTTTCTTGAAATACAAAAGAAGTTTTTTCCGATTTAAATGTACTTGCTTCAGTCATACCACTTTCTAATGCAGAATAATATAAAAAAGGTTTAATTGTTGACCCAACTTGTCTTTTTGATTTTAAAACACGGTTATATTGACTTTTAGAATAATCTTTACCACCTGATAAAGCAACAATTTTACCATTTCTTGGATCAACTACAATTCCAGCTACTTGATTATCATCTTCTTTAGTTTTTTCTTTAATAGCTGTATCCATTGCTTTTTGAGTATCCATATCTAAGTTTGTAAATATTCTTATTCCTCCAGAATTAATTATTGAATCAGGAATTGATTCTATTTTATTTAGTTCATCCATAACAGCATCTTGATAATACATTAAAGTTGTTAAATTGTTGTTTTGTTTTTGACCATATAAATTTAAATTATCAAAATTTAAACTGTCTGCATCTTCTTTAGATATAGTTTTATTGTTAATAAGTACCTCTTTTACAACATTTACTCTTTTCATACAAGCTTCCATATTGGAAATAGGATTATAATTATTCGGACTTTTTGGAATACCTGATAATATTATAGCTTCTTCCTTAGTTAAATTATTTGGATCTTTATTAAAATAATAATTAGCTGCACTTTTTATCCCATAAATACCTTGACCAAAGTAAATCGTGTTTAAATAACCTTCTAATATTTCATCTTTAGAATAATGAGTTTCTAGTTTTACTGTTAGAAAAGCTTCTTCAATCTTTCTTTCCCAAGTTTGATCAAAAGTTAAATACAAGTTCTTAACATATTGTTGACTTATAGATGATGCTCCAGCAAGAATTTTACCTGATTTAATATTTGTTACTAAAGTTTTAGCAATTCTAGCTATGTCAAAACCCAAATGATGATAAAAATGTTGATCTTCTACTGATACAATGTATTTTAAAAATTCTGGATCTATTTCACTTAATGATACCCATTCACTTTTATTACTACCTTGATATACTAAATTATCTTTATTATCATATAAATAATAAGAATTTGCTGAATTAAGTGTCATAGCAGGCATAAAATATGAATAAACATATATTCCAATAATGACAACAATGATACTGATGAAAAGAAAAATACCAATTTTAAATATGTTTTTTAATTGCTTCATTTCATCACCTTTTATTATAATGAGACAAATTTAAAAAATTATGATAAAATAACGCCAAGTGAGGGAATAATTTATGGAAAAGCTTAAATTTACACTTAAAAGTGAAGAAGAAACGATTATTAATCGTGAAGAATCATATTATATAAAAGATAATGTTATAAAATTTAAAATAGATAGTATAATATTTGAATATGATATAGAAAATGATAAACTTACAAAAAAAGATGAAAACACTTTAATAATGGATTTTAAGAACAATAATTTTATAATAACTTTAAAAGAAAATAACTTAAGTTTTGATATTCCTATCTCAGAAGTAATAATAAAAAAGAGCAAAAATAATATAAATATTAGATATATGATAGAAGAAAATAAAATGGTTAATAAATGTATAAATATAGAATATTAATTATTTATATTGACAAGCAATAATTATATGATAAAATTATTATTGTTTTAAGTATTAATGACAAATTATTATGTTCTTGCATATAATGCAAATGAATATTAAGGAGGAAAATATGAAAACAATAAAAATAAGTGATGAAGAATTAGAAACAATGTCTCATACAGATGTTGCTTATGTAATATTAAAAGAAAATGGAAGTAAGATGACTATTCAAGAATTGTTTAAAACAGTTATTGATGTAATGCATTTACCAGAATCATACTTTGAAAGTAAAATAGCTGATTTTTTCCAATTACTTGCTACAGATAAAAGATTTATAATGTTAGAAAAAGGTTTCTGGGATTTATCAGATAATCATACTAAAAAAGTAGTAATTGATTCAGATGATGATGAAGAAATTGTAGTTGATGAAGAAGTATTAGATGAAGAAGAATCTGAAGATGAAGTTAACTATGATGAAACAGTTGTTGATGATGACGATGAAGAAGATGATTTAAAGGATTTAGTTATAATTGATGATGCCGAAGAAACAGATTCAATGTAAAAGGTGAAAAAATGATTGAAAGATTAAATATTATTAAAGAAAGATATAAAGAAATTGAAGAAGAACTATTAAAGCCAGAAGTTTTAAATGATTATTCAAAAATGAAAAGTCTTTCTAAAGAAAAAAGCGATTTAGAAACAATAGTTAATAAATATCAAGAATATCAAGATGTAAATAATTCCATTAAAGAAGCTAAATCATTAGTTAATGACCCTGATTTAGGAGATTTAGCTCAAATAGAATTAGAAGAAAATACTGAAAAATTAACTAACTTAGAACATGAATTAGAACTTTTATTAATTCCAAAAGACGAAAATGATGGAAAAAATATTATTATGGAAATTCGTGGAGCAGCTGGTGGAGATGAAGCTAATATCTTTGCTGGAGATTTATTTAGAATGTATTCTAGATATGCTGAAAAACAAGGATGGAAAACTGAAGTAACTAATGCTGTTGAAGGAACAGCAGGAGGATATTCTCAAATTGAGTTCATGATAAAAGGAGAAAATGTTTATTCAAAACTAAAATTTGAAAGTGGATCCCATCGTGTACAAAGAGTTCCTGAAACAGAATCTCAAGGAAGAATTCAAACATCTACAGCAACTGTAGCAGTAATGCCAGAAGCTGAAGAATTCGACTACGAATTAGATATGAATGAAATAAGAGTAGATATTACACGTTCAAGTGGATGTGGTGGACAAGGAGTTAACACAACTGACTCAGCTGTAAGACTTACACATATTCCAACTGGAATAATCGTTTATAGTCAAACAGAACGAAGCCAAATAAGAAACAAAGAAAAAGCTATTCAAATAATGAAAACACGTTTATATGACTTAAAATTACGTGAAAAAGAAGAAGCAGAAGGCCAAGATAGAAGAAACAAAATTGGTACTGGAGATCGTTCAGAAAAAATAAGAACATATAACTATCCACAAAATAGAGTAACTGATCATCGTATAGGTTTCTCAGTAATGAACTTAGATCGTGTAATGGATGGTGATCTTGATGCAATAATTGATGCATTAATAACTGAAGATCAAAGAAGAAAACTAGAAAATCAATAAAAAATAATTAAAGTATATAGGGGGAAATATGAAGAAAAGAAATAAAAATAAAATTAATATAGATATTGAAGAAAATAATTATTCTATATATAGAAATCTATTAGATGAATATACAGATTTAAAAGAAAATAAACATAGTAAATTTAATTTAGAAAGAAATGTTTATAAAGTTACATTTGTTAGTTTTATTGTAACTGTACTTGCTATTTTAAATATATTTGTACCATTAAGTATTCCAACACCTTTATTTTTTGTTGCAATAGGCGCTATGTTTGTAGATGCAATAATTAAAATTGCTACTAACGAGGGACGCGTAAAAGACGAATTAGGTAAAAGACATCCAAATTTAATTACAGATTTAGATTATTTGGAACTATCAAAAAATGTACATCAATATGAATGGTCTAAACAAATAAGAAGAACAAAAGAGAATATAGTTTCTAGAATGGATGAAAAAACTCGTGCTAAATATGAAGATTTAGTAAAAAAATATACAACTGAAATAGAACAAAAATATTTTTCTGAAGAAAAAAACACTGAATTAAAACCTAAAAAATTAGAATTAGTTCATAAGGAAAAAAATGAAGATAAATAATTTTATAAATAAATACAAATTAGAAATTGATGAACATTTGGTGAAATTATTAGTTTCATCTTTTTTTGATGACAATATAGATTATGACCATGAATTAACTAAAGAAGAATTAGAAGAGTTAGAATCACAAATAAAAAGAGTAATAGATGGAGAACCAATACAATATGTCATTGGTAATGCTGATTTTTATGGAAATATTATAAACGTAGATAAAAATGTTTTAATACCTAGATTTGAAACTGAAACTTTAGTTGAAAAAACATATAACTATATAAAAAAATATTTTAAAGGAAACATAGATATATTAGATTTATGTACTGGATCTGGTTGTATAGCAATAACTTTAAAGAAATTAACTAATGCAAGTGTAGATGCTTCAGATATTTCTTCATCTGCTTTAAAAGTTGCTATTGCTAATGCAAAGAATAACAATGTAGATATTAACTTTATTGAGAGTAATATACTAGATAATATAAATAAAAAATATGATGTCATTATTTCTAATCCACCATATATTGCTTATGATGAAAAAATTATGGATATAGTAAAAGATAATGAGCCAAAACTTGCGTTATATGCTCCAGATAATGGTTTATTCTTTTATAAAGAAATAATAAAAAATTGTAAAAAGAATTTAAAAGATAAAAATATAATTGCTTTTGAAATAGGATATACTCAAGGAAATATTTTAAAAGAATATGCTAGAAAGTATTTTGAAGATGCAAAAATACTAGTTGAAAAAGATTTATCTGGAAAAGATAGATATTTATTTATAATAAATGAATAAAATTTAAAAATTTACCTCATATATGTAATAGAGGTGAATGAAATGAAAAAAGTTTTAGTAATAATGGCTTTAATAATGTTAATTTTAATAAATAAAAATAATAAAGATGAATTAATTATACCTGATGCATCTATTAGATTTAGAGTAATTGCGAGTAGTAATACTTATGAAGATATATTTGAAAAAAATAAAATAAGCAAGTATTTAGATAAAAAAGTATTTGAATTTATAAAAGATAGCAATTCAGCTGCTGAAGCAAAAGAAGAATTATTAAATAATAAGTCTAATATTTCCTCGATAATCGATAAATATTTATTAGAAAATAAGATAAATATGAATTATGAACTTAATATAGGCAAGAATTATTTTCCAACTAAATATTATAAAGGAATAAAATATGATGCTGGTTATTATGATTCGGTGGTATTAAAATTAGGTGAGTCAAGTGGAATGAACTGGTGGTGCGTAATATATCCTCCATTATGTTTAATAGATGATACAGATAAAGATGAAGTTGAATATACTACTTTAGTAAAAGAAGTAATGAATAAATACCAAAAATCACTATAATGTGATTTTTTTCGTGTCATATAAACCTTGAATAATAAATACATTAATAATATAATTATGTTAACAAATGGACGGTGAATAGATGAAGAAACTTGTTATTGAAGGTGGTCACAAAATAAGTGGTACAATAAAAATAAGCGGAGCAAAAAACTCTGTAGTTGCGCTTATTCCAGCAAGTATTTTAACAAATGGTAAATGTATTATTACCAATGTTCCTGATATATCAGATGTTAGAATACTAATAGAGATGATGGAAGAACTAGGTTCTATTATAACTTTTGAAAATGATACCATTACAATTGATAATAAAAATGTTAAAAACAAAAAAATTACTGAAGAATATGCTAGTAAATTAAGAGCTTCTTATTACTTTATGGGTTCTTTAGTTGGAAAATACCATAATGCTGAAATTGCTTATCCAGGTGGGTGTGTTATTGGATCAAGACCAATTGATTATCATATAAAATCTTTTAAAAAAATGGGAATAGATATTGAATCAGATGGTGATGAATTTAAAATGAAAACTGATCACCTTAAGGGAGAATATTTTTATTTAGATTTTCCTTCGGTAGGTGCAACAATTAATATAATGTTAGCATCAACTCTTGCAGATGGAAAAACAATTATTGAAAATGCAGCCAAAGAACCAGAAATTGCTAATGTTGCATCCTTCTTAAATTCCATGGGAGCAAGTATTTTTGGTGCAGGAACTTCTAGAATAGAAATAAATGGAGTTAAAAATTTAGGTGATGGATTTGTAGAAGTAATACCAGATAGAATTGAAGCTGGAACATATATGTTAATAGGTGCTTTAATAGGTGAGAACTTAGTTTTAGAAAACATTGTAGAAAATCATTTAGAAGCACTTTTAGATAAACTTCATGAAAGTGGAGTTAATTATGAAATAAAAGATAACAAAATGTGTATTTCGGCATCTTCTCACTTAAAAGCTGTAAATGTAAAAACCACAGTTTACCCAGGTTTTCCAACTGATTTAGGTCAACCAATGTCAACTTTCTTAACTCAATGTGAAGGAGAATCTTTATTTGAAGAAACTATATATGAAAATAGATTAAGACATATTCCGCATCTAAACTCCATGGGAGCAAAAATTCAAGCTTTTGATAAAAAAGCAATTATAATTGGGCCAACTCCTTTAAAAGGAAAAAAAGTAAAAGCAACAGATCTTCGAGCAGGAGCAAGTATGTTAGTAGCTGGTTTAATAGCAGAAGGCACAACTGAAATACAAAATATAGAACACTTGCTTAGAGGATACGAAAGAATCGTTGAAAAACTATCAAGTGTAGGCGTAAATATCAAATTAGTAGATGAATAATTATAAAAATAGTTGAAAAAAAACTGATTTATGATATACTATCAATTAGTGAATTTCTATAACTAAATTTAGTTATGGCGGAAGGAGGATTTAAATGAAAGCAAATTTACATCCAAAACAAGTTAAATGTACTTTTAAATGTGCATGTGGAGCTACATTTGAAGCAATGAGTAACAAAGAAGAACAATTACTTGAAGTATGTTCTGAATGTCATCCATTCTATACAGGAGCTCAAGGAAAACGTAAAAAAACTGGTAAAATTGAACAATTCAACAAAAAATACAATATTAATAAAGATTAATTGTAAAGAATTAGACACTTATGTGTCTATTTTTTTTTTGTATGGTAAAATATAAATAGGTGATTAAATTGAGTAAAGCAACTTATTTAATAAAAAGAATTAAAAATATGAATTTTGGAAATATGTTTAAAACAATAGACATGGTTCATGATAGAAATCATAAATTTAAACCATTTATCTTTTGTGATGTTGTTTGGTGTGGTTTAAAATATCAAGCAGGTTATGTTGATTACTATCAATTCGAGATGTATAAAATGAATGGTAAAGAAAGAAAAACAGTTATTACTAGAGGAATCAACAATGCTATTTGTAAAAAATATAATGATCCATCATCAATTTATAAATTTGAAGATAAATGTATTTTTAATGAAATATTTGATGAATATTTAAATCGTGACTGGTTAAAATTAACGATGGATAATTTAGATGAATTTAAAAGTTTTATTAGAAAACACTCAACAATTATAGTTAAACCAGTTGGTTTATCTTGTGGAAAAGGTGTAGAAAAAATTGATACAACTAAATTTAGTGCTGAAGAATTATATCATAAGTTACTTGAAAATAACCAAATATTAGTAGAAGAAGTAGCTAAACAAAATAAAGTATTAAACGATTTATATCCTTTAAGCGTTAATACATTAAGAGTTGTAACTTTAAATAAAAAAGTTGTTACTGCATATTTAAGAATAGGTAATTCAGGTAATGTTGTAGATAACTTTAATCATGGAGGTATGGTAACAGCAGTTGATGTTGAAACTGGAATGATTAACTATAAAGCTATAGATAAAAATACAAATGTTTATGAGGTTCACCCCTTTACAAATAAACCTATAGTTGGTGTAAAAATACCTATGTGGGATAGTGTAAAAAAATTATGTATAGATGCTTGTGAAAAAGTACCTGAAGTTGGTTATATAGCATGGGATGTTTGCTTAGGAGAGAACAAACCTTGTTTAATAGAAGGAAATGATTTTCCCGGTCATGATTTATATCAACTACCTGTTCATAGAACTGGAAATATTGGACTTTTACCAGTATTTAAAAAAGCAATGGAGGAAGAATAATGAAAATAGGAATAGCAACAGATCACAATGGAGTTAATGAAAAGAAAATAATAATTGATCATTTAAGAAGTTTTGGAATTGAAGTAGTAGATTATAGCCCAGAAAACTATGATACAGATGATTACCCAGTATTTGCATTTAAAGTAGCCAATGCTGTGAAAAATCATGAAGTTGATGAAGGTATACTTTTATGTGGAACAGGAATAGGTATGAGTATAGCTGCCAATAAAATACATGGAATTAGATGTGCTCGTATATGTTCAGTAAATGATGCTCATTTAGCAAAATTTCATAATAATGCCAATATAATCGCGATGAGTTATAAAGAACCTATGTCAAATATTTTAGATATGGTTGATGAATTTATTAAAACTGACTTTGCAGGTGAAGAAAGACACGTTAGAAGAATTAAAATGATTGAGGAAATAGATCATGACTAAACTAATTATTTATGCTATTTCCATTTTAATGTGCACTTTTGCTGTATCAGGAATAAACTTTGAAGGATTCATTAAAAAGAACCATATATGGGAAGCAAGATTCTTATCGATAATTTTTATTCTATGTTTAAGTTATATTTTAGCAAATTTTTTATATGATATAATGAGTATATCAATAATATAGGAGGAATCATGAAAATAGTAACTTATGCATCAGTACCAATCTTAGCATTATATCTAGGGTTGTTTTTTTATAAATACAACTCATCTTTTAATAAAGAAGAATTTTTTGAAAAACTACCTAAATTAGAGAGTAAGGAAGTAGTAGAAGAACCCAAACAACAAGTTGATGAAACTTTAGAAAATTATATTGTTGGTGTAGTTGCTTGCGAAATGCCAGCATCTTATAATGAAGAAGCATTAAAAGCTCAAGCTATAGCAGCAAGAAGTTTTGCTTATTATAAGATGAAAAAAGAAAATTTTAATGAAGAGAATTTAGTGACTTCAACTGATCAATGTTATATAAACGATGATGCTATGAAAGAAAAATGGGGAAGTACTTATAATAAATACAAAACAATTGTAACTAATGCTGTTAAAAATACTGAAGGTATTATTATCAAAAAGAATAGTGACTTGTTTAAAACTTATTACTTTTCAACATCAAATGGCTATACTGAAAACGGAATGACTGTTTTTAAAAGTAACGACATAACATCAGTTTCTTCACCATGGGATACAGGCACTAGTGGATATAAACGCGATACTACATTCACAAAACAAGAGCTAATAGAAAAATTAGGCGAGTTTACAACAATCGATATATTAAGTAGAAACAAAACTAACCATGTTGAGAAAGTCCAAGTTGGCTCTAAAACATATACAGGTATTGAATTTAGAAAACTTTTAGGTTTAAGAAGCACTGATTTTTCAATTTCTATAGATGGAGATAAAATAACTATAACAACTTTTGGATATGGCCATGGAGTAGGAATGAGTCAAAGTGGAGCTAATGAACTTGCTAAAATGAGTAAAGACTATAAATATATTTTAAGTTATTACTATAATACAGATGAATTTGCAAATATTTATGTATAATTTTTAAATATCCGTAAACACTTTCTATTAGGAAGGTGGATAAAGATGAAAAAGAGAAGATTAAAATCTTGGGTTGTAACTAGTTTATTTGTTTTACTAATTGCTGGATTAGTTGGTATAACTATTGGAGTATCAAAAAGTATTATAAAATCAATGAATGTTGACAATAATTCTTATGTATTAAGAGATATTGCTAATTATTACTTACCAGTAAACTCAGAAATAGAAAATTTAATCAAACATCCTTTCAGTGATGAATCTGTTTCTATTCATATTAACTTCTATGATAAAGCAAGTGATGAAGAACAAAAACAAAAATCTTTAATTAAATATGAAAGAACATATCTACCAAATACAGGTGTCCTTTATGGAAGTGAAAAGTCATTTGATGTCTTAGCTGTATTTGAAGGAGAAGTAATCAACGTAAGTGATGATGAAATGTTTGGAAAAACTATTGAAATTAAACATAAAAACAACTTAACAAGTAAATATTCAAGTTTATCTAGCACTAATGTTAATGTTGGAGATATGGTTCAAACTGGTGAAGTAATTGGAAAAAGTGGTAATAATAAAATAGTTTCAGTTAGTCAAAATATGTTACTATGTGAATTAATATATAATGGTGAGTATGTAAACCCAGAAAAGTATTTCAATACTAAAATTGAAGAGATGAATTAATATAAAAAATATATATGTTAAATTAACTGATAAATACATATATACATACTCCGATAAATTAAAAAAATATGATTCTAAATATATAAAACATGGAACTGTTGATGATGTATTCAAACTTATAGATTATTTAAATAAAATTCTAGAAAAAAATATTTTTAAAATTAAATATACTTTTATTCTAGATACTCTTCTTTCCAACAGTGATCTTTTTACTTTTAAATATGTATTTGAATCAATGGGATTAATTAACTATAAGATAATAAATGACTTAGATATAATAAAAAAACATGTAACAGATGATAATGTAATAATAATGAATTGGTCTAGTTCAATAAACTATTGTTATAAAAATAATAATGAAATAGTAGTTAATAAATATAACACTAATATAATAAATAGTTTAGATAAAAAATATATTTTAACTATAGGTGATACTGATATTTCAAATAAAATAAAAAAACCCATATATAAATATGAGTTTGATGAAAAGGTAATATTTAATTATTTATAAATATTATCTTTTTTTTGATATAATAATTATAAACAAAAAAAACGAAGCAGTCCCCCTGAGAACTGCTTCAAAGAATAAAAAGGGGTTGGCTAGTGTGATACTAGCACCAATTCGCCTGTAAGTGAATTGGTACTACATATACTAATCGATTTGCCTATTTTTGTCAACACTTTTTTGACTTTTATTTGAAATTTTTATGGAGGAACATATGGAACTAGAAAACGTAAAAGGAATTGGTCCAAAAACAAAAGAATTATTAAATAAAATTAATATATATTCTGTAGATGAACTAGTTAGGTATTATCCATATCGTTATAATATTTATAGTCCAGAAAACATACTTAATCATGAAGATGAACAAATATGTATTACTGGAATGATAGAAGGAGTACCAAAACTTAGTTACATTAAAAGAAACTTAAATAAAATTAGTTTTACATTTCTAACAAATAATATAAGATGCAATGTTGTTATATTTAATCGTGCTTTTATAAATAGATATTTAACAGTTGGTAAATATATTACATTAGTTGGAAAATATAAAAAGGATAAAAACCAATTTATAGCAAGTGATATTAAACTTAAACCTATTTATAAAACTGAAGTAGAACCTGTATATCATTTAGTTAATGGTCTTAAAACTTCAACATTAGAAAGCAGTATTAAATCTATATTAGAAAGCAATATTGAAATAAATGAAATAGTACCTGATTTTATAAATGACATGTATGGATTTATTAAAAGTAAAGATGCTATAAAAGAGATACATTTTCCAACAAGTTTAGAAGAAACAAAAAAAGCTAATTTAAAATTAAAATATGAAGAGTTATTTGAATTCTTGTTTAAAATAAATATTATAAAATATAGAAATCAATTGTTTAATGATTATGTAATTAAACACGTTGATGAATCTATGATTGATTCAATAAAGAAACAAATACCTTATAGTTTAACAGGTGATCAAGAAGCAACCTTAAATGAAATTATAGATGACTTTAATAGTTTTAAAAGAATGAATAGACTTATAATGGGAGATGTTGGATGTGGTAAAACTATAGTTGCATTTATTGCTGTTATGTTAAATTATAAATGTGGTTATCAAAGTGCAATACTTGCTCCAACTGAAGTATTAGCAAGTCAACATTATGAAAACTTTATAAGTTTATTTCCCGATATTAGAGTTGAATTTCTTGTAGGAAGTAAAACTAAAAAGCAAAAAGAAGTAATTAAAGAAAAATTAAAAAATGGAGAAGTAGATGTTTTAATTGGAACACATGCAATGCTTGAAGATGATGTCGAATTTAAAAATATTGGTTTAGTAGTAACTGATGAACAACATCGTTTTGGAGTTAATCAAAGAAAGAGTTTACAAAATAAAGGTGAGTTTGTTGATGTTCTTTATTTATCAGCAACACCAATACCAAGAACATACGCTTTAACAATTTATGGTGATATGGATATTTCTATTATTAAAGAAAAACCAGCTGGAAGAAAAGATATAGCTACTAAAGTATTAAAGTTTAGTGAAATGGAAATTGTTTTAAAAACAATTAAAGAAGAGATTGATAATCATCATCAAGTTTATGTCGTAGCTCCTTTAATAGAGGAAAGTGAATCTGATTTAAATGATGTAAATACTATATACGAACTTATTAGTAAAAATATAAGTGATATAAAAATAGATATATTACATGGTAAAATGAAAAATGTTGATAAAGACAGAGTTATTAACAATTTTAAAGAAGGAAAACTAGATTTAATTATATCTACAACTGTAATAGAAGTAGGTGTAGATGTCAAAAATGCAACATTAATGGTTATATTTAATGCAGAACGTTTTGGACTTGCAACTCTACACCAATTAAGAGGAAGAGTTGGAAGAAATAGCTTAGATTCAAAATGTATTTTAATAAGTGATCAAGAAAAAGAAAGATTACATGTATTAGAAGAAAGTAATGATGGATTCTATGTTTCTGAAATGGACTTTAAAATGCGTGGAAGTGGAGATTTATTTGGAATAAGACAAAGTGGAGATATGGTATTTAAAATTGCAGATTTAAAGAAAGATTATAAGATACTTTTACAATGTAAAAAGGATGTTGATAAATTTATTCTAGATAATATTGAAAATAGTTTTAGAAATTACTCGTATTATAATGCTATATTAGAAAGCTTAATGAATAATAATGATTAGGAGATTTTTATGAAAAAATTTGAAATATTAATAGATACATATAAAGATAAAATAGATGAGTTCTTATTAAGCCTTGATGGAATAAAAGAAGTTCATATAAAAGAAGATAAATGGAAAACTGACATTAATATATTATATAACGATAAAAAAATATCAATTATTGATATAAAAGATAAACTTATAGAATATGTAGATGCAGTAAACGTACCTTCTATACTATCATTTAACAAATTTGAAGAAAAAAATATTAATAAAGAAATATTTTTAGGTGATGGGTGTTGTGAATATTGTATGAATGGAACAATAGAAGAACTACTAGAAATAGATGGAATAAATTTAGCATCATATGAAGATGGTAGAGACTTTTTCAATGTAACATTAAAATTAGGCTATAATCCAGATAAAATAAACAATAAAAAATTAGAACAAATAATAAAAGAACTATAAGTGTCAATATTTAAAATTTGTATTCAAATATATTGACAGAATTTTAAAATTTGTATATCATTATATGTAGCATGATAGACTTCCTATCATGCCCGATATATCTAACGATTATTAACAATGTTAGTATATCAACCAAAACCCCCTGGCCATCCATTATGGATGGCATTTTTTTTGTTGTAATGGTATAATAATGAAAATTAAAGGAGTTATTATGGAAAGAAAATTATTAGAGTTGGACCAATTGGATACTAATTTAAAAGAATACTTAAATCCGATGTATAATATTTTAGATTATAAAAATATAAAATCTGGTGTTAAAACAAAATTTTATTAATACAATACAAAATTATCCAAGATATATTAATTTAACTGTTTCATTAAATGATGATAATCCGTTAAGAGAAAATCCTTATGCAAAACTTGCAAGTGTCAATAATATAACTGAATTTGGATTAGAATTTGATTCTACTAAAATGGATTCCTCCATTGAAGTACAATTTAAAACTTTTTGCTTAAATAGAGTTAACTTAGCAAATGCTATAAGAAAATATTTCGATTCATCCTTAAAACCACAAGATAAAGAAAGCATTTTTATACCAATACTTAAAAGTTAATAATAATTTTGTTATAATAAAATAGAAAGGAAAATATATGAAAATAACTAAATACCCACAATCATGCGTAATGGTTGAAATAAATAATAAAAAGATATTGATTGATGCTGGAGGTTTAAAATATCAAGAAAAATTTTTTGAAGCCTGGAAAAAAGCTGACATAATTTTAATTACACATAAACATACAGATCATGTAAAAGCAGATATTTTAAAAGAGTTAAATATTCCAATTTATTCAACACAAGAGGTTCAAAACGAATTTCCAGAATTAAATATTAATTTTGTAAAAGAAAATGACACTATTACATTCGATGATTTAAAAATTGAAGTAGTTAAAGCTGTCCATGGATATAATCCAAATCTAAAAGATGGAAAAGAAGTGTTTGAAAATGTTGGTTATATAATAGATGACGGAAACCATCGCTTTTATTCAACAAGTGATACAATATGTTTTAAGAATGATTATAAAGCTGATATTGTTGCTTTACCTGTTACTGCACATGGGCTTACAATGTCTTCATATGAAGCGGCTCTATTTGCAAAAGAACTTGGAGCTAAATTAGTGCTACCAGTACATATGGATAATGACATGTATCCAACGGATTTAAATTATTTAAAAGAAAATTTTGAAAAGTTTGATATAAAATATAAAATACTAAATATAGAAGAAACTATTAAGATTGACTAAAGCCATATTTTTATCAAATTAAAATTGATAGTAAAGGAGAAATATAGTATGAATATTTTAATAGGTACAAAAAATCCTGGAAAAATAGAAGGAGCCAAATTAGCATTTCAAAAATATTTTGAACAATTTGAAATAGAAGGTATACCAGTTTCTTCAGATGTTAGTGATCAACCAGTTAATTGTGAAATATATGAAGGTGCAAGAAATCGTGTGGATAATTTAATAAAGTATGCAAAAGAAAATAATCTAGAAGCTGATTATTTTTTAGGAATAGAATCTGGTATCACTAACTTATTAGGAAAGTGGATAATAATAAATGTAGCAGTTATTAAAGATAAAGATGGTTACGAAAGTTGGGGAACAAGTTCTGGATTTCCAGTTCCGAATAAATATGTTGAAGAAATAATTTCAACAGAGTTAAGTAAAGTAATGGATAAATTATCTGGCGAAAA
The DNA here is from genome assembly GCA_934095845.1 of uncultured Bacilli bacterium. Classification (GTDB taxonomy): domain Bacteria; phylum Bacillota_I; class Bacilli_A; order RF39; family UBA660; genus CAG-582. The sequence continues at coordinate 88,128 of CAKOKS010000002.1, read as the reverse complement.
TGATCTTAGAAGTAATAAAGGTGGAATAGGTTTTATAACTGGCGATGTAATTAGCAGAATTGATCAAACAGTAGAAGCATTTGTTATGGCTTTAACACAACATGTAAATAAATTATGGACAGATAAGGAAAATATATAATGGAAGCAGAATTAATAAAATTTTTAATTGAAGCAAAAAAGCAATCGTATGCTAATGCAAGTGCAAAAAAAGTAAAATCTTCAAGGCTTGCCTCACATGATTATGAATATAGTAATGGAAAACTTACTTATCATGATACATATTTTGGTGGAATTAAATTTATGGGTGAAGAAGTTGTTTATGATAATAATTCTACACCATTATGGGGAATGAATTATTACGGTATTACATTAGATGAAACTTTAAGTGAGAAAATTATAGACAAAGCTTTAAGACCTGCTTTAATGCAAGTTGGTGAAGATAACATTTTACCAGTAAGAGGACCAAAACTTTACATTAATGAGGATTATAAATATACATTTAAAGTTACCGGTTCTGTCGATAACTTTGAAGGCACAGAAGAAATATATATAAATGATAAAAAGGTTTATGTTTTACGATGTCATGGAGGAAAAATAAAATAATTTTATTATTAATTTAAATTTAGATATTGTATAATAAAATTAGAAAGAGGTAGATTATGAGAGAAGTACAAATTAATCGTGTTTATAAACATTTTAAAGGAGATTATTATTTAGTTGTTGATATTGGAACTGATTCAGAAACATTAGAAAAATGTGTTATTTATAGAAAATTATATGAAGATGGAGCTTTATGGATTAGACCACTAGATGACTTTTTAGGTGAAGTTAATCATGAAAAAGATCCAGATGTTAAACAAAAATATAAATTTGAACTTCAAGAAATTGAAAGTGTAGTAAAGAGGTAAATAATGAAAACAATTACAGTATGTGGAAGTTTAAAATTTTATAAAAAGATTGTAGAAATGGCTTTAAAAATGGAATTAGAAGGAAATTGTATGTTAGTTCCAATATACAATCCATATAATACGAATAAAGATGCATTTACTGAAGAAGAAATAAAGATGATTTCTAAAATGCATTATGAAAAAATAAAACTATCTGATGCAATTTTAGTAGTAGATGTTGATGGTTATATAGGTAGTAGTACAAGTAAAGAGATAAAATACGCTAAATCACTTAATAAAGAAATACTTTATTATAGTGAATTAACAAAATAATGAAAGAGAGAGTTTATATGAATAAAAAAAATTTAGAAACAATAATTTTATTAATAATTATAGTTGTTTTGATTTCAATTATATTCGTTTTAATAAAAAATAAAAGCGATAATAAGCAAGAAACAAAACAAGAAACATATGTTGCATATGTAAAAATTAATCCACTTGTAAAACTCACATTTGATGTGAATTATAAGTGTGATAAAGAAAACAAATGTGAAACAGTAGATAATAAAGTAACTAATGTTGATTTACTAAATGGTGATGCTAAAAGTATATATGCAAATTTAAGTTATAAAGATAAAAAACTAGAAGAAGTAGTTGCATCTTTAATCGATGTCGCAGATGAAAATAATAAAGATATAAGTAATGTATCATTATCTTCAACATATGAATTTAATAAAGATGAATTAGTAAAAACTATATTATCATCTTTAAAAACTACTAAGAATGTTGAAATAAATTATAATTATCAAAAAGAAATAGATGAAAGTAGTATGATTGAGACAACTTCAGTTCCAACAACTACTCAAACTTCAACAACGACTACAATTAAGACAACAAGTAAATGTGTTAGTAAGAAGTTTAAAAAGAAATATACATATGCATATAAAACAAAAGATGAATGTAAAAAAGAGGGAAACAATGCTTTTAATAACATAACTGATAATGTTGATGATAGTATTTTCTCTTATGGATGTGAAGAAATAAAAGATGACTGTGGAGATACTTGGTATGGAGTAATATTCTATAAATGGTCAGAAGAAAAAGGAGAATATCCTTATTATTACTAAAATTAGCTGATTTGCTAATTTTTTTATATTTTTATGATATACTTTAATCATAAGAGGAGAGAATATGAAAAAGAAAATTATTTTAGTTTGTACAATAGTAATATTGAGTTTAGTAATCGGATATTTGTTTTTTAACAAGAAAAAGGATGTAGTTAATATGACTGATAATATATATATCGTTCCAACATTTAATGATGAAATTAAAAGTGATGCTGCTTGGTGTGCAACATTTAATTTAATATGGAATGATTTAAAAAATGATATAGTAAAACAAGATATTAAATTTAAAGATAATAATGAATTAGTTAATAATTTAAATAAAGAATTATTTAAAGAAAGTGATATATCTGATAAATATTATTATAAAGTATATGGAAAGAAAACTATTAAATTAAAAAATGAAATAGAAAAAAATATAAAAGAGAAATTTAATCAAACAAGTGATATATTAGATAAATTTGATTGGAGTGAAGATGCTTTAGATAAAGGCTCAAGTGATTTTGAAAGATATATTTTTTATACAATGTTATATCGTGAATTTAAATATAATACTAAATTTGTAGAATTAGATAAAGATAATTTTAATGATACAGAAAATGTTAAATATTTTGGTGTTAAAGATAATAAAGAAGCTTATAAAGATCAAATAAAAGTAATTTATTATAATAATGAAAATGATTTTGCAATAAAGTTAACAACAACTAGTAATGATGAAATTATTTTAAATAAAAATCCAAAAGGAAATAATTTTAAAGATATTTATAATAACGTTATTGATAATGGTTCAAAATATAAAGGGAATAAGGAATTTAGTAAACAAGATACCTTTAAAATGCCATATATAAATTTAAATGTTTTAAAAGAATATAAAGAATTAGAAAATCAAGAATTTTATGATATAGATAATAATAAATTAGTTATAGATAAAGCATTACAAACTATAAAATTTGAATTAAATGAAACTGGTGGAAAAATAAAGAGTGAAGCAGGAATGGATGTTGTAAAATTCTCGTCTTTAAATCCTAAAGATGAATCAAGAAACTTTAACATTGATTCAACATTTGCAATATTCTTAAAAGAAGCAAATAAAGATAAACCATATTTTGCAGCTAGAATTGATGATATAAGTAAGTATCAATAATAGAAAAAATTATTTATATTATTTTAATAATCCATTTTCATGTAATACAGAATATTGAATATTTGTATATAAGCAAAAAAAATAAATTAGTTTCATGATATAATTTATATGAGGTGTAGTTAATGAAAGAATTACAAGAAAAAATAAAAATATTTAATGAAAAAAGAGACTGGGATCAGTTTCATTCTCCAGAAAATTTAGCAAAAAGTATATGTATTGAAGCAGGAGAATTACTAGAGTGTTTTCAATGGAATAATAAATTTGATTTAGAAGAAGTAAAAGAAGAACTTGCTGATGTACTAAATTATTGTATTTTAATGTCCAATAAATTAGGTTTAGATCCTAAACGAATTATTTTAGAGAAAATGGAAAAGACAGCTAAAAAGTACCCAGTAGAAAAATCAAAAGGAAAGAGTACAAAATACACAAAATTATAAGAGGGTACAAAATACACAAAATTATAAGAGGTAAATATGACTAGTATTGATACATTAAATTTTAATGCTGGAACACCAGCTATATTAAAAACAAAAAAATTTGGTACCAATTGGCCCGTGGTATATATAATTAATAATAAAAAGGAAGCATATATTGGAGAAACAACTGATGCTTCAATTAGATCGGGTCAACATTTAGGAAATGAGTCTAGAAGAAGACTAAATAGAATTAGCATAATAGGAAATGATAAATTTAATAAATCATCCATACTAGATTTAGAGTCCTTTTTAATTAAATATATGTCTGCGGATGAAACATTTCAATTGCAAAACGGTAATGGCGGATTACAAAATCACAATTACTATCAAAAAGAGATGTATGAATCTGAATTTAAAAATATATGGAAGCAATTAAAATCCATAGGTTTAGTAAAAAATGATTTAAGAATTATTGAAAACAGTGATTTATTTAAATATTCTCCATATAAATCTTTAACTGTTGATCAATATATGATTGTAAACGATATACTAAGTGTTTTAGCTATGGATGTTAAAAACAATAATAAATCAACTTTTGTTATTAATGGCGGAGCAGGAACTGGAAAAACAGTGTTAGGAATTTACTTGATGAAACTGTTATCGGAATCAAAAAATGATAGAATAGTAATTGAAGATGATAAAGTTGAACAAAATCTAAATGATATTATTAAATTGTGCGATGCGGTTGATAATTTAAAAATAGGTTTAGTTATTCCGATGGATAATTTAAGAGAAACATTAAAAAAAGTTTTTAAAAATGTTAAGGGATTAACTCCAAAGATGGTTTTGAGTCCAACAGATGTGGCTAAAAGTAGTTATGATTATGATCTTTTAATAGTTGATGAAGCTCATAGACTTAGACAAAGAAAAAATCTAACACAATATGGTAGTTTTGATAAAAACAATGATAAATTTAATTTAGGAAAAGATGGAACAGAACTGGATTGGATTTTACTAAAAAGTAAATATCAAATATTTTTTTATGATGAACATCAAAGTATAAAGTTAACAGATGTACCTAAAGAAAGATTTGAACAATTGAAACTATTAAATAATTATCATCCATATTATCTTGAAACGCAATTAAGATGTATGAAAGGTGGTAATGAATATATAGGTTATATTAGAGAATTATTTAGTAATAAAAAACCATATAAAGTTGTTAAATTTGAAAATTATGATTTTAAACTTTTTAACAATGTAAACGATATGGTGAATAAAATTAAAATTAAAAATAGTGAATTTGGATTGTGTAGAAATATAGCTGGTTATTCGTGGAAATGGACTTCAAAAAAAGAAAATAAAGATTATGAAAAACAAGAAATGAAAAAATTTAAAAATTTGATAAATAGTACATATAATGATTACAAGAAGAAACATATTAAAGGAGATAATGATTCAAAAGTATATGAAATTCTAAATGATTTAACTCAAAATTATATAGAAAAAAACGGTGCTGATATTGAAATTCAAAGTTATAAATATTTATGGAACACTTCGAATCGCAACTGGATTAATTCACCTAATTCTATAAATGAAATAGGATGTATTCATACTACTCAAGGTTTTGATTTAAATTATGCAGGAGTAATAATTGGTAATGAATTAAAATATGATCCAATAAAAAAAGAAATATATGTTAAGAAAAATCAATATTTTGATGCAAAGGGAAAGGCATCAACCGATGATAAGCAATTATTAGAATATATATTGAATATATATAGAACTATGTGTACTCGTGGAATTTTGGGTACGTATTTATACATATGTGATGATAATTTGAGAAACTATTTTAAAGAATATATTGATGAAATTTAGCCCTTATAAAATGTTAACAATTCAGTAATTACTGGATTGTTTTTAATAAAGCAAACAATTATTATTATTATTATTATTATTATTATTCCTTTATTTTAAAAATTGAAAAGTTACATTTATCTTTTTTAGTAGTAAACTACATAGTTAGTCCTTTACAATTTTTATTATTTATGGTAATTTATAGTCAACGATGAGAGCAATGCAAAACGCATGTCTGTTTTGTGTGCTCTATTTTTTATGCAATATATTAGTTGTAACTTTCAACAAAATAACCTTAGTATGTTAAAATAAAAAAAAACCGCTAACGGTTCAATCTCACATTTATGAGTATTTAGGGCTAAGCCTTTATTTTAACTCTCTATGTCATCTTAAATGGTATTAAGACAATTAAATAGTAGCATAAAGTAGGAGGAATTGTCAATGAAAAAAGAATATAATATTGGATTAGATATTGGTACAACGTCTGTAGGCTGGGCTGTGGTAGAAGTAGACAATCAAAAAGTAATGAAAAAAGGTAAAAAAGCATTATGGGGAGCAAGACTATTTGAAGAAGCCGATACTGCCGCCGATCGCAGAATATCAAGAAGTATTAGAAGAAGATATGATAGAAGGCGTGAACGCATTAGATTATTGCAAGAAGAATTTAAAGATGAAATCAATAAAGTAGATCCAGAATTTTTTACAAAATTACAAAACTCAAAATATAGTAAAAAGGATAAAAACAACAACAGGTTACGCTTCAGTGAAAAAGAAATAAATGGAGCAGCAGACTATTATAAGCAATATCCAACAATTTATCATCTTAGAAAGGCTTTAATGGAAGAGCAAAAGCAATTTGATATTCGATTAGTGTATTTAGCAATTCATCATGTCATAAAATATCGAGGAAATTTTTTGTATGAAGGCAAAAATTTTAGCGTGAAAGATATAAGTTTAGATGATCAATTAAGAAAACTCATAGAATTATTAATAAATAAATTACCAGAACTTGAACTAACCGAAGATGATGCTATAGATATTGACTTTAAAGAATTTTCTGATGCTTTTTTTAAAGAGACAAGAAATAATGTAAAAGTAACTTTAAAGTCCATTTTAAAATCTATTGATTCAACTTTCGCTAATGAATTTAGTAAATTAATGGTTGGTAATAAAGCAAATATTCCTAAAATGTTAAGTCAAGAATTTTCAGAAAAAATTGAGGTAACATTCTTGAAAAGTGATTATGAAGATAAATATGATAAATGTCTAACAGCTTTGGGAGAAAAGATAGAAATATACGAATTAATAAGAAATATTTATGACACTGTCACTTTAAAGAAGATTCTTGGAAAAGAGGATAATCCTAGCATCTCAAATAAAATGATTAAGATGTATGATAAATTTTCCGATGATTTTAGGTGGTTAAAAGAAACGTTAAGAAAAGACCGCGAAGTCTATAATACTTTTTTTAAAAGCTCGAAAGGAGAAAAGTCTCCATATGAAAAATACATGAGTAGTGATATAGACAATAATGAATTAAAAAACAGCATAGATAAAAGTATATCAGCTTTAATAGAACATAATAATATAAGTCAAGAAAACTTAGATAAATATAAGAATGAAATCTTACCACAATTAGAAAATAATACTTTTCTTTGCAAAACAAATTCAACAGATAATGGTATATATCCATATCAACTAAATGAAAATGAATTAATACAAATTATCGAAAACCAAGGAAAATACTATCCTTTTCTACTGGAAAAATATAATGAAGATACCTATAGAATAGTAAGATTACTAGAGTTTAAAATACCATATTATATTGGTCCACTTGTAACAAAAGAAAAAAGTAAAAATGCTTGGTTAATTAAGACTACAAAAACCGGAAAAATAACACCATTTAATTTTGATACAATGATTGATAAGGAAAAAACAGCAATAGAATTTATTAAACGTATGTCCTCTCATTGCAGTTACTTGCTTGATGAATATGCTATGCCTACAAATTCAATTTTATATTCAGAATTTAAGGTAAGAAATGAACTAAAACAAATTAAAATTAATGGAAAATCAATCGATTTAAACTTACAACAAAAAATATTTGAAGAATTGTTTAAAACAACAACTGGCAGCATAACGGAGCGTAAATTTATAAATTACATTAAAACCACCGGAGAATTTTCAATGTATAATGATGACATCAAAATAGCAGGATATTCATCCACAAATAGTTTTGCCAATAATATGCAAACATATATTGATTTCTTTGGATCAAATGGAATATTTGAAAACACTAAATATAATATTGATGATGCTGAACAAATTATAGAATGGATTACAATCTTTGAGGATAAAGATATATTAGAAAAAACAGTAAAAGATAATTATCCATTATTAAGCAATGAACAAATACAATTAATACTTAATAAAAAATATAAGGGGTGGGGAAATTTATCAAAGAAATTATTAACTACAAAATATTATAAAGATAAGCAAACTGAAGTATATAAATCAATTATGGATTTATTAAAGGAAACACAAGAAAATTTTATGCAAATTATCAATAATAAAGAATATAAATTTCAAAAGATGATAGAAGAATATAACAACAACTTAAGTGCTACATTATCTAAATTGGAAATAGTAAATAAGTTAGCTACTTCTCCAGCAAATAAAAAGGGAATATATCAAGCTTTAAAAGTCGTTGATGAAATTGTTGATTACCTGGGACATGAACCTAAAAATATCATGATTGAAATGTCCAGAGAAGAAGGTGAAAAAGTAAGAACAGTTGATAGAAAAAGTAAATTGCAAAATTTATATAATGAATGCAAAAATCAAATTGTTGATTATAAACGATTAAGACATGAACTTGATAGCCGTAATATAACAACCGAAAAGTTATATTTATATTTTATTCAAGAAGGAAAATGCTTGTATAGTGGAGAACCTCTAGAAATAGAAAAAATTGAAGATGTCTCCATGTATGAAGTTGATCATATAATTCCTAGATCATTAGTAAAAGATGATAGTATTGATAATAAAGCGTTAGTAATAAGAAAATACAATCAATATAAAAAAGATAATTTAGTATTACCAGAAACATATAGAAGTTTAGCTCAAATTCAATGGTGGCAAAGATTAAAAAATAATGGTTTAATGTCTGCTAAGAAATTCCATAATTTAACGCGAGATAAATACTCTGACGAAGATATTGACGGATTTATAAATCGTCAATTAGTTGAAACTAGACAAATTATAAAACATGTAGCAAATATCTTAGGAAATGAATATAGGAAAACAAAAATATTATATCCAAAAGCATCGTTATCCCATAATTATCGCGAAAGATATGAATTATATAAATTTAGAAATATTAATGATTATCATCATGCTCATGATGCATATCTTGCAGCAGTTTTAGGAGAATATACTGATAAATATATGAAAAAGAGTTTTGATTTCTCACAAATCAAGGAGATAAACAAAAAGATAATTGAATTAGATGAAAAAGAAAAAATAAAATATGGATATGTTATTAATAGCTTAGATGAAAGGGTATCAAACATAGTTATAAATAGTTCAAAAAATATGACGGACGAAAAAACTGGTGAAGTTTTATTTGATGCAAAAAAATTTAACGAAACAGTAGCAAAAAATTTATATAGAAATGATATTTTAATTAGTCGCAAAACTGAAATAAGAAGTGGACAATTTTATAAAGAAAAATTATATAAAAAACGTATAGGAACTATTCCAATAAAAAAAGATATGCCTGTGGATATATATGGAGGATATTCTAATAATGAAACAAAGTATTTAAAATTAGTTAAATATGGCAATGGTAATAAGAAATTAATTGGAATACCAATGAATTTAGCCGCACTAAATGATCCAACAATTATAGACGATTACATAAAAAGTCAATTAAAATTAGAAAATCCTGATACATATGAAGTACTAAAAAATAAAATTCCTTTTGATACCGAGATAATATATAATAATCAGAATGTTTATATAAAAGGATATAGTGTACGAAAAAAGAATTGTGAAGTTTCAAACGCTCATGAATTAAAAATAAAAAAGGATTTATTATATAACTGGAGATATGCACTAAACTATTTTATTAACGGTAAAGAAAAAAACCTTGGAGAAGCAAAGAAACACTCTATAGAAATATATAACTTTCTAGTTGAAAGCAAAGATTACCAACTGTTTAACAATGAGTTGAAAAAAGTAAGAGAAAATATCAAATTTGATACTTTAGAAATAGAAAAGCAAAAGAAAGTAATTTTAGAACTATTTAAATTATTTAAGTGTTCAAGTATAAATGCTAATCTTAAAGAATTTGGTTTAAGTGATAGAATCGGTAGACTAAGTGGTATTAATATAAAAGAAGGATATATTATTACAAAGTCAACAACTGGGTTAAAGGAGTTTAAATATAAAATATGAGTTTCAGAACAGTTGTAATAGCACAACAATCAAAGTTAAGTTATAAAAATAGATTTCTAGTAGTAAAACAAGATCTTGACGAAAAATATATTCATTTATCAGAAATAGATACAATAATTGTTGATTCATTAGCAGTATCTATTTCTGCATACTTATTAAAGGAATTATCTGATAATAAGATTAATATCATATTTTGTGACGAAAAACATAATCCTTTTGGAGAACTATCAACTTACTATTCTAAGCACAATACCAGTAAAATGATTCAAAGACAAATTTCGTGGACTTCAAATGAAAAAGACAAAGTTTGGAAAAAAATAGTAAAGAACAAATTACTTAATCAAGCATATATGCTTAGTAAGATTAATTCTGAAAAATATAAATTATTACTAGATTATATTATAGATGTTAAAGATGGGGATTCCACCAACAGAGAAGGACATGCTGCTAAAGTTTATTTTAATGCATTGTTTGGAAATTCTTTTTCTAGAAAAGATGATTCAAATATAAACTCTGCATTAAATTATGGGTATGAAATTTTACTTTCAACATTTAATAAAGAAATAATCAACAATGGTTATTTGACTCAATTGGGAATTCATCATAAAAACGAATTTAATAAATTCAATTTAGGATGTGATTTAATGGAACCGTTTAGAATAGTAATAGATAATTTTGTCTATTATAATCAAGATAAGAATTTTGATTCAAATCTCAAAATAGAAATATTAGATATATTTAATCACACTTTTAAGTTTGACGGAAAAAATTATACTTTAAAAGATATTATAAGAATGTATGTAAAAAACACCTTAGATAATATTTCAGACATTTCAAATTATAAGGATTTTTTGTCATATGAGGAATAGAATTATGAGAACTATTATATTTTTTGATTTACCTAATGTTTATACAAACGATAAAAGAAATTATACAAAATTTAGAAGATTCCTAATTAACGAAGGCTTTATAATGATGCAAGAATCAGTATATTCAAAGTTAATGATGAATTCACAACAAATACAGTTATTAATTCAAAGAATAAAAAGAAATGCTCCTAAAAAAGGAATAATTCAGGTATTAAATGTTACAGAAAATCAATATGCACAGATAGAATATATAATTGGTAGTAATAATACAAAAATACTTGATAATGAAGAAAGATTGGTTATTATATGAAAATTAAAATCTCTTTTGTAGATAAAATATTGGATTTTTCAAATAACAATGTTATATGTCTTAATATATTGAACAGATCATATTTAATAAGAATAATGAAAGCCTTTTATAATTTAAGTGAAGGAGAAAGTGACGAAAATATTTATTGCTTTAATAAGCAAAATGAAGAAGAAAATTTAGTTAATAAAGTCAATTATATTTCTAATTATTTTGATGTAATTTATAGTGGAAGAAAATTTAGCAACGAAATTATAAATTATATCTTAAAGGAATTGCCAGAATCGGATATTAACAATATACAAAATAATTTTAAGAAATATGAAAATGAATTATCGCAAAAATTAAGTAAGTTAGATATACCACTACAACTTACATTAAATGATGATGTTGATGATATATTGAAAATTTTTAAAATAGAAATTCCTTCAAAAGAAAGTATGTTAGATAATTTGTTTCTTCTTTTGAAAATAGAAAGTATATTTAAAAGTAACAAATTAATTTGCTTTATTAATTTAAAACTGTATTTAACTTATGATCAAATAAATGAGCTACTTAAGTATGCTACTTATAATAATTTGAGAATATTGATAATTGAATCAACTGTTTCAGGTATTAATACTATGTATGAAACAAATATAACTATAGATGAAGAACTAGAAGAATTATGATATAATATAAATGACATAGAAATACCATTAACGATACCAATCTCTATTAAGGTATGTAGAACTAATCTTATTTGAGGTTTTAGTTCTATGTCATGTTAAATGGTATTAAAACAAAAATCTGGAACGAGTTCTTACGCTTCATGTTTTAGTTCTATGTCATGTTAAATGGTATTAAAACGTAAAAAAGTGTTGCAATCAACCACAAAAGGTTTTAGTTCTATGTCATGTTAAATGGTATTAAAACTGCAATTAATTGCTCATATAAAACGTATGAGTTTTAGTTCTATGTCATGTTAAATGGTATTAAAACTGATTCTATTCAATTAGGAAAGTTTCCAATGTTTTAGTTCTATGTCATGTTAAATGGTATTAAAACAAAATTACAAAAAATCATTTGTAGTGAAGCGTTTTAGTTCTATGTCATGTTAAATGGTATTAAAACTAAAAGTGCTATACTTATAACAAGTAGAATGTTTTAGTTCTATGTCATGTTAAATGGTATTAAAACAACTCTTACATTATTTGTTCAATGGTGTTTGTTTTAGTTCTATGTCATGTTAAATGGTATTAAAACTAAAAATGTTAAAGTAAACATTATTGATAGTTTTAGTTCTATGTCATGTTAAATGGTATTAAAACCCAAATCAAGCAAGAGGAAATATTAATACGTTTTAGTTCTATGTCATGTTAAATGGTATTAAAACACACTTATGAATAATCACTTTTTACATTCTGTTTTAGTTCTATGTCATGTTAAATGGTATTAAAACTGTAAAAACTATATCTGATGATTCAGATTAGTTTTAGTTCTATGTCATGTTAAAATGAGAACACAGATAAGTTTTTAAATAAATATAAATAACTCAAGAAGAAGCAAAATGTAAATAGCAATTATATTTTGGACAAAAAAGGCAATTTCAAGGTTGGACACTTTTTTATTAATTAAGATATTATCTAATTTTTAATTTTCTGTCACATCGTACTATTAAAATATATTTGGTTAAAGAAAAAGTTGAGAAATAATTGACATTTACAAAAACTGCATTTTCTCCCTTGCACCATACATATCTTTGCTATATAATGGTAACACAACGATGAGGAGATATGAGTTTATGGATGAATTAGTTAAAGTTAGCTTAGATGATTATAGAAGTCTAGAATTATTAATTGAATTTAGAGGTGAAGACTTCAGAAATAAATATTTGTATAAATGTGCAAGAGCTCATTATAATGATCCAAAGATTGAACATTTACATGAATTATCTGATATGGATGCTATTATGTATATAGTTGATAAAGAATCTAATATGCAATTTCCATCAGAAGAATATCTTTTATTGCATGATGATGTTCCAGTAACTTCATGCGTAATAAGATATGTTAATCCAGTAACATGTGATATGGATATAGAAACTTTAGAAACAGAAAGAAATAAAGGTTATGCTAGAAAAATAATTGAGGCAGTAGAAGACCATTTATTTAAAGAAACTGATGTAGTATTTACAACTATTAAGGATATGACTACTACAGGAGCATCAACTAGATTAGCAGTTGCTTTAGGATATAAACTCGCTAATACAGGATATTATATAAAGATGAATCCTTTCATTACTCTTGAAGAAGCAAAAAGAAGAGCTGAACCACATAGAAAAGCTATGTAAAAAAATATTTTTTTAGTTTATTATTTCTAAAAATATAGTATAATATTTATAGAAAAGGAGTTTATATAATGGCAAAGAAAGAAGAACAATCTTTTATGGATGTAAAAGATGAAACAAAGAACTTTGATAAGAAAGATATTGAATCTGGAAAAGGAATGGCAATTATTTCTTATTTAGGATTCTTATCATTAATTCCATATCTATCTGAAAAGAAAAACAAGTATGTTAGATATCATGCTGTTCAAGGTTTAAATTTATTTATACTTGAAATGATTTATTCAGTTGCTTATGGAATACTTACTTCAGTAATCAAAGTTAAAGGAAGCTGCGGAACAGGTTATTATGGGAGTCTAGCTGATGCTTTTGGAGTAACTTGTAAAGTAACTCCATGGTGGATAACACTTCCACTTGGAATAATTGGACTTGGATTTACTGCATTAGCAATTATTGGAATCGTAAATGCTTGCCAAGATAAAGCTAAAGAATTACCGATAGTAAACCAAATTAAAATTATCAAAAAGTAGTTAACTTTTTAGCAACTGTAAAGTTGCTTTTTTGATTAATGATTACAGTATAATTTTAATGATTTAAGTGAAAAAATTGTGGATATTTAGTTTATTAAACAATAAAATATCACAAATTAATATATAAATAATGACATTTTATTAATAATTTGATACAATTTTTTTATGTGAAAGAAAGTGAGTAGTAAAATATGATGTTTGCAAAATTTAATAAATGTAATTTGATAACATATTTAGGAGTGTTCTTTGGAGTATTATCAATGTATTTTAGTTTTACTAAAATGGCATTTTCAGATGCAGTATATGTTAGATACGCATTAGCTTGTTTAGTTGCAAGTGGTGTATGTGATATGTTTGATGGTAAATTCGCTAGAATGTTTAAAAGGACAAAAGAAGAAAAAGAATTTGGAGTTCAACTAGATTCCCTATGTGATACATTCTGTTTTTTAGCTGTACCTGTAGTGTTTATGATGAGTTTAGGAATGACTAATGTTGTATCAGTTATAGTGTATACAATATTTATGATTTGTGGGGTTTCAAGACTTGGATATTTTAATGTTAAATCCGCCGATTCTGAAAAAGCAATTAAAACATATCAAGGCCTACCTGTGACATCTACAGCAGCAACATTTCCATTATTTGGATTATTACATACTATAGTAAGTGCAACTGTATTTGAATATATGTATTTGGGATTAACATTATTAACTGCCGTTTTAATGGTAATAAATATAAAAATTCCTAAATTTAAAGGCATCATGTACTATATAATGGCTGGTTTAGCATTAGCTCTAATTATATTGTTATTGGTTTTATAATATGAAATATTACGATTTAAGAAAAAAAGAATATGTTATTTATGATGATGATAGTAAAGCATTGTCTTTTTTCTATAATAATATATTTGGAAGAGTATTATTAAAAGTTTTAATCTCTGGTTTTGTAAGAAAACCTTATAACTATTATATGAGTACAAAATTGTCTTTAAAAAAGGTTAATAAGTTTATTAAAAAAAATAATATTAATATGGATGATTATGAAAAAGAAAATTATAAATCTTTTAATGAATTTTTTATGAGAAAAATAAAAAGTAATAGAAGACCAATAGCTAATGGTTTGTTTGCAATAGCAGATTCTAAATTAAGTGTTTATAAAATTGATAATAATTTATCATTCAAAGTTAAAAACTCGATTTACACCATTGAAGAACTATTAGGTGAAAATTGTTCTAATTTTGATGATGGATATGCATTAGTTTTCAGATTGTGTGTAGATGATTATCACCATTACGTTTATCCAGATGATGGTGAAATCTTGTATAATAAAAGAATCAATGGAAAACTTCATACAGTACAACCATTGGCTTTTAAAAAATATAAAGTTTTCAGTGAAAATACAAGAGAGATAACTATGCTTAAAACCAAGCATTATGGAAAAGTTGCATATATTGAAGTAGGTGCAATGATGATTGGTAAAATAGTTAATGAGAATGTTACAAAATTTAAAAGGGGTAGTGAAAAAGGACATTTTGAATTTGGTGGATCAACTTGTATTTTATTATTTGAAAAAGATAAAATTAAGATTAATGAATTAATAGTTGAAAATACTAAAAAGGATATAGAAACAATCGTTAAATTGGGAGATAGTTTAGAATAGGAGCATACAAATGAGTAAAAAGAAGATTTTATATTCTATATTATTTTTTTTAATAGTCATAACAGCAACATTTTATTCAGTGTTTTCAAATACCAGTTTATCAAGTATGATAGAAAACTTAAAACAAATTAGTTTTGGTTTTGGAACTATTTGTATTGTATTAGCAACTTTGTATTTTGTTTTTCAAGGATGGTATACAAAAATTATTTTTAAATCTCTAAATATAAATATTTCATTACTTAAAGGGATTTATTATTCTATTATTGAATTTTTCTTTAGTGGAATAACACCTTCATCTACTGGCGGTCAACCTGTACAAATTTATTATATGACTAAAGATAAAATCCCAATAAGAAAGTCTTTAATTGTGATTATACTAGGTACTATCTATTTTAAATTATTTATGGTTATATTTGCTATAATAGTTCTATTATTTAAATGGGATTTTATATTTAATCAAGGTACTCTATTTGTTGTATTATTCTTCTTAGGAGTAGTAATTGATTCATTACTAATTATTGGATGTTATTTATTGTTATTTCACTCACAAATGATAAAAAAAATATTAACTTTTGTATACAAAATTAAAACCAAACTCACTGGAAAAAATGATGAAAACAAAGTTAATGAATTAATTGAAAATTATAAAAAGGAAACTGATTATATAAAGAGCCATAAGAAAGAAGTGTTTGTTAGTCTCATTTTAACGTTCTTTCAACGTATATTTCTATTTTCTATAGCGTTTGTAATCTATAAAGCTTTTGGCTTTAATGGATATAGTTATATTGATTTATTAGTTATACAAATTGGAGTACAATTGGCAATTGAGGGACTTCCTTTACCAGGAGGAACTGGTATGAGTGAGCATTTATTTAATACAATTTTCATTAGTATATTTGGTGTGGGTTTGGCATCAACAGGTATGTTTTTAACAAGATTATTCTCATTTTACTTACCATTACTAGTAAGTTGTGTAATTATAATAATAGTAACAAGATGTTGTTATTACAAAAATAAATAAGCAATTTTATTGCTTTTTTTATTTAATTTTATAGTATTCAATAGCCAACGGTATATTGACTTAGAAGTAAATAAAGTATATAATTTTTAGTTGTAGACAGCATTATTAATAATAATATTTATTTATGACTTTAATAGATATAACGTTTGTATTTGTAGTGTTGTTTATTGTGTTAGAATTTAAAGAATAGGTGAATAGTATGGAAAATAAAACAGAAAAGAAAGACTTAAAAAATAGTCTAATTGAGTATATTTCAAGTAGAAAGTATTTATTTGTTGTTCTATTAGTTGCTTTGTTATTTTGTGCTTTAGAAGTATTCATTAATAAAAATTTTAATTTTTTGAACTCTTTATTGATGTTTGTTGGAATTTCTTTAGTAGTTGTTAATTTATATAATTATATAAAAAACGGTGTAAAAAATAATCTTACAAGTATTTTAAAAATAGCATTTTCATTAATAATAACAATATATGCAGCCGTTAATTATAATACTTTTGATGTATTTACTTATAATATGTTTGATATGGGAATGATTTTACTAATTTCAAATATTATTTTAAATTTTAATAAAAAACTTGGTGTAGTAATAAATGATATTTTAGTATTACTATTTAATAGTAATCTGTGTGTATATTTATTTGCTGGAGACTATGTAAATAAAATAATGCTATCAAATTTAACTTCAATAGATGAACTTATGGGTAATGCTGTAATTTATATTTCAGGTGTATTACTTGTTATAATATTTTCAATGCTAAGGGTTAAGCCTATTGTTGCTAAAATAAAAAGTCAAATAATATTTTTTATATCAATTATTATTGTATTCCTTGTATCAATAATTTTAACTCATAATGTTTTATACTATTGTAGCAAATCAGCTTTTGGTGGGTATGCTAGTCTTATAAAAGAGTATGTTGTTTATTGGAATAAAGTAAGTGATATAAAATCAAATAAAACAAGTGATGGAGAATTTTACCATGAAGGTGTAACAGATTTTATAAAAAAAGATAAAAACTTAGCTAAAAAACCTAATGTAATTGTTATTTATACTGAGGGTCTATCTAATAACGTTATATATGATAAAAGAGAAATAATGCCTAATGTAAAAAAATTATCTGAGGAATCTATTAGTTTTACAAATTATTATAATCATGAAGCTGCAACATTTAGAGGTTTGATGGGTCAAACTTATTCTGGTTTCCAATTCGATAATTTTGATAAAAACAGCCTAATTTCGATAGCAGAAATAATGCATAATAATGGATATTACACTGAATTTTATAATACAGAACCAAATAATGATGGTATTATTGATTTTTTGAAATTGTTAAACTATGATAAAGTTGTATCTGAAAAGAAAAAATATGCGGGAACTCAAAATTCAATCCCAGATAAAGATGCTTATAGCATTTTGATAAATGAAGCAAAAAAATTAAACAAAGAAGAAAAGCCATTCTTACTATCAATGTACACTGTTGGAACACACATGTCATTTGATTCAATTTATAATAAATTTGGAAATGGTAAGAGCAATGTATTAAATAGATTTTATGACTGTGATTCTGGTTTTGGTGAATTTATAGAAGCATTTAAGAGTAGTGAATTATTTGATAATACTGTGTTAGTATTTACTGCTGATCATGCCAGTTATGTTGATAATGATTATACTAAAGCATTCCCTAAGTATAAAAGAGATGCTCAATTCTTTGATCAAGTTCCTTTCTTCATTTACTATAAAAATTGTGAACCAAAGGAAATTGACGTAAATGGTAGAACATCTTTAAATTTTGCTCCAACTTTATTAGATTTCTTAGATATTACTGGAGAGAATTACTTTTTAGGTTCATCATTATTTGGTAATGAACCGACAGAATTTGATTATATATATTGGGATGGATCAAATTTTAAAAAATCGAATAATAGTAGAATTACTGCATTCAATAATGCTTCATCAAATGAAACAGTTCAAAAAATATACAACTACTTTGGAATTGCCCATAAAGAAAAATAGTGATATAATAATTAATTAAAGAAAGGTGAATAAAATGGAATTAAAAGGAAGTAAAACAGAACAAAATTTAATGACTGCTTTTGCAGGAGAAAGTCAAGCAAGAAATAAATACACATATTTTGCAAGTAAGGCTAAGAAAGATGGATATGAGCAAATTGCAGCTATATTTGAAGAAACTGCAAACAATGAAAAAGAACACGCAAAATTATGGTTCAAAGAATTAAATGGAGGAGAAATTCCTTCTACATTAGAAAATCTATATGCAGCAGCTGAAGGCGAAAACTATGAATGGACTGACATGTATGATGAATTTGCAAAAACTGCTCGTGCTGAAGGTTTTGATAGAATTGCTCAACTATTTGAAGGAGTTGCTGAAATTGAAAAGGAACATGAAGCTAGATATAGAAAATTAATTGAAAACATTGAAGGTGGATTAGTATTCTCTAAAGATGGTGATCGTATTTGGAAATGTAGAAATTGTGGACATATTTGTGTTGGATCATCTGCTCCAGATGTTTGTCCAGTATGTAATCATCCACAAAGTTTCTTTGAAATTAAAGCAGAAAATTATTAGAATGGGCAACCATTCTTTTTTATTGTAATAAATTCTTTATACTTTCTTTTTAATTCTTTTACAAAGATGCTCTCGTTATTATTAACCATTATATAAATTTTATGTTTAGTTCTAGTTAAAGCAACATAAAAAAGTCTTCTTTCTTCTGGATATTTTATTCCTTCATTATTCTTTAAAAAATAGTCTAATAGTTTATGACTCTTATGCATAAAGGGAATATTATCAGAGTTAACTAGAACTACATTGTCAGCTTCTAGCCCTTTAGATTTATGTATTGTATACTTATTATCCCAGTTAATGTTTTCTATATCTTTATTACATCTTCCAATAACCATAATATCTCCTTTAATATAATCTAAAACATTTTCTATTTTATATCCATATAAAAGAACGATAGGCTTTTCTTCGTTAGTTTTAGATAAAATTTTCTTTTTTAATTGATATTTATTTTTCATTACAAATTTACCACTTGCAGCAATTAGTTCCTGAGAATTTCTATAAGTATATACAAGTTGATGATAACTAACAGCTCCTAAATATTTATCCAAATTAACAAATATATCAAGCGTACAACCTGAAAAAGCATATATACTTTGCCAATCATCACCAACTAAAAATAACTTAACTTTATTATATTTAAGAATATTTTTTATTAAATTTAATCTTAATACGCTTGTATCTTGAAACTCATCAATTATTATATATTTATAATTAACTTTTACTTTATTTAAAGATGCTATTTTTATCATATCATCAAAATCTATCTTACCTGTGGATAATAATTCTTCTGTATATAAAACATATACTTCTATAATAATTCTAAGTATTTCTTTATTTATATAATCAAGTCTCCATTCTAAAAGATTCCCTATATCTAAATCATTACTCTTAATATATTTTATAAACGTTTCTATAATATTTCTTAATTCTATATAATCTTTTGTTTTTAATATTTTATCAACTGATTTTTCTGTAAAAAATATTCTTTTAATAATTTTATTTCTAATTTTATTATTTTTAATAAAAGATAACATGTATTCATTAATTATGTACTTTAAAGTATTATCACTTACGATTTCATATTTTTGATCTAATAAAGATAAACCTAGTTTATGAAATGTTTTAACTTCAACCTTATAATTTAATTTTTCTAATTTAACTTTTAAATTATTAACTGTTTCATTAGTTAAAGAAATACATAATATTTCATCTACATTAATATTTTTTTCTTCAATTAAATATTTAACTTTACCTAAAATGGTTTGAGTTTTACCAGAACCAGCTCCAGCTGAAACAAGAACAACATCCGCTTCATCTTTAATTGATTTAACTTGAGCATCATCTAATGTAATTCCAAATATATCCAAATTATCACTTCCTACTATATATATAAACTAAAAAAAGAAGAATTTCTTCTTCCTAATCTAATTTTTTAAATATGTCTTTATTTATCGAATATAAATAAATATTTGTTTTCTTTTGATAATTTTCTTCTATATATTTTTTATAACCGCCTAATTGAACTTTATATTCTTCACTTTCAAGATTAGATAATTTATAATCAATAATATCAAAATGATCATCATATTCTAAAAGTAAATCTATAAATCCGTGATAAGTGTTTGTTCCATCACTGAAACGAATTTCATGTTCTTTATATATTTTAGCATTTTTAATATTTTTAACTTCATCATGTTTTAAAAAGTTGATAACTTTAGATTTTTCAACATCACTTATATCTAATCCATCTAAATTGTCATTTTTAAAATCATATACTTCAAATACATAATGCATAAATGTACCAAAATCTAATTTCTTTCTTAAGTTTTCATCAATAATTGAAGTAATTGCTTTAGAAAAGTGTTTACTTTCTAATACTTTATTTTCAATATTAAGCTCTTTTAAGTTAATTTTAATATTACTATCTTCAATCATACTTTTATAATTACTTAATTTAACTACATTATAATCTTTATTAACATCTAATTTAGATATTTCAGATATCTTAGTTATATCGTTTAATTTTAAAGCATTTATAATATCAGCAAAACTTTTATATCTAAGCATATTAGTTTCATTTTGTATTTTATCAACTTCATTATTAGGTAAAACCATTATTACTTTTTCTTTAGCTCTTGTTAAAGCAACGTAATATAATCTTATTTTTTCCGATAAAGTTTCTTTCATTTCATTTACATTAGCAGCTATAGTTACAAAAGAAGAACCTATTCCATCATTATAGAAAGGTAAAGTCAAACCATAGTTATTTGTTAAACCAAATGGATCTTTATTAGGTGATTTATAAAAATTAGATGTTAGCATTGGTAAATACACATAAGGAAACTCTAATCCTTTTGAAGTATGAATTGTCATGATTTTAACTGAGTTATCATCATCACTTACTATCTTCATTTTTATTTCACTTTTATCATTAAGTATCTCATCAAAATAATCATTTAAAGCATAAATATTCATTCCGAATTTGTTTAAATCAGTTGAGTTATTAACAAAATATTCAATTTTTATAAGTCTTTCATTAACATTATCAACATGAAGTAATCTATTATAAAAGTCAAATTCTTCTATAATTTTAGCCAATATATCTCGATTTGATAAAGAATCTAACATTATACTTATACTTTCACACTTTTTATAAATATCAGTATTTTTAAAATTTTTATTAGTAATAATATTAAATAATTCATCATCACTTAATTCATAAAGATAAGATCTAGCAATACTAGCAAAAGCATGAGTAAATTCAGTGTCTAAACAATGTTTTTTTATCTTAATTATAAGTGTTATTAAATTCTTTAATAAATGAATTTCATCTTCATCTTTAATATTAATATCTTTTTTTATAGAAGTTGGAATATTATTTGCTTCTAATATTTTTTTGAAATCTTCAAAGGCAGTAGACTTATCAATTAATATAGTAAAATCCTTATAATCAATATCTCGAGTACACATTTGATCATCTTTATAATAAGTAACTTGTTCTTTATTTTTTATATGTTTTTTTATATCATCAACTATAATGAAAGCTTCTTTTTCAACTTTTGAATAAGGCTCTTTTTCATCATAGCTAAGTATTTCAGCATCATAATAATTAAAATTAGAACTTTCATATGACTTATTACCGTAAATCATCATGTGCTCACGTTTATAATCACATCCACCAATATCATCAGTCATAATACTTGCAAATATTCTATTTATTATGCTTACAACGTTATTTCTAGATCTAAAGTTTTCCATTAAATCAATTTTAAATCCATCTTTATCTTCTTTATAATTATCATATTTACTTTTAAATATATAAGGATTAGCGTTTCTAAAACGATAAATAGATTGTTTAATATCACCAACCATATAAACATTATTATTTTGAATATATGAAATAAATTCTTCTTGAATATCATTTGTATCTTGATACTCATCAATCATTATTTCTTTGGTTTTATACTTTATTTCATTTCTAACATCTTCATGATCCCTTACTAGTTCAATAGCTTTTAAAGCAATATCTATAAATTCATAAGCATTCTTTTCTTTCTTAAACCTTTGAAGTCTATTATGAATTTCTCTTAATATATTAACTACACATTTAGCATAATCGAATGTTGATAAATAATTACTTATTAACATTTTTTTATCTCCATAAGAACATGCTTCTTTAAGTTTCTTTTTAGCATCACTTATTTTAGGAATTATTTCTTTTGCTTCTTCATCATATGCATCATTTTTATTTTGAACAAGTTTAAAATCTAATGTATTTATTAGTTCATTATAACTACTTGCATTTTCAAATTCAGCTATTGCTTGTTCATTTTTACTTTGAGTATCTGGACTTGCGTATTCTTTTAATTTTTGAATTAATTCGAGAACATCATCTCTTAAACTAAATATATAGTTTTCAAATTCATTAAATGTACTATTTACAAAAGAATCATCATAAAAATAATTTAAGTAATTATCTAAATATTCATCAACATCAATTTTATTTTGAAGACTACGATAAACTGACTTTATACTACTTCTTATATCTTTATCATTTTTTAAAGTTTGTTCACGAATGAATTTTGTAAATAACTCATCATTAGATACATATAACTCTTCAAAAACATCATCAATTATTTTATCTAATTCTAAATTAACAATATTAGCATCAATTATAGTAAATCTATCATTCATATTTAATGTATTGGCATATTTTTTAACCATGCTTTGTGCAAATGAATCAAATGTAGTAATATATGCTGAATCCAAATATTCTTCCATGTGAGCAATATTTTTATTCTTCTTTATTACTTTTCTAATACGATCTTTCATTTCGGCTGCAGCAGCATTTGTAAATGTTAAAATAATAAGTTCGTTTATATTAACACCTTCCATTAGTAATCTTTCAACCCTTGTTTTTAAAACAGTAGTTTTACCAGAACCGGCACCAGCTGAGACAATGATATTCGTATTACTTTTACTTACAGCTAAGCTTTGTTTTTCGGTTAAATTTGGCATTCATCATCATCTCCTTTAATAACTTTTATTTCATAATCACTTGCTTCTTTAAAACAAATATCTCGGTAAGGACAGAATTTACAACCATCAGCAAGTTTTTCAACTTTTACTGGTTTAATATCAAATGAACCATTACTCACTTCATTAATACATTCATCAATCTTTGTCTTAACTAGATTAGTAAGTTCATCTCTTTGTTCTTTAGTATAAATTCTACTACCATATCTTAAATCATTAGTTTTCTTTAACACTGAAAGACCTTTAATTACAACCGATTTTTCATAAGAATCATCCATATCCATGATGCTTTCAAGTGGACCAAATGTAATACCATCAAGTCTTAAACTTTGTTCTTTAGTTTCTTTTTTATCAAGTGAAAATATTTTCTTTTGAGATAATAAATGTTGTAAATATATACCTTGTACAACTGTATCTTTTTCAAGTTCACTTAACAAATATAAATATATTGGCAATTGTAAATTAAGACCAAATTCAAATAATTTACTATTGATTACTTCTTTACCAGTTTTATAATCTATTATAAATGCTTTATTTCCAGAGTATATTATTTTATCAACATACCCTTTAATATTTGTGCTTATAGGAGCATTTATACTTTTTATCTTACTTGATTCAAATTCTTGTCTCGTAATATTAAAATGTTCATATTGGTTTCTTATAACACCAATAATAAATATAATTTCTTCTTTCAAAGTTTTAATAAAAAACTTATCTTTATTAGTAAGCTCCATATCAGAAGTATTAATAAATTCGTCATATCCAACCGAAGGATCTAAATTATCTTTTAAAACAACTTCTAAAGTATGATGAAAAGCATTACCAATTAAAGTATCTAAAGTATCATCAAATTCATCGATTCTTAAAATACTTTTTAAATAAAATCTAAATGGACATTCATAAAACTTTTCAATATTTGTATATGAAAAATTAATTTTTCCATCAATAAATTTAATTAAAGAATCTTTATTTATAGGTTTAAATTTATGATTATATTTTTTATAAGGAATATCATAATTACTATTTAAAATAACTAAACTATCATCTTTTTCATTAAATTTAATTAATTTATCTAACTTAGATGCAAGTAAAAGTTTATTACTTAATTCAGAATAATTTGATATTGTTTCGTTTCCTTTTTTAGTTTTAATTTTTTCTCCATCTATCAAGGAACTTGGTAATATTTCTCCAGAAGTCGTATTCTTTTTATAAGTAATAACTAAATTCTTAATATTACCAATTGCATTAACTAAGGCCTCTTTAATATCTTTATTATATTCATAACTTTTACTTAAAAAAGCAGGTTTAATATCATCATTTAAATAATCAATATCTTTTTTTATTTTAGGAATGCTTCTTTGATTAAAATTAATTAAAAAAACATACTCATCATCATTAAAACTATTATTTAAAATATTTGTACAAGTTATTTCATGTTCATAATGGTTAACGCTTAATCTTGCTCTTTTAATTTCAGCCATAAATAAATCTAATATATCTTCATCTTTAACCCAAAAATAAGTATCAAGAATTGATTTTATTTTTAAATATACTCTGTTATTAAACTCATTGTTTTCAACATCAAATTTAGTTTTTATTTTAGCAAGTAAAGAATAAAAATTAGTACTAAAGTTATTAACTGCATACTCGCCAATTGCTGTATCATATACAGTAGTTTCACTTTTTATATAATAAGGTATATTAAATAATTTGCATATTCTTTTCATTGTAAAATAGTATGTATCATCAACATTAGCTATATATATTTTTTCAAGTGGAACACCACTAGTTATTAAATTAGAAATACTTTCACATACATAAGTAATTTCATCTTGCATATTATTAAATGCAATAGCTTCATGACAAGTATTCATATAATCTTTATTAATAATAGTAACATTATCAAGTTTACTCAACATATATTTATTAAAAGAATCAATATAGTCAAATCCATATACATATATTTTTTTATTACTAATTAAATTTTTAAATAAGGGATCAATAATTAATAGATTTAAACTCTTTAAATAATCTCTTATCTTAGTTAAAAAAATGTATTTTTCATTATCATAATTTTTATCTTCCAAATAATAAAGATTATTAATATAATTTCTAGCAGTATCATAATCAAGAGAAAACTCTTTCATTACACGATAAATACTTTCATTATTGTAATCAAAAAAAAGACCTTTTTTAAGTTCAGTAAAACTCATAATCTTTATAGATTTCAATACCTTAAATTCATTTATATAATCAAGTAATTTATACTTTATATTATTATCAATTATAAGTATAGAATTGTCTTCAAGTTCATTAATAAAGTCCATATAATCACCTAATAATATTATAGCATATCAAACATATAAAAAGTGATACAAATGTATCACTTAATCACTATATTTACTAGTTAAACCGAAGTAAGATTCTAAAGTAATCCAATCTCCATTATTATAAAGTTTATATGAAAGATCAGTACCTACATATCTTAAATGCCATGATTCATATTTATATCCAGTTTCATTATTTTTATTTTTTGGATAACGAATTATAAATCCATATTTATAGGCATTTTCATTAACCCATTTACCTTCTGCAGTATTAGCAAACGCATCACTTATGGAATTTAAATCAAAACATAAACCAGTTTGATGTTCTGAACTTCCGGGTCTAGCTGAATAAGTATCAGCTTTTTCTTTACCATCACGAGCAACATATCTATTATATATTGTATTTTGAGTTTGGTAAGGTCTATAACCCGAAGTAATTCTAATATTTAAACCTAGACTTGCTGCATCAGCTTGCATAACTTTCCATGCTTTATAAACTGTATTATTAATACAATCATTACATGTATTTGTTTTTCCTTCACTTGATTTATAAGTATCTTTTGGAACAAAATCTGAACCTACTGTATATGTTTTATTAACGATCATATATCCATCAACATAAGTAACACCATCAATGGTATATATTGTATATCCTTTACTAGATACTCCAACATCTTTTCTTTCACCATTAATTTCTTTTACCATTTCATAACTACCAGCATCATTTGCTTTTTTAGTAGTTTTACTAGTCGTACTAGTCTTCGTTGTTGTTACACTTGTTGTAGTTGTAACTACATCTACTTTTTTAGTAGTTGTAGTAGTTTTATCCTCCTTATTATCCACTTTTTTCTCCTCACATTTATTGTTTATAATACAATTTATGCAACTATCACTCATAAAATTAGCAATTACAAATTTTGGAATAAATAAAGCAAGTAATAAGATTACCATAACTAAAAAGGCATTTCGATAATTTTTCTTTCTACTTTTTTTATTTCTATAATAAACGTAATATAAAATTGGAATAATAAAACATAATGCTAAATAAGTTACAGATGTAAATGTTGAAAAAACTGAACTTGTGCACATATTATTAATACTTTCTAATTGAGTTAACAATTATAACAACTATACCAAAAGCTTCTATTAAAAGAGACACTATAACTAAAATATTTGTTACAATATCACTTAAAGTTAATGCTTTTGAAAAATATGTTGTAATCACTAGTACGAATAGACCAATAACAACAATTAAGATTCCTAAGTCTATACTTCTATCTTTTTCTTTTCCAATTCTTTCAGGTTTAACTTCTTCTTTAATGCTTTCTTGTTTTGTTTCTTTTTTTATTTCACTTACTTCTTCAGGAGTTACTTCTTCTAAAACTTTCTTTTCTTCTACTTTTTCTTCTGGTTCAACTACATTAGTTTCTTCAATTTTTACTTCTTCAATAATAGTTTCTACCATTGGTTCACTTTTTTTAGGAGTAGGCTTTTTAGTAGTTGTAGTTTTCTTAGTGCTACTAGTCTTTTTAGCTCCAGTTGTTTTAGTTGTATTTGTTTTTTTAGTACCAGCTTTACTTGTAGTAGCTTTTTTAGCAGTGCTAGTTTTAGATGCACTTGCAGATTTAGTAGCTGTAGGCTTTTTAGTCCCACTTGTGCTTTTTTTAGCAGTAGTAGTTTTTTTAGTTCCTGTCTTACTTGCAGTAGTTTTTACATTTTTCTTTTCTTCTTTGTTATCCATAATCCACCTCTTAATTTTATTATATACCAATTATAGCATAAAATAATAAATATATTACTTATAATTTACTTTATATTATTTTTTTTATATAATTATTGTGGTGAAAAAAATGAAAAAAATACTTTTACTAATTTTAACTTCAATTATTTGTATAAGTTCTGTTAAAGCAGAAGAACAAAAAGAAGAAGTAAAACTTATTAACTGTGACAGTGCTGTTTCTTTAACTGTTGAAACATCTACTGGATATAAAAGAATTAGACTTTTAATGATGGATTCATCAACTGGGTCTTTAGATAAAGAAATTAATAATTATGTTTGTAATAAAGTTAAAAATGCAAGTAAACTAGAAATAGAACTTGATCCATTAAGTGATAAAGAAAATAAATATAAGGAAACTTTAGTATATCTATATGTAGATGGTTCTCTTTTACAAAATGATTTAATTAGTTTAGGGTATGCTCAAGTTAACTATGTTTATAATGATTATAAATATGTTGATGAACTATGCGATTTACAAAAAAGAGCATTAGAGAATAAACTAGGTATATGGACCTATCCAGATATAAAAGAAGAGTACTGCCAAAGTGGAGTAATTATAAAAAACGAGAATAAAGATGAAGAAAAAAATGAAGAAAAGAAAACTAAAGATAATCAAAATATTAAAAAAATATTATTAATAAACTCTATATTAGTCATATTTTTAATCATATTTTTAAAAAGGAATCATACTTATGAAAACTAAAAAAATGGATATTATCTATGAAGATAAAGAACTTTTAGTTGTAAATAAACCAGCTAATTTACTTACAATTGGAACTGATAAAGAAAAATTTAAAACTTTATATCATGAAGCATATGAATATGTTCATAAAAAAAATAAAAACAATAGAATATTTATTGTTCATAGGTTAGATTATGAAACTTCAGGTATAGTTGTGTTTGCAAAAAATGAGAAAATGAAATCTTACCTACAAAATAACTGGAATAAAATTGCTAAATTAAGAAAATATTATGCCGTTGTAGAAGGTTGTGTTAAAGAGGATAAAGGTCATATTGAAGAATACTTAAAAGAAGATAAAACATTAAAAACTTATAAAACTAATGATTCAACAGGTAAACTTGCTATAACTGACTTTGAAACAATAAAAAGAAGTAAAAGTTACAGTATCTTAAACATAACAATAAAGACAGGAAGAAAAAACCAAATAAGAGTTGCACTTGCTAATATGAATCATCCAATAATTGGTGATAAAAAATATGGTTCAACAAAAAATCCTCTTAGACATATGTGTCTTCATCATGAGGAGCTTATTCTATTATTACCTGGAAATATAGAACGCAGATTTTATGCCAAAGTTCCAAAATATTACGATATATTCAAATAAAAAGGGTTGCTTATAGCAATCCTTTTGCATCATCTTCAACATATTCAAGTATATCAGCAGGTTGACATTTCAACGTTTTACAAATTGCTTCTAACGTAGAAAATCTAATTGCTTTTATTTTACCAGTTTTCAAGTTCGAAAGATTTGAAATAGAAACACCAACATCTTCAGAAAGCTTATTTAAACTAATTTTTTTATCAACCATAACACGATCTAAATGAACAACAATAGCCATATCAACACTACCTTTCATATTATGATTATAACAAAAAAATTACTGAATATCAATAATTATTTATTGTAATTCTCGTAATAATCTCTTTCAGAAAGAATATCAAGTAAGTTTTCTATAACGTCATCATCACATTCTTCACTTAAATACATAAGTTCTTCAATAACTTCTTTTAAATTTGCACAATTTAAATAATTTATATTATAAGATTTTAAAATTTCCATCTCTTCTTCAGATAAATATAAATTGTCTTTAACTTTTTTCATCATTGTATATTCAGGGTTTACTGTACCAAAATTTTCGTTTTTCATAAAATACCTACTTTAAAATTGAAGTAAAGTCAAAATTACTTAAAAAATAATAACCAGCAAGAACGATTATAACAAAAATAAGTATAAAGAATAATAATGGTATAAAATCAGTTATTCTAATATGTTTTTTGCTTATTTCATTATTTTTTTCTGCTTTTTGTGGCTTAATTTCTTCTTTTATAAAATCTTCATCAATATCATAATAATTTTCACCATAAATGCTTTTTAACACGTTTTCAACTTCAATTTCAAATGTATCAATTAAATTATTATTAGCATCAAATAATTTTGTAGTATTAGTATTCATTTCATCACCCTAGCTATTTTAAATAATATCACAACTTTTATGTATAAACAATACCACAAAATATTATTAAAACTAGGCTTGAAGTCTTTACATAAACGTATGTATTATGTTAAAATGAAAGAGAATAAGGAGGTTATGATGAGTAACGTTATTAATGGAAAAATGAAAAACAGTATTAATAATTTTGTCCGTGAACTTGAAAACAAGATCAAAGATTTATCTGACTTACATGAACAAAACCGAAATTTAAGTATCAATTATGAACGTATATGTGACATTGTAAAACGTTACATAATGGGACCTCCTCTAGGACTTCGTGCTGGAGATATCTTAAGAAGTGATATTCTTCTATTTGATAAAAAAGACTTAGAAGAAATACTTAATCTTATTGGCGTAAATGATAAAACAATAATTAATTCTTTTGAGCAAAATCGTGAAGCAATAAAAAATACTAGAAACGAAGAAACAAAAAGTGAACTTACTGCTTATTTTCAAAACATACTAAACATTATTGATAGATATTTAGAAGAATATAATATTAGATATTCAAATCAAGTAAGTTTTGAATCAACAAAAGTAGAAAAGTATAAAAAATATATTAATTTATTCAGTGAAAAAGAATTTGATACATTATTTGATGAATCAGATTTTGAAGAACTAAAAGCTTTAATGAGTGAATGTAGTCTTGAATCATTAGATAAAATTGAAATTTTAAAATATATTAATTTACAAAACATAACATTTAAACTAAAAGGCAAAAAAGATGTTGAAGATTTTGACTTAAAAAGCCATATATATTTCTTAGTAAGTGATTACTTAAATGATGATGAATACGTTAGTATTGTTAGAAAAGAAATGCCTTACATTGACTATGAAACTTTAGTATTTATTCCAAAAGAAGGAATACGTATCGCTAAAAAACATAATTTAGATCAAGCAAAGACAATTAATACTTTAGTATCTCTTGCAATAAATAGTTTATATTTAAAATATGAATATTTCATTGAAATGGATAAAAACGAAAATCAAGAAGATAAAGAAAATCTACAAAATAATAATATTGAAATAGATTCTTTAAAAGATGCAATAACTATGCTAGAAGGATTCTTTGTTGATCGTGAAAAAGTAAGTTTAGATTTAGCAACGGCTTTAATTGTTGAAAACGAAGAATATTTAAACAAATATGCAACTGAAGCAGAAACATATTTAGATAAAACTGTAAGTGAAATACTAGAACTTGGTTTTACTGAAAATGAAGCTGTTGTATTAAAAACTATACCAATACTAAAAGGAATAAAAGAAACAATTGATATAATACCAACATTAGATGGAGAAGAAAAAAAGGAAAGACTTACATATCTAGAAGAACTTATGGACATGTATAATGAAACAAAAACATATGCTCTTTCAAGAATAGATGCAATAAAAAAATAGGGTGATAAAGTGTGAATACTAGCAATGAATTATTATTATCAATTATAAATTCTAGAAAAGATGAATTGTTGAATAAAAAAAATGAAACAGTATATTTTAATGACATTGATTTAATCAAACTATATCATCAAATAGAAAAGAAAAAAGATAATATAAAAAATTTAGAAAATGATTTAATTGAAGAAATAGTAAATTTTTCTTCTGCTAAAAATAAAGAAAAATTTATAAATTCTATAAAAAATATAAGAGACTTATATATTGGTCAAGAAAAGTATAAATTAAATGTTAACTTTAAACCAAAATTCTCAAAAGATATAACAACATTTTTAGATATTATGAGGGAATATATTGAATCTAAAAATAAAGGACTTATTGATTTAGAAGAATATTTAAATTCTTTAGATGAATTATTAGATAAAATTGTTAATAATGAG
Organism: uncultured Bacilli bacterium; assembly: GCA_934095845.1. Taxonomy (GTDB): domain Bacteria; phylum Bacillota_I; class Bacilli_A; order RF39; family UBA660; genus CAG-582. Next base: position 56,241 of record CAKOKS010000002.1, on the reverse strand, counting down.
TTAATAATTAACTTTTCTTTTATAGAAAAAATAGTAAATGATTATAATGCAATAGATTTTGAAACTAATTATTATAAAATAATGGAATATATATCTATACACAATTTAGCAATATTAAAAACTCCAGATAATATATTACCAGTTATTGAAACAAAGACAATTAAATCAATTGAAGAAGATACAGATATAAAAGAAATTCTTAATAAAGTTGGATGTAGTTATAAAGATTTATCTAGTGAAATACTTGCAAGATTTGTTACGGTTAATCGAGATATACTTATGAATAACTTTATACTTATGAGTAAAAATAAAGCTGAAAATTATGGGATACTACATTTAATTTCCAAAAATAATTTTAAAGCAAAACTTATAATTATGCTTTATTCTGATCCAGAAACTATAAAAAATGTAGTTGATTTAACTAGAGACATTAATGGTAAAATTAATGTTCCTCTTTTAAAATCAGTTTGTAATAATGTGGCTACTTGTTTTATTAAAGATGAAAATGATACTTATAAACCAATGTATGAAACATTTAAAAAGAATATTGAAATGTTAAAGTCATTAGAAATAAATTATCCTGTTTTAATAAAAAATGCTCCATTATTTATGATAATAAGTCCAAGTGATTTAAGTTTTACTTTGAATCATTTAGAAGAAATGGGATTTAACAAAAAACAAGTTATCAACAAATGTTATAAGACACTTGCAATAAATCCAAGTTTAATTGTAAAAAATGCCAATTACATAAAAAATACAATAGTTGATTTTGATAAATTTATAAGTGAAAGTAGAAACTATGTATTATTAAAAGTGGAATCATTAGAAGATTATGTTAGATATTTAAAAAATAATGATAAGGAAACAATTACATATAAATGCTTAACAAATAATTTAGAAGAGTTAGTTGTTGAAAGTTTAAAAGATGGTGATTAATTTGATAAGTTATATTAAAGATTATGGAGTAAGTAATATTGAATATGAATATATATTAAGAGATTTAAAAAAAGAATATATTGATATTTTAGATGTTGAAAGTGAAAACATAAAAGAAGTTTTAAATTATTATAATTCAATAAATATATCAAGTGAATTATTCAATATAATAATGCATCGATTTGATTTAATAGTTACAACTCCAGAAGAACTAGAAAAAAAGATAAGTAAAATTGATAGTAGATTATTTAAAAAAATAGTTAATAATAATGTTGATAACTTAGTTATGTTTGGTATATAAAGCGTACATTTTGTGCGTTTTTTTTAAACTTTATATTGTATTATTTTTAATAAACATGTTAAAATGAATATAGATTTATTTTTTGGCCTGTTGGTGAAGTGGTTTAACACATAACCCTCTCAAGGTTACATACATGGGTCCGAATCCCATACAGGTCACCATTAGAAAATTGAACTCACCAACATGAGTTTTTTATTTTGCAAAAATTTCTTTTTTTAAACCTAATAATAGTGTATAATTTATTTAAGGAAGTGAAGGAATGGATTTATTTATTAATGGTTATAATGTCTTTTTAATAATACTTATAACGTTCTTAGCATCAGTTGTCTTAACTCCTGTTGTAAAAAAAATTGCTTTCCATGTAGGAGCAGTTGATAAACCAGATCATAAAAGGAAGGTTCATAATCACATAATGCCATCTATGGGTGGACTTGCAATATTCTTTGCATTCTTAATTGGTTATATGTTATTTGCACCTAAGACAACTCAAATGTTATCAGTTTTAATTGGTGGTTTTGTAATAGTTATAACTGGTATGCTTGATGATATAAAACCATTACCACCAAAGATTAAGTTTTTAATGCAAATAGCTGCAGCATGTATAACTGTTTTTTATGGAAATATTACTCTTGCAGATATGACTATATTTGGAACTACTTTCCATTTTGGAATATTTGCATACCCAATTGCTGTTTTATTTATGGTATCCATCATGAATGCTATTAATTTATGTGATGGACTTGATGGTTTGGCAGCAGGAACTTCTACAATTTACTTTATTACAATTTCGATAATAGGTTATATTATGAATAGACTTGGCGGACTAGATGTAATTATGTGTCTAATCATGATTGGTGCATGTTTAGGTTTCTTGGTTTATAATTTTGCTCCTGCTAAAATATTCATGGGAGATACAGGAAGCTTATTTTTAGGTTTTATAATCTCAGTTATTGCTCTTTTAGGATTTAAAACGGCAACAATTACTTCATTAATAATTCCATTACTAACTTTATTTGTTCCTATAATTGATACATTCTTTGCAATGTGTAGAAGAATGCTTAGAGGTGAAAGTATTGATCATGCTGATCGAGAACACTTACATCATCAATTATTAAAAACAACTAAATCAACTAAAAAAACAGTTATCATAATGTACTTAATAAATACTTTATTTGCATCAGTTTCTATATTTTATACTTTAGGAGACAAAAAAATAAGTATAATATTATACCTAATTCTATTAATACTATTTATAGTTTTAGTCATGAAAACAGATATTTTATTTGAACATGAAAAGAAAGGGAAAAAATGAAAGTAAATTTATATGATTTTGATAAAACTATATATGAAGGAGATTCTTCGACAGATTTTTTCTTCTATGCTTTATCAAAAAATTTAAAAATACTTATTTTATTTCCTAAAATAGTATTAGCAGCAATAAAATATAAATTAGGAATAATAAATAAAACTAAAATGAAAGAAACTATTTTTTCATTTTTGAAATATGTTAATAATGTTGATGAGTTAGTAGATTCATTTTGGAAAACTCATGAAATTTATATCAAAGATTTTTATTTAAAAAAAGATCATTCAAAAGACATAATAATATCAGCTTCACCTGAATTTTTATTAAAGCCAATTTGTAAAAAATTAAATGTATTAGATTTAATTGGAAGTGATGTAGATAAAAAAACAGGTAAATTTAAATGCGAAAATTGTCATGGGGAAGAAAAGGTAAGAAGATTAAATCAAAAATATAAAAATTTATATGTATGTGAATCATATTCAGATTCTTTAAGTGATATTCCAATATTAAAACTTGCTAAAAAAAGTTTTATAGTAAAACATGAAAAACTTATAGAGAAGAAGTTCAATTAAAGTCAGAAATGACTTTTTTTTGTTAAATAGAAATAATTACTGGTATTAACCTATGAAAAGTCCCAATAATTTGATAAAATGGAAATGGTGAATATAATGGAAGTTAATGTAGGAGTAAGTAATCATCATGTGCATTTAACAAAAGAAACATGGGCATCTCTCTTTGGAGAAAAACCAATGATAAAAAGAAATGCTTTAAGTCAAAAAGGAGAATTTGCAACTATAGAAACTGTTACTTTAGAAAATAATAATAAAATACTTGAACATGTTAGAATAGTTGGCCCTTTTAGAAAATATAATCAAGTTGAAATATCTAAGTTTGATGCTAATTATTTAGAAGTGTTTCCACCGGCGAGACAGAGTGGAGATTTAAAAGATACTCCTGGTATAACATTAATTGGACCATGTGGAAAAGTTACTTTAAATAATGGAGTTATTATTGCTGAAAATCATATTCATATGAATCCAAACATGAGTTCTTCTTTAGGCCTTAGTAATAAACAAATTTTATATGTATATAATAATCAAGATTTTTTATTTGAAGCAAAATTAAAAGTAAGTGATAATGGAGTATTAGAACTTCATATTGACAGAGACCAAAGTAAACTTTATAATCTTGAGACAGGAAGCAAAGTGGATTTTAAAGTATGTGGAAAATAGGTAATGTAGAAATTAAGAACAGAATTGTTTTAGCACCAATGGCAGGCATATCAAATACCTCATATCGAAAAATAATAAAAAGTATGGGTGCTGGTTTAATATATGCTGAAATGGTGAGTGATAAAGCCATCATGTATAATAATGAAAAAACAATTGAACTTTTAAAAATGGATGAAAGTGAAAGACCTATAGCTCAACAAATATTTGGAAACGACAAGGATTCATTTGTAATTGCGGCAAAGAAAATAGAAGAGCTAATGCATCCAGACATCATCGATATCAATATGGGTTGCCCTGTTCCTAAAATTGCTTTAAAATCTCAGGCTGGTGCATCTTTATTAAAAAATCCTGAAAAGATTTATGAAATAGTTAAATCTGTAGTTGAAGCAGTAAATGTTCCAGTTACAGTAAAGATAAGAAGTGGATGGGACTTTTCAACCATTAACTGTGTTGAAGTTGCAAAATATATTGAAAAAGCAGGAGCTAGCGCAATTGCACTTCATGCAAGAACTCGTTCTCAGGGCTATAGTGGTAATGCCGATTGGAACTTAATTAAAAAGGTAAAGGAAGCAGTAAATATTCCAGTAATTGGAAATGGTGATGTAAAAAGTTGTTTTGATGCAAAGCGCATGTTAGATGAAACTGGATGCGATGCAGTAATGATTGGTCGAGGTGTTTTAGGTAACCCATGGCTTATAAAAGAATGTGTTGAATATTTAGAAAGTGGTAAATGTCCAACAAAAGTATCTTCTAAAGAAAAATTAGAAATGTTAAAAAAACATTTTGAATTACTATGTGCTGATAAAGATGAAAAATTAGCACTTTTAGAAATACGTACTCATGCACTTTGGTATATAAAAGGTTTACCTGGAAGTGCAAATATTAAAAATCAAATTTGCAAAACAACAAATAAAGAAGAACTTTTTAATATATTAAATAATTATATTAAAGAATTATAAATAGAAGTGGTGTATTATGAAAGAAATTAATAAAGGTGAATATTTAAGTGAGTTAAGAAAGAAAAAGAATTTAACTCAAAGAGACCTAGGAGATTTAATTCATTATTCAGATAAAAATATATCTAAATGGGAAATGAATAAATCTTTTCCAGAAGATGAAAAGACATTAAATGCTTTAGCAGAAGTTTTAGGTGTAACAGTTAAAGATTTAGAAAGAGGTGGAAGAAAACTATTATTTGAAACTATATATTTTAAGGTTATAGTAATATTAGTAGTTCTAGTTGCAGTACTTGTTAGTGCAATATCTTTATTTAATAAAACTTTTGTTTATATTATTAAAACGGACAATAAGGATATTTATATAGAAAACGGAAACTATATTGTTAATCATAATTATATAAATTTTTCAATAAATAATATTGATACCAATAATGAAAATGAAATAGAATCTATAGAAATACTTAAATATAATAAGAATGGTAAAAATCCTACTTTAGTTTATAGAACTAATTCATTTCCAATAGATATATATGAACGTAATAATAGAAAGTCATTAGCTAGGGGTTTAGCAAAATATCCAACTATTATGAAAATCACATATAAAAATAATACCGAACTAGATATTAAACTATCTTTTAAAATTGCTAACCTAAAATATAGTTATCAAGAAAAAGATAAAACTACACCAAATGAATCCGATGCTAAAACTTTAGAGGAATATTTAACTAAAGTTGGTTTTGAAAGTATGTTTAATTCTTACGTAAAAGAAATAGATGACAAAATTACGATTTCTTTTAACAAAACAACTTTTTTAAAATTTGAGTTAAAAACAAATAGTTATAGAATAACATATAGTCTTCGAGTAAATATGGATACTATTATTTTAAGTAAATATAATATTAAGAACGGAAATTTAAAAGAAACAAATATTGACACTTCTAAATATATAAGCAAAGACTGTTATAAAGAAAAATGTAGTACAGAAGAAGATTATGTCGGCTATTTGATTTTCTTAAAAGATAAGATAAAGAGCTATGAAAAAAACGTGTAGAATTTTGTAGAGTTAGAGTAGAGCACAAACATCCTACTTTTCTGTTATGATGGATGCAGAAAGGAGTAGGATGTTTTTTTGAAAAAGGGATTGCTTTTATTAGTAGCTAGTATAGTTTCATTTGCATCAATTAATTCAGTTGCTGCATTAGAAACAACAAGTGATACTATAACAAATCAAAGTGGAGTTGTAATACCAGTTGATAAATATAATGCTTTAAAAAGTATTTATTCAGATAACTTTATGAATTATATGACTCAAGAACAATATGACATAATTAAAGATAAAGATTTATCAAAAGTAGTTATTAAAGAAACAACAGATGCTAAAGCGAGTTCTTCAACTGGTACAAGAGCTCAAGAACATACAACAGCATCAAAAAGTTTAAGAATTATTAACAATGGTGGATATGTTACAATGTCTCTAACATGGTATAAAGTTCCAACGATAAAAAAATGGGACGTTATGGCATTTAGAAAAAATTCAAGTGTTAATATAAGTAATTATTATCTATTTAGACAATATTATGTAAGCACAAGTAATGAATCAAAACTTTCAAGTGAAAAGTATGGACAAAACTTTGATAATGGCGTTGGAGCAACATTTAAGGTTCAAAATGGAAGTGGCCACGAAATGGAATTATCTGCCGATTTTACTGGTTCTGGACGTGTTTATGGATCTTATCAACATGCTTCAAATAGCAAAGCGACTCTTGCCGATGCAATGGATTACACTTTATCCGGATCTGGATACGGTGGCGTAATACTATTCAATGAAGCTATTGAAAGTAAATTCGACGGCATGGGCGGAGTTTATTTAACACTATAAAATAATACAAAGAAATGGAAGTCAGAAATATGGGACTACGTGATATAGAAATAACTGTTAAACCTCACTTTAACTGGGAGAATGAGAAAAGAATTGCTATATATGCATATTTATTTACACTATTTTCATTATTTTTAAATGTCGCATTGTTTCATATCTATTACTATAATGATGCTCATAAAGATCAATTATTTGTATATGATTCTACGAATAAATACAAATTAGATGATGTAAAGGGAATCAAAAGAATAGTTGATGCAAATAACTATAAAGTTAAAGTTCACACACCGAGCTTTAACAACAAATATGATGGAACAATGTATTTAATGTCAAAAGATAATTATAAAATAAATCATGGAAGAGATATTATAAATAAAGATGAAATCGTATGTCCCGATATTTTTGCTCCCGATCAAAATGTTACTATATTTAATATTGTATTATCTAAACACATTTTGTTTTTAGATTTTTACCATAGAAATATAAACATTGATAAAAATTCTATTTTATATGTAGTAGGAATTTATGATTCAAGCGATAGACTTAATGACTCGAATGTTTGTTATGCATCAGATGAATTATTGAAAGAAATAACTTATTCTGATTATAACTATAATAAAGGATATAATATAATACTTAATTCAAAAAAAGACAGAAAATCTGTAATAAAACAAATAAAGAAAAAAGGATATAGAGTTAAAAAATATACTGATGATAATTTCAAATATGAAAAAATCGGTACCCTATTAATATTTGACATATGGTTTAGTTCTATGATTTTATTACTAATTGAAATTAATAAATCACTTAAAAGATATAAAGAATATGTTAAAAATGATAGTTTCATTGACGAAAATTATATAGGTATAGAATTATTTAATCTTCAATTGTCCAAAATGGTTTTATTTGTTGCAATGATGATTTTAGGTTGGTTTTGTTATTATTATGTTGAGTACATTTTTATCAACTGGGTCTTTCTAGATCTCGAATACTTAAATATTAAAGTACCATTCAATTGGCTAGGATATATCTCTTTATTTCTCATCGTTACTATATATCCGATGATGGCAATGAATTGGTTTAACTTTAAATACAGTTTAGCCTGTAGAAAAAAGAAAAAGAATCAATAAAAATATTTGGTTCTTTTTTTGTTGTAAAAAATCACTTGCATAATACGAACAAGCGTATTATAATAAATTTACCTAATTTTAGTATACATTTATTATTTATGTGGTAAAATATTAAAGAAATTTGAAGGTGAAATTATGGATAAAATAATTATTAAAGGTGCAAGAGAAAACAACTTAAAAAATATAAATCTTGAAATACCTAAAAATAAATTAGTTGTAATGACTGGTGTTTCTGGAAGTGGTAAAAGTAGTTTAGCATTTGATACTATTTATGCTGAAGGTCAAAGAAGATACGTTGAAAGTTTATCAGCATATGCTAGACAATTTTTAGGCGGAGAATCAAAACCAGATGTAGATTCAATCGAAGGTTTATCTCCAAGTATTTCTATAGATCAAAAGTCGACTAATAATAATCCAAGAAGTACTGTTGGAACAGTTACAGAAATATATGACTATTTAAGACTTTTATTTGCAAGAGTTGGAATTCCTTTTTGTCCTAAACATAAAATACCTATAACTAGTCAAAGTATTGAAGAAATGACTAATAAAGTATTATCTTATGAAGAAGGAACAAAACTTGAAATACTTGCTCCAATTGTTCATGGAGAAAAAGGTACACATAAAGATTTATTTGATAAATTAAAAAAAGAAGGATTCACAAAAGTTAGAGTTAATGGTGAAAATTTTGATATTTATGAAGAAATAAAATGTGAGAAAAATAAAAAAGATGATATAGATGTCATTGTTGATAGAATTGTTTTAAAACAAAGTGAAAGAAGTAGAATTTTTGAAGCAATAGAAACAGCTACTAAAATGGCCGAAGGTAAGGTTGTTATTAATTTAATAGGTAATAAAGAAATAGTTATGAGTGAAACTTATGCTTGCCCAAACTGTGATTTTTCATTACCAGAACTTGAACCAAGGATATTTTCTTTTAATGCTCCATATGGTGCGTGTGAAACTTGTAAAGGATTAGGAATAACTAAACATATATCTTTAGATTTACTTATACCTGATAGAAATAAATCTATTTTAGATGGTGCTATTCAAACTATTAATATAGAAGATAATATTGATACAACAAGATTACTTACTATTGCTAGAGAATTAAATATAGATTTAAGTTTACCAGTAAAAGATTTAAAAGAAGAAGATTTAAAAGTTATTTTATATGGTACAAACCAATTATTTAAATTCGAATATACCTCGAAATCTGGTGGAAAAAGATATACAACAGAAAACTATGAAGGAATTGTTACAAATCTAGAAAGAAGATATATGGAAACTAGTTCAACTTGGATAAGAGACTGGATAGATGGATATATGATAGAAAATACATGTCCTAGTTGTAATGGTTCAAGATTAAAATCAGAAATATTAAATATTAAAGTTAATAATAAAAATATTTATGAAGTAACTAATATGTCTATTAAAGATTTAATTACATTTTTTGATAATTTAAAATTAAGTAAAAATGAACTTGAAATAAGCGAACTTATTGTTAAAGAAATAAAATCAAGACTAGAGTTTTTAAACAATGTTGGACTTTCTTATTTGACTTTATCAAGAGCTGCTGGGACATTATCCGGAGGAGAAGCTCAAAGAATAAGACTTGCAACTCAAATTGGTTCAAAACTAAGTGGAGTTTTATATGTATTAGATGAACCAAGTATTGGGCTTCACCAAAGAGATAATCAAAAATTAATCGATAGTTTAAAAAACATGAGAGATTTAGGAAATACATTAATTGTTGTTGAACATGATGAAGATACAATGAGACAAGCTGATTATTTAGTAGATATTGGTCCCGTGGCTGGAGAAAAAGGTGGGTATTTAGTTGCTGCTGGAACTCCAGAAGAAGTTATGAAAAATGAAAATTCAGTAACTGGTGCTTATCTTTCAGGAAAAAAGAAGATTGAAATTCCTAAAAAAAGAAGAAAAGGTAATGGAAACTTTATTACTATTAAAGGCGCTAAAGAGCATAATTTAAAAAACATTAATGTTAAATTTCCATTAGGAACTTTGACTTGTGTTACTGGAGTAAGTGGTTCTGGTAAATCCTCATTAGTTAATGGAATATTAAGAAATGCTTTATATAAAAGTGTTTATAATTCAAAAGTATTAGTTGGAACAAATAAAAGTATTGAAGGGGTAGATCTTGTTGATAAAGTTGTAAGTATATCTCAAGATCCAATAGGAAGAACTCCTAGAAGTAACCCGGCAACATATACTGGAGTATTTGATGATATAAGAAGCGTATTTGCTGAAATGAAAGAATCAAAAATACGTGGATATGATAAGAGTAGATTTTCTTTCAATGTAAAAGGTGGAAGATGTGAAGCATGTTGGGGAGATGGAGTTAAAAAGATTGAAATGCACTTTTTACCTGATGTATATGTTCCATGTGATGTATGTCATGGTACTCGTTTCAATAGGGAAACTCTAGATGTTAAGTTTAAAGGAAAAAATATTGCTGAAGTTTTAGATATGCGTGTAAGCGAAGCTTATGAATTCTTTGATTCAATTCCTAAAGTAAAAAATAAATTGCAAGTATTAATGGATGTTGGACTTTCTTATATCAAATTAGGTCAATCTGCTCCAACTTTATCAGGAGGGGAAGCAGGAAGAGTTAAACTTGCTAAAGAACTTCAAAAGAAACCAACAGGAAAATCAGTATTTATATTAGATGAACCAACAACAGGATTACATGTTGATGATATAAAAAAACTTTTAGAGATATTAAATAGAATTGTTGAAAATGGCGATACTGTTATAGTAATTGAACATAATCTTGATGTAATTAAAGTGGCAGACTATATAATCGATTTAGGACCAGAAGGTGGAGATGGTGGTGGAAAAGTAGTTGCCACAGGAACCCCAGAAGCAGTAGCCAAAGTTAAAGAATCATATACTGGTCATTATTTAAAAGATATATTAAAAGTTGATAAGTAGAAAGTTATCAACTTTTTATTTGAATAATTAGTTATCATAATCTATAATATTTATGGAGAGTGATAGAATGAATCCTATTATGTTTACAATTGGAAATATGGAAATACGTTGGTATTCAGTATTAATACTTACAGCAGTCGCTAGTGTTTTTCTTTTAACAGAAAGAGAAGCATCTAGATTTCATATAAAAAAGGACTTTATGTTTAATTTAATGTTTTGGGGACTTATATTTGGAATAATCGGTGCAAGATTATACTATTGTGTATTTGAATATAATGCCTTTAAAGATAATTTAATTGATATACTTAAAGTATGGGAAGGCGGACTTGCCATTCATGGAGGTATAATATTTGGATTAATTACAGTTATTATATATTGTAAAAAATATAAAGTAAGAGTATTAAGAATTACAGATTTTATAGTTGTTCCTCTTTTATTAGGCCAAGCAATCGGACGTTGGGGAAATTTCTTTAATCAAGAAGCTCATGGAGCAGCAACTAATCTTGAAACATTACATCGATTAATGGTTCCAGATTTTGTAATTAAAGGAATGGATATTGATGGTGTACTTTATATGCCAAGTTTCTATTTCGAATCTATAGTTTGTTTTATCGCATTTTTAATTCTTTTAGTAATAAGAAGAGGAAAATATATTAAAGTTGGAATGCCAACTGCTGCATATTTAATAATATATGGAACATTAAGATTCTTTATTGAAATAGGTAGAACAGATTCTTTAATGCTAGGTGGATTTAAAATGGCTCAAATTATTTCAGTAACCATGGTTTTAGTTGGTATAGGAATGATTATGTTTATGAGTCGAAAGGGACGATTTGAAGACTTATATAATGATATTAATAATGTTGATGATATTATGTTTTAAACAAGATGAAAATTCTTGTTTTTTTGTGACATATTTTTTATTTTTTTCATAAACTATAATAGAAAGGAATGTGAAAAATGAACAACGATTGTACATGCGGAAATAAATATAATCCATCATGTCCACCTTCACCAATTCCTCCAAGACCTCCAAGAGTAGGCCCTACAGGCCCAACAGGAGCCACTGGTCCCACAGGACCTAGAGGTACTCAAGGTCCAACCGGAGCTCAAGGAGTACAAGGAGTTCAAGGATTAACTGGAGAAACAGGACCTACAGGTCCACAAGGAATCCAAGGAATCCAAGGCCCAGTTGGTCAAACTGGAGCAACAGGAGCAACAGGTATTCAAGGTCCAACAGGTCCAACAGGAGCAACTGGTGCTACTGGAGTACAAGGAATTCAAGGAGTACAAGGAGTACAAGGACCTACAGGCCCAACAGGATCTCAAGGAGCAACTGGAGCAACAGGTGATCAAGGAATCCAAGGAATTCAAGGAATTCAAGGCCCTACAGGCCCAACTGGAGCTCAAGGTATACAAGGAATCCAAGGAGTACAAGGACCTACAGGCCCAACAGGTGAAACCGGAGCTACTGGTCCTACAGGCCCAACAGGTCCAACGGGTCCGACTGGTCCCACAGGTCCAACAGGAGCTTCTCCATCTTTAACTATCGGAACTGTTACAACAGGTGATCCAGGTACTGAAGCAACGGCGTCAATTACTGGAACTTCTCCAAACTTTGTTCTTAATTTAACAATACCTGCAGGTGCAACAGGCGCTACTGGAGCTACTGGGGCCACTGGTGAAACTGGAGCTCAAGGAGTACAAGGAGTACAAGGACCTACAGGCCCAACAGGTGAAACTGGAGCCACTGGCCCTACAGGTCCAACAGGTCCAACAGGTGAAACCGGAGCCACTGGTCCTACAGGTCCAACAGGAGCTGCAGGATAGGAACTAAAAATATATGAAAAAACTTAAAATAGCTGTATATGCAATATCAAAAAATGAAGAAAAATTCGTTGATAGATGGTATGAATCAATGAAGGAAGCAGATGCAATATATGTACTAGATACAGGTTCAACAGATGAAACCGTTAAAAAACTTAAATCTTTAGGAGTAATTGTCAATTCAGAAATTATTACTCCTTGGAGATTTGATGTAGCTAGAAATAAAAGCTTAGAAATGGTTCCTGAAGATGTTGATGTATGTGTCTGTACAGATTTAGATGAAGTATTTGAAAGTGGTTGGCGAAAAAAAATAGAGCAATCATTTAAAAATGCTAACCGATTAAGATATAAATATAATTGGTCTTTAGATGAACAAAATCGTCCAATTGTGTCATTCTTGTATGAAAAAATTCATGATCGAAAGCATTACAAATGGATTTATCCAGTTCATGAAATCTTAAAGTGTTCTTTAGAAAATGAAGTAGTTAATACTGATGAATCTATAGTGTTAAATCACTATCCAGATAGAACTAAATCACGTTCTCAGTATTTAAATTTATTAGAATTATCTCATAAAGAAAATCCTGATAATGATCGAACACTTCATTATCTAGGAAGAGAGTATATGTATTATGGTAAATGGAATGAAGCCATTGATACTCTTATTAAACATACTAAAATGGAATCAGCTTGGTATTTAGAAGTTGCAGCTTCAATGCGATTTATTAGTAGATGTTATCAACATTTAAATAGATATGATGAAGCAGAGATATGGTTAAAAAAAGCAATTGAAAAATCTCCAAATGCTCGTGAGCCATATGTAGAGATGTCTTTTTTGAAATATAATCAAAAAAAATATCTTGAAACTATTGAATACTTAATAAAAGCTAAACAAATAAAGAAAAATGAGCTTTTATATATAAATGAACCATTTTGTTGGGATTCTACAATTGACGATTTATTATCATTATCATATTATAATCTAGGTTTTAAAGACGAAGCTATATTCTATGTTGATAAAGCCTTAGAATATAATGGTAATGATGAAAGACTAATAAATAATAAGAAGATATTTGAAAAATAATATCTTCTTTTTTGTAAAATAAATGTCTTTTTATAGAAACGAACAATTGTTTATAGTATAATTGATATAGAAAAGGATGATTTTATGAATTATAAGGCAGGATTAAATAAGGAACAACTAGAGGCAGTAGAACATGTGGATGGACCATGCCTTGTAATGGCTGGTGCAGGAAGTGGAAAAACTAAAGTATTAACCACAAGAATTATTAATTTAATTGAAGAAGGAATTAATGATTACAATATCCTTGCAATTACATTTACAAATAAAGCAGCAGCTGAAATGCGTGATAGAGTTTTCAATATGTTTGGAGATGTTAGAACTTTTATTGGTACATTCCATTCGTTAGGTTTAAGAATCATAAGAGAAAATTATGAATTATGTGGACTATTTAACAATTTTAACATTATTGACAGTGATGATGTATTATCTATCATTAAAAAAATAATGAAAAACAATAATATTGACCCTAAAAAATTTAGCCTATATGCAATACGTAATAAAATATCTTTTATAAAAAATGAGCTTTTAAGTGATGCTGAACTAGATAAATTTTTTAATACCGAATTTGATAAAATGGTAAAAAATATTTATTTTAAATATCAATCTATTTTAGCTGACTCAAATGTAGTTGATTTTGATGATTTACTAGCTAAACCAGTTATTTTATTTAGAGAGCACAAAGACATTTTAGAAAAATATCAAGAAAGATATAAATATATTCTAGTTGATGAGTATCAAGACACAAATCCAGTACAATATAAATTAACTAAGTTACTTGCAAGCAAATATAAAAATATTTTTGTTGTAGGAGATATGAATCAAAGTATTTATGGTTTTAGACAAGCGGATTATAAAAATATTGTTAACTTTGAAAAAGATTATAAAGACTGTAAAGTAATTAAACTTGAAGAAAATTATCGAAGCACGAATAATATATTAAATGCAGCTAATTCAGTTATTGCTAACAATAAAGAAAGAAAAGATTTACATCTTTGGAGTGAACATGGTGATGGTGTAAAAGTAAAATATATAAGAAGCTATGATGAAAGACATGAAGTAACAATTGTTATAAATGAAATAAAAAAACTCCTAGAAAATGGATATCATAGAAAAGATATCGCCATACTTTATAGAACTAATGCTCAAAGTCGTGTTGTTGAAGAAGGAATGATTAGCAATAATATTCCATATCGTGTAGTTGGAGCATATTATTTCTATAATCGTAAAGAAATCAAAGATTTAATTGCTTATTTAAGACTTATTTATAATACACATGATGAAATAAGTTTAAGAAGAATAATAAATGTTCCTAAAAGAGGAATAGGAGAGGCAGCAATAAAAACATTAGAGTCGGCTGCTATACTTAATAATACTAGTATGTTTGAATCTCTTAGCACAAAAAAAGAATTGGAATTTAAAGAACTAATTGAGGATTTAATTAAAGATTCTAATTCTATGAGTTTAACCGAATTAATAGATTCTATTATGGAAAAGACTCATATAAAAGAAGAACTTGAATTAGATAAAAGTTTAGATTCGGAATTAAGATTAGATAACTTAATGGAATTTAAATCAATTACAGCATCATTTGAAGAAAGAGAAGGATGTGTTAATTTAGGCGATTTTTTAAATGAAATAAGTTTAATAGCTGACGTATCTGATCATAAAGAAAGTGATGATGAAGTTACATTAATGACAATACACTCTGCTAAAGGATTAGAGTTCACCATTGTTTTCTTAATTGGTATGGAAGAAGGAATATTCCCTCATGCTAACTCACTGCTAGAAGATAATGGATTGGAAGAAGAAAGAAGACTATGTTATGTTGGTATAACTCGTGCTAAAGAAATTTTATACTTAACCAACTCAAAAAGAAGAATGCTATATGGTAAAGATACAATGAATCCACCAAGTAGATTTATTGATGAAATAAAAAGTGATTATATAGAAAGAATAGATACAATTAAGGATGAAGCTCAAAAAATTGCGTCAAGTGAAATGTATATAGAAGGGTCAAATGATGATTTAAATGTTGGAGATACTATAAATCATGATACACTTGGTATAGGAGTAGTTTTAAGTGTAGATGGCTCATTAATTGAAGTAGCATTTAAAACTGGAATAAAAAAACTTATGAAAAATCATAAAAGCATAAAGAAGGTGTAAATAATGCAAGCCCCAGAAGAAGCAATTAATTTAACCAAAGAAGAAATTGACAGTTTGTTAAAACAAGAATTAAGTCATGGAACTGATGGTAGAGTTATGAGATTCGACAAAAATAGAATGATTAAACTTTATCATAAATATATTAATTGGTTTAAAGGACAATATCATTTAAATAGAGAAAATGATGATGATATGAAAACATACAACATGGGTGATTATAAAAAGAAAAGTGATATATTTGATATGTTCACTTTTTATGTAAGTGAAGATAATGGAGAATTTATACGAATACGTAATGGTGCAGCAGCAGTAGCTTCAGCTAGAGAAAGACAATTAAAGGTTAAAAATACGCGTTTACCACAAAGTGCAGTCTTTATTGATGGTAAATTTATTGGCTGTACATTAATAGCTATCAAAGGAATTCAAATTCACAAACTTATTGGTCTACCATTTTCCTTAAAAAAGAAAATAATGAAAAAAGTTTTATATAATGTAAAAGAATTAATGGATAATTATATATATCATGTTGATTTAGATAATTCACCATTTACTAAAGATAATTATTTTATAAATGAGGAAGGTAAATTGGAAAATGTTGGACATTCGCATGTTTTAATAAATCCGATAACTTTTAAACCTCAGCTTATTGATTTAGATGGTAAATCTACAGTCTATACTGATGCTTATTCTAAAAAATTAGAGAATCAAAGTATGATGTCTTTTAATCGATTAATGATAGAATTCTTATTAGGAATAGATTTAGATGAATATAAAAATGAAGAGGATTTAACATATATTTTATCCCAAATTGGAATAGATGTTGAATATATAGATCTTTTAGCAACTAATTCTATGAATTATGAACAAGCAGAAGATTTTCTTAATAATATTGATCATGTAAGGAGGATTTAATGAAAAAGAAAACACTTGTTGTACTAGCTGCAGGAATGGGCTCACGTTTTGGAGGTATGAAACAAATTGAACCAGTCGGACCAAATGGAGAATTTATAATAGATTATTCTATTTATTCGGCAATTAAATATGGTTTTAGTAAAATTGTATTTGTAATAAAGAAAGAAAACTATGATATTTTTAAAGAAACTATTGGTTCTAGACTTGAAAATCATGTAGAGGTTTGTTATGCATTTCAAGAACTTAATGATATACCTGCTGGTTTTGAAGTTCCAAAAGAAAGATGCAAACCATGGGGAACTGCGCATGCATTATATGCAGCCAGAAATTTAATTGAAGGAAACTTTGGCGTTATTACGGCTGATGACTTTTATGGAGATAATGCTTTTAAAGTGTTATCTGAAGAACTAGATAAAGACTATGGCTATACAATTGTTGGTTATAAACTTGGAGATTCTTTAAGTGAAAATGGGCCAGTAAAAAGAGGTGTAATTATTCACGAAGATGGAAAAGTTAGAAATATAGTTGAGTCTTCTTGTGAAAGAGATGGAAATCAAGTTAAATGTGTACCATTAGATGAAAGTAAAGAGTCATTTTATGTTCCACTTGATCAACCAACATCTATGTTATTAAATGGATTTAATAATAATATACTCAAAACTATTGAAAATGAAATGTCTAAATCATTTGCCGAAGCAAAAGATTTAAATACTTATGAATTTTTACTTCCTGATATTATAGATAAAGATATTCAAAATGGTGTAAATGTTAAAGTAGTTAATACAACTTCAACTTGGATGGGTATGACTTATAAAGAAGACAAAGAAAAAGTATCTGATTTTATACTTAATGAAATAGAAAATGGTATTTATCCAAATAACTTATGGAAATAGAAAAACACTTTTACAAGTGTTTTTTTTGACAAATAAATAAAGTATACATGGTATAATAGGTATAGGTGATGTTATGGACAGATATAATGAATTAGTTGATCTTTTAAATAAAGCAAATTATGAATATCATGTTTTAGATAATCCAGAAACTTTAACAGATGAAGAATATGATAATTATTTAAGAGAATTATATGAAATAGAAAAAGAACATCCAGAATATATAAGAGAAGATTCCCCTACACATAAAATTGGTGGAGTAATTCTTGATAGTTTTAAAAAAGTTACTCATAATATTCCGATGATGAGTTTAGCTGATGTTTTTAACGAAGATGAAATTACCGAATTTGATAATCGTATAAAAAAAGAAGGACTTAATCCAAAATATGTATGTGAATTAAAAATAGACGGTTTATCAGTTTCTTTAAAATATGAAAAAGGTATTTTAAAAAGTGCAGCAACTAGAGGTGACGGAGTAGTTGGAGAAGACATTACTCATAATGTTAAAACAATTAAGCAAGTTCCATTAAAATTAAATCAAGAAATTGATATAGAAGTTCGTGGAGAAATATACATGAGCCGCGAAACTCTTTTAAAGCTTAATCATGAGAGAGAAAAAAATGGTGAAGTTCCATTTAAGAATTGTCGTAATGCAGCCGCCGGTTCAATTAGACAACTTGACTCAAGCGTTGCCGCTAAACGTAATCTAGAAGTATGGATATATCATTTACCAGATCCAGAAGATTATGGAATAAAAACTCATCATGAAGCTCTTGAATTTATGGCTTCTTTAGGTTTTAGAACTAATCCAAATAATCGACTTGTAAATAATATAAATGAAGTATTTGATTTTATTCATGAAAAAGGTGAAATACGTTCAAGGTTACCATATGATATAGATGGTGTTGTAATAAAAGTTGATAACTTAAAAGAACATGAAATCCTTGGAAATACAATTCGTTATCCTAAATGGGCAGTTGCATATAAATTCCCAGCTGAAGTAGTTTCAACTAAATTAAAAGAAATTAAATTTACAGTTGGAAGAACAGGTGTTGTAACTCCAAATGCTATTCTTGAACCAGTAATGATCATGGGTTCTTTAGTATCTAAAGCAACTCTACACAATGAAGATTATTGCTTATCTAAAGATATTCGTGAAGGAGATACCGTAAGAGTTATAAAAGCAGGAGATGTAATTCCAAGAGTTGAAAGCGTTATACGTGAACTTAGACCAAAGGATTCTGAACCATTTAAATTTATAGATACTTGTCCAATGTGTGGAAGTAAGCTTGTTAAAAAAGATGCAGCTTATTATTGTATAAATGAAGACTGTGATAAAAAGAATATTGAAACTTTAATTCATTATGCTTCTAGAGAAACTATGAATATAGACGGCTTAGGAGATGCTATAATTGAAGACTTCTATAATTTAGGTTATTTAACAAATATTGCATCAATTTATCATTTAAATGAACACAAAGAAGAATTAAAATTACTAGAAGGTTTTGGTAACAAATCAATTGATAACTTACTTAATTCAATAGAAGCATCAAAAAGTAATTCTTTAGAAAAAGTATTATTTGCATTAGGTATTCGCCATGTTGGTAAGAAAAATGCCAAAATACTTGCAAGTAATTATAAAAATATTGATGCCTTAATGGAAGCAAAATATGAAGATTTAAAACAAATTAGAGATATTGGTGAAATAATTGCTAAAAGTGTATGTGAATACTTTAGTGATGAAGAAAATATAAAATTAATAGGTGAGTTAAAAGAACTTGGAATAAACTTCAACTATAATTTAGATTCATCAGATGAAACAAGTATTTTTACTGGTAAGACTTTTGTTCTTACTGGAACACTTGATTCTATTACTAGGGATGAAGCTAAAGAAAAAATAGAATTCTTAGGTGGTAATTGTACTGGTTCAGTTTCTAAAAAAACAGATGTTGTTATAGCTGGACATGATGCTGGAAGTAAACTTACTAAAGCACAAGAACTTGGTATAACTATCTGGGATGAAGAAAAATTTTTGATGGAGCTTAATGGTAAAATATGAACAGACTTTTAATTTTCATTTTTATGTTGTATAATGGAAATACTTAATTGGGGTGAATTATATGTTAGAGAAATTAAAGAAATTTTATAAGAATAATCGTATTTATTCAATTCTAATGATTATATCATTATTATGTTTAATATTAATGGCTAGTGGTGTTGTTATTTATTTCGTTAACCAAACTGTATCTAGTCCTTATGGAAACAGACTTGATGGAATAAAAGAACATAATATTGATAGCAGTATTGAAGAATTAAAAAAATATTTTAAAGAAGCAAATGGAGTAAAAACATCAAATGTAAGAATTCAAGGAAAAATCATTTATGTTGATGTTGAAACAGAAAAAACTAAAACAAATGAAGATCTTCAAAATTTAGCTGTTGGTTCTCTAGCTTTAATTGATGAAAAAGAGAAAAGCTATTATGATATTCAATTTATATTTAAAAGAGAAGATTTAACGCCTTATTTAGGAAGTAAAAGTGCAAGCCAAACTGTTATTTCTTGGGCTAATTATTCAATAGACACTACGACTACAACAACTAGTAAGAAAAAATAGGTGATGTAATGAAAAAAATAAGAAGAGTTTTGATTATAACTTTATTAGCTTTAATAGTTATAGGTTCATCTTTTTTTGCTTTATATAAATTGCTAGTTGATGAAAATGCTTTATCTATAAAAGAAAAAAAATGGATAGATGAAAATAATAGCAATGTTATATCTTTATCAATTCCAAATGATTTACCAGTTTTTGGTAATACTGGAGCAGGTGTATTTTTTGATTTCTCAAAATATTTAACTGATAATTTGGGCTTAAAAATAAACAATAATACAGTTTCTTATCTATCAGATACAACTGGTTATGGATTTAGAGTTACAGAAAATTATGAAAAAGATTCACTTTTAATGTTTAAAGATCACTTTGTTCTTATAAGTAAGAATTCAGGAGTTGTGTCATCAGATGAAGTTTCATCATTAAATCCGGGTGTGTTAAGTAAAAATAAAACACTTGTTGCAACATATTATTCAGTTAATGAAAACTCATTAAAAAGCTATGATCAAATATCAAAAATGATTGAAGACTTAGGTAATGGTAACTTAACATATGCTTTAGTACCATTAAATGAATATAAAGATCAAATAATAGAAAACAATATTAACATTTTATATCATGTAAGTGATTTAAACAAATATTACTATTTTTCTTTAAGTGATAATGGAATGATTAATAATATATTTAAAAAAGAATTTAATTCTTGGATGAAAAAGCAATTTACTTATGCATATAATAAAAATAATTATAAATTATTTGTTGATAAACTTGGTTTAACAGAAGTAGAAGAAGATACTTTAACAAATACTGTTTATAAATATGGATTTGCTGAATATAAACCTTATGAAGTAATAACAAGTGGCGAGTATGGTGGAATTACTTCTTCAGTTTTAAAAGATTTTTCAGCATTTTCTGGTGTTGAGTTTTCTTATAAAAAATATAGAACTCCTACATCATTAGCAGAAGCTGCTATAAAAGGTGATATTGATTTATATTATAACTATTATAATTTAATTACTAACTATATAGATACAGGTGCTGTAAAGAAAATTAATTATTATGTAATTGCTCATAATGATATTGATTTAAGTTTAACTAATATAAGTGGACTTGATAATCAAACTGTATACGTTTTAGAAAATTCATATTTAAGTGATATTTTAAAAAATAGAAAAGATATAAAAGTAATAACATATAAAAATAACACAGAACTTAACCGTATTGTAAAAAAGAAAGCAATATTAATAGTAGATGAAGCAGAGTATAATTACTATATAACTAATAAAACGAATAATTACACAGTAAGACTTTCTGGAACGATGGAAACGAATAATTACTCATTTAGATATAAAAATACAACTGATCCTTTCTATAAATTATTTAATGCTTATACTAAAACATTAGATCCAAGTGATTTAACAAGAAAAGGTATTTCATCATATAATTATGTTGCTAAAAAAAGTGTAATAGTTGGAACGATTGCTAAATATTCAATCATAATAATTATTATTTTATCTTATGTTTTTGTTGCTAAACATAAAAAAGAAAAAGCCATAAAAATAAATACTAAAGTTAAAAAAGAAGATAGAATTAAATATATTGATTTACTTACTTCATTAAAAAATAGAAATTACTATAATGAAAAAGTTAATTTGTGGAATAAAAATACTATTTACCCACAAGCATGTATAGTTCTTGATATAAATGGAGTTAAAACTTTAAATGATTCATATGGTCATGAAGAAGGAGATAAACTTATTCAAGGAGTTGCTAATGCTCTTATTAAGACTCAAATTGATAACTCAGAAATTATGAGAACTGATGGAAATGAATTCTTTGTATATTTAGTAGGCTATCCTGAAAAACAAGTGTTATCTTATGTTAAGAAACTTATTAAAGAATTTAATAAACTTAATTATAAACCTGGAGTAGCAATGGGCTTTTCGATGATTGAAGATGACACTAAATTAGTTGAAGATGCATTTAATGAAGCAAGCATAAAGATGCGTAGTAATAAAGAGGAATATAATGAAAAAAAGGTTTAATAAATTAAGCAAAAAAACCAAAGATCAATTAGAAAGCTTAAAAAACTATTTTTGTAAAATTATTGAAATAATTAAAAAACCTGAAATGAATATATTACCAGGTCAACTTGCATTCTTTATATTATTGTCCCTTGTACCAATTATAACTCTATGTGGTTATGGAGCAGGACTTTTTAATATCAATATGGATACAGTTATTGATATTTTGGATAACATTATTCCAGCAGGTGTACAATTTCTAGAGCCATATTTAACTGGTAATACGATTGATTTTACCCTTGCTTTAATATTTATATGGATGTTTTATTTAGCAAGTAATGGATGTAATACAGTTATATTAATTAGTAACCAAATATATGGTATAAATCAATCTAACTGGATTAAAAGACGTATTAAAGCTATATTTATGACTTTTGGTGTAGTTGTAATAATTATATTCTTGCTTGTATTCCCAGTATTTGGAAAAAAAATATTAGAATTATTTGAATTTACAAATATGAATGAAACAATTATAGAAATATTTCATATTTTAAAAGGACCATTAACTTGGTTAGTCATGTTTGTATTCTTAAGAGGAATATATGAAATTGCCCCAGATAGAGTAAGAAAAAATTCGCATATTAATACTGGTGCTATATTTACAACTGTTGGATGGGTTATTCTTACTTGGTTCTATAGTCAAGTATCAACAAATATGACAACATATAATATATTCTATGGAGCATTATCAAATATAGCAATTTTAATGCTTTGGTTATATTTTATGTCATTTGTATTCGTTATAGGTCTTGTTTTAAATTATGGTGAAGAAATGGAGCAAGAAAAAGAAGAACATAAAAAGAGTGCTCTTAAAGTACTAAAATCCGAAGAAAAAAAAGAAAGTATTGAAGAATAATTCAATACTTTTTCTTTTAAAAAAATGGCTCTTATTGTATAATATTTAAAGGGAGTAATGGTTATGGAAAACTTAAAAGTAAAAAGTATGAATATTGATCTTTCCTTAGATAAAAATATTATAACTATCATGGGACCATCAAATTCAGGTAAAACTTATTTTTTAAAAAAAATGATAAATATTATTCCTAATGAAGATGTATTGTTAGATGGTATTTCCATTAAAGAATACGATATAACATATTTAAAAAATAATATAGTAGTTGTTTTAGATGACGATGACTTTAAATGTGAGTTTGTTGCTGAAGAATTATATTACTATATTTCTAAACTAGGTTATAGAATAGATGAAATAACAAATAAGATTAATGAGTTAAGTGAAACTTTTAAAATAAAGAAATTATTAAGTGAAAGAATTGATTTACTTCCTTTAGAAAAAAGAATATTAATTAAAATACTTTCTTATTTAATAATAAAACCAAAAATAATCGGTATTGACAACTTACTTGTATATTTGGATAAATCAGATGAAAATATTCTTCTTGATTATATAAAAACTAATAAAATAATATTATTAAATGCAAGTAATAATGGTGAAGATTTATTGATAAGTGAAAATGTTTTATTATTAAACGATATAAAATGTATATTTAATGGAGATAAAAAAGAATTATTAAATGGTAACACTATATTACCTTATATGGGAATCAACCTTCCATTTACTGCAGATTTAAGTCAAAATCTTGTTCTTTATGGAATAATTACGAAAGTATATTTAGATGATAAAAAGTTGGTGAGTAAAATATGGAAGTAGTAATAAGTAATAATATTCCAGATAAATTTAAATATCAAACATTAGGTGTAATTGGTGATTTAAATGATTTATTAAATATGGATTTTGATATTGAAGGAATTATATATGATGATTCATGGACAGTAAAAAGATTTCTAAATGGTTTTCATCTAAAATTAAACAATAGAATTGAAAGTTTTTTTTCAATGTTAGAATTAGATAAAAAACTTTTAAACAAAAAAATAAATACTATTTCTAAAACCGATTTAAAATTTATATTACTTATATATGCAATGTTGAAAAACTACAAAACTATTATATTTGATCATATGGATGCTAATATGAGTAACAAAGATAAAAAAAGATTATTAAATTTTATAAGAAAAATAAAAAATGATAATTTAAACTTTATATTTTTATCAAAAGATTTAGAATTTTTATATAAGATAACTAATCATTTAATAATAATAAATGATAATAAAATAATCTATGATGATTTAATAGATGATGCATATACTTTAGAAGAACTTGATTCAAAAATAATAAATTTTATTAAACTAGCTAATAAAAAAGGAGCTAATTTAATATATACTTTTGACCGAAAAGAATTATTAAAAGATATATATAGGAGTGTTATGTAATGAGATATTTAGCAAGTATCAGTTATGATGGTTCAAAATTCTATGGTTTTCAACGTTTAAAAAATAAAAAAACAGTTCAAGGTGAACTAGAAAAAGTTTTGACTCATATAAATAAAACAATGGTTTTAGTAAAAGGGGCTGGTAGAACAGATCGTGGTGTTCATGCCTTTGATCAAAAAGTTCACTTTGACCTTAATATTAAAATTGATGAAGAACATTTATTAACTGCTGTTAATAGTAGATTAGATCCATCATTAAAACTTAATTGGGTAAAAGAAACAAATGCTGACTTTCATGCAAGATTTGATTGTAAGCAAAAAAAATATCAATACATAATTAATTTAGGTGAATATGATATATTTTCAAATGATTATGTTTATAACTATAATCGAAAATTAAATATTCGAAATATGAAAAAATGTAGTAAATGTTTAAAAGGAATGCATTCATATAAAGTATTTACTTCTGGGGAAAGGCAAAATTATAACTCAATAATTTATAATATAAAATTTAAAAAGAAAAAGAATCTTCTATATATAACATTTACTGGTGTTAGTTTTTATAGATATATGGTTAGAAATCTAGTTGGAGCTTTAATGTTAGCAGGTGAAAATAAAATAGTAAAAGAAAATATGAAAGAAATGCTAGAACAAGAAAAAAACATATATAATTATATGACTGTTCCAGCAAATGGATTATACTTAATGGAAGTAAATTATTAATAAAATAAAGCTATTTTCATATAATTTATAGTAAAATTCGTAAAATTATATTGGTATTATAAAAAATGTTTGACATTTGCATGCTCTTAGCATATAATTTTAACTGGTACATTTTTTAAATTCTAATATTTGATTCGATGTGGGAAGTTGATGAGAATGGGAATTTTTGAAAGGGAAAAAATTATGAAAAACACATTTATGCAAAAGAAAGAAACAGTAGAACGTAAATGGTATGTGTTAGATGCTACTGATTTACCTTTAGGTAGAGTTGCTACTAAAGCTGCTCATATCTTAAGAGGAAAACATAAAGTAACATTTACACCACATATCGATTGTGGAGACTATATCATTATAACTAACGCTAGTAAAGTTAAATTAACTGGTAATAAGTTAAATGATAAAATGTATTATAATCACTCAGGATACACTGGTGGATTAAGAGAAAGAAATGCTGCTGAGATGATTGAAAATTATCCAGTAGAAATGGTAGAAAGAGCTGTTAAAGGAATGCTTCCTCATAACCGTTTAGGAAGACAAATGGCTAAGAAGTTATTTGTTTATGCAGGAGATACTCATGAACAACAAGCTCAAAAACCAGAAAGCATTAGTTTATAGGAGGTAAGGTAAATGAGTAAAGTTATAACAGCTACAGGTAGAAGAAAATCAAGCGTAGCACAAGTTAAAATGGTTCCAGGAACTGGTAAAATTATCGTTAATGGAAAAGATGTAAATGAATACCTTCCTTTTGAAGTTCTAGTTATGGACTTACGTCAACCATTAGTTTTAACTAACAATGAATCAACTTTTGATATCACTGTTAATGTTAAAGGTGGCGGATTCTCTGGTCAAACAGGAGCAATAAGACTTGCTATTACTAAAGCATTACTTGAATATGATAAGGATACTGATCCATCAAGTGAAACTGCTTATAGAAGAATCTTAAAAACTGAAGGATTTATTACTAGAGACCCAAGAGTTAAAGAACGTAAAAAATATGGTCTTAAAAAAGCTCGTAGAGCACCACAATTCTCAAAACGTTAATTGTTTCAATGCCTTGCTTATGCAAGGTTTTTTCTTGCATTAAAATAATAAATAATTTAAAATGATTTTAGGTGAGAAAATGAAGCGTGTATCTTTATCAGCTATATTATCAAGCTTAATAATAGCAGTTTGTTTAAGTGTTGGTGAAATAATTCATGAATTCGGTTCATTAAGATATCTAATTCATAAAGATTATTTAATTAGTAATATAGTTGATTTTTTATTTACCTTTATAATTTGGTATTTTATTACAATTTTAATATTTAAACTGTTAGATAAAAAAATCACTTTTAAAAACAAAGTATTTAGTTTTATTTTTAAAGAACATCCAATAAGCATGATAACTTTTATTTTAATAATTATCGGACTTCCTATAATTATTACTTTTTATCCAGGACCAGTTCAATGGGATGGCATGTGGCAACTTAATTATTATTCAAATGTTTTACCTTGGAGTAATCATCATCCATTTGTTTCAACATTTTTTCTTGGAACAGTTGAACGCATCGGATCTTTAATATTAAATGATAACTTTGGAATATTTTTATATACTTTTCCACAATTTTTATTTTCTTGTTATATTATTGCAAATATTATTGATTTCCAAAATAAATGTGAATGTTCGGATGTAATAAAATTATTAACATTTATATTCTTTGCCTTATCTCCATCTTGGTATCTGTACGCTTATACATTCATGAAAGATACATACTATTATTTAATATTTGTAATATTCTTTATTAACTATATTAAATTCTATTTTAATGATATAAATAAACATCAAATAATTATATTCTTAATAAGTGCTATTTTACTTATTCTTATAAGAAATAACGGTATATATGTTGTAAGTGTATCAATGTTAACTCTTTTATTTTTAAAAAAAGATTATAAAAAAATATCATTATGTTTTATCTTTATGTTTATAATAACTCAATTAATATTAAATACTTTAATGATTGTTTGTCATATAGAGCCTGGAAATATAAGAGAAACTTTATCAGTACCAATACAACAAATTGCAAGATACACAATATATAATGATTTAACTGAAGAAGAAAAAGAAACAATAGAAAAGTTATTTATATATGATGAAAATGATTTTGCTTTATATTATGATAAAGATAATGCTGATCCAATAAAAGAAAGTTTATATATAGAGAGTAAAGAAGACTTAAAATTGTTCATAAATTTGTGGATTAATTTTATTAAAAAAGATCCGATTACTTGCATAGATGCAACTCTTAATAACACTTATGGTTATTTTTATCCATATAAAGAAGATGTTAAAGAAAGTATTGGATATTTTAGAGTAGTTTATAATAAATCTATTAATAAAGGTAACTTTGATTTTAAAATGAATAAAAAATTTAAGAAGTTTAGAAAAAAATTTGAAGAAAACTTTTATAAACTAAGAAGAAGCAAATATATTAGATTTATATATAATACTGGTACCTATTTTATTATATTAGTAATATTAATGTGCTATTGTATTTATAAAAATAAGAAACATTATTTGATAATTACTATGCCTTTACTTATGACTTATGCTTTTTGTATTTTATCACCAGTAAATGCTTATTTAAGATATATGAACCCAATAATTATTTCTATTCCAATATTTATAGGTGTAATCACTTCCAAAAAATATAACAAGAATTAATTTTCTTGTTATTTTCATTTATTTATATTATACTACATATTGATTTGAGGAATGTTTATGAATAATGTTTTAAAATTTATAAATGATTTAGACATTAAAGAAAACGATTATGTAGTAGTTGCATGCTCTTTTGGACCTGACTCGATGTTTTTATTAAATCTTTTAAATAAATATAATTTTAAGGTTGTATGTGCTCATGTTAATCATAAAATGCGACTTAAAAGTGAAGAAGAGTTTATTGAGTTAGAAAACTTTTGTAAAAAAAATAATATAATCTTTGAAGGAACTGAAATACTAAATTATGAAGAGTCTGATAATTTTCATGATTTTGCAAGAAACTTTAGATACAATTTTTTTGAAAGTATAGTTAAGAAATATCATGCTAAATATTTATTTACTGCTCATCATGGTGATGATTTAATTGAGACTATCCTGATGCGTATTTTAAGAGGCGGAAGTATTTATAGTTATCTTGGATTTTCAAGTATCATAGAAAAAGATGGATACAAAATTGCAAGACCTCTTATATATTTAACAAAAGATGAAATAGAGAAACTTGATAAAGAAGAAAATATTCCTTATTCAGTTGATGAATCAAATCTAGAAGACCATTATACAAGAAATAGATTTAGACATCATGTCTTACCATTTTTAAAAAGTGAAGAAAAACTTGCTCATGAAAAGTTTTTACAATTTAATGAAAATTTAAAAGAATGTACAACATTTTTAGATAAATATTGTTATTCATTGATAGATAAAATGTATATAAATAATGTTTTAGATTTATGTGAATTTAAAAAACAAGATATATATATAAAAAAAGAGATATTATATAAAATACTTATGTCTATTTATAATAATGATATAGATAAAATAAATAGTAAACATATAAATTTACTTTTAGATATTATTGAAAATGATAAACCTAATTTAGAAATATATTTACCTAGAAATATTCATGTTTTAAAAGAATATAATAAATTAACATTTAAAATTGCTTTATTTTCTACTAACTATGATTATATTTTAAATAATGAGGTAAATACTCCTCTTGGAAATATAATTCGTATAAGTGAAAGTGATGAAAAAAGTAACTATGTTATTAGATTAAATTCAAAAGATATAAGCTTACCAATTCATGTTAGAAATAAAATAGATGGAGATAAAATGGATGTTAAAAATATGAATGGCTCAAAAAAAGTAAGTGATATATTTATAGATGAAAAAGTGGATGCATCTAAAAGAAAGATTACTCCATTAGTAGTAGATCATGATGGAAATATTCTTTGGATTCCAGGAATTAAAAAAAGTAAATTTGATATAGAAAAAAATGAAGTATATGATATAATATTAAAGTATGAAAAAGGAGAGGAATAATATGAATAAAAAAGTTACTACAAAACAAACTATTCCATATTTAACATTAATTGCAATTATTGCTGTTATATTAATTATGTTTAGTTTTGGAAATAATACAGTAAATGAACTTTCTTATGATGAATTAATAACTGAATTTTCTAAAGGAAATGTAACAGAAATTTCAACATCAGAAAGAAGTGCTGCTGGTTATTATCAAATAACTGGTAAATTAAAAAATTATAAAAAGAGTGAGTATTTCTCAACAAAAGCACCACTTTCAGAAACTGTAACAGAAACACTTAGTACATATTACAATACAAATGATTTTAAATGGGTTGTTGAAAAGAATCCAGAAAATAACAATTGGGTTGCAATACTTATTAATGTCGTTCCTATGGTTATAATTGTTGGTGGAACAATAATTCTATTTACTAAACTATCTGGATCTAATAAAAACAGTATGGACTTTGGAAGAAGCCGTGCTAAGTTAAGTGAAGATGGTGGAAAAGTAAGATTTAAAGATGTTGCTGGACTTGAAGAAGAAAAAGAAGAAGTAGCTGAATTAATTGACTTCTTAAAAAATCCTAAAAAATTCCAAAAATTAGGAGCTCGTATTCCTAAAGGCGTTTTATTAGTTGGTCCTCCAGGAACAGGTAAAACATTACTTGCAAAAGCTGTAGCTGGAGAAGCAAACGTACCTTTCTATTATATAAGTGGTTCAGACTTTGTTGAACTATTTGTTGGAGTAGGTGCAAGCCGTGTAAGAGATATGTTTAAACAAGCAAAACATTCTGCACCATGTTTAATATTTATAGATGAAATTGATGCAGTTGGACGTCAAAGAGGAACTGGTTTAGGTGGAGGACATGATGAAAGAGAACAAACTCTAAACCAATTATTAACTGAAATGGATGGATTTGGTGCTAATGAAGGAATTATTATCATTGCTGCAACAAACAGACCTGATGTATTGGATCCAGCTTTATTAAGACCAGGAAGATTTGATAGACAAGTAACTGTAAGTTTACCAGATCAAAAAGCTCGTTTAGCTATTTTAAAAGTACATGCTAAAAATAAAGTATTTGCTCCAAGTGTTAACTTAGAAAACTTATCTCATCGTACACCTGGATTCAGTGGGGCTGACTTAGAGAACCTTCTAAATGAAGCTGCATTACTTGCTGTAAGAAGAAATAAAGATGCTATTACAATGTCTGAAATAGATGAAGCCACTGACCGTGTATTAATGGGACCTGCTAAAACTACAAGAAAGATAACTGATAAAGAAAAACGTTTAGTTTCAATTCATGAAGCTGGACATGCTGTAGTTGGATTAAAACTTGAAGATGCAAACGATGTTCATAAAATAACAATCATTCCTCGTGGAATGGCTGGTGGTTATACAATGATGCTTCCAAAAGAAGAGAAAATGGCCGTAACTACTAAAAATGAATTAATTGCTCAAATAACTGGTTTACTTGGTGGTCGTGTTTCTGAAGAATTATTCTTAGGTGAAACAACTACTGGTGCTAGTGATGACTTCAAAAAAGCAACTAAAATTGCTCGTGCAATGGTTACTGAATATGGTATGAGTGATTTAGGCCCAGTTCAACTTGAAGAAAGAAGTGAAGGTGTATTCTTAGGAAGAGATTACAATAAATCTAAAAACTTCTCTGATGCAGTTGCGCTTGAAATTGACCAAGAAGTTAGAAAAATCATCAATGAATGTTATAAAAAGACAACTGAAATATTAAAAAACAACAAAGACTTAGTGATGTCTATAAGTGATGCTTTAATAGAAAGAGAAACAATTACTAAAGAAGAAATTGAAGAACTAGTAAAAACTGGTAAGATAACTGACAAGGATTCAACTGATGATATTAAAGAGTTAAAAGCAAAAGCTAAAGAACTTGGTATAAAAGGATATACTAAAATGTCAAAAGAAGAATTAGAAGAAAAAATTAAAGAGGCTGAATAGAAATATTCAGTTTTTTTCTTTCTTGCTTATAAAATGTAAATATGTTATTATTTAGTCGGTGAGAAAATGAATAATTTAGTAAGCGCATACTTAGGTGATGCCGTTTATGAATTACATATTAGAAAATATTTGATTAACTCAGGAATTGCTAAAGTAAAAGATCTTTCAAAAGAAAGTATCAATTATGTAAGTGCTCCATCTCAAAGAAGAATATTAGAAGAATTAATAAACAGAAATATCTTAAGTGAAGAAGAAATTGAAATAGTAAATCGCGGTAGAAATGCATCAAGTCATAGAAGTAAAACTACCGATATAATTACTTATAAAAAAGCTACAGGATTTGAATGTTTAATTGGATATTTATATGAAAATAATATAGAAAGATGTAATGAATTATTAAATTATATAACTGGTGAATTATGAGAGTATGTGGAAAAAACGTTTTTAATGAATTAGATTTAAAAACTATAAGAAAAGTATATATTGCAAATGGATTTAAAGATAAAGAGATAATGGAAAAAATCCAAAAGAATAAAATTAGATATGTTAATATGGACCAAAAAGCTATGGATGCTATGTTAAAACATAATCAAGGAATTATTATGGATGTAGATGATTATAAATATGCTACATTAGATTCTATAAATGATGATAATTTGGTTGTTATGTTAGATCACTTAGAGGACCCTCATAATTTTGGGGCAATAATTAGAACTTGTGAAGCGTGTGGCGTAAAAAATATAATAATTCCAAAAGACCGTGGAGTAACTGTAAATGATACAGTTGTAAAAACTTCAACAGGAGCACTCAGTAGAGTTAATATTATTATGGTAACTAATTTAGTTTCAGCAATTAATGAATTAAAAAGGGATGGCTACTTTGTTTACAGTGCTGAAGCAGATGGTGAAGACTTCAGAAAAGTAGATTACAACGATAAAAAATTATTAGTAATTGGAAGTGAAGGTAATGGACTTTCGAAAATAGTAAGAAATAATTCGGATGTAATTATTAGTATTCCTATGAAAGGAGAAGTTAATAGTTTAAATGCATCTGTTGCAGCAGCTATACTTATATACGGAATAGGAGAATAACAATGAATGAATATCCTGATAATGAAGTAGTTAATTTAGTTTGTGAAAATGAAGAAGCTACTGACTTATTATATGAAAAGTATAAATATATAATAGATATACTTTTAAATAAATATAAAGCAGTATTAAAATATCATAATCTTGATCCAATAGAAGTTAAACAAGATGCTACTATTGCTTTACTTGCAGCAATAAATTCTTATAATCAAGAAAAAACAGCATCTTTACAAACTTTTATTACAATATGTGTTAATAGAAAAATATTAAATATTATTAGAAATTCAAGTACAATAAAAGAGCAAGTCATGAGAAGTACTTATTCACTTGACTATGCTTATGGTGATGATGAAGATACAACTCTTGCGGATATTATAATTGAGGAAAATAGTAATCCTGAACATAAAATTATTAGTAAAGAAAACTACAATATGTTAATGAAAAAAATTGATGAATCACTTAGTCCTTTTGAAAAAGAAGTATTTGATTTAATGATAAATAATTTTCAACCAGAAGATATTGCATCTCTTTTAAATGAAAATACAAAAAAGATTTACAATACCTCACATAGAATAAGAGAAAAAATAAAAAAACTATTAT
The DNA here is from genome assembly GCA_934095845.1 of uncultured Bacilli bacterium. GTDB lineage: Bacteria > Bacillota_I > Bacilli_A > RF39 > UBA660 > CAG-582. The sequence continues at coordinate 23,237 of CAKOKS010000002.1, read as the reverse complement.
AATTATATTGAAAAACACTAATTTGTGTGCTATATTATGTTTGTACACGAAAGTGTTTTTTTTATACAATAAAAATAGAGGTGTGGTTATGGCAAAAAAAGGAATATCTAAAGCTGAAATAAAACACGCAAAAAAAGTTGAAAAAGAAGCAATTTTAAACGAAAAAAAGAAAGTTGAAAATAAAATTGATTCTTGTATTCAAGAGTTAAAATCAGCTAAAGATAAAAATGAAAAGAAAAAAATTAAAGAAGAAATTAAAAAATTAAAAATTGAACGTTCAAACATTGGTAAGAAAGATACCTATTTCAGTGACATAAAAGCTGAAATGAAAATGGTTAGATGGCCAAGTAAAACCGAACTTGTAAAATACTCATTTGCATGTTTAATATTTGTTGCATTTTTTGCATTATTTTTCTTTGGATTAGATGCATTATTTGCTTTAGTAAAGGATTTGATTAAGTAATGGAAAAATTATGGTATGTAGTTAACACTTATAGTGGTCATGAAGCAAAAGTAAAAGAAAAACTTGAGATGCGTGCTGAATCAATGGGATTTTCGGATTATATCTTTAGAGTTATAGTTCCTGAAGAAACTGTTGTTGAAACTATGAAAGATGGATCTAAAAAAGAAAAAAAACATAAAATGTTCCCAGGGTACATTTTAGTAGAAATGATAATGACTGATGAAGCGTGGTATATTGTTCGTAATACTCCAGGAGTAACTGGATTTATTGGTTCTAGTGGTAAAGGAGCAAAACCGACTCCACTTTTACCTCAAGAAATCGATCGTATATTAATTAATATGGGTATGAGTAGAGTGGATGTTGATGCAGAATTAGAAGTTGGAACTAAAGTTTCAATTGTTGATGGACCATTTACTGGTATGGAAGGAACAATTGATTCAATTGATACAGAAAATTCTCGTTTAACAGTTCTAATAGATTTATTTGGTCAAGAAACTCCTGTAGAAGTAGAACTTTTCCAAGTAAATGTTTCTAAATAATAAGAAATCACATAAAATTAAATAAAAACAACTTTTTATAGTTGTTTTTTTGTATTTTATATGTTATTATTTTAAGTGCTAAATATTTTTTAGTAAGTGGGAGGGAAAATGCGGATTAGCCCAACACCACAAGCGAAAAATGCGAAAGGATGTGTTTTACGTGGCAAAAGAAATCGTTAAGAGAATTAAATTACAAATTCCAGCAGGAAAAGCTACTCCTGCACCACCAGTTGGTACAGCTTTAGGACCTGCAGGTATTAATTTACAAGAGTTCTGTACAAAATATAATGATGCTACTCGTGATAAAATGGGAGATATAATTCCTGTTGATATCATGGTTTATGAAGATAGAACATTTGATTTTGTATTAAAAACTCCACCAGCTGCAAGCTTAATCAAAAAGTACGCTAAGATTAATTCTGGTAGTAAGAAAGGTGCTCATGAAATAGTTGCAACATTATCTAAAAATGATGCTAAAGCAATTGCTGAAATTAAATTACCTGACTTAAATGCTTATTCAATAGAAGAAGCTATGAAGATAATTGAAGGTACAGCAAGAAACATGGGTGTTGCAGTTGAAGGTGTAAACGATGCTGAACTTGCTGAAGAAGCAAAAGAAGCAGCTATAGCTGAAAAAGAAGCAGAAAAGAGAGAAGCTGAATTAGAGGCTATGGAAGAATCAATGCAATCAACTAATGTTGATGTAGAAGTCATAACTGAAAAACAAGAAACAGAAGAATAATAAATTATCCGCTAATAAACCACGATTGGAGGGAAAATAATGAGAAAACTAGGTAAGAAATATGTGGAAGCTTCTAAAAAAATTGAAAAGAATAAATCTTATCAATTAGAAGAAGCAGTTAAGTTAGCTAAAGAAACTAGTATAACTAAATTTGATAGTTCAGTTGAATTAGCTGTTAAACTTAATATTGATACAAAAAAAGCTGACCAACAAATGAGAGGTTCATTAGTATTACCAAACGGAAATGGTAAAACTAAAAAAATCTTAGTTTTAGCTAAAGGTGCTGCTGCTGAAGCTGCAAGAAAAGCTGGAGCTGATTTTGTAGGAGAAACTGAAATGATCGAAAAAATCGAAAAAGAAAACTGGTTTGATTTTGATGTAATCATAGCAACTCCTGATATGATGCCTCAACTTGGTAAAATTGGTAAAGTTTTAGGACCTAAAGGTTTAATGCCAAACCCTAAAACTGGAACAGTTACTCCAACTCCTGAAAAGGCTGTTGAAGATGTTAAAAAAGGTATGGTTGAATACAGAGCTGATCAATATGGAAATATTCATGTAATGGTTGGTAAAGTTTCTTTCGATGAAAAGAAATTAGTAGAAAACGTACAATTTGTATTAAATACTTTAATTAAAGCAAAACCTGCTACAGTTAAAGGAAAATACATAACAAATATTTCTTTATCTACAACTATGGGTCCTGGTATCCATGTAGATCAAGATTCTATTGACATGTAATAACTTACGTGTTAATATAAATAACGAATAAAAAAACTTATTACCGAAGACAGTAGGTGGATTTATCCTTAATTTCCTACCGAGGGAAAGTTACATATACTTTTGTATTTAAACTTTCCAAATCGGAAAGTTTTTTTATAAATATAATAAGGAGGACATATATGGCAAGCGAGAAAATTCTTAATCAAAAGAAAGAAACTGTTAAAGAAATAACTGATAAGATTAAAAACTCTCAAAGTGTAATTTTATTCAATTATAAAGAATCAACAGTTGCTGACTTACAAGGTTTAAGAAGAGAACTTAAAAAAGTTGATAGTGAAGTAAAAGTTTACAAAAATACTCTTGTAAAAATTGCATTAGATGGTATGAATGTTGACTTAAGCGAATTCCTAGAAGGACAAAACGCTATCGTATTTGGTAAAGATTTACTAGAACCAATTAAGGCAATAGATTCTTTTGCTAAAGCTCATGATAATGTTAAAATCATAACTGGTATGGTTAATGGTGAAGTTGTTTCTCTAGATGAAATTAATGATTACGCTTCAATTCCATCAATGGAAGGTTTACTTACTATGTTTGCAGGTGGCTTGATAGAGCACGTAAAAAATCTATCTATTGCGCTTAATTTATATGCCGAAAAATTAGGTGAAGAGAATTAATTAGGAAAGGAATGATTTAAATGGCAAAATTATCAACAAGTGAAATTATCGATTCAATTAAAGAAATGACTATTTTAGAAGTTAAAGAATTAGTAGATGCTATGAAAGAAGAATTTGGAGTAGATCCAAGTGCTGTAGCTGTTGCTGCTGCTCCAGTTGTTGGAGCTGAAGCTGATGCTGATGCTAAAAAAACTGTAGTATTAAAAGATGCTGGTGCTTCTAAAATTGCAGTTATCAAAATTGTAAGAGAAATTACTGGATTAGGATTAGTTGAAGCTAAAGGTGTAGCTGATAATGGTGGTAACATCAAAGAAAACATCTCTGCTGATGAAGCTAATGAAATTAAAGCTAAATTAGAAGAAGCTGGAGCTACTGTAGAATTAGTTTAATTAATTCATAAAAACTCTACATTTGTAGAGTTTTTTTATGCTATAATTAATTGGGTGTTGTTATGAAAAAAATGATAATAATATGGATAATAATAGCAATTACACTTAGTGGAAGTTTATTATTTATTGGATTTAATGTAAAGAAACATAATCAAGAATATTTAACATTGGAAAATGATTTAGTAGAAGCTGCAGATATTTATATAAAAACCAAGGACATTACTTTAAAAACAAATGAAGAAAAGAAAATATTAATGGATACTTTAGTTGAAGAGACTATGCTTAATTCAGAGCTTAGAGACAAATTAAAATGTGATGGATTTGTAACGATAAAAAAAAGCCTTAGTAAGTATGAATTTAAGCCATATATTAAATGTGATGGCTATGAAACAATTAAGTAATATTTTTAATAAATAGGAATAAATTGTAAAAGAAGTAATTTATATAAAAATATATTGACTATTGGATTTATTTTTGATATATTATAAGCGCGTTTGAAATGGGTTTTACTTCGGTAAAACTATATTTTAAGGGGAATTCGATACACCAGGAAGTGTGTACGTAGGAAGGAAATATTATGACTACTATTAATCAATTAGTAAGAAAGAAAAGAACTAATAAAGTTCGTAAGGGTAAAAGTCCAGTATTAAACGTTGGATTTAATTCAATGGAAAGAAAGACAACTGATACTAACCATCCACAAATGCGTGGTGTTTGTACTCGTGTTGGTACTAAAACTCCAAAAAAACCAAACTCAGCATTAAGAAAATATGCTCGTGTTAGATTATCTAATGGACGTGAAGTTGATACTTATATTCCAGGTGAAGGACATAACTTACAAGAACACAGTGTAGTTTTAGTACGTGGTGGACGTGTAAAAGACTTAATCGGTGTTCGTTATCATGTAATTCGTGGTGCTTTAGATACTCAAGGCGTTAATGAACGTAAAAAGAGTAGAAGTAAATACGGAACTAAAAAACCAAAAAAATAAAATAGAAAATAAGGAGGAAAGAAAATATGCGTAAAAGACGTGCTGAAAAGCGTGACGTATTACCTGACGCTATCTATAATAGTAAAGTTGTTACTAAGTTAATAAATACTATTATGTTAGATGGTAAAAAAGGTACTGCTGAAAAAATTCTATATGGCGCATTTGATAGAATTAAAGAACAAACTGGTTCTGAACCTATGGACGTATACAATAAAGCAATGGAAAATATTAAGCCAGCTTTAGAAGTAAAATCACGTCGTGTTGGTGGATTAAATGTTCAAGTTCCAATCGAAGTAAGTGAAGAAAGAGCACAAACTCTTGCACTTAGATGGTTGGTTAATTATGCTAGAAACGGCCGTGGTAAAACTATGGAAGAAAAGCTAGCAAACGAAATTATGGATGCTGCAAATGGTGTTGGTGGAGCTGTTAAAAAACGTGAAGATACTCACAGAATGGCTGAAGCTAATAAAGCATTTGCTCATATGAGATGGTAGGTGTTTTAAATGGCTAGAGATGTTAGTATTGATAAGATAAGAAATATCGGTATCATGGCCCACATAGATGCTGGTAAAACAACTACAACTGAAAGAATTTTATACCTTACTGGTATAACTCATAAAATTGGTGAGACTCATGAAGGTGAATCTCAAATGGACTGGATGGAACAAGAAAAAGAAAGAGGTATTACAATTACTTCTGCTGCTACTACTTGTCATTGGAAAGGATATAGATTAAATATAATCGATACTCCAGGACACGTAGACTTTACTATCGAAGTTCAAAGAAGTTTAAGAGTTCTAGATGGAGCTGTAGCATTAATTGATGCACAAGCTGGAGTTGAACCTCAAACTGAAACAGTTTGGAGACAAGCTAATGAATATAAAGTTCCAAGAATGATTTGTGCTAATAAAATGGAAAAATTAGGAGCTGATTTCTATTATAGTTTAAAGACTATTAAAGAAAGATTAGGTGCTAATGGACAACCAATTATGTTACCAATTGGAGCAGAATCAGAATATACTGGTTATGTTGACTTAGTAACAATGAAAGCATATGAATATGATGGAACAGAAAAACAAGAATTAAAAGAAATTCCTATCCCAGCTGATATGGAAGCTAAATCAAATGAATACAGAACTAAATTAATTGAAGCTGTTGCTGATTTTGATGAAGACTTAATGATGACATATCTTGATGGTGGCGAAATTAGTGTTGATGTATTAAAAGCTGCTATTAGAAAATGTACATTATCTGTTGATTTCTTCCCAGTATTATGTGCTGATGCATTAGGAAATAAAGGTACTAGAACATTACTTGATGCAGTTATTGACTACTTACCAGCACCAACTGACGTTGAAGCTATCGATTGTATCGATAAAAATGGTAACGATGTTAAGAGACATCCAAGTGATTCTGAACCATTTACTGCTTTAGCATTTAAGATAATGACTGACCCATTCGTTGGAAGACTTTCATTCTTCAGAGTTTATTCTGGTGTTCTTACAAGTGGATCATATGTATTAAACTCAACTAAGGGAGAAAAAGAAAGAATTGGTCGTATTCTACAAATGCATGCAAACCAAAGAAAAGAAATTACTGAAGTTTATGCAGGTGAAATTGCTGCTGCTGTTGGTTTAAAGAATACTACAACTGCTGATACATTGTGTGATGAAAAGAATCCATGTATCATGAAAGGTATGGAATTCCCAGAACCAGTTATTGACATTGCAATTGAACCAAAGAGCAAAAACGATCAAGATAAGATGGCAATTGCTATCCAAAAACTTGTTGAAGAAGATCCAACTTTAAGAGTTAAAACTGATTCTGAAACAGGTCAAACAGTTCTATCTGGTATGGGTGAGTTACACTTAGACATTATCGTTGATAGAATGAAGAGAGAATTTAACGTAGATTGTAATAAAGGTAGACCTCAAGTTGCTTATCGTGAAACTATCACTGTTGCAGGTGACTGTGAAGGTAAATATATTAAACAATCAGGTGGACGTGGACAATATGGACATGTTTGGGTTAAATTTGAACCAAATCCTGGTAAAGGATATGAATTCGTTGATGGTATCGTTGGTGGAGTTGTTCCAAGAGAATATATTCCAGTAACTGATAAAGGATTACAAGAAGCAATGCAAGGTGGAATTCTTGCAGGATATCCAATGGTTGATGTTAAGGCTACATTATTCGATGGATCATACCATGATGTAGACTCATCAGAAATGGCATTCAAAATTGCTGCTTCAATGGCTTTAAAAGAAGCTAAAAATAAATGTAAAGCTGTTCTACTTGAACCAATAATGAAAGTTGTTGTTGACGTTCCTGAAGAATATTTAGGAAATGTTATGGGTGACTTAACTAGTAGACGTGGACGTCCACTTGGACAAGAATCTATCGGTAATACATTAAGAATTATCGCTATGGTACCACTTTCAGAAATGTTCGGTTATGCAACTGACCTAAGAAGTAATTCGCAAGGTAGAGGTACATTCCAAATGGAAAAAGATCACTACGAAGAAGTTCCTAAGAACATTGCTGAAGAAATAATCAAGAAGAATAGTGTAAACTAAGAATAATTACTTGATTTTATGTCAAGAATTAGATAAAATAAATTTGTTATAATTAAAAAAGGAAATTGGAGGAAAATATTATGGCAAGAGAAAAATTTGACCGTAGTAAACCACATGTTAACATTGGTACAATCGGACATGTTGACCATGGTAAAACTACATTAACTGCTGCTATTTCTAAAGAATTCTCAAAGAACTTCATGGATTATGCAGCAATCGATAGTGCTCCTGAAGAAAGAGAAAGAGGAATCACTATTAATACAGCTCACGTTGAGTATGAAACTGCAAATAGACATTATGCTCACGTTGACTGTCCAGGACATGCTGACTATGTTAAAAACATGATCACAGGTGCTGCTCAAATGGATGGTGCTATCTTAGTTGTATCTGCAGCTGATGGTGCAATGCCACAAACAAGAGAACATATCTTACTATCAAGACAAGTTGGTGTTCCTAAAATTGTTGTTTACATGAATAAATGTGACCAAGTTGATGACCCAGAAATTCTTGACTTAGTAGAAATGGAAATTAGAGAATTACTTGGAGAATATGGATTCGATCCAGAATGTCCAGTAATCAGAGGATCAGCATTAAAGGCTCTTGAAGGAGATCCAGAAGCTGTTAAATCAATTCATGACTTAATGGATGCTGTTGATTCTTATATTGATACTCCAGAAAGAGATACTGATAAACCTTTCTTAATGAGTATTGAAGACGTATTTACTATTTCAGGACGTGGAACTGTTGTTACAGGACGTGTTGAACGTGGTAGATTAAACTTAAATGACGAAGTTGAAATCGTTGGATTAAAACCAACTAAGAAGACTGTTGTAACTGGTATCGAAATGTTCAGAAAATCACTAGATTACGCTGAATCTGGAGATAACGCTGGTGTACTACTTCGTGGTATAGCTAGAGAAGATGTTGAACGTGGTCAAGTATTATGTAAACCTGGTTCAGTTACTCCTCATACAACATTCAAAGCAAGTGTTTATGTTCTATCTAAAGAAGAAGGTGGAAGACATACTCCATTCTTCACAAAATATCGTCCACAATTCTATTTCAGAACTACAGACGTAACTGGTACTATCGAGTTACCTGCTGGTGTTGAAATGGTTATGCCTGGTGATAACGTAGAAATGACTGTTGAGTTAATTGCTCCAGTTGCACTTGAAAACGGAACTAAATTCTCTATCCGTGAGGGTGGTAGAACTGTTGGTTCTGGTGTTGTTACTGAAATTGTTAAGTAATTAATCCAAAATAATTAAAAACTCTACATTGTAGAGTTTTTTTTGACTTTAAATATAACATAAGTTAAAATTATTCTAGAGTGATACTATGAAAAAGATAAAAGATATTAGTAATAATATAATTGATATGATAAGTAAAAAAAATAGAATAAAAAGAATTATTCTAACTACTATTGGTTGCTTTATCGTTGCCGTTATTTATAATTGCTTTATCGTTCCAAATAATTTAGTTACAGGTGGCTTAGGTGGAACTGCAATATTAGTTTCAAAAATAACAGGAATTAAACCAGTTATATTTATAGATGTAGTTTCTATATTGCTTATAATTATATCTTATATATTGATTGGTCACAAAAAGACTTTTTATTCAATATTTGGTTTTGTTATGTATGCAATTATGGCTTCTCTTACTGAAGGACTTTCATCCTATTTTACTATTTCTCTTGATTCATTCTTGTTTTCAACATTAATTGCATCAATTGTATCTGGATTTGGATATGGTATTATTTATAAAGCTGGTTTTAATACAGGAGGAATGGATTCGGTTGTTGCTATATTGCAAAAATATATTAAATTTCCAACTACAAAGATTTCAACAATAGTAAATATGATCGTGATACTTTTGGGAACGCTTCTATTTGGTATTCCTAAAACTATTTATGCAATAATATATTTAAAAGTGCAAAACTTTATTGCTGATCGGGTTATTTTAGGTACATCAAATCATAAAATTTGTTTTATTAAAACAAAGAAAATAAAAGAAGTAGAAGAAATTATTATTAATAAATTAGAAACAGGGTATACACTTATAGAATCAGAACATCAAAAATTAATTATGTGTGTTGTATCAAATGATCGCTTTAGAACGTTGAAAAAACATATTCTTAAAATTGATGGGGCTTCATCCATAATAACGAATGACTGTTATACCGTTGAAGGTGGTAAAATTAATTTTCTTTTTTCTCTAAAGGGTTTTTAAAAATTAAATAATTTGGTTCAAATAAAGCTGTATAAAAATATAAACTAATAAATAAACATAAAGATAAAATACCTAATATTCTTATAATAATATTTAAATCTATTATATTTAGTAATATAAAAGAAATAACATAACTAATAAATAATGAAATATAGAAGAGTGCAATGTTATATATTGCATTTTCTTTTTTAAAAAATAGTTTCTTTAAATAGTAAAAAACTATTATTATTGTTGAAAATATAAATATTTGAATTCCTTTAATTGCTAGAATATTATTGTTGATAAGTTTTGTCTTTTCAACAATAGATAAAAATAATATTGGAGTAATACCTAGTTTTAAATGTTCAAATGTAGACTCGTTTTTAGCAAAAAAGAATCCTGCAATTGGGTTATTATTTGTAATATTATATAAGTAATGTCCTAAAGTTCCCATAATGCTTGCAATAAAAAATAAAATTAATTCTAACATGTAATCACCTATTAAAGATTATTATAAAATGTCAAATAATATACATTTTATTTATATAATATTTACTTCATGCTATAATTAGGATGGTGAGAGTCATGAATAATGAAAATGTTAGCATAATAAAAATGTATGGAGAAGTATTAACTGATAAAGAATATATAACGAATCCAGCAATAGCTAGAGATGAAGAAATTAATAAAATGATTCTAGCTTTAATAACTCCGGATAAAAGTGCTTTATTAGTTGGTAAACCTGGTATAGGTAAAACAGCTTTAGTTGAGGGACTTGCTTATAGAATAAACAAAGAAGAAGTTCCACCAGTATTAAGAGGATGGAAAATAATAAAAATAAATGTACCAGCACTTTTAGGAAAAATTATTGTAAATGGCGTAGAAGTATCAAAAATACAACTATTATTAAGTGAGCTAGATAATGTTGAAAAAACAATTTTATTTATTGATGAAGTTCATTTATTAGTTTCTAAAAATAATCTTGTAGATGTTGACTTTGCTAACATGTTAAAACCATATCTTGATAGAGGTAGAATTCTTATGATAGGTGCAACAACAAGTGAAGAGTATGAAGAATATATTCTTAGGGATAGAGCTTTTGTTAGACGTTTTATAAAAATTGATGTTGCTGAATCACAAGGTGAAGATGTTGTAAAAATATTGATGGGAACAACTCCTAAATTTGAAAAACTTATGGGAATAAAACTAAATTATTCAGATTTTTTCAAAGAAAAAATATTTACATGGTTAGTAAAATATACGAGTGAATATAAACGTATATATGAGGTACAAAGTAGATATCCTGATATATGTTTGACAATTATTTCAAGTGCATTTAGTTATGCAGTATTTGAAGGAGCTCCTTCAGTAACAATGAAACATATATATTTAGCTATGAAAAATACTGGAGCAATATATGAAGATTCAAAAGAAAAAGCAATTGCTGAATTTAAAGAAATATTCAGAGATGTATTATTAAAAGAAGGAATAGATCCTGACAAAATATAAAAGACTTCAATTAATTTTGAAGTCTTTTTCCTTGATAAGTATCTCTTTTAACCATTTCTTTATCTATATCATTTAAAACACAAAACTTTTTTAATAACCATGTAGGCTCAATTAAATCTTCTTTTACTGGATTTCCAGTTATTCTTTCGATTACAATTTCTGGTTTTAAATATTCTAATTGATTAATAACTATATCTATATATTCTTCTTTAGTTAGAACATGAAAATTTGTTTTTCTATATAGTTCTTCCAAAGGTGTATTTTTTATAATATGTAACATATGAATTTTAATGCCATCGATATTTAATGAATTTAAATGTTTTACTGTTTCAATCATCATATCTTTACTCTCAAAAGGTAAACCATTTATTATATGGGCAACAACTCTTATATTTTTATTCTTTAGTTTTTTTACACATTCATCAAAATTTTTTAAATCATGACCGCGATTAATAAGATTTAAAGTTTCTTCATGTATTGATTGAAGTCCAAGTTCTATTGTTAAAAAAGTTCTTTTATTTAGTTCTTCTAAATAATCCAAAACTTCATCACTTATAGCATCACTTCTAGTTGCAATTGATAATCCTATAACATTATCTAAAGAAAGAATAGTTTCATATTTTTCTTTTAGGTCTTTAACTGGTGCATATGTATTTGTGTTTGCTTGAAAATATCCAATATAATAGGCATCATTCCATTTTTTCAACATTATATCTTTAACTTCATTAAATTGAGTTACTAAATTATCTTTAACATTTCCAGCAAAGTCTCCACTTCCTAGTTTTGAACAAAAAATGCAGCCACCTTGACCATTCTTTTTATTTGGACAAGAAAATCCACCATTTAAACTCACTTTAAAAACTTTCTTTTTAAATTTGGTTTTATAAAAATAATTTAAAGTTGTATATCTTTTATTATCTAAGCTATATTTATACATTTTAAATCACCAAAAATATAATATCATTAATTTTTAATATATGCTATAATTAAACTGCAATATATAAGAGGAGAGATAAAATGAAACAAACTATTTTAAGTATCTTAACAACTTTATTAATTGGCTTTTTTATTTTTTATATTTATCTACCACCAATTAATATAACTTCAATAGCTTTTTGGCTATTTATAATTGTTTTATTATTTGTATATGGTGTAGCAAGCTTATTTTTTTCAAAAAGGGATTATAAAATTATTTACATGTCTGGTGTTAATATAAATGTACCAAAAAGTGCATATGTTGTATTTACAAGTGTTTTTATAATTGTAGCAGGCATTCTTTTAATTAACTCTGCATGTTCACCTCTTTTTAATGCTAAAAGTTATTCAAAAAGAATTACAATTGATGAATCAAATAATTTTTTAGAAGATGTGAAAGAAGTTGATTTTAAATCAATACCATTACTTGACCGTGATTCAAGTCAAAAATTAGGTGACAGAGTTATGGGTCAAATGAATGAATATGTATCTCAATATTATGTAAGTGATCAATATACTCAAATTAATTTCAATAATGAAATTCTTAGAGTAACTCCTCTAGAATATGATGGCTTTATTAAATGGATTACTAATAGAAAAAAGGGAATTAATGCCTATATAACTGTAAATTCTGTTAATGGAGAGGCAAAACTTACTAAATTGGATAAAGGTATGCGTTATATGCCAAGTGCAATTTTTAATGAGAAATTAACAAGAAAACTAAGATTTTTATATCCTACAACTATATTTGGGGAATCAAAATTTGAAATTGATAATGAAGGAACTCCTTATTGGATAACTCCAACATACAAATATACAGGTATCAATATGAAAACTAAAGTAACAGGTGTTGTAATCCTTAATCCAGTTACTGGAGATGCTAAAAAATATAATATAGATGAAATTCCATCATGGGTTGATAATGCATACAATGCAAGTTTAATTATTGAACAAGTTGATAACTGGGGAACATATAAGAATGGATTCTTAAATAGTATATTTGGACAAAAAAATGTTGTTAATACAACTGAAGGTTATAATTATTTAGCTTTAAATGATGATATTTATTTATATACAGGAATTACTTCTGTATTAAGCGATGAATCTAATTTGGGTTTTATTCTTTCAAATATGAGAACTGGTAAAACAACATATTATCCAGTAGCAGGTGCTGAAGAATATAGCGCGATGGCATCAGCCGAAGGACAAGTACAACAAATGGGTTATAAATCAACATTTCCATTACTTATTAATTTAAATAATCGCGCAACTTACTTAGTAAGTCTAAAAGATGCAGCAGGTTTAGTTAAAATGTATGGATTTGTAGATGTTGAAGATTATCAAAAAGTTGTAGTAACGGATGCTGCAAAAGGTATAGAAATATCTGCCCAAAGTTACTTATCAAGTTTTGGTACTGAAGTAGGAGATAATTTATTAGAAAAATCAACAATTATTGTAAAAAAAATTACATCAGTAACAATAGACGGAAACACATATTTTTATATAATAGATGATAATAATAAAAAATATAAAGTTTCAATTAAAACAAGTGATTCTCTTCCATATGTAACAACTGGCGATAAAATTGAAATAGGCTATGTTAATAAAAATATAAATGGAATCATTGAGATAACAAAGGTATACTAAAAGGTGAAAATATGAAAAAAATAACTCTAGGTTTAATTCTTGGGAATATAAATCCTAATTTTGAATATGACATAACTCAAGGAGTAAATAAATATGCATCAGAAAAGGTGATTAATGTAGTAACACTAGTATCAACTACGCCTTCTAACACTTTATCTGATCGAGTATTTGATTCATATAAATTTATGGGAATAGATGGACTTATCATTATATATGGTTCACTTATTTCTTTTAAAAACAGCGTTGATGGACAAAATTTTTTAGATAAGTTTAAAGACATACCCTATGTAATTGTACAAGATAATTATAAAGTTCCTAATAAATCAAATTTAATTGTTGATAATAAAAAAGGAATGTCAAAATGTATTGAACATTTAATTGTTGATCATAAATATAAAAATATTCTATATGTTTCAGGTCCTAAAGATAACTTTGATAGTATAGAAAGACTTGATGCCTATACTGAAACAATGGAAAAATATGGACTAGTTGTAAATAATAATATGATTGCGTATGGAAATTTCAGTGAAAATATTGAAAGGTCATTAAAACAGCTAATAAAACGAAATAAAAAAATAGATGCTATTGCGTTTGCAAATGATACTATGGCACTAGCGAGCTATCAAATACTTGAACAATTAGGTTATAAAATAGGTAAGGATATTGCTGTAACTGGATTTGATGATATGTATAAATCATCTATTGCCCATCCAGCTTTAACTACTGTGTCTCAAGACCCAATTAAAATAGGTTATGAATCTACAAAAACGATACATAACATGATTATTAATGGTACTAGTGAATTTATTTCTTTAGATACAGAGTTAATTATAAGAAAATCATGTGGTTGTAGAAAAGAAGTAAAATCGACTCATGATTTGAAAAAACTAAGTGAAGATGAAATTATTGATTATTTTATTAAAGAGAGTGCAATAAATAGTCGTTCAAATATAAATTTAAAATTACTAAAAAGAATTTCTATGAACGTATTAAAAAGAATTAAAACTGATTATACAGTCGATGAAATAGTTTATTATATTAAAAACGCTATACTAAATGATGACACCCCCGCAATAACTAACTTTAACGATGTTTTTGCTTATTTTACAGCTGCATTAAAGAAATATGCCAGTTCTGTATCAGATCAATCTATTAAAGAAAAAAGTATCTCTATTTTATATAGTTTACAAACTTGGTATTTTAGTTATATTACAAATACAATTACTTCTGAAAATCAATCACGATTTGATAAAATAACTAATATTTCCCTTATAAGTAGAAAAATGATTAATGACCAACTTACAAGAACAGAAATGTTTGAAAAAGTTTTTGTTGAACTAAAGGAAATGGGTGTTAAATCATCATATATATACCTTTTTGACAATGAGTATAACACAAATGCACACTTAGCTGCTTATTATAATTCTAAAACAACTAAAATATTTAAAGCAAATGAAAAAAGGCAAAGAGAATATACAAAAAATTTATTAGCTACTGAAACAGGAACCTTTTGTTATGGATTCTCACTTGCATCAAATGAAAAGTATTATGGATTTATAGTTTGTGAAACCGATTTATCTTTAATAAATCCTATAAGGCTATTATGTGCTCAAATAGGTACAATGCTATACATTGAAGAAATGCGCAAAAGTGAATTAAAAGCTAAACATGATTTAAAAAAGTCGCTTAAATTAATTCAAGAAAAAAATGAAATTTTAAATAATTTAAGTTTATATGATGAATTAACTAAAATATATAATCGAAGAGGATTTATAGAAAAATCTATGGAACTTCTTAAAAATAACATTGGAAGTGAAGTTAAAGTCGTTTTTTGTGATTTAGATCATTTAAAAGAAATAAATGATACTTTTGGACATAATGAAGGAGATTATGCGATTTCTAATGCAGCTAAATTGATAGTTGAGTCACTACCTAAAAACGCTATTGTTTCGAGAGTTGGTGGAGATGAATTTGTATCAATTTTTGTAGTTAATCCTAAAAATGCTTTAAATGTTCAAACAAGTATAAAGAATACATTTAAAAAATTTAATGATGGATGTGATAAACCTTATTATATAGAAACATCTATTGGATCTTATGATTTTATATCTAATGAAGACATAAAAATTGCCGCCATTATAAATGAAGCAGACAAATATTTATATGAAGCAAAAAAACATCGTAAAAGTACAATAAGAAAGTAGAAGGAACATTATGAATGAATTAGTAATTAGTGAATTAGCAAGAGATTTAAATATAACAGTAAATCAAATAAAAACAGTTTTAAATTTGTTTAATGAAGGAGCAACTATTCCTTTTATCGCAAGGTATAGAAAAGAGGCAACTGGTGCCCTAGATGAAAATCAAATAAAAAGCATCAATGACTTATATACATATTATAATAATCTTTTAGATAGAAAAGAAGCTGTCATTAGATTAATAGATGAAAAAGGAATGTTAACAGAAGAGTTAAAACAACAAATTTTAAGTTGTTCTAAGCTTACTGAAGTAGAAGATTTATATCGACCATATAAAGAAAAGAAAAAGACAAAAGCAAGTGAAGCAATTAATATGGGGCTTGAACCACTTGCTAAAATGATTATGTCTTTTCCAACAACAGGTTCGTTAGAAGATATGGCTAAAAAATATATTAATGATAAAGTTAAAACTATAGATGATGCAATTACAAATGCATGTTATATAATAGCTGAATGGATAAGTGATAATGCATCTTACCGTAAATGGATTAGAAACTATATTTATAATAATGGTCTAATTGTATCTGAAATTAAAAAGAATGCCGAAGATCCAAAGAAAACATTTGAAATGTATTATAATTTTTCAGAGCCTATTAAATATATTAAACATTACAGAGTACTTGCTATAAATAGAGGAGAAAAAGAAAAAATATTAAATGTAAATATTGATTTTTCTATGGATGAAATTATAGCTAACTTAAAAAGAAAAATTATTAAAAATGATAAATCTTTTGTATGTCCAATTATAGAAGATACAATTAAAGATGCTTTAAAAAGATTAATTATTCCAAGTGTTGAAAGAGAAATCAGAAGTGAATTGACAGAAAAAGCTGATGCTTTAGCAATAGAAAATTTTGGTGTTAATTTAGAACATCTGCTTTTAACTAGACCGATAAAAGGTATGATTGTTTTAGGATTTGATCCAGGATATGTCAATGGTTGTAAATTAGCTGTAGTAGATCAAAATGGTACTTACATGGATTCATGTGTTGTAAAACCATTTTTAAAAAATATAAGTGAAAGTGAATTAAAAAAATATAAAGAAATAGTTAAAAATTTGGTTGAAAAATATAAAGTAGATATAATTTCTATAGGTAATGGAACCGCTTCAAGAGAATCTGAAAAATTTTGTGCTGAATTAATAAAGGAATATAACTTAAATTGTAAATATGTTATTACTTCAGAAGCAGGAGCATCTGTATATTCAGCATCTAAATTAGCTATTGAAGAATTTCCTGATTTGGAAGTTGAAAAACGAAGTGCAGTATCAATTGCAAGAAGAATACAAGATCCACTTTCAGAACTTGTAAAAATTGATCCTAAAAGTATTGGTGTTGGTGAATATCAATATGATGTTAATCAAAAAGAATTGTCTGAAAATCTAGATTTTACTGTATCAAAAGTGGTTAATGAAGTTGGAGTAAATGTTAATACGGCTTCAAAAAGCATATTAAAGTACATTTCTGGTTTAACTAAAACAACAATTGATAAAATATATGATTATAAAGAAAAACATAAAATTTCTAATCGTGAAGAAATAAAAAATATAAAAGGTATAAGTCCTAAAGTTTATGAACAATGTATTGGTTTCTTAAGAATACCTGATGGAAATAATGCCTATGACAAGACTGGAATTCATCCTGAAAGTTATGAAACAACTTCAAATTTATTAAATGAATTAAATTTAGATATTCAAAATATAAATGAAGAAAGTTTTAAAAATAAATTACAAAGTATTGATGTCAAAGCATATACAAATATCTTAAATACAGATGAATATACTTTAAATGATATAGTTAAAGAACTTCTAACTCCAGGTTTGGATCCACGTGATAGTTTAGAAACACCAATTTTAAAAAGTGATATTTTACATATAGAAGACTTAAAAATAGGTATGGAATTAGAAGGTACAGTTAGAAATGTTGCATCATTTGGAGCGTTTGTTGATATTGGACTTCATGATGATGGTTTGATTCATATATCTAAAATGAGCAAACAATTTGTGAAAAATCCAAATGACATTTTAAATGTTGGAGATATAGTTAAATGCTATGTTGATGCAATTGACATTGAAAAAGGTAAAGTGAATTTAAGTTTAATTAAGGAATAATTTACTAAAAAAATCATAAAATATACAAAAATTTAAAAAATTTTAAAAAAAGTATTGCAAATTGAATTCATTATGGTATAATTTAAATTGCTTACTTAAGCGGATGTAGTTTAATGGTAGAGCTTCAGCCTTCCAAGCTGATAACGTGGGTTCGATTCCCATCATCCGCTCCAAAGATGCCCAATTAGCTCAGTCGGTAGAGCGCACGGCTGTTAACCGTTAGGTCGTAGGTTCGAGTCCTACATTGGGCGCCATTTAGTAAGTAAAAGCATGGTAATTAAGCCGTGCTTTTTTAATGTTAATTATTTAAGTTTAAAATCATTCATGATATAATTAATAAAATAAAGGAGAATATAATATGGACTTATTTCATGCAAATGGCTTAAAGGCACATCGAAATTCATTTGAAACTACTATAGAAAATGTAACAAATGAAATAACTACATTAAATAGAAAATATTTAGAAACATGGGAACAATTAAATTTCTATAGAAAAAAATGGGCTGCTATTCAAGAAGACATGATTATAATTGCTAGAAACTCTAATTATCGCTTTCATAAGTCATTAGACTTATGTAATAACGATGAAATAATTGAAGAAATTAAGTCACTGATGAAATATTGTTCTAGAGAAAATAAATCAAAACTATTAGGTTATCTTGAAAAAATATCAATATATTATTCTAATATGGAAATTTGTTCTAAAAAATTAGAAGAGTATAGTAATATTTTAGGTTTAATTCATTTTAAAGAAGAAGATAAAGATGATGAATTAATAATAGATTTAGATGAGTATAGAAAACAATATGAAAGTTTTAAAGAAGAATCTATACAAGAACAAATAAGTGAATTAAATACAGGAAATTCTCTTGAATTTGATGAAGTTAGTCAGGTTCCATTAATCAAGATAGCAAATTAGTCAGTTCCAAAAATTGACTTTTTTTTTACAATTTGCTATTATAGTGTCGTTCGACCGCAAAGAGGAGGACCAGAATGGACACAACAAAAGCTTCTAGGATACCTTGGAAGCACGTTATCTGTTGTTTAATAATACTAATAGTATTTGTATTAACAATAGGTATTCATATTAATGCTGAAGGATTTAGTGATGATGCTATCGCTGATAACTCATCTGATACAGTACCCCTGCGAACTTACAGTAGAATAATAGACTTAAGTCCTTTAAGCAAACAAAATGAGGTTAATTTAGCTGGACCTAAAGAGGAAGTAACCGTTGAAGAAATCACATTAGACGATTACATTACTACTTATCAAGCGGATATTGAATTTTTATCTAAAACTTTTGGAGTCAAATATGAGGATATCATAAATGATATGTATCAAAGATTTGAAAGTAATAAAGATAAGCAATTTGATAAGACAAATATTGGCTTTATACTAAATAAAGATGGAAGTGTTAAACAATATAAAAATGTTTTATATGGATTGGTCGAATATTTCTATAATTATATAGAAGTAAATCCAAAGAAAGTAAATAAGAAGTGGATTCCATATACAGGAAATTCTGAGTATGTAGAAAATTTAATAATCTACTATACTAAACAAATATATCCAAATGTTGATACATCTCTTGCATTAAGTATAGGCGCAAGTGAGTCAGGATACTACAAAGTTAAATATATGTTAAAATGTAACAATATATTTGGCGGAATGAGTAGTAAAGGGCTCATAAAATACAAAAACATGGAATTTGGGGTATTATCATATGTTAGAATGCTTTCTAAAAAATACGTAGGTAAAGGTTTAACTACAATTGAAAGTATTGGAAGAAAGTATTGCCCAACACGTGATAGTTTTGGTAATAAGATAGCAAGCCCACATTGGGTGTCATTAGTTAATACAGCTATGAAAAAATATAAAGATTATGAAACAGTAATCGTAGCTAATGATTTGCTAACTGAAAGAGAATATGCATAACTTGTATTTCTCTTTTTTTTTGTTTATAATTAAAATAGAGATGATGATAAATGAAATGCATAGATGAAATAGATTTAAATAATAAAAAAATAATATTAAGACTTGATTTAAACGTTCCAATAAAGAACGGAGTTATTTTAGATGATACTAAAATAAGAGCAAGTATACCTACAATAAATTATTTATTGAATCAAAATTGTAAATTGTTAATATTAAGTCATTTAGGAAAAATCAAAACTGAGGAAGATAAAGTTGGAAAATCATTAAAAGTTGTTTGTGATAAAATGAAAGAACTTATTAATAAAGATATATATTTTATAGATAATGTTTTATCAGATGAAGTACCTACTATTTTAGATAATCATGATATTGCTATGTTAGAAAACACTAGATATGCAGATGTACCTAAAAAAAGAGAAAGTGGATGTGATCTTACGTTAGCAGAATTTTGGGCTAAAGCAGGTGAATTTTTTGTAAATGATGCATTTGGTACAAGCCATCGTAAGCATGCATCAAATTATGGCATATCAACATTTCTACCATCTGCATATGGTTTGCTTTTTAAAAAAGAAGTAGAAGAATTAAAACCCATTGTTACAAAGGAACCAAAAAGACCGTTTATTGTTATTATGGGTGGAGCAAAAGTTGATGATAAAATTGAACTAATAGATAGTATATTAAAAAAATGTGACTATTTACTTCTTGGTGGTGGTATAGCTAATACATTTAATAAAGCTAAAGGATTTAATATAGGATCATCCTTATACAGTGAATCACAAGAAGAAAATGTAAGCACGTTAATAGGAAAATATTCGAATAAAATAATATTGCCAATAGACGCAAATGTTTTAAAAGGAAATGAAGTTTTAAATAAAGATATAAATAATATAGAATCTGATGAAATAATATATGATATTGGTAATGAAACTATAGAACTTTATAAAAAATACATAGATATGGCCAAAACTATATTCATAAATGGAACTGTTGGATATTACGAGGATAAACGTTTTGCTAATGGAACTGTTAAATTGTTAGAATTAGTTTCAAATTCAAGTGGAATAAAAATTGCTGGTGGTGGAGATGCAGTGAGTTCTGTAAACAATCTTGGTTTCTCTGATAAATTTAATTTCATATCTACTGGAGGTGGAGCAACACTTGAATATATTGCCAAAGAAAAAATAGAATGTTTTGAGGATTAAAAAATGATATTAGTATTAAATTTAAAAATGAATCTTACTAAGAACACAATATTAGAATACGAAAAAGCTATTCATAATAAAAATGTCATAGTAATGCCACAATATCCATATTTGCTTTTCTTTAATAGAGGTAAATATTCCTTGGGTAGTCAAGATGTTTCTAAGTTTGCAAAAGGAAGCTATACCGGAGAAGTGTGTGCTAAAGGTTTAAGATGTTTAGGAGTTAAATATGTTTTAGTTGGTCATTCTGAAAGAAAAGAACATTTTCATGAAGATGAATATGACTTTAAAAAGAAAATGGAAAATGTTATTAATAATGATATGATACCAATTTATTGTGTTAATCAAACGAGTGAAGAATATGAAAATGATAAAGAGTTAAGCAAAATAGAAGAACAGTTAGAAGCTATACCTACTAATTGTAGATATATAATAATTGCTTATGAACCAAGTTATATGATAGGTAACATAGAAAATAAGGAAATGCTAGATAAAGAACACTTACAAATAGTTAT
This sequence comes from uncultured Bacilli bacterium, assembly GCA_934095845.1. Lineage (GTDB taxonomy): Bacteria > Bacillota_I > Bacilli_A > RF39 > UBA660 > CAG-582. The sequence goes on along the minus strand of CAKOKS010000002.1, from coordinate 1,778 downwards.
AACCAAAATTAAAGATTATCTTATGGAAAGAAATATTAACCATTCAATATTATATGGTGGTGGAGTGGATGAAGAAATTATAAATTCCTTAAAAGATTTAAATCTTGATGGCTATATAATGTCATCTAGTGCATTAGATATTAGTAAATTAAATTCAATATGTAAAATGTTAGATATTTAAAATGTTTGGAGTTTTTTTAGAAGTGTTGTATAATTGTAAACAGCGGTGATGATATGAATGATTTAAAAGTTGGTGACAATTTAGAATTACATTGTTATAAACATAATGGAAAAATAAATAGTACATCTGATAGAATCACAATTTTAGATATTAAAGAAGATTATATTGTATGTGGAGATTATAAAACAACAATTACTGATAGTGATGGTTCAACTAGAAAAACTAAAGAACCTGCTATAATGTTTTTTTATAAAGATAGATGGTTTAATGTTTTAGCTCAATTTAAAAAACAAGGTCTATTCTATTATTGTAATATTGCTACTCCATATTTAATAGATGAAAATATTATAAAATATATAGATTATGATTTAGATTTAAGAGTGTTTCCAGATGGTGGATTTAAGATATTGGATAGAAATGAATATAACTATCATAAAAAGATTATGCATTATTCAGATGACTTGGACGAAATAATAAAAAGTGAATTAAGTGAATTAATTGAAATGAAAAGAGCAAATAAGGGACCATTTGATAGAACTTTAGTAGATAGTTATTATGAAAAATATATAAAAATTGCAGAAAAACTGTAATTTTTTTAATTATTTAACATAAATTATAGGGTAAAATGCAAAAAAGTAAAAAAAATTAAAAAAGTTGAAAAAAAGTGTTGCATTTTATTAAAATGAAGTGTATATTATTAACTGTGCTCCAGAAATGACACAGAAATTTACAAAAAAAATAATGTAAATAAAAAAAGTGTTGACATTCTTAAAAAAGTACGATAAAATCAATATCGTGACTCAGAAAGAAATGTAAAATGAGGCATAAAATGATATGTAAATATCAAATTAAAAAAAATGTCAAAAAAGTGTTGACATGAAATTAAAAATTTGATATATTACTAATGCACTGGTCAAAAGACCTTGCAAAAACGATCTTTGAAAACTAAGTAAAATGTCAAGAAATTGAGTAGCTAGATTAAACTTAAATAATAAATATTTTTTATGAGAGTTTGATCCTGGCTCAGGATGAACGCTGGCGGCATGCCTAAGACATGCAAGTCGTACGAAGCGGCCCACTGACTCATTTCGAAACATGGAGAGCTTGCTCAAAGTGTGGACTTATGATGATGTGGATTTTCCGCTTAGTGGCAAACGGGTGAGTAACACGTGGGTTACCTACCTCTTAGATGGGGATACCAATTGGAAACGATTGTTAATACCGAATGTGATCTACGGATTAAAGAAGCCTTTAAAGCTTCGCTAAGAGATGGGCCTGCGGTGCATTAGATAGTTGGTGGGGTAATGGCCTACCAAGTCAACGATGCATAGCTGAACTGAGAGGTTGATCGGCCACATTGGGACTGAGACACGGCCCAAACTCCTACGGGAGACAGCAGTTAGGAATATTCGTCAATGGGGGAAACCCTGAACGAGCAATGCCGCGTGAACGATGACGGTCCTCTGGATTGTAAAGTTCTGTTGTTTGGAAAGAATTGTACTGATAGGAAATGATCAGTGCTTGACGGTACCATTCAAGAAAGCCACGGCTAACTACGTGCCAGCAGCCGCGGTAATACGTAGGTGGCGAGCGTTAT
>CAKOKS010000001.1 GCA_934095845.1 uncultured Bacilli bacterium | reverse complement strand
ATTGGCAAATTTTTAAAATTTCAAAAAAAAGAAGCATATTCCATTTTGAATATGCCTCTTTGTCAACAATCTGAGATGAATTTTTATTCATCTTTCTTTAATTTATTAATATAATTGTTTTCCACAAGAACTGCAGAATTTTCCAGTTACTGGAGTTCCACAATCTCCACAGAATTTTGGAATATTAGTTTCTTCTTTTGGTGCTTCTTCAGTTTTTTCTGGAGTTTGTACACTAGACATAACTACTTCTTCTGAACTAACATTTGCAGTGTTTTGTGTTGGTGTCATATTGGCAGCTTCACTCATAACACTTGCTCCAACGTTTTGTCCCATGTTCATTCCCATGAATCCCATCATAGCTCCATTTTCATTTTTAGAAGCATTAACCATAGCATCAGCAGTAGCAGCAGCCATCATTCCACTTGGATTTGCAGCATACATATCTCCACGACGTTTTTCTCTTGATATTTCAGCATCAACTTCTCTAATAATAGCTTTAGATTCATCACTAGCATTAATATTAAGTGCCATATCTTGAATTTCAAGTCCATATTGTTTTATCCATGATTCATCAAGTAAATTATTCATTACTTTAACTACTTCATTTTTGTATTTTTGAACTGTATTAAATGAAATATTATTAGTAGTCATTAAATCAGCTATACAAGTTGAAACATTACTTGTAAATTCCATTTTTAATTGACCACCAACTACTTCATCAACAGTTACTTCATCTTTAGGCATTGAACCTAAAACATTAGTAATTAATATAGTTGGATCAACTACTTTAAATGAATATTCACCAAAGAATGTAATTTCTACACTTCCATAAACTGGATCAAATATAGTTTCAGTATTTGTTGAACCAAATTTATTACCAGTAATATTTAATAAATTAACATAGTAAACTCTTTGATCATGAGCAGTTTGTCCACCAAAAGTAATACGGTTTCCAATTCTTTTAATTGATTCACCAATACCATTAAAGAATCCACCTTCAAATATACTTGGTTCACTTGATTGATCCCATATAAATTCTCCAGCTTCAGCACTAAATTCTTTAATAGCGCCATTATCAACAATCATCATAGCATAACCTTCAGGTATAACTATTTTACTTCCATTTGTGATAATTCCTTCAGTTGGATTTGTATTTCCAACACCATGGTTTACAACTCCTTTTTGAACTAAAACTGATTTATCAGTAGTAGCAGGAGTAATAAACTCTTTAAATTGATCTCCAACAACTTGAGATATTGAGTTAGTCGTTGCTTTTAATAATCCCATAAATTAAATTCACTTCTTTCTATTTTTTAGAGTACAACCTATTCCCTATAGATTTATTATAGCATAAAAAAATGTAAATAAATATGTAATTTGTCTACTCATTTACACTTTTAGTTTGTCTAATATATACCTTATTATTAAAATCTAGTCTACTCATAAATTCTTTATACTCTTCAAAACTTAAATTTTCTACAAAATCTAATCCTTCATTTTCTTCAATATCAAAATTAAGAATATTATTTGTCAAGTTACTTCTTATAAAGTTATGAACTTTATCTCTTCTAATAATTCCAATTAAACTTTGTCTTTTCCATAATTCAAAATACTCTTTATCATTAAATTCTTCTTTTAAAGTATTATCAACCAAATTAAAAAATGCATCAAACTCTGGAGTTATTAAGGAAACTCCAAAACAAGAAAAACAAGAACTTCTTTTATTAATAAATACTTTTTTACTATTTATTGAAAATGAGGATAATTTATTTTTAAATATTTCTTTTTGAATTAAAGAAGTTTCTGAAAAATAATAATCCATAAAAAATGATGCATAATAATCTAGCTTTAATAAATCAATATTACTAAATCCTGTTAAATCAAATTTATATACTATAGACGCTAAAGGATCAAAGTCATTATCTTCAAAAGTAATTTCTTTTTCATCTATTTCAGTATCATTACACGAATCTAATATGATAACTTCTTTCTTTTGAATATTTAAATTATCATATATTTCTTCAATATATTTAATAATATCATCTGTATCAAAGTTACCACTTATAGCTAAAATCTCATTATCGGGTTGATAGAAAGCATCATGAACAAACATCAAATCTTTTGTAGTTAATTTTAAAACATCCTCTTCTTTTCCTAATGTACTTTCAAAATGATCTTTATTATGAATTACTTTTGTAAACACTTGATTATATTTATAATAACTTCTATCTTTACTTCTAATTATTTCATCAATTACTGGTTTTTTTATTTCTTCTAATTTTTCTTCTGTAAAAGAAACTTTATTAACATACTCAATTAACACTTTTAAGTATTTTTTAAAATCTTTAACTGTTTCAATAGGAAAATAAGTAAGACTTTCACTTGTAAATCCATTAAAATATACATAGTTATCTCTAAAAAACTTAGAAACATTTCCATACATACTATCTTCTATCATTGTATGTTCCAGTAAATGAGCAAGTCCAGGCTTAATTTCATAATCTTCACCATCAACATTTATATCTCTGACAGCAGATCCATATTTAACAATTAATTCAGCAGTGGTTGCATTCTTTGTTTTATCTTCTACTAAAATAAGTTTAAGTCCATTTTTTAAAGTTTTAATACTAGTCTTCATAATTCTTACCTCTAAATATAATTTCACTTGTTTTTCTAATATTATTAACAAAAGAAATAACTTCATCCACTGTAATATTTTTATATTTTTCAATTATTTTTTCCAAATATAAAAGTTCTAAATCATCATCTATCATATTATCAATTTCATAAAATAATGAATCTTGTTTTTTTAATAAATCATATTCTATATATTTATTAACATTATTTAAATATTCTGTAACTTTCTCTTTATTTGTTAAATCAACAAATATTTCATCTATTAATTCTTTAGCTTTTTTAATGTTTTTATCCTGTATTAAAGCACGAATATACATAAATCCAAATCTAGGATAAACAGATACATTTGCTTCATAAACTAAATTGTGTTTAGTTCTTAAAGTTTTAAATACTAAATCATTTTCTCTAGAAGATAAAAATTCACTTACTAAACCTAAAAGATAATAATTATCTTCCGTTACTTCTGTTTGATATACTAAATCAAGTTCAGTTTGATTAAACTTAGTTTTTATTTCATACTTATCTTCTTTAACATCTTTTATATTACAAACATAGTCTTTAACAAATTCAATATCACTTCCATCTAAAGGATAAAATTTATTAAACAATTCATTTATAGTTGATTCTTCAATATCACCATAAACATAAATAAATGGTTTATTATTCTTAATATTTTTTAAATAATATTCATACATTTCTTCATTATTTAAACTATTAAGAGCTTCTATAGCATGTTCCTTCCTTAAACCTAATTTTTCTTCATAATCAATTATGTCAAATAGTGTTCTTGAATTACTAGAATTAATATTTTTATCTCTTTGTTCATATTTACTAATTAAATATTTTTTTTCTATATCAAAATTATATTGATTAAATTTAGAATCTTTAACATCAGGTTTTATTAAAGAATCTATTGCAAACTTAAATGAATCAAATATGTTATAGTCTTTAATTAAGTTTTCTTTTGGTATTTCAAAAGTATATTTAATTAAAACTGTATTACCAAATTTTACACTGTGTAAATCTGAAGTAATTAAACACATTTTTAATGATTCTTTTTCATAATCATCTTTTTCTTTAAATTCTTCATTTGTAGTACACAAAATATTATTTAAAATTTCTACATAAATGTTTTTTCTAAAATCACATTCTATAGGAAAGAAAAATTGAAATAGAACTGTATCTATTTTATCTGTTTTAATAAGTTTATAACCATTTTTAAACTTTAACTTCTTCATAATGCCTCCATACATCTTTTATAAAGGTATTATATCATTTAATATATTTTTTTACATTATTTATTGCATTTTTTTCAATTCTAGACACTTGAGCTTGACTAACACCTAGTTCACTTGCAAGTTCCATTTGAGTTTTACCTACAATATATCTACTAATTAAAATATTTCTTTCTCTTTCTTTGATATTTTTTAATGCTTTATTTAAAGATATTATTAAATCTTGATCCATACTTTCACATTTTTCATCTTTCAATTGATCAAGTAAATAAATTGGATCTCCTCCATCATTGTAAATAGGTTCATATATACTAACTGGTTCTCTTAATGAATCATATGCTTCTTTAAGTTCATATTCATTTATACCAAGTTCCATAAGTATTTCTTCATTTTTAGGTTCAACACCATGAATACTAAGATATAAGTCTTTATATTTCATGATTTTATAAGCAAGATCTCTTACACTTCTTGTAACCCTTACTGTATTAGCATCTCTTATATATCTTTTTACTTCTCCTAATATTAAAGGTACTGCATATGTTGAAAACAAACAATTAAAGGCTGGATCAAAGTTTTCAATGGCTTTCATTAAACCAACACATCCAACCTGAAATAAATCATTTATATCATTTTTACCATTATTATAATTTTTTATAATTGATAAAACTAAACGAAGATTACCATTAGCAATTTTTTCCTTAGCAGTTGTATCTCCTTCTTTATATTGTTTAAATAATTCTTCCATTTCTTCTTTCTTTAATACTTTTAATTCATTTGTATTTATACCATTAATTTCTACTTTATTTTTTATAATATTCACCTCATACATATAATGAGGAATAATTTAAAATTTTATTCAAATAAAAAAGATTAGCAATTGTTTACTAATCTTTAAGGTGCTAGAACAATTCGGAAACCAAATGATGTTATAGCTCCTCCATTATGACGCCCGAAATAAAAAACACCATTTAATAATCCAGTTGAATAAATACCACCACGTGCAAACCATGGATATGTTGAGTCAACAAAGCTAGCAGAATCATTATACCAAATTGAATGATATCTTGAAGTACCATCTCCATCAATAAAACTTTTAAATGTGCCCATTTCCCCAGTCGCATCTCCTAGTATTCTGTATTGAAAAGTAGTTGCAGTTGATGACGCATTATATACATCAAAATATTTTTGATTATAATTTGATGGAGTAAGTCCACTCGTACCTGTTTTATCTAAAATATATGTTGCTAAGTATTCATGAGTCCCACCACTCATATCATATATGCCATTTATATTTCCTGTTGTACTTGCTGTATAGCCTACTTCTGTATTATAAGCCAAATTAAATGTTGCTCCATCTCCAGCGCTTCCAGGAACCAATTGCTGATTTGTTGAAGGTAAAGCAGAAAAACCAGTTTTAAAACTAGAATTGTTATTAGTATTAACTTCTCTATTTATACCATATTTAGAATGAGATAAATATGCTACTGCTCCCCATTCGGTATTTTTCATCATGTGTGAATCTAATTCGCGTTGATAATTATAACTTGCTTCAAATATATTTTTTAATGATATATTTCTCCAACTAAATACATTTGGTTTTATAATTATTTTACTCGTGTCATTTGCATTTACTTGAGAAGAAGAAACACTTGTTGCTCCTTTATAACCAGTCTCAAATTTTCCTACCCAAAATCCATTTACACCCATGGATATAAATGCAGGATGTGTCATATATTCTCCGTTATTACAGTTTCCACTTTCACCACTTACCATTGGAGTCTTACATGATACATCTTCTATGTCAATTGTATCATTTTCATCAAATACTATTTCTATTTCATGTACTCCTTTGCTTGCTGTACCAGTATTCCATAATTTATATTTATATTTTGGTATCCATACAAAATAACTTTGTATATCAGATTCACTTATTGTATCTCCAACTTTATAGTCAGTATTATCTTCAAGTATTACTGCATTGGCCCATCTTTTATCACAATAGTTATACCAATTTTTTGAAGTGTCTGCATATTTTACTGTTCCATCATTTTCTATCGTTACTGGAACTAAGCCTTCACCTAATTTTGGTGCACTTACATTTTTACATGAGGAATCATTTATAGTTTTATTATAAAGTTCTTCTATGGCATCTTGAACATTATTTGCTTTTAAATTAGTTGCTCCATTACTGAAACTAATATCTTTACTCAAAATAACTTCGGCTGCATATCCAATTGAAATACCAAATAAAAACATTATAACAGCTATAAAAACAACTTTTTTATTCATAATATTATCACCATTCTAAAAATATTATACTATAATTATTATTTAAATTTAATTATTTATTTTTTTTATATGTAAACAAAAAAGAAATAACTTTTTATTATTTCTTCTTAATATTTAGTTTCTTATCAACAATTAATGTAACTTTTTCTTGTTTTATTGCATCACTTGTTTCTAAGTTTTTACATTCAAAAGTAATTGTTACAGTTCCTTTTTTTAAACCAATAAATTCAAAATGTTGTTTTCCTTTTGCACCATTTTCTCCTTCAATATATTCTGAATCTTTAACTTCAATAATACCATCATCAGAAAATGTATAAGTCCACATTTCTTTAGCCGTATAATTAGCATCTAAATCCATTTTATATGAATTTTGATTATTAACAGTTTTTTTACCACTAAAGTATAGATAAACAACAACACCTGCTAATATAAAAATTAATATTAAAAGTAAATGTTTTTTCTTCATAACTCACCTATATTAAAGATATTCTTCTTTTTATTTCATCTACACCTAATAAACGCATAATTTCATATAAATCAGGTGTACGAGATTTAGTTGTTAATGCTACACGAATAATTGTTGATACATCAGCAACATTACCTTTAAAGTTATCAGGATTTTGTTTATATTCTTTCATATTAGATGCATATCCTAATTCTTCAGATAATTCTTTCATTTTATTAAACCAAGTATCTTTATCATCTTCAACATTATAATACTTATTAATATATGTATTTAAAACATTTTTTATTTCTTCAGTATCAGTTATACGACCCCATTCATATATATCATTTGTAAATAATTCATTATACATATAATAAATATTAGGTTTAATATCACTGTAGGATGCATAATCTTTTCTTGGTTTTTCTATTTCTCTTTCAATATTTAAAATATTAATTGTATATTCTTTGTGATTTTCAATTATTTGAGCAAATTTAGAATCAAATTGATCTGCATATTTTTTTAAACCATCATATACTTCTTTTGCACTCATTTTAGATATTATATTTTTAGAAATATTATCAAGTTTTTCTAAGTCATATAAAGCTCCACTTGTTCCAACTTTTTTAGCATCAAATTCAAATTCTAAATAAGATGCATCTGGATGATTATCTCTCCATTCTTCATAATTACTATTTAAAATAGTCATTAAAGATTCAATAACTGAAATACTTGGATAACCTTTTTCAATATAATAACTCATTAAAGCTTCTGGATCTTTTCTTTTACTTATTTTTCTTTTTACATTTCCATCTTGTTTTAAAAGTAAAGCATTATGAATATATTTTGGCTTTTTAAATCCAAAAGCATCAAACATTTCAATATGTAGTGGAACACTTGGTAACCATTCTTGTCCTCTTACAACTGTAGTTGTATGCATTAAATGATCATCTACTACATGAGCAAAGTGATATGTTGGAAGTAAGTCTCCTGATTTCATTATTACCATATCATTATTGTTTTCAGGGAATTCAATTATACCAGTAACAGGGTCATCAAATTCAACTTTTCTATTTGGATTACCTTCACTTCTAAAGCGAATTACAAAACTTTCTCCATTTTTAATTTTTTCTGCTCTTTCTTCATTTGTTAAATCTCTACATTTAGCCCATGCTCCATAATAACCTGGTTGAGCTTTTTTAGCTTCTTGTTTTTTTCTCATTATTTCTAGTTCTTCAGCAGAACAAAAACAAGGATAAGCTCTTCCAATTTCAATTAGATGTTTCATAAATGCATGATAAATTTCTTTTCTTTCACTTTGAATATAAGGTCCATATTCACCATGAATTTCTCCTTTATATTCATATTCATCTGGATTAAGTCCAACATAATCTAGACATTCCATTATTTTTTCAACAGCACTTGAAACTTCTCTTTTAGTATCAGTATCTTCATTTCTTAAATAAAAAATTCCTCCACTATTTTTAGCTAAAAAATAATCTGTTAAAGCTTGAAATAAATTACCTATATGTACAAATCCAGTTGGACTTGGTGCAAATCTTGTAACTAATGCTTCTTCAGGTAAATTTCTTTCTGGATACATTTTTTCATAATCTTCAATAGTTTTATCTATATTAGGAAATATTAAATCAGCAAGTTCTTTATTACTCATTTCTTTCACCTCTTCTAAAAAATTATAACTAAATATCATAAAAATTGCAATTGATATAAAGAAAAACCTACAAGTTGTAGGTTTAATTTACATGTATTGAATCTATCATATATTGTAATTTAATATTCATTTCTCCTAAATCATTTAATTCATTTAAATGTTTAGTTATTTTTAAATACTTTTTCTCTCCATATTTATATAAAACATTTTCATCTTGATTATTATTTTGAATAGTTTCATAATCAACTGGTTCAATTGTTATATAAATATTTTCATCTTCTTTATTTTTTAAAATATATGTATTATTACTTAACTTATTCATTTCAAATGAAGTATCATATTCCATTGTGAATAAATCATATGCTTCATAAGTTTTTACTTTTATTATCTTTTCTTCGCCATTAATTATAATATTTGCATCTTTTTCTTTAGATATTTCTTCATCTAATTTACTAGTAGTTGTTGTACTCGTAGTAATTGATTCATTTTTACTTGATTTTATATTAAATGATAGAAAACCAACAACTATAGATACAAGTATTATTATGATCATAATAATATTACCTATATTTTTATTCATCTTTATCCCTATTTCTATTCTTTATTATATTTTTCTTTATAGATATCAACAAAAGAGTCATCTTCAAAATAATTAATACCCATGGAAGCTTTTACTTTTTTTAGAACTATTTCAGAATCTTTAATAGCATCATTAGTTCCACGTTTTAGTATTTCAACTACATCATCTATATGGTTTTCATAATAAGCACGTTTTTCTCTAATAGGAGCAAATTCACGATTTAAAACATTAATCAAGAATTTCTTAATTTTAACGTCTCCTAAACCACCACGTTTATAATGTTCTTTCATTTCATCTAAATTCTTATATTCTGGTGCAAATGAAACAAAATCTTCATCTTTTACAAATGCATCTAAATATGTAAATACCATATTTCCTTCTACACATCCAGGATCACTTATATTAATATGATTTGGATCTGTATACATCTTCATTACTTTTTCTTTAATTACTTCAGGTGTATCTGAAATATAAATAGCATTTCCTAAACTTTTACTCATCTTAGCTTTTCCATCTATACCAGGAAGTCTATTACAAGTTTCATTTTCTGGTAAAACTGCTTCTGGTTCGTATAAAGTTTTTCCATAAATAGAGTTAAAACTTCTAACAATTTCTCTTGTTTGTTCAATCATAGGAAGTTGATCATCACCAACAGGAATAATTGTTGCATCAAATCCAGTTATATCAGCAGCTTGACTTATTGGATATGTTAAAAATCCAGTTGGAATACTTTCAAACTTACGCATTTTTATTTCACTTTTAACTGTAGGATTTCTCTCTAATCTAGATAAACTTACTAAATTCATATAATAAAATGTAAGTTCACATAAAGCAGGAATACCTGATTGTATAAATATTGTTACTTTACTAGGATCAATTCCACAAGATAAATAGTCAATTGCAACTTCCAAAACATTTTCTCTAATTTTAGCAGGATTATCATAATTATCTGTTAAAGCTTGAGCATCTGCTATTTCAATATAAAACTTATCATAGTCTCCCTTATTCATTAGTTCAACTCTTCTTTTTAAAGAACCAACGTAATGACCTATATGAAGTCTACCTGTAGGTCTATCACCTGTTAATATTATTTTACTCATAATTTCACCTTCAAACCTATAAAAATTGTATCAAATTTCTTACGAAATGTCTTTATATAATTAATATTTTTAAAAAAATGAATTAAAATTTCTTTTATTTACCTTATAAAAATCATATCAAAGTCATTTGATGAAAATTTAATTTTAACCCCTCAAATTTCATATTACCATTTACATCAACCAACTTTTTTATTGTAAAGTTGTAAAATTCGTGTTATATTTAATTTAGTGAGAAGCAAAGTTTCTTTAGGACGCGATGCTTACCACATTTGGTTGTTGCACCTTTTTCAAAAGAAAAGGTGCTTTTTTATTTTATATACTTTTATACAAAAGTAGAAGTAAAATAAAAATAATAACGAATAAAATAGCAATTAAAACATCTGTTTTAAATGATTTCTTAAACATTATAAATCACTTCCTCGTATAAGCCTTTGCTGAAATTTACGTCCTACATATAAGAAAGTGATAAGCATCTTTCCCTTGCTTCTCGAGTGGTTATTATAAAGTTTTAAATTTGCCTGTCAATAGACTCGACAAATATCGACAAAATTAGAACCTAAAAAACTTTTAAACGCACAAAAAAATGAATTAAAATTCCTTTAATTCACTTTTTTAGCTGTCATTTATAGAGCTGACTTCACTCTCTTTTTTTATGTTATATATAATAACACTTTAAAGTATATCATAAAAATACTAATTAAACTAATTTAATTAATTCATTATAATGTTTATCAAAAGATTCTAAAAATTCTGTAATTTCACTAGGTAAAGTATATGGTGAAATACTTATTCTAATAGTAGTTTCACTTCTTTTATCATCATGAGTCATTTGATAAACTGACTCACTTTTCTTTCCCTTAGAACAAGCTGTATTACTAGATACATATACTTCATCTTTTTCTAAAGCATGTATAAATGTTTCTGGTTTAATATCCATTAAACTTATATTTAAAATATGAGGTATACAATATTTACTTGAATTAATAATAACATTCGGATAATTATTACTTAAATGTTCAACTATTTTGTCATAATGTTTCTTAACTGTTTCTTCCTTTTTAGTTATATCTTTTAAAGCAAGCCTTAAAGCTTTCGCAAAAGAAACTATTAAAGGTAAAGCTGGAGTTCCCGGTACTAAAGAATCATCATGTCCATATAAAAGTGGTGTTAAAACTAAACCTCTAGTTTTATATAAAAGTCCAATACCTTTAGGTCCATATATCTTATGACTACTAATAGTAGCTAAATCAACATCATTTACATTAATATTAACTTTACCAATTGCTTGAGTCATATCACTATGGAGAATACAATTTTCATTATTCTTTCTAATAACTTGTCTTACAGTTTTTAAAGGTTGTCTTACACCTACTTCAGAATTAACTGCACATATACTAACTAAAATTGTATCCTTAGTAACTTTATTTTTTAAATCATCAAAGTCAATTACTCCTTCATTTGTAACATTAACATAATCAATTATAAAACCTAACTTTTCTAAATGTTTACATATTCCATAAACACTTGGGTGTTCCATAGTTGAAACAAGTATTCTATTTCCATATCTTTTATATGTTAAAGCAGCTCCAATAATTGCTAAATTATTTGATTCAGTTGCCCCACTTGTATAAAAAAATTCATCTTCTTTAATTTTTAAAAGATCACATATTTGTTTATTTGCGCTTTCTAAAAGTTCATGAGACTTAACACCTAAACCATGTAAACTATTTGGATTTCCAAAATATTCTTCAGTAACTTTATTATAACTATCTAATACCTCTGGTAAAACAGGAGTTGTTGCTGAATAATCTAAATATACCATTACTTCACCGCTTCTCTTTCCTTCTTATAAGCATCTATTAAACGATTATAAATACCAGGTTCAACTACATTAATAGAATTAATTGCGTATTCTAAAGCACTTTTAAAGTTTCCTTTAAAAAATTCTTTTTCTGCTTTTGTTAAACCATTATTAATATTATTATTAAATCTATATCTATTACCATATACAATTGCATTTTCAGCCATAGATGCTGTTTTAACTGTTTCTAATGATGTATTATACACTTTTAAAACTAAATCTCTAGCAGTATCAACTCTAGTATTTAAAGTTTTAATAGAAATTGGTTTTTCTTCTAATTCTAAAATCATATTTCTAATAGCTTCATTAGCTTCATCTAACTCTACATAATAGTTTTTAGGAACTACTGGTAATTTATAAGAATTAATATGACTCTTAGTTTGTTTTAAAATAACTTTTATTTCATCTAATTGTTCACGAGCTCTTATTTCATCTTCTTTTAAAGATCCTAAACTTCTTAATGTATAATCAAGTTTATCTTCTGATTTTAATAATTTAGCATTTATATTTTCCATTTCCTTAGTAAGTCTAGAGTAAGCAGTATTTTTTTCACGATATTTATTAACAAGTAAATCATAAGCTGTTTCACATTCCGTTATCTCTGACTTAATTTCACTTATTATATGGACATCATCATCAGTTAAATCATAACTATATTTAATATCATCAATTTTATTTGATAGGTTATTAACTATTTTCTTTAACTTCTTGCATTTAATTAAAACACTTCTAATATACTCGTCAAACATTTTTTTTGCAACACGTTCTTTATCAAAATCAGCATATAATCTATCAAAATAATCCATTATAGTTTTAAGTTCAAAAATAGAATCTTCTAAATTTAAGACATTAAGTCTATCAAATATATCAGCAATTTTCTTTTCTGATTCACTTATATTATATTCAATTTTTAAATAGTCTAAATTATATCCTTCACTTTTCATTTTCTCATTTATTTTACTTACTTCATCAATTTTAGTTGGAATTAAGTTTTTACCCATGAGAATTATACTTGGTGCTTCTTCAATAACAATTTTTAAATTACCAATTGTATCATCTAAGGCTTTAACAATCTTACCTACTTCTGAATAAACATTATTTTCCATAGCAAGTTCAAATGCTGAAAATAGTTTATCAACATTTTCAAATTGAAGTTCTAAAGGTACTTCTATTAAAGCGTAATCATCTTTATTATTACCATTATTATAATGTAAGAATATATTACGATACTCACTTTTTAATTTAGTAACTATTTCTCTATTTTTCTTTTCAGATAAAGTTATTTCCTGTATATCTTCAAGTAACTTACTTGCCTTACTTTTAGCAATATATATATCAAATTCAACATTTGCTAAATATTCATTTGCTTCTTTATATTTTTTCTTATTAACTTTTTCTTCAGCTTCAATTAATTCATCACTTATATGTATTACATCTTTATCTTTAAGTTCTTTAAAAATACTTTTCCAATAATTAAATTTAGATTCTAATTCTTTATTATTAATTAATGATTCAACTTTATTAAGTTCACTTAATATAGAACCACTTATAATTAAGTTTTTATTTCTTTCAAGATTATCAAGAGTATTATTAAATTGATTTTTTATATTTCTAATAATAATTAATATTACACTTATTACTACACCAACAGTAATAATAGCATATGCAATAGTTAGTAATGTACTAAAATCACCAGACATATAATCATACTCCTATTCTTCATTAATTATAACATAAAGAAATAATATATTCTATAAAAGATATAAAAAAAGATAACCGAAGTTATCTTTAAATAAATTTATTTTACAATATATGGATTTGTAGTTGTACCAGAACCAGTTGGTTCTATAGTTGTTCCAGATTTTAATGAAATTACTGGGCGAACACCAATAGCATTGTTCACAAAGGTTTCGTTCATATAACCAGTACTAGCGACAATACCAACACGAGCATAACCATCAGTATGCACCATCACAGGGGATAATGTCCAATAATAACTGTTCGTATATAAATAATTTGTTGTATCTTGAAAATCTCTTGTATTTGAATAATATGTGTTAAAGCCTGCAAATACTACTTCATCTAATGTTATTAATCCAACTGGATATGTTAACTTTCCATTTCCATTTTTACTATTAACCGTAAATTTATCATTGTCATTTTGGCATGCTAGACTTGGATTTGGATTGTTCGAATAATATGATGCTCGATGTGCTGCTCCATATAATGTTTTATTTTTTCCATATCCTAAAGCACCATATGGTGAATAGCCTCTATCTCCTATCGTGCTTGCATTATATGCTTTTGTACTTCTATCATTACAAAATGCTGTATCTTCTAATTTACTAGCTGCAGTTTCGTCAAAATTTTGACTATACCAATTATCTATATATTTTTTTATTGTTGATTCATTAGTATTTGCATGTGTTGCCGCATATGTTGTACTTCCTGCTGTTCCATACATATATCCTACATATGCATTATCTTCTGCGCCACTACTAAATGCACTTTTCCCAATTTGAGTGTTCTCACCGGTTTGAATTTCACATTTTCCATCGGTTGGTGTTCCATTGTATATTATTTTTACTCCACCTGTCTCTGTTGTTCTTATTATCTTCCAGCACATATTATTAAATATAATATTATTATTTACTTTATCTGCATCTCCTCTATAGTAATATACTGGCTCATTTCCATCAGTTGCAGTAGTTGTATATATTCCATTTGTTCCGCTTACTCCTGAACGTACTTTATAATCTATCACTGTTGTCGTATTTGCATTATCCTTTATCATGTTATATAAGTTTATTGGAGCAACACCTAATACGTTTCTTTCTACTGCATTAAATGTTAACTCACAAACATATTCTTCTCTCACTTCTTCGGTTGCTGTTTTATCAAGTGTTACAATTAATGTTCCATTTAATGTTTCTTTTGCTTTTATAACTGTTGCATTTCCTTCTAGTTCATTTTTGATACTTGTATATTTTGCTGTTGTATTTTCTTTTACTTTACAATTAACTTGTACTTCGGCATCATAGTTGCTCGAATTATTTGTTACTTCATAATTTAACACACTTGTTTGATTTAATGTTTTTAAATCATTCGTTTCAAATGTAATTGTTTTTTTATCTTCACTTATTACATTTGCATATACATCTGTTCCGTCTAATGAAGCTTCAGTAAATATTACTGAAAAGTCATCTGGATTTTCTCCTACTTTCGTACTTCCATTAATTATTAATGTTGTTGATATTGCTGCAAAACCTACACACATTATTATAATTGCAATAATTATCGCACTTTTTCTCTTCATTTATACACACACCATTCCAATTTCATTATACAGTACTTTTGTTGTATATTATATTTAATATTTATATTATGTGTAAATGTTTACATTATATATATATTATGTTATATTTAATTTAGTGAGAAGCAAAGTTTCTTTAGGACGCGATGCTTACCACATTGGTGTGTGCACCTTTTTCAAAAGAAAAGGTGCTTTTTTATTTTACTTTTATCTACTTTTATACAAAAACAGAAGTAATATAAAAATTATAACAAATAAGGTAACAATTAAAACATCTGTTTTAAATGATTTCTTAAACATTATAAATCACTTCCTTACTACAGCTTTTGCTGAAATTTACGTCCTACATATAAGAAAGTGATAAGCATCTTTTCCTTGCCTCTCAAATAATTATTTAATCATAATTTTTTAATATTTCCAAATGACAGAATTTAAATAAATACTGTACTTTTTTGCTCTATCTGTACTCTTTTAAATACAGATTATTAAATTCTATTATTAATTAACAACTAATTTTAAAATTTAATAGTTTTTCAATTTTTTATCAAAATTTTTTCATTAAAAAAGTTATGCAAAAAATGCATAACTTTTATACTTCAGCAATATATTCAAGTAATTTTAAGAATAGATTAATGTATTTTTGATTTAATTTTTCTTTTCTTAATTTACGTATTTTAATTCTCTTTTGTTTAATATCTATATCGCTTAATAATATATCTCCAAGTTTATCTTTTATTTTAGTTTCAATTGGTAAGTCATTAAGAATTGAATCAATATCGTCATTAATAAGTCTTAATGCATCTATTTCAATATCTCTACCCTTACAATTAACTGTTATTTGTTTTAAAGTTGATAATGGAGGAAGTTCAACAACAAAGTCTGAATCATCAATATATGAATTAACAAACTTAACTGTTTCCTCTCCAGAATGAACTACTATTTCATCTGGTTCCCTTATATTTCTAAATCTTATTCTATATGAACGCATTTCTGGAATAATTCCACTTTTACCTGCAATTGGTCTAATAATAACTGTAAAGTTATTTGCTTGATAAGTATAATCTATACTAGTTAAAAGATAAAAACCTTGTTCATATAAAGATGAAAGCCCATCATCTTCATACATTTCATATGTACTTGATGCTCCAGGGAATACTTGTATTTCCATATTTTTAGATGGATTAGTGTTATTAAGATCATTGTCGTTTAATATATCCATTGGAATAATTGTTCCTGCTTTTGCAAATACTGGATAATCTTCTTCTTTATAAAAAGTTGTATAACGTTTTCCACCAACATATCTTTTACCATTTGTAAAATCATACCATACTCCATCAGGTAAAAATAATTTTAAAACGGTTCTATCCATAAGAGTGTCTTTTCTTTTGGTAATTGGCGCTACAAAAAGATTTGATCCAAAATAATATTCACTTTTATATAAAGGTTCATCATATATTTCTGGATACCTATAATAAATTGGTTGAATAAGTGGAAGACCAACTCTTGAATATCTATAAGCTTCACTATAAAGATATGGAATTAAAGAATGTCTAAGTCTTAAATACTTAATTACAACTGATTGAGTCTTAGTATCCCATCTCCAAGGTTCTCTTTTATAATATCTTCCTTCATCACATGAAAGTCTAAGTATTGGTGAAAAGCATCCAAATTGGACAAATCTTGAATAAAGTTCTCCTTCTTCTATTCCACCAGTATATCCACCTATATCATTAGAAATCCAAGAAAGTCCAATATTTGATGCAGTACTATTAAATGTAGGAAGTAGCTCTAAGTTTTTCCAAGAAACTGGCATATAACCTGTAAATTGTATAGGATATCTATGACTTGCTTTTAAAGAATTTCTTGCAAGAACGATTCCTCTTCTATTTGTAAGCTGTTTAAAATCATCAAAATGATAATGAGTTAAAGCTCTTAATGTAGCTAAATCTTTTGGATTATTATAATCTATACAAAAGAAATCTACACCATAATTCATTAATGGATGAATTAAATTATCTAAATAAGCACTTAATTCATTTTTATTAAATACATTAAAAGGAAGAACTCCTTCTTTTTCTATACCTGCTGCTTTTTTATAAGGAATATAATAATCTTCTTTATCACTTATACCTTCTACTGGATTAATATCAACAGCTAATCTAACATTTTTATTATGTAAATAATCTGCCATTCTTTTAGGTTTTTTAAATAATTTTTCATTGAAAGAAAAACCAGATTTCATTCCTTCATTTTGTCTATGCCATTTATCACTCAACATAATTATTGATAAAGGGATTCGATATTTGTTAAAATCAAATATTAATTTCTCTAAATCTTTTGAAGTATAACTAATATTTCTATTCCACCAAACACCTAAAGAATATCTAGGAATTAAAGGAGGATAACCTGTTAAAGTAAAATAATCTTTTAAACAAGCTCCAAAATCACGTCTATACATAAATAGATAAATATCTACTCTTTTATCTTCTCTTCTACCAATTGATCCATCAGAATTAAAAATTAAACTATCCGAGTCATCAATAGATACAAAGCCATCAGTTGAATATAAACCTTTACTTAATCTAGCATGTCCATCTACTCCATCTAAAGAATATGCTGTACCTAAAAAATTTCTAACTTCAGGATGAAGAGGATACCAAAACTTATCTGTATCATTTAAAGAAACTCTTAAATATTGATCTGGGCTAACTTTTGAACCAAAAAATGGCATTTCTTTTTGATATGTTAAAGTAAAATATTTAGTTTTAATAGTTAAATATTTATTATCTTCACGTTTTTCAAAATTAACTGGATTAAATTTTCTATTAATTACAAGTTCAGTTGGTCTATCTTCAAAAGTACCCGTTTCAGAATATTCTAATCTCACAAGTATTTCTGATAAAACCGTTATTCTATATTTCTTTCCTAAAATAACAGAACTTCCATTTGGTAAAATATCATAATTCATTTTAAAGTGTTCTTGAAGTCCAGCCATACGTTCACCCTTACCTTTTATTATTCTTATTCTATAAATAATTTTATCATAAGTTATGTTTAAAAAAAAGTACTATTTAATTGACTTTTGCATATATTTAGTGTATATTACTAATGCGTAGTGAGTGGCAGTTATTAAACTCAATTAGTAATGTGTTTATGAATAAATCTAGTAACTTAAACTGCCTAAGGGAAAGAAAGTTAAACACCCTGCTAAGAAAGTTTAATAGTCCTTTACTATAGTAAAATATAAGAAAGGAGAAAAATTTATGGCAAGATATACTGGTCCAGCATACAAAAAATCTAGAAGATATGGTTTTTCTACATTAGAAAATGGAAAAGATTTAGCTAAGAGACCTTATGCTCCAGGACAACATGGTGCAGGAAGAAGAAAAAAGATTAGTGAATATGGAATCCAATTACAAGAAAAACAAAAAATTAGATTTATGTATGGATTAAATGAAAAACAATTTAGAAGATTATTTGACAGAGCTTCTAAATTAAAAGGTGTTCATGGTGAAAACTTCTTAAAATTACTTGAATCTAGATTAGATAATTTAGTTTATAGAATGGGTCTTTCAAACACTAGACGTGGTGCAAGACAACTTGTAAATCATGGACATATCTTAGTTAATGGAAATAAAGTTGATATTCCTTCATATTCTTGTAAACCTGGAGATGTTATAAGTGTTAAAGAAAATTCACTTGATCATCCAGCTATTAAGGCATCTTTAGAAGCTCATGTTACTAAACCTGCTTATGTTGAATTTGATGATAAAAAACTTACAGGAACTTATCTTAGATATCCTGAAAGAACTGAATTATCAGCTGACATTAATGAATCTCTAGTAGTTGAGTTCTACAACAGATAATAATAAAACTTGGTTTTAAAAAACCAAGTTTTTATTTTGCTCTCTTATTACAATTTCTTTAGTAATAATACTTACTACTTTTTTCATTGCATTTTTTGCTGAATCATTACTTTTAGAATAATTATAAGTAAGATATTTTTTTAAACTAGCAAGTTCTTCTACACTTAATGTTTTAAAATAAGCGTAATACTCACCTCTTTTTAATGATTCTAAAAACATTTTATAAATATTTGAATTATATATAGTATTTAATTCTTTATTAACAAGATAACCAACGTAAGGTCTGATGGATTCAATTCTAAGTACGGCACTTGTTCCACCAAGTTCACTAAAAGCTCTACTTTCAAAAGCATCGTATTCTTCCTCAGTAAATATAGATAATAACTTAGCAAGTGATTCATCATTAAAAGACTTTAAAGAATTTTCTTTAATGGCACTTATTACTTGTTTAATTTTTTCTTCACTAACCAAAGTTATACCTCCTAACTAAGTTCTTTTATAAATTTTTTTAAATCAGCATCTATTTTATTTTCATAATCACTAAAAGAAGACATTACTATTTTAATAAAAGCATTAAAATGTTTTTTATTAAATACATCATAAATTCTTCTATATATTTCATCTACAGCAACTATTCTTGCTTTTAATCCATCATTAGGTGCATATTCTTTTGTCTTTCTAACTAATGAATTATATTGTTCAACAATTTTCTTTAAATCAATATTTCTTTTATAAACACCACTTAATTTTTCTTTATTATAAGTACTTGCTGCTGTAATAACTGTTGTAAGTAATTTAGTTGAATCAAGTTTAGAATATTCATTAATATTACTTATAATATATAAATTCATGAAATAAAAACCTAAAACTAAAAAATTATTAAAATTATAAGGATCACTTATAAATTTATCTTTTTTTTCAATTTTTTCTTTATCAAGAGTAGTAACAAGAGAATAAACCCAGTTAAGATTATCTTGATATAAAATATTAACTAAATTATCATACTTCATACTTACCCTCTATTCTAAGATTATTATATCATTATTTTACGCATAAAAAAAGAGTTATTCACTCTTTTCTATTCATTTACCTCATAAGGATTATCAATAGTTCCTGTTCCTGATGTGTAAATCGTAGTTCCGGCTTTTAAGGAAATTACTGGGCGAACAGGACGTGATGAATTTACTTGATCGTAATTAAAGCTACCTCTATCACCACCTGTATTCACTCTTGCATAACCAGCAGATGCAAAGCTTGCTGGTGAAAAAGTCCAGTCAAAAATGCCACTATTTAAATAATTAGTTTCATCAAAACAATCATGATTTCCGCCATATGAATTATATCCAGCTAGAGCCAATTCATCAGTTGTTATTAAACCAACTGGATATTTAAGTTTTCCATTTCCATTTTCACCGTTTACTGTAAATTTGTCATTATCTTGCGAACAAACTAGGCTTGGCTTAGTTGTGATTGTAGAATTTGATGCTCTAGACGTTGCTCCATATGCTGTTGCATTTTTTCCATATCCAAGAGTCTTATAAGTTGAAGAATCAAGATAATTATTGTCACCACCGCTTACAATACTTCTATCATTACAGAAAATTGTATCTTCTAAATAATCTACATAATCTTTTAAGTTATTTTCAAACCATGTGTCTTCTAGATATGTTTTCATTGTTGATGGATAAGTATTTGTTTGAGCTTGCTCCTTACTAGTTGAAGAACCAATATTATTTATTCCAAACATATATCCTACATATGCATTATCATCATAAGAATCATTCCAAGCAGTATAACCAGCTACGGATTTATCACCAGTATTATTACATTTTCCATCTGTAGGTATTCCATTATAAATTAACTTTATTCCACCAGTTTCTGTTGTTCTTATTATTTTCCAACAGAAATTTCCAAATATTATATTATTATTTACTTTATCTGCTGCTCCTCTATAGTAATATACGGGAACATTTTCTTCTGTTGACGTTGTTGTATATATTCCATTTGTTTCTTTTCCAGTAGTACCTGCTCGATTATTAAAATCAATTACTGTTGTTGTATCCGCATTATTTTTTATCATATTATATAAACTTGTAGAAGGTTCCCCTATTCTTGTTCTTTCAGTTGCATTAAATGTAAGTGTACATACATATTCCTCATTAATACTTTCTGTTGCCACTTTATTTAAAGTTATTGTAACTGTTCCATTTAGAGTTTCTTTTGATTTAACAATAGTTGTATTTCCTTCAAGTTCGTTTTTTATGCTTGTATATTTTGCTTGTGTTTCATCTTTTACTTTACAATTTATTTGTACTTCAGCATTATAGTTTGTAGAATTATTCGTTACTTCATAATTTAAAACAGATTTTTGATTTACTTGTTTAAGTTCATTAGTTTCAAATGTAATTATTTTTTTAGTATCATCAACTACACTTTCATATACATCTTCACCATCAAGTGTTGCTTTGGTAAAAATAACTTCAAAATCCTCTGCATTTTCTCCTACCACTGCATTTCCGTTTATAACTAAAGTTGTACTAATTGCAGCAAATCCTACTGTCAATAATAGTATAGATACCACTATACTTGCTTTCTTTTTCATTGTTTACAACTCCTTTATTTTTTCTATTATTAGTATATATTTTCCCCCCCGAATGTCAAATTTTTCTGTTGAAAAAGCTTAATTTTACAAACTATTTACGTCCTTTTTTTTATTTCTTTCCTTTCTATAAATTTGCAATTTATTTTATACAATTTAAAAAAGTTATGCAATTTATTTTGCATATACTTTTAATTTTTTATTTATTTTATTTTGTTAATGTATATTTATAGAACATAAAGAGTTATTCACTCTTTTCAATTGAAATCATAACATCATGACCATTAATATCAACAACTTCACCAGTTTCTTTTTCTTCATAAACAACTGCTAAAGTTTCTTCTTTAATATAATCTTTAAACATTATTAAAGCATCATTTACTTCATCATCACCATGGAAATAAAGATTAATTCTATCTTCAATATTTAAGCCACTTGTTTTTCTTAAATTTTGTACTTTAGAAACAAATTCACGAGCAAGTCCTTCAAGTAAAAGTTCACGAGTAAGTTCAGTATTTAAAATAATGAATTTATTATTTTCCATACCTACATTAAATCCTTCTTTTGCATCAATTCTTATATCAACCATATCAGGAGTTATATCAAGTCTTTCACCATCAAAATCTATTGTAATAGTTTCTTCTTTTAATAAAGATTCCTCATCTTCAAGTGATAAATCATTTAAAGCTTGTTGATACATTCCCATCTTTTTACCAAATATTGCACCACATACTTTAAAGTTAGGTTTAATTATGAAGTTCATATATTTAGATAAATCATCTACAAATGTAACCTTTTTAACATTTAACTCTTCATTTATAAGTGTTACTAAATCTCCAAGTATATTTTCATATTTACCATCAATTAAAGCTTCACTTATTGGTTGACGTACTTTTATCTTAGTTTCTTCACGAACAAATCTACCAGTAGAAATTAAATCTCTTACTAAATCCATTTTTACTTCAATTTCTTCATTTATTAAACTTTCATCATATTTAGGGAAATCACTTAAATGAACTGATTTTTCACCAGTTAGATTTCTATAAATTTCTTCGGTTGTATAAGGTATAATTGGAGCACATAATTTACATAATCCAGTTAATACTTCATAAGTAGTTATATAAACTGATTTTTTAGAATTATCAATTTCACTACTCCAGAATCTATTTCTATTTCTTCTTATATACCAATTAGATAAATCATCAGATACGAATGAAGTAATTTGTTTTACAACTTGATTTAAATCATATGCTTCATAGGCATCAGTTACATTTTTAACTAATTTATTATATTTAGATAATAACCATTTATCTATTTCTTCACGATTTTTATATTCTACAAAACATTCATCTGTATCAATTCCATCAATATTAGCATAAGTTTGGAAGAATGTATAAGTATTTTTAAATGGATTAAAGAACTTAGAATGGACTTCTTTACAACCTTTTGAATCATATTTTAATGGAGTCCATACTGGAGAAACAGAAAGCATATACCATCTAACTATATCTGCGCCAAATTCTTCAAGTTCTTTTATTGGATCAACAACATTACCAGTTGATTTACTCATTTTCTTACCAAATCCATCTAGAACCATATCATTTACAACAACATTTTTGAAACTAGATTTACCAGATATAATTGTTGAAATTACAAGTAATACATAGAACCATCCACGAGTTTGATCAAGCCCTTCAGCTATAAAATCAGCTGGAAATTGACTTTCAAATAATTCTTTATTTTCAAATGGATAATGATATTGAGCATAAGGCATTGATCCTGAATCAAACCATACATCTAATACATCTTTAACTCTATCCATAGACTCACCACATTTATCACATTTAATATGAAGTTCATCTACATATGGACGATGTAATTCAATATTTTTAACATCTATATCTTCAATAATTAAGTTTTGTAGTTCCTCAAGTGAACCAACTACACATTTATTACCACATTCACAAGTCCAAACTGGAAGTGGGCATCCCCAATATCTATTTCTAGAAATTCCCCAGTCAATCATATTTTCAAGCCAGTTAGAGAAACGTTTAGTTCCAACATAATCTGGATACCAATTAATTTTATTATTTTCTTCAATTATCTTATCTTTATATGCTGTTGTTTTAATATACCAAGCTGGTTTTGGATAACTTATAAGTGGTGAATGGCATCTCCAGCAATGTGGATAATCATGAGTTATTTTTATCTTTTTGAATAGTTTATCATTTTCTTTTAACCATTTAATAATTTCTATTTCAAGTTCAGGACTAGTTACCAATGTTCCCTTCCATGGTCCTTCTGTGTAACATCCATCTAAACCAACAGGATTTACAAATCCAATACCATTTTCACGACATACACGATTATCATCTTCACCATATGCAGGTGCAATATGAACGATTCCTGTACCATCTTCAGCAGTAACATAATTATCTGCTATAACTTCATGACATCTTCCTTCAACTTTAACAAAAGGCATTAATTGTTCATATTTTATTCCAACTAAATCTTTACCTTCAAATGTTTCAAGAACTTCAAAATCTTCTCCTAAAACTTTTGTAGCCAAACTTTCAGCTAAAATAAATTTATATCCTTGAGATAATACTTTAACATATTTAATATTTGGATTAACACATATAGCAACATTAGCCATTAATGTCCAAGGAGTTGTTGTCCATGCAAGAAAATATTCATCTGCATCTACTCTTTTTAAAGGAACAATAACTGTATTGACACTTGTTTCTTCATATCCTTGAGAAACTTCATTTTGAGAAAGTTCAGTTCCACATCTAGGACAATACCATAAAACTTTATTTCCATGATATAAAAGACCCTTCTTATCCATTTCTTTAATAATCCACCATTCAGATTCAATATATTCATTTGAACAAGTTACATAAGGATGTTCACAGTCAATAAATTGACCCATTTTATCTGTAACAGCGTTTATTTCATCAATATTTAAAGCAGTTGCTTTATTACATTCACGACAGAAATTTTCAACACCAAATGCTTCTATATCAGCTTTTGTTTTAAAACCAAGTTTCTTTTCAACATTAACTTCAATTGGAAGTCCATGTGTATCAAGACCTATTTTTCTTAAAACTCTTTCACCTTTCATTGTATGATATTTACAAAATGAATCTTTTATAGTTTTAGCAAGAACATGATGAATTCCAGGTTTAGCATTTGCATATATTGGTCCATCATAGAAAACCCAATTTTTTCCATCTTTTCTGTTTTCAATAGTTTCATTTAAAATATCTTCTTTTTTCCAAGAATCTAAGATACTTTCTTCAACTTCACTTGTTTTTCTTTTATCAAGTTCTTTAAAATTTTTCATAACCATTTCCTTCCCAATAAAAAAACATCCATAATATAGGAACGAACAAGTCCGTGGTACCATCCTATTTTATGAATGTAATTCACACTTTATTAACTTTAACGCAGTAAACGTTCTTGGCTTATCCCCAAGACACATCAGAAGTGATTCATAAATAGCATTTTTTAACTGTTTTCACCAACCACAGCTTCTCTAGAAAAAACATCTATTTAACGTCTTCATCAATTGCTTTATACAACAAATTATAGAATTAAATTTTATATTTGTCAAACCTAAATTTAGTTTTAACTAGTTCAAAACCTAAATTTATAATAGCTTTTAATATTTATTATTAAAAATCATCATTCATTAAAAAGTCAAATAAATTAATTTGTTTTATTCCGTTTACAGAATAATCTTCTTTGGTCAAAGTTATTATATATTTTTCCCCTTCGACTATCTCATCAAATGCGCCAAATTCCCTTAATCTTGTGTTTTCATCAGTAATATCAAAGCAAACTTGAATATATTTAAATTGATTATTTTTTGAAGCTATAAAATCTATTTCACCTTTTTTAGTTTTTCCAATAAAAACCTTATAATCTTTTCCAATTAAATCGTTATAAACAATATTCTCCAAAGCAACAGAATAATTCAATTCCTGATTATTAGTTTTTATCTGTTTTATTCCTAAATCATTAGAATAATATTTATTTAACGTTTTTAATATGTTTTTACCATGAACATCATACCTATATACTTTATTCATTATAAATGTTGTCGTAAAAGCTTCTAAATAATTATACAAAGTGTCATTTGCTATTTCATGATATTCTTTTTTTAGATATTCAATTACATTATCTCTTGAAAATTCTCTGCTCTCAGTATCTAACATATATTGTAGTACTTTATTAAATGAAGCAATATCTTTTATTCCTAATCTTTCAACAATATCTTTTAAAATTATTGAATCATATACACTAGATAAATAACTATACTTATCATCATCATTAGTAAATAAAAACCTTTGTGGTAATCCTCCCCATTTAAATATATCAAATAATAAATTTTCGTAATCTTTTTTCTGTGTTTTAGTTAATTCAACAATTTCTTTAAAAGATAAAGGATTTACTCTAAAACTAACATATCTACCAGATAAATCTGTTGATAATTCTAGTAATGTCATTCGACTATTTGATCCAGTTATAAATATGCTATAATTATTGGTAATTCTTAATGAGTTAATTCCTTTTTCAAAATCATCAACTTTCTGTATCTCATCTAAAAAAACATAATATTTATTATCATTTGTCTTCAAAGCCTCTATATAATTGAATAAATCTTTAGCATTTTTTATAAAATCAAATTTTAAAGATTCAAAGTTTATATAAATAATATTATCTTCTTTTATACCTTGATTTAATAATTCATCCTTTATTTGATTTAATATTACAGATTTTCCGCTTCTTCTCATACCATATATAATTTTAATTAATGATTCGGTATGATAAAAGCCTCTAATTTTTGATAAGTATTTTTCTCTTATTAACATTTTTTCACCTCTATTACATTATAAAGACATATTTAACAAAAGTAAAGTTATTCCAGTATACTGGAATAACTTTACTTTATAAAATTCTAAGTAAAAAGAATATATTAATAAAAAAACAAGTTTTAAAAGCTAATTTCACATTTCACACTATAAAAATATTAATAATTTTAAATATCTTTATTATAAAATGATGAATCAATTTCTTCATTATAATCTTTTCTTTCTTCAACATTTGTTTTTTTCTTTTTATTTGGTAAATTAATAAATACCATTAAACATATAAATAAGCAAATTCCAATAATTATAAATATATTCATATTATTTATAAAGAAATATTGAGTTTTAGTAGATGAAGTAATATCTTTCTTAGTTGTAATCATTAAATCATTATCTTTTCTTAAAGCTAAAATATTACCATTATTTCTAAATTTAGATTTTATATTTAATCCATCTATATTATAGAAAAATAAATCTGTATATTTAGTATTATCTACTTTAAATTCTAATATTGCATAATTTTTATTAGTAGCGAGTTCGGCATTTTCAATACTTAAATTTATTTTAGTATATTTACCATCTTTTGTTAGTTCTTGTTTTTTTACTGAATATCCATTCATTGCATCGATGCTAGTAAGTTCAATTGTACCAGTTTTAAATGCTATAGTCTCATCAATACTCTCTATATCATCACCTTCATAACCAAGCATAATATAAAGATAATTGTCTTTTATTTCTGTATCAACTTCATAAGTTGGTTGAAAGTTAGTTGATTCAGCAAAACAAATACATGGAATTAACAAAATCGTTAAAAGAAAATATTTAACTACATTTTTCATTTTAATAATTCTCCTAAAGTTCTAATCATTTGATTAGTATAGCCAAGTTCATTATCATACCAAGCTACTATTTTAACTAAGTTTTCATTTTCACTTTCTAATACATCAGTTAAAAGTCCATCAACTAAAGAACCAACTGTTTGACCTATAATGTCACTTGAAACAATAGGATCAAATGTAATTTTAATAACATCACTTTGGTTATTTTTAAACATTTCATTTATTTCTTCTTTAGTTACATTCTTCTTTAATTTAACAGTTAAGTCAACTACAGATCCATCAATTGTTGGAACTCTAAAAGCAGAACCTTTTAATTTACCATTTAAATTAGGCAATACTTTTCCGATTGCGCTTGCAGCTCCAGTTGATGCAGGTATTATATTTTCTAAAGCACTTCTTCCACGTCTTGAAAAAGCTCCTTTTTTATGAGCAACATCTAAAGTAGTTTGATCATTAGTTGTTGCATGAATAGTAGTCATATATCCATATTCTACTCCATAATATTTATCTAATAAGTTTAAAACTGGAGCAAGACAATTTGTAGTACAAGAAGCAGCAGAAATTATTTTTTCTTCTCCTGTTAAACTTCTTGAATTTACACCAAATACAATAGTTTTCATATCTCCTTTACCTGGAGCAGATATAATAACATGTTTAGCTCCTGCTTTTATATGAGATGAAGCTGCATCAATATCTGTATAATGTCCAGAACATTCTAAAACAGCATCTATATTAAGTTCACCCCAAGGTAAATTTGCAGCATCCATTTCTTTAAATACACGTACATGTTTACCTTTAACGATTAATGATTCATCATCAAAACTTAATTCACTTGCATCATACATTCTAAAATTAGAATCATATTTTAGCAAATAATATAAATCTTCAACACTTGTTAAATCATTAATTGCAACTACTTCATATTCTTGATTCTTCAAAAGTTCTCTAAATGCTAATCTTCCAATTCTTCCAAATCCATTAATAGCTATTTTTTTCATAAAATCCTCTCCTATTCAAAACTTGATCCACCAATAAATTCTCTTAACAAATTATCTTCACTTACATATTCACTTGGTATTGAATAAAATGTCTTTAAGTGATCTAATATTCTTCTAGCCTCACTATAATATTCACTATTTAAATCTATACTATATAGTATAGGCTCAACATAAACTTTTAAAACACCAATTTCATATGCATAAGCAGTATTTAAAACAGCATCTGCATCATCTGTATAAGGGAAAATATATTTTTCTTCTCCTCTTCTAACACTATTCCAAGAAGCAAGTGAATCCTCTCCACTTTTTCCACGAGTTCTAAAATCTCTTATAATTCTTCTTAAAAGTCTATTTTCAGTTGTAGAAACATAATTATGTCTATCAACATTTAAAGGTGTTAATGGACTAATATATATTTTATAAATCATACTTTTATATTCATCACTTATTAAAGCAGGATTTAGTCCATGTAAACCTTCAATAACTAAACAATCTTTTTCACTTAAAATAGTTTCTTTATCACTTATTTCTTTTTCTCCAGTTATAAAATTATAAGTTGGTAAATGAGTAGATTTTCCATTTAATAAATCATCTAATACCTTATTAAATAATTTTAAATCTAAAGAATTAATTGATTCATAATCTTTATTACCAAATTCATCTAAAGGAGTTTCATCTCTATTCAAGAAGAAATCATCTAAAGAAAGAGGTATTGCATTTGCTCCTAAACTAGATAAAAATAAACTTAATTTTTTACTTGTTGTTGTTTTACCACTGCTAGAAGGACCAGCTATTAAAACTATTTTTTTATTATTTATAGCTATTTCTTCAGCAATATGTTCAAGTTTATTATCAACCATTATATCATTTTTACGAATAAAATCTTTTATCTTTCCTTCAGCAATTAGTTTGTTAATATCCATGACGTAATTAACATTTAATCTTTTTAACCATTCATCATATTCAGAAAATGCTTGATATACTTTATGTCTAAAAGAATATATAATTTCATTATTAGTTGGATATATTAAAATAAGTTCATTATTACTTATAAAGTGTAAATCAAATAAACTTAGTTCTTTAGTACTTTTAACCATATCATGTGTATAAAAATAATTATAATAATTTTTAAGTTTAAATAAAGATATAGTTAAATTACTAATATTTAAAACATTATACATTTTTTCTTCAATATTTTTATTTTTAAAATAATTATATGCATCTTTTTTAGTAACCATTTTCTTTTCTATTGGAATATCTTTTTCAACAAGTGACTTCATATATTCTTTTATTTTGTTAACTTCTTCTTCACCAATAGTAGTATCACTTTTAATAGTTGTATATATTCCTTTATCTAATGAATGATGAAATAAGACATCACCATTATAAAGCTCTTTTACAGCTACATATAATAAAAATTTTAACCCAGCAACATATTCTTTATTATTCATAGTATTTCACCTATTTTAAATTATATCATGAAATACAATACTTTATTATAAAATTCGTGTTTATTTGTCATTTTATTTAAGAATATTTTTACACTTTTTATTTATAATATTATTAGGTGATAATAATTGATAATTCCAACAATAGTAGAAAAAAATTATGAAGGACATCAAATCTATGATATTTATTCTAGATTATTAAAAGATAGAATTATATTTTTAAGTGGTGAAATAAATGATGAAGTATCATCTTTAGTTATTTCAGAACTTTTATATTTAGATTCATTAAATCATGATGATATTTATCTGTATATAAATTCTCCTGGAGGTTCTGTTACAGCAGGTTTGGCAATATATGATACAATGAATATTATTAAAAGTGATGTATCAACTATCGGTGTTGGTATGAGTGCATCTATGGGAGCTTTTCTACTTTCAAGTGGCAAAAAAGGAAAAAGATGTATTTTAGAAAATGCTGAAGTAATGATTCATGAAGTTTTAGGTGGAGCTCAAGGTCAAGCAACAGAAATTCAAATACAAGCAGATAGAATTTTACATTTAAGAGAAAAACTAAATAAGTTACTTGCAAAAAACACGAATAAATCAATAAAAAAAATAAATAATGATACTAAAAGAGATCATTATATGGATGCAGAAGAAGCCCTAGATTATGGTATTGTAGATAAAATATTAAAATAAAACACGAAGATATTTCTTCGTAGTTTTTTATTTGATTAAATCTTTATCTATAACAAGAACTGGTCTAACTCCATAGTATTTGTTGTTATTATATCTGCTATCTGTAGCTTGATAATCATAATTAAGTTCACCTATGGATCTCATATACCAAACACTATAGTTTGAAGAAGTATAACTAGTCATCGTCCAATAACTTGTACTATAAATCCATTCTTTTCCAGTTAAATCACTTGCTGTTGTTGACAAAGATCCATAGTTTAAACTATTTTCTTTATTGATAAGCTTCTCCTTTTCATTTTTACACACACCATTCTATACTAAGTATACAGTATTTTTGTTGTACATTATATTTAATATTAATATTATGTGTAAATATTTACATTTTATATGTCTCATGTTATATTTAATTTAGTGAGAAGCAAGAGTTTCATAAGAGGCTGATGCTTACCACGTTGTTTGTGTAGCATCCTTATTCAGTAGAATAAAGATGCTTTTTTTATTGCCATAATAATTTTAATATTATTATTAACAATACAAAAACGATTAAATAAAGTAACCTTATGTGATTATCTTTCTTCATTCGTATCACACTCCTTTTTGTACTACTTAACCAAAACCCACCTGAATTTTAGCCTCTTCTTGGAAAGTGATAAGCATCTTCCTCTGCTTCTCGAATGGTTATTATAAAGGCTAAAATACGTATGTCAATAGACTCGACAAATGTCGACAAAATTAGAACCTAATAGTTTTTATATTTTTCTATTTAATAAAAAAAATCATGTGTTAAACATGACTTTTAAAATTATGTTATTCGTTTACAATAGTTTTTTCTTCTTTATGTTTTTGTTTCTTTTCTTTTTTTACACCATTCTTTTTTCTTTTAAATATAAGTAATATTAATAGTAAAATTATAATACCTAATGATGCAAATAATATATATTTATAATTATTAACTATTTTATTTAAACTTTCAGTTATTTTTTCATCATATTGAGAAACAACTTTATTCTTTGTATCAAATAAGAAATATCCTTTTTCATTTGAATCAACATTATATCCATAGATAATAACATTTTCACTTCCGTTTATTTTATAAGCATCTATTGTTAAACCGTCTATTGTTATTTTTGTAGTTCCCAAGAAAGATAGGTTTTTATCTTTAACTAAATCTAATGGATAAACACTGAAAAGATTACTTTTTATTTCAATATATTTTCTAGTAATTTTTCCATTTTCATATATATAAGTACTTACATTACCTTCATTATCTTTTACGCCAATTAAAGTATATTGATCATTTTTTAAAACTGGTATTTCATTATCTTCATAAGTTATTTTATCTATTGTAAATGTTTGATAACTAGGTAATGCATCACTTTTTCTAACAATTGTATAATCTAAATCATCTATTTTTACACTTATTGGATCAAGTTCTTTTCTTGTAATTGTTAAAGTATATTTATTTGTATTTCCTTTTTGAGCAGTTACAACCACTTCAATCTTGTTTGTTCCTTCAGTTAATTCAACTTCTCCTAAACCAGAAACTCTTGCAGTTGAATCTTCTACTGCACCTACTATATTAACTTTTTCAACATCATTTTCAACTTCTAAGCTATATTCAAACATATCTTTACTAAATCCAGGACTTATTGAATAATTTTCAACTCCTAAACTTTTTAAATTAGCATTTTTGGAATAACTAGCTTCTATTTCAGCTTGAGTTCTTAAATTAACAGTTGCTGATTTAACTGATACATTCATCTTTGTTTCATCAATAGCATAAACTAGATAACTACCAACATTAATGGAAGCTGATCCACTTTTTAAAGCTTGAAACTTTAATGTATAACTTTTTGATTTTACACCAGCTGCACTAGTAGTATAATCTGCTACACTTGTAGCTCCACTAGTAAGTTTCAATTTAGAATTGTCATAGTTGATTAAAAATTGCCATGAACCCATAGGTGATGAACTTGAAACAGTAACAGTTGCTGTTATAGTGTTTCCAACAACTGCGCTTCCATTTGTTTTAACGCTTATGCTTGCATTTGAGGCAAAAACAAATCCTGGTAGTAATAAACTTGTAAGTATTCCAATTAATAAAACTTTTATTTTTTTCATATTTTCCTCCTATTGTTCTATTTTAGAAGAACCTAAAATATTCTTTTGTATTTTTAATAAATCTAATGCATTAATAGATTCATCTTTACTTGCATCTCCTGCTTTTTTATAAGCTCCACTTAATTTAGAAGTTCCAAGTATATCTTTTTGAACTTTAAGTAAATCAAGAGCGTTTATTTCTCCATCACCAGATGCATCCCCATATATTACTATTTCTAAAGTTTCAGTTGTATTACCAGAAATTGTAACTTTATATCCAGTTTTTAAAGTATCATCAACTGCTGCACCACTAGCATTAGTAACAACAACACTTACACCTTTACTTTCTAAGTTTGCTTTTAAGTCTCCAACATTGGTACCAACCTCAATATTAGAAATGTAACCTGTTTCATATCTATATCCAGAAGAAATTACAGCTACACTTGCATCTACTTTACCAACTTCATCAGGGGTAGTTCCTGGATTATAATTTTCATCCATATTAGCATATACTGGAATAATAAAGTTAAATGAACTTTCTAACATTCCAACAGCTTTATAAGCATTATACATAATTGCAGCTTCACTTTCCGGAGCCTTAACATTTGTCATATATGGATGTAAATATCTCTTTTCTGAATTATCTGGAAAAATATTAAATTTTTGATAATAAGCAGTATCTTGACCTACACCAACATAATTTTTATTTATAAAATCTGTTCCACCATTCATAGCTGTTTGACGGTCAGCATCCATGTTTCCTGTTCCACCCCAACCATGATTAAAAGCATAAATAAGAGCTTTTTGAGTTACATTAGATCCATCATAAGCTGCTATATTAAAGAAGTTATAGTAACTATCTAAAGAATTTCCATTATAAGTTATTCCATATCTCGTTGTATAATTACCACTCACGCATGAGTAAAGTTGCCCAGAATAAGTTCCACTTGTAAGTTTACCTGACCCTAGTTCTTGTCTAACACGTGATGCAATTGCCATTTGAGATACACCAATATTCAAACTTGAATTCTTGATAAACTCTGTTAAAGCAGGTATTTTTTGAATTAAAAAATTATTATTAAAAACTTTAGTTGCTGCTTTTTTATAATCATCAGCACTTATTGTTGAATTAGTTTTATAATTTTCAAACATAAATACACTTTTTTCATTTAAAAAGTTTCTTGGATCTAAATAGTATCTTATAGCTTCTCTGCTAGCAGCACTGTAACCTGAATCAAACTTTTTAGTACAGGTTGTATCAATAAAATCACTTCTACTGCTAGAAGATATTGTTGAACTACCACATCCAAAAGCATTAACGCTGGCATTAAAATCGATTACATTTCCATTAATATCTTTAGCTTCAGCTTCAAAATTCCAATTTGGATGAGCAAGTTTCATTGTACATAATCCATTCCAATAAGAAGATGGAAAACCTTTTTCTTTCATTTGTTTCTCACATTCAGTTTTAGCTTCAGTATTATCTTCTTTAGGTTCTTCAACAACTGTTACTTTTAAATAATTTGAACAAATATAGGCATCAGCCCCATCAACAATAATTTTATACCATCCGTTTGGGCATCCACCTTCATCTTTAAATAGTTCATCTGTATTCATATTAAATGTTTCACCAGTTGAAACACTTTTTATCTTGTCATAATTAGTCCCAGGTCCTTTTCTTAAACGTACATCAGTTCCAGAAACTACACCTGAAATTGATCTTGCACTAACAAAACTAGGCATAATTAAAGAAACTAATACAAGAAATAAAAAACATCTTTTTTTCATAATTACACCTACCTATACACATTAATTATAACAAAGTTTGACAATATATGACAATTTATACACTTTCTTTTACAATTCTTTTACAAAAAAATAAGAAGATTTCTCTCCTTATTATAAACGATCAATTACTGCAATATTTTTATTAATACATCTTATTAAATCTGATTTATCATATTTATCTAAAATAGCATTAAATCTACTTGGATTAAAAATAAATCTTGATGGATGTTCAATTAAACAACCTCTAGCATTATCAACATTTAAAGCATTTATTGTATTATAGTTTTTAATAACAATATCACTAAAAGTATTAAATATTAAAACTTCTTCATCAGTTAAATTCTTTTTAAATTTCTTTTCTTCATCTTTAGTAAACCCAAGTTTAATCATAAGTTCACAGTTATTACTATAATCCATTGAAGCAAATAGTAAATTAGCAAGTTCATCTTCTTTAGCACGATCAACTACTTCTTCTAATTTGTTAATATTTACTTTATTTAACATATTAAATACATAAGATATATCATCACTTGTTGCATTTGTATGTTCAAGTAAAGTTAAAATATGATCTAAGTTTTGAGGAGTAACCTCTAAAAGTGTATCAACACTTGTATAAATAAGTGTTTTATCTAAACCATGTTTTTCCATTATATTAAGGAATTTAGAAGTATTTTCTTTATTAAAGTTTTTTTCTAGTTTATTAACATCCTCATCACTAAATCTAAATTTATCTAAACCTAAATCTAAAAGTGATGAGTCTAAATCATCATTAGAATCAAAAATTGAAGCATTCATGCTATTTAAAGCATTTTCACTTTCTTCTACATCTTTAAATTCTTCTGGATTAAATAAACTTTCTACCCCATCTTCTTTAACAGGTTCTTCAGTTAAATAATCTGGAATAAATAAATTTATTGTATTATCAGTATTGTCATCTTCTTCTAATTTATAAGAAGTTTCCTTTTCTTCATTAAATAAATTATCATCAAGAATTGTATCTTCTTCATCATTTTCTTGTTTCTCTTGAACTTCTTCATGGCTTTCTTCTTCAGGTTCTTTTTCTTCTATTCCACTAAAATCTATATCTTCATCAATTAAGTTTCCAACATCAGGAATATCTTCATCTAACTCATATTCCATTTCATGATTTTCTAAATCTTGTCCTGAAGCTATTATATTATCAAGTTCATCTTTTATAGAAAGTTCTTTATTAGAAGAAACATCTTCTTCATCATCACTTTCATCTTCTTTTATTTCATCTGTTTCTACTTCATCAATATCTGAAATATGATCAATTTCTTCAAATACTGAATCATCTATTTCATGATTTAAATCTTTTTCATTTATTTCTTCAACATCAACATCTAATTCTTCTTTAATTTCATTACCAACAAAACTATCAAGTTCATCTTTATGGTTAACAGAATAATCAATTATTGAATTAATACTTGATTCATAATATTTTTCTAAAACTTTAGCTTTCTTAAGTTCACCTTCTAATTTTTCTTTATTATCTTCAAGTTCAATAATCTCATTTTTTAAAGTTTCTGCTTTTTCAGTTATATCTTTAATGTTTTGAGTTTCTTTACTTATTAAAGTTCTTTTTTCAAGTATTTTGTTACTAATTTCTTTATTACCAGTAGCTAATAACTCTCTAAAGTTTTTAAATTTATCGGATAACTCAACTAAATCATTTTCAAATCCATGTATTTCTTCTTCTAATGAAGCAATTACACTTTTAGAATCATCTACACTTATTCCATATTGGCGTGCAATACCTGCTTTATCTTCAATTTCTTTATTAACTCTAGCTAATTCTTTTTCTGTATCAACTCTGTGACTTTTAATTCCACTTATAACAGATTTTAAATTATCATTAATTACCCCAATCATTTTTTCCATAACAAAATACCTCTCTATTCTCTTCATAAATTATAGCAAAAAAAAATATAAGTGTAAACAGAAAATGTATATTAAATATTATTTTAATCACATAATATTAATTAGGTGATATAATTGAAAAATATAATCTTTAATATCATAAATAAATATGGTTATTTTGGTATAACTTTTTTAATTGCTTTAGAAAATATAATACCTCCTATTCCATCAGAAATAATTCTTTCATTCTCTGGTTTTATTTCTAAATATGCGAGTTT
Source organism: uncultured Bacilli bacterium (assembly GCA_934095845.1). Classification (GTDB taxonomy): domain Bacteria; phylum Bacillota_I; class Bacilli_A; order RF39; family UBA660; genus CAG-582. The sequence continues at coordinate 180,031 of CAKOKS010000001.1, read as the reverse complement.
AAACTTATTACTTATTATAATATCTTCAACACTTGGTTCTATAATTGGAGCGTTAATTCTTTATTATCTTGCTTATTTTATAGGTTTAAAATTACTTAATTTTAAGTTTCTTAGAATCTGTGGATTAAAGAGTGAAAATGTAAAAAAATCTATAAATCACTTTAAAACTAATGGAAAAAAATCTATTTTTTTTGGAAGATTCGTTCCCATAATAAGAAGTTTTATATCTATTCCTGCAGGTCTTTCTAAAATGGATATAAAATTATTTGTTATTCTTACAACTATTGGTAGTTTAATTTGGAATACAATATTTATTTTTATTGGATATTTTTTAAAAGATAAATGGGAAATTATAACTACTTTTTTTGAAGATTATTCATTTATAATTTTTCTAGCATTTCTATGCATTTATTTTATTATCAAAAAAATTAAATCTAGAAAAATAATCACAGTTGGTTAATAAACACATATACTAAATTAGAAATACAAAATGGAAAGAAGGATTATTTTGAAAAGATTTATTTGTGTTTTAGTTATTGGTTTAACTTTAATCACACTTACTGCATGTGCAAATAAAAAACATGAAGAAAACAAGAAATTTGTGGTGGCTGAAGTAACTCATTCAGTATTCTATGCTCCATGGTATGTAGCAATTCATAATAATTATTTTGAAAATTTAGATATTGAAGTAATTTTAACAAGTGGTGCCAATAATGTTGTTGCTGCTGTTTTATCTAAAGATGCTGATATTGGTTTATGTGGTCCCGAAGCTACAATTTATGCCAACAGCAAAAATAAAGATAAAGTAAAATCATTCGCTGGTTTAACTAAAAGAGATGGCCAATTCTTAGTTTTAAGAAAAGGCATAAAATATAATGAATTTAAAAATATTGAAGGTTTAACTATTTTAGCTGGAAGAAGTGGCGGTATGCCATTATTAAATTTCAAAAATGCTTTAAAAAATGAAAATGTAAAAAATGTTAAAATAGATTCATCAGTTGAATTTGCTAACCTAACAAGTGCTTTTATTGCTGGTACAGGTGATGGAGTTAATTTATTTGAACCAAATGCAACTACTCTTGCCAAAACAGGTAAATACTATATAGCCACATCTGTTGGAACTTATTCAGGTGTTGTTCCATACACTGCTTTTAATGCCTTAGAATCAAATATTAAAAATAATGAAGATAAATACAAGACTTTTTATAAAGGAATTGAAAAAGGTCTTGATTATGTAAAAAATCACACAAGTAAAGAAATAGCTGAAGTTATTAAAAGTGAATTTCCAGATACAGATATGGATGACTTAATAAAAATGGTTGATAACTATAAATCATATGATTCTTGGTTAGATACACCTAAAATTTCTGAAGATATAATGATTAACTTAGAAAATATTATGATTGATAATAAAGAATTAGATAATTATGCTGATTTTAAAGAATTAGTTTATGAATTTAATTAATGTAGTTTCTTTATCTAAAAAATATCATACACCAACAAAAGAAGTTGTTGCTCTAGAAGATATTACTTTTGATATTGAAAAAAATAGTATCCTTGGAATAATTGGCATGAGTGGATGTGGTAAATCAACATTATTTAATATAATAACTAAAATTGAAAGTCCAACTTCAGGTTATATAAGAGAAAATCAAAAATTAGTTATTGGTTATATGATGCAAACAGATGCTCTTCTTCCTTGGTTAACTGTTTATGAAAATGCAATACTTGGTTTAAAACTTAAAAAAATGGTTAATAAAGAATCAATAGAATACGTTAATACTTTATTAAAAAAATACGGATTATTTGATTTTAAAAATGAATATCCAAGTAATTTATCTGGCGGAATGCGACAAAGACTTGCTTTAATTAGAACTTTAGCAATAAAACCAAATATTTTACTTCTTGATGAACCATTTTCTAAATTAGATATTGATTCAAGAATAAAAATAAGTGATGATGTTTATAAAATAATAAAAGAATTAAATATTACAACAGTAATTATTTCTCATGATATTATGGAAGGAATTACTCTATGTGATAAATTAATCATTTTAACTCCAAGACCAGGTAAGATAAAAAAAATTATTACATTAAAAAAAGAAGATAAATTGCCAAGTGAAATACGAAAAGAAAATTATATAACTAAATTATATGATGACATTTGGAGGTATATGCATGATGAGTAAAGAACAAGCATTATATCTCAAAAAAAGGAAAAGAAAAAAAATAGTTATCTTACTATCACAAATTTCATTACTCATAGCTTTTATTTTTTCATGGGAATATGCAAGTAATCATGAATTAATAAATTCTTTTATTTTTTCTTCTCCAAGTGAGATTATTAAAACTTTAATTACTTTATATAAAGAAAATAATTTATTTATACATATATATGTAACTAGTTTAGAAGTAATTGTTTCCTTTTTACTCTCTGTTATTATTTCATTTTTTCTAGCTTTATTCTTTTATATATTTCCAACAATAAAAAAAATAATGGATCCTTTTATTACAATGATTAATAGCTTACCAAAAGTAGCCTTAGGTCCACTTATAATAATTTGGATGGGAGCTAATACTAAATCTATAATATTTATGGCTCTTTTAATTAATTTAATTGTAACGTTCACGACTATATTAAATGGTTTTTTTAACACTGATAAGGATAGAATAAAATTATTTAAAGTGTTAAATGCCTCTAAGAGGGATATTATATTTAAACTTATTATTCCATCAAGTAGGAATGAAGTTATTTCAGCACTTCGATTAAATCTATCTTTATCACTTATAGGTGTTATCATGGGTGAATTCTTAAGTTGTAAAAAAGGTATCGGTTATTTAATTTTATATGGTACTCAAGTATTTAACTTATCTCTAGTTATGTGTGGTATTTTTTTACTTCTATTATTATCTTTCATTTTCTATGAATTAATTAATGTAATAGACAAAAAATTATTTCAAAAAGATATATGTTTTGCAAAAAAAATCAAGGAATTTGAATAAAAAAAATTCATTGATTTTTTTGAATTTAATTTTTAATTATCATTTCCATTAGAAAATTTATTAGTATTCTATTTAAACATGATATAATCTACTCAGGTGATATCATGAATATAAAAAAAATTATGTTAAAACATGAAAAAGAATACAAAAAATATGCTGCTTTTAATAAAGATGCAGTAAGGTTTAATAATTATGATAAAACTGATATTAGACCTGAATACTTTAGAGACATTGACAAAATTATTCATAGCATGAATTATTCAAGATATATAAATAAAACCCAAGTATTTACAAAATCCAATAATGATCATGTTTCAACAAGAATGATACACGTTCAACTTGTTAGTAAAGTTGCAAGGACTATTGGAAGAGCTCTTTCTTTAAATGAAGATTTAATTGAAGCAGGAGCCTTAGGTCATGATTTAGGTCATACCCCATTTGGTCATTTTGGAGAATCTGTTTTAAATGAAATATCTTTAAAACATAATGAAGGCTATTTTATGCATAATGTTCAATCAGTAAGAAATATGATGTATGTAGAAAATCATGGTAAAGGTCATAATTTAACTATTCAAGTTTTAGATATATTTCTTTGTCATAATGGTGAATTAGTTCAAAATGAATATAGACCAGTAAGAAAAACTAAAGAAGAATTTTTAACTCAATATGAAGATTGTTATAAAAATAAAGATGCTTCTAAAAATTTAATACCTATGACTTTAGAAGGTTGTGTTGTTAGAATAAGCGATATAATTGCTTATTTAGGTCGTGATATTGAAGATGCAATTAGACTTAACGTTTTTGATATAAACGATTTACCAAAAAGTATTAAAGATATATTAGGAAGTAGTAATAAAGATATTGTTAATACTATTATTATAGATATAATAGAAAATTCAATAAATAAAAACTACATATCTATGTCACCAAAAGTATATAAAGCTATTAAGGATTTAAAAGATTTTAACTACAAAAATATTTATTCCAAATCAATGCATGAAGATACTCAAAAATATTTAAAAGATGGCTTTTATCAAATATTTAATCACTTTTTAGAACAAATAAAAAACAAAAATACTAAGTCAATTATCTATAAAGACTTTTTAAAAGATATGAGTAAATCCTATTTAGAAAACACAAGCGATGAAAGAAAAGTAATTGATTTCGTTGCTGGAATGACTGATGAATATTTTTTAAAACAATATAAAAAATTAGCAAAATAAAAGCTAATTTTTTTATGAAAAAAAGAAGCTTTATTTTGCTTCTTCTTGAACCCTAGTTTCTCTAATAACTGTAATTTTAATTGTACCAGGATATTGCATTTCATCTTCAATTTTTTCTTTAATTTCTCTTGCAATTTTAAAGCTTTTTAAATCATCAACTTCATCTGGTTTAACTAACACACGAATTTCACGACCAGCTTGCATTGCATAACTTTTTTCGACTCCATCAAATGAGTTACCAATATTTTCCAATTGTTCTAAACGTTTAACATAGTTTTCCATCGAGTCATTTCTAGCACCAGGTCTTGCAGCACTCATTGTATCTGCGATTTGAACTAAACAAGAAATAATACTTGTTTGCTCAGTATCTCCATGGTGAGAATGAATTGCATTTATAACAACAGGATCTTCATGATATTTTTTGGCAATTTCCACACCAATTTCTACATGGCTTCCTTCAACTTCAAAGTCTATAGCTTTTCCAATATCATGTAAAAGTCCAGCTCTTTTAGCAAGAAGAACATTTTCTCCTAGTTCTCCAGCCATTATTCCACAAAGGTTAGCAACTTCAACAGAATGTTGTAACGCATTTTGACCATAACTGGTTCTAAAGTTTAATTTACCAATTAAATTAACAAGTTCAGGATCCATTTTAGATAATCCCAAATTATAAACAGCTTCTTTTCCAATTTCCGTTACTCTTGTATTCATATCATTACAAGTTTTATCATATATTTCTTCAATTCTTGTTGGATGAATTCTTCCATCTTTAATTAAAGTTTCAATTGTTTGTTTAGCAATTTCTCTTCTAAATGGATCAAATGAAGAAACTACTATTGCCTCAGGTGTATCATCAATTATTAAATCAACCCCTGTAACCGCTTCAATAGTACGTATATTTCTACCTTCTCTTCCAATAAGTCTACCTTTCATATCATCATTAGGTAAATTAATTGTTGAAACAGTTTGAATATTTGTAACATCATTAGAATATTTTTCCATTGAATTAACAAGTAAATTTTTAGCTTTATTATCAACTTCTAGTTTAGCTTCGGCCTCTTTTTCTTTGATAAACTCAGCTATCTCTACTTCCATACTGCTTTCTACTCTTTGCATGATCATATCATGCGCTTTTTCTTTAGAAAACTTAGCAATTGTTTCTAACTTTTCCATTTCTTCCTTAAGAAGATCGTCCATTTTACTTTCCTTCTCTTGGACTTGTTTTTGTAAAGCACTTAAATTATTATCTTTTTGTTCAAGCATATTATCTCTGTTTTGTAACATTTCTTCTCTTTTATCCAAAGATTGTTCTCTTTGTAAAAGTCTTTCTTCACTTTGAGTAATTTCTGCTTTTCTTTCTTTTATTTCTTTATCAGTTTCTTGTTTTAACTTGAAACTTTCTTCTTTTAATTCTAATAAACTATCTCTTTTATGTTTATCAGCTTCTTTTTTAGCTTCATTTAATAATTTTTCAGCTTTTTTTCCTGCACCAGCACCTGTAAATACAACTATTAAAAAGGTAACTAAACCACCGGCAACAAGACCAATAAGAAGTGTAACTATACTTATAGTATCCATGTGTTTTAACACTCCTTCTATTTTTATAGATAATTATATAAACTCATCTATACATTAATTATAAGATAGAATCAAGTTTTTTACAAGATAAAAAAAGTGAGTATTTCTACTCACCAATTGGTTTAAAACCATAATGTTCTCTAATTTGATTTTCAATTTCATAAGCAATGTCAGGATTATTCTTTAAGAATATTTTAGTATTTTCTCTTCCTTGACCAATTTTTTCGCCATTATATGAATACCAAGCACCACTTTTATCCATAATTCCCAAATCACTTGCAATATCAACAAGTTCACCAACATGACTTACGCCCTCACCATACATAATATCAACTGTTGCAACTTTAAATGGAGGGGCAATTTTATTTTTAACAACTTTAATATTAGTTTTATTTCCAATAACTGAATCTCCTAATTTAATTTGCTCTCCACGTCTAACATCAAGTCTTACAGAAGCATAGAATTTTAATGCTCTTCCACCTGGAGTAGTTTCTGGATTACCAAATAATACTCCAACTTTTTCACGCAACTGATTAATGAATATAGCAGTTGTATTAGTTTTATTTATAATACCTGATAATTTTCTTAACGCTTGACTCATAAGTCTTGCTTGAAGACCAACATGACTATCTCCCATTTCACCTTCTATTTCTGCTTGAGGAACAAGAGCAGCAACTGAGTCAATTACTACTATTGATACGGCATTACTTCTAACTAATGCTTCACATATTTCTAAAGCTTGTTCTCCAGTATCTGGTTGACTTAATAAAAGTTCGTCAATATTTACTCCTAAATTTTTAGCATAAATTGGATCTAAAGCATGTTCAGCATCAATAAATGCAGCACGACCACCACGTTTTTGAACTTCTGCTACCGCTTGTAAAGCAATAGTTGTTTTACCACTTGATTCAGGTCCATATACTTCTATAATTCTTCCTTTTGGAAAACCACCTGCTCCAAGAGCAATATCTAATCCAAGTGATCCTGATGGAGTTGTCTCAATCTCATAATGAGTTTCTTCTCCCAGTTTCATTATTGCTCCTTTACCAAATTGTTTTTCTATTTCAGCCATTACTTGTTCTAAGGCTTTATCTTTATCTTGATTTGTTGTATCTACTTTTTTCATACGATCTCCTTATCTAATCTTCCTTACATAAACATCTTACCAATTATAAAAATAAAAGTCAATATTTTTTTCGAACAAATGTACAATTTTAAAAATCTGTATATAAATAAAAAAAGTTACATTTTACTGCAACTCTCTATTTTTCCTTAAATGCTTCTTTATTAACTAAATAATATTGAACTCCACTTATTATTGATAATACACATGCTATATATAAAAGTCCATTAGCAACATCTAAACCAATTAATTCAAATGGAATATTATAGAAGAAAGTTAATGTTAAACCACTCATCATACATATAGTTTTTAATTTTCCAAGCATTGATGCTCCAACAGCTTTACCTTTACTTCCAGCAACCATTTTAATTGAATCAACAAAGATATCTCTAGTAATAATTATAACTGGTATAACTTTACTAATAAGTCCATTACATGCAAGCACAACTAATACACCATTAACTAAAACTTTATCAGCAATAGCGTCCATTACTTTTCCAAAATCAGTAACTAATTTTTTCTTTCTAGCAATATTACCATCCATAAAGTCAGTTAAAGATGCTACTAAAAAGATAACACCACCAATAATATATAATAAATTAACATTTATAGTTCCAAATAATTCATATGTTGGAAATTCTATTCCACATAAATTAAATGGAAATATTAATAATATAAGTAGCAATATTGAAAGAACAATTCTTGCCATTGTAATTTTATTTGGTAAATTCATAAAAATTCTCCTATCCTAAAAAACCAATAATATCATGTGTTCCATTAACAGTAATTTGTTTTATGCTCCAAATAAGTACTAAAACAACTAATACTATTATAACTATAGCCGATATTATATAAGGTAAACTTTTTTCTTTTTCTTCTATTCTTGTATATGGAGAAAATATTTCTTCTTCAGGTGTTTTTTCTTTTTCTTTTTCTTTCATTGCTTTTTCTATTTCATCCATAGGAATCTTGCTTGTATAATCAAACATATATTCATTAAATTTAAGAATGATATCATCAGTATTTAAGCCTAAGTATTTAGCATATTCTAGCATCATATTCTTAAGTTCATATATATCTTCAAAAGCTCCAACTGCTCCAGATTCAATTTGTTCTAAAAATAAAACTGGAATGTTTAAATCCTGGCTTGCTTCTTCAATAGAAACTCCAGATTTTTCCCTTGTACTTTTTAAAGACAAGCCTGCTTCTATCACAGTACCACATCCTTTTAATTAAATAAAAAATATCTTATAAGCCATGTTCTGTACCTATTTCTAGGCGGTAAACATTTATCTACATTACTGTCCTTTAGTCCCTTCTTAATTTGTTTCTAAAGACTCCCCTACCAATTTTGGGTTTCTCGCTCATGGGGTTTACCACGTTCCACTACATTCGTTTCCAAATGTACTCGTCTCTTTGGCACTTTTATACCTAATTTAACCATTTAAGGTTATTTCAGAGCCGTTAAGTTAAAAACTTACCCTCGGTTATTTGTTCCCTCGGCATGAACACTACTACCATCACAGGTTAGTGCGAGCATGGACTTTCCTCAACATAATTATATGCCGCGTTTACCTAGATATTATTTATTCATCTTTTCCATATACAACTTTTTCTAAATTGCTAATTCTTTTAAGAAGATCAATATTATTATAATTACTATTACTTGAAGAACTATTTCCTTCAGCAGAATCAATAATATTTTTTAGCTTACGGTATTCAGTTTTTAATTTCTCATTATCTTCTGCTAAATATTTATTATCACTTTTCAACTTTTTAATAATACTAGCAAATTCTGTATAATCTCTAATAACCATATCAAGAAATTTATCAACTTCTTGAGGTCTATATCCTTTAGCATCAATCTTAAACTCTTTTTCAAGTATTTCTTGAGGAGTTAAAAATATTTTTTCATTATACATAATATCACCCTATTTTTTTCTTCTTAACAATATAATTTTATTATTTTTTAAGCTTGTTGTCAATTGGTTGTAATACTTTATAAAATATTATCAATATATTCAATAAAGTATAATGGAACATTTATAATAGCACCATCTTTTTTTAAATTATTGATACTAAATATTAAACACTTATGAAAATTATATTTATCACTATATTTAATCAAACTATTATTATTTTTATTTGATTTAACCTCAATTGGAATGATTTCATTTTTATATTCAATAACAAAATCAATTTCATTTCTATCAAAGGTAAAATAGCTTAATGAATTATCAAATAAAGTGGTCAAAGCATGACAAACATAATTTTCCGTAAAAGCTCCATTAAATTCTTCAAACATCTTATTACCTTCAATAATAATTCTACTATCTAAATTTGACATTCTTCTCAAAAGTCCAATATCGTTGATATATATTTTTATATCATCTAATTTAAGTGCCTCTAAATCAGAATATTTTATAATAGGAAAATCATTATTTGTAATATTATATATTTTATAAATTAAATGTGAATCACTAAGCCAATTAATAGCATCTTCTTCCTTTATAATATTCGCGTAATCTGTATCTTGATAAATAAAATTTTTCTTTTCTTTTGTAAGTCGCATTGGAGTATCGTTCCAGATCAAAGATATTTTAGTTGCTTGATTTTCTTTTGTACATTTTAAAAAATCTCTAGAATAGGAATCTAAAATATTTTTTTGAATATCATTAACTTTACCAATATCTTTTTCATTAACCCAAGAATATACAACCTCTGGCATTCCGCCAACTATAAAATAAATTTTAAGTTTTTCAATTAACATATCTTCAAACAATTTGGGAATATTCTCAATGCTGTGAATAGACTTCATAAACTCTACAAGATTTTCACATCCATCAGCGACTAAAAATTCACTAAAAGTCATTGGATACAAATTTAAAAAATCAGCATAAGCAAGAACTTTAGCAATATTAAAAGAAATCTGTGATATTCTTAATGGATAAAATGAACAAGCACCAACAACATGATAACTTGATTCTTTGCTAAAGTATTTTAAAGCAAAAAGAGCATCCCAACATTCTTGTATTTCATCAAATATTATTAAAGTATTTTCTTTTTCAATTTCTGTACCATCTACACAAGATAATTGTTCTAGTATGCTGTCTAAATCTTTACTATTTTCAAATATTCTATATAAAGATTTATCGGATTCAAAATTAAAATAGGCGATATTTTTATAATATTTTTCTCCAAATTCTTTCAAAATATAAGTTTTACCAACACCTCTTGCTCCTCTTAAAATTAATGGTATATGAGCTTCATTATTTTTCCATTTTATAAGATCATTCATTATTTTTCTTTTCACATACATCACCTATCACAATTATATCAAATAAAATATAATTTTATAAAAAAACTCCTACTTTTTTCTTTTAGTAGAAGCTTCATACAACCCTAATTTCACTTTATCGATATCACTTATCATTGAATCAAGTATTCTATTTACCTTTTTCATTTTAATCACCAATTAAACTATATAACGTTTAATTTACTCATTCAATAGATTCGACAAATGTAGATAAATCATTCTATAATTTGATAATATTTTAATATTGAATCAGCTATATTATAACCAATTAATTTTTTATTTTGCATAATCCATAAAGCATCTTCATAATAATCATGATGTGCAACTTCAACTAAAATTCCAAAAGGCAAATAATTATCATTTACTTCACCTAAAGCTCCATTAGCATATTTTACTCCACGATCAGCATATTCTTCATCTTTGTCAGGATAAATACTAACTAAATCTTCTTGAATTTTATTAGCAAGGCTATAAGTATCACTAGTTTCATTATGAATCCATGTTTCAATACCACGAGAAGTATGATCAACTGATGCATTAGAATGTATTGCAATATGTAAATTAGCTCCAAAATAATTGCTTTCTTTTAACCATAAATTAATATTACCACTAGAATTATTTCTTTTTATTTTTACTCCAAAACGTTCAAGTCTTTCAACTATATAATTAGATAGATCATTCATTTCATCTCTTTCATTTGTATAAAGAGCTTCTTTAACTCCATAGTTTTTAGATTGATTAGATGGGCTTATATATACTCTTAATTCACGCATATCACTTACATTAATATTATAAGTTTTAACAATACTATTAATTTTATTATCTTCAACACTTACAGCTTTTAAAACTGTATTTTCATTTATAGTAATTGGTTCTTTATAAGGAATACCAAAACTTTCAGGATTATTACCGTCAACCGTATAATAAATTGTCGCGTTTTTATCAGGGGTTGCTAAAGTAATCTTAGTACCACGTTTTACATGAGTCCAATTATTAGAAATATAAACTGGTTTTAATTGTTCTTTTTCACTCATTTGAAAACTAACACTTGCACTTTTTGTATAATCTCCTATTTTAGGAGTAACTTCTATTCTATAAGTAAGCCCAGTTTTAAATAAGTTTTTAGATAAAATGACTTTCTTCTTTAAAGTATTACTAGTCTTTATAAGTTTTTTATTTTCATATATTTTTATATCTGTACTTTCAGAATTATCTCCACCTGACATCTCTAAATAAACATCATTATATTTAAGGATCGAATTATTCTCAATTGATGTTATTGTTACATCAGTAATAGGATTCATATTATTATAAAAAGTTTCTGTATCTACAATTCTATCTTTATCTTTAATATTAACTTTTAATATTCCTGAATTATTTTCATAAATACTTTTACTTACTGTATAAGTGTTTTCATTTAAATCTTCATTTAATTTAACTTCATTATTAAATATTACTTCAATTGTATATTTTTTTAATTTTAAATCTCCATTTATATCAAGAATTAAATCTTCATTGTTTAAAATACTAGAGTTATAAACAAAACTTGGTTCATTCCATTTAAATGTATAAGGACTTTTAGCTGGTCTAGATTCACCTAATTTATCAATTGCATAAACCATTACTGAATAAGTATTATCATATTCTAAATCATTTAAAGTTATTTTTTCAGTTGTATTAGTAGTTGTTTCATCAAATATTTTTATATCATTTTGATCATATATATTTATTCTATATTTAACCGCAGCTTTTACACGTTCAAATTTAATTGTATATTCATGTATTTCATTACTTACACTTATTATTTTAAAATTTCTAAGTATTTTACTACTATTAAGTAATAATAAAACACTTATAGAAGTAGCAATAATAAATGTAATAACTATTATTATGTACAATCTTTTCTTACGCACTTTAACCAACTCCACTTATTATAAGTATACAATAAAAACATTCAAAAAAAAAGAGACATAATATTATGTCTCAAAGAAAAAGCAGAAATAGAAAACGAAAATCATTTTTCCATTTACTGCATATATTTTGTGTTTCCACATGGAATATTCTTTTTTCCAAATCTTCAATTTAAAATATAACTAAATAAACAAAGTATATTGAAAGTTCAGGGAGATTGGACTAGCTGCAGTCAACAACTCCATCTGAGCTCACATCGCAGCCCTCATCAGTCGAGTAATCAGTGCAAAACACGCGGCCGCCAATCGAATCAGCACCGCAGCGGAACGCACCAGAGAAGCAGCGGAAGTAAGAATCATCAACTTCACAAGCCGATTCTCCAAAATGTTTTTTTAATGCTAAAACTGAATTATCATAATTATTCCATTTAATGCATAATAATCCATTATCATTTATACATACTGCTTTTGAATCATCCGTTCCTAATCTTACAAATACATTCTTACCAAGTGTTGTATAATCTGTTGCACTTTCAGTTGTTGGAGTTCCAAATGCATAATAATATGTTGGTTCACTGCTACCTAATGTATCTCTTTCTACTGCATTAAATGTTAATTCACATACATATTCTTCCCTTACCTCTTCTGTTGCAGTCTTATTTAAGGTTACCGTTAATGTTCCATTTACACTTTCTTTGGCTTTTACAACTGTTGCATTTCCTTCTAGTTCATTTTTTATGCTTGTGTATTTTGCTGTTGCATCATCTTTTACTTTACAATTTACTTGCACTTCTGCATCATAGTTTGCTGAGTTATTTGTTACTTCATAATTTAACACGCTTGTTTGATTTAATGTTTTTAAATCACTTGTTTCAAATGTAATTACCTTTTTTGTATCATCTATTACACTTGTATATACGTCTTGTCCATCTAATGTTGCTGCTGTGAAAATAACATTAAAGTCATCTGCATTTTCACTTACTTTTGTACTTCCGTTTATTATCAATGTTGTTGATATAGCAGCAAATCCTACTGCTAATAATAGTATAGCTACTACTATACTCCATTTCTTTTTCATCTCTTTACCTCTATTCTATATATAGATTATATCATTATTTTTTATAATGATTATAAAAAATAAAATGTAAACTCGCGTAAACAAAAAAAGCAGAACTTTGCTCTACTTTTCTAAATTTTCTATTGCACTTATAAGTCCAAGTTTACCATACTCATAAGTTAATCCACCTTGTTGATAAGCTATAAATGGTTCTCTAATAGGAGCATCACATGAAAATTCAATACTTGAACCTTGAGTAAATGAACCAGAAGCCATTATAACTTGGTCATCATAGCCTGGCATATCCCAAGGAATTGCTGTTACATTTGCATCTATTGGAGATCCATATTGAACACCTTGAACATATTTTATTAATTTTTCTCTGTCTCTAAATATAATATTTTGAACAATATCACATCTATGATCATCATATCTTGGTTCAACATCATATCCAAGAGTCTCCATTACTTTACTTGTTAAAACTGCGGTTTTTAAAGAGGAAGCAACAACACTTGGTGAAAAAAATAAACCTTCTAAAATTTGTTTGTTTATTCCAAGCGTTGGTCCAACTTCTAATCCTTCTCCAGGAAGTGTAAGTCTTTCACCTACCAATTTAATCAAATCACTTCTACCAACTACATATGCTCCATTTGGTGCAATTCCTCCACCTAAATTTTTGATTAAAGAACCAACGGCAATATCAGCGCCTACTTCAATAGGTGATTTTCTTTCAACAAATTCACAATAACAATTATCAACCATAACTATTATATTTTTATCAATACTTTTAATTAATTTAATAACTTTTTCTAGTTTTTCTATACTTAAAGATTTTCTAGTTGAATATCCTTTACTTCTTTGTATTTCAATTACTTTAACTTTTGTATTCTTAAGAAATGATTCAATTGCATCATAGTTAAAGTCATCATTAACTAAGTCTATTTCATGGTAGTTTATATTAAAAGATGCAAGTGAACTTGGATTTTCTTTTATTCCAATAACTTCATGTAATGTATCATATGGACATCCACTTATTGAAAGAAGTAAATCTCCAGGTCTTAAGAGAGCAAAAAATGTAACATTTAAAGCATGAGATCCAGATATAAATTGACTTCTAACAACAGCGCTTTCGCTTTTAAAAATATCTGCATAAACTTTTTCAATTACTTCTCTACCTAAATCATTGTAGCCATAACCAGTTGTTGAATTAAAAGCATTTTCACTTAAGTTATTCTTTTTAAAACTATTTAAAACTTGTTCACTAAAGAAAAACTTATTATCATCTATTTTTTTAAATTCATCTGTTAATTCATTTTCACAATTTAATACTAATTTTTTTATTTCATCTCTTGTCATAAATTTTTTACCTCCACAATTTCTCCACTTTCACGTTTTTCAACATCACTTATTATATATTTAACTAAATCTTCTGGATCAATTAATTTCTCTTGACCAACTTTTTCCATTTCTATCTTTAAGAAATCTTGATTCATATTTATTACTTCACTTGTACCTATCCAACCAGGTGCATAAGCAACTATTTTTCTATCAGTAACAACTGCAAAGTCTTTTGTTAACATATTAACTCCAGCTTTAGAAGCATCATAGTCAACACTTATTGGATTAAAATTATCAATTGCATTATTAGAACTAATATTAATAATTACCCCTTTATCGCTCATTTTAGGTAATGCGTACTTAGTAACTAAAAAAGTACCCACAACATTTGTCTCTAAAACACTTAAAAAATCTTTTCCGCTTTTTTGGAATATATCTTCATCTTTAGAAATAGCTGCATTATTTATAAGAATATCTATATCATCTATATTAAAAAATGTCGAATCAACTTCACTTTCTTTTCTAATATCACATTTTATACATCTTAAGTTTTCATATTCATTTTCCATTATATAAGCATTATCAACACTTTTATTATAAATTGCATAAACTTTATAATCTAAAGAAAGTAAATATTTAGTAAAATTTTCACCTAAACCCTTACATCCACCAGTAACAACCGCGATCATATTGAACACTTCCATTTCATATTTATTATATAAAAAAGACCTGTTTATAACAAGTCTATTTAAGTACTAAAAAATATAAAAGTACGATTATTCCAAGAACAATTCTATACCAACCAAATGCTTGGAAATCATGTTTCTTAATATAAGAAAGTAAGAATTTTATTACTATTATACTAACTATCAATGCAACCAAAGAACCAACTCCTAAAATCATAAGTTCCCCAGACGCAAAAACAAATCCAACATCTTTAATATATTTAAGTAATTTTAGTAAACTAGCTCCTGCCATAACTGGTATAGCTAGTAAAAATGTAAAATCAGCAATTGTTTTTCTTTCAAGTCCAATAAGTAATCCACCTACTATTGTTGCTCCACTTCTACTAGTACCTGGAATTAATGCAAGTACTTGAAAAACTCCGACAATAAATGCTTGTTTATAAGTAATATCTTTTAAACTTTTTGTAGTCTTACTACCTACATTTTTTCTTTCAAAAATAATAAAAATTATACCATAAAGAATAAGCATTAAAGAAACAACTATACTATTATAAAAATGAGCATCAAACCAGTCATCAAAAAGAATACCAATAACTGCTGCAGGTACACATGCAA
Organism: uncultured Bacilli bacterium; assembly: GCA_934095845.1. Lineage (GTDB taxonomy): Bacteria > Bacillota_I > Bacilli_A > RF39 > UBA660 > CAG-582. The sequence continues at coordinate 164,182 of CAKOKS010000001.1, read as the reverse complement.
CTAAGATTTTACCCCAAAGTGAAAAAGTGTCTTTTCTCTCTTCTTTTTCTTTATTAAATGGCCAAATACTTTTAAAATATAATAACACTACGGCAAGTATTGCACCTAACTGAATTACTACTTCAAATAATTTATAAAAATCATCACTTACATTTAAATGAATAAAATCATTTAATAAAATCATATGTCCTGTGCTTGATATGGGAAGCCACTCAGTAACACCTTCAACTATACCAAACAAAATTGCTTTTAATATTTCCATATTTACCCTTCTTTCGCTTAATTCATTATATCATACAAATTAAATAATTATTCATTTAAAAACTCATTTACACATGACTTTATATAATCTAAATCATAACCATTTACTTGCTTTGCTTTTATTCCAACATTTAAAGCCGCATCTATATTTTTAATTGCATCGTCTAAAAATAAAATATTTTCTTTTTCAAATGGAACATGATTAATAACATATTCATATATTTCTTTATTTGGTTTTATCATTCCTAATTCATATGATAAAAATACATAATCATATTCATCTAAATTAAGTTGTTTATCAATTCTTTCTTTATCCATAATACATAAATTAGATAATATACCTATAAAACATTTATCTTTTAAACTCTTTTCATATTCACTTACATCTTTAAAATAATCAATATCTCTGAATGTATTTTTATATTCACTCAAAAATTCTTGAAAACTTACTTGTAAATTAAATCTTTGTTTTAAATCTAAATATACGTTTTCTATATCTTTTAAATTCTTTTTATCTGATATAGAATACTCACCTAAATCATTTAAATCAGATATTCCTATTTTTCTTAAGAAACGAACCCATGCTGCAAATGTTCCAGTTTCACCTTCATGATTTTCTACAATTCCTCCCCAGTCAAATAATATAAGTTTATTCTTTTTGTTTTCCATAAATACTTCTCATTTCTATTTTTATAAATTCATTATATCAAAAAAAGTATGATAGCAAAACTATCATACTTGGTGAGAAAATTAAGATAACTATTCAGTTTCCCTTTTACTTGCTAAAAAAGAAACTTTATCAACTATTACTTCAGTAATATATTTATCTTCTTTATTTTCATCTTCATATTTTCTTGTTTGAAGTCTTCCTTTAACACCAACTAAATCACCTTTATGGCAATATTCACTTGTGTTTTTAGCTATACCATTCCAAAGAATACAACGAATAAAATCAGTTTCATATATTCCATTTTCATTTTTATAACTTCTTTGAACAGCTAAATTAATAGTTAACATATCTTTTTCTTCTCCAATACTTTTTAAAGTTGGATCTTCTGTTAATCGACCTATTAAATAAACTACATTATGCATAATTTTCCTCCTTTCCAAAGAAAAGTTACCACAATTTAAGTTACTCTGTAAAAACGCAGAAATTAGTGAGATTCTGTACTTTTTTCAATAATTTGTCATAAAAATAACACAGATAAAAATAATCTGTGTCATTTTAAATACTAATTATAAAGTTTAGCATATTTTAAATTTCTTTCATTAATCTATTAAGTTCAACCGCATATTCCATAGGTAATTCTTTTTTAAAATCGCTTATGAAACCCATAATAAGTATTTCTTTAGCTAAAGATTCTGATAAACCTTTACTTCTTAAATAAAACATTTTTTCTTCACTTATTTTAGAAACTGTTGCTTCATGTTCAAGTTTACTTGAATCATTTAAAACTTCATTTATTGGATAAGTATCACTTACTGAATCATCAGAAAGTAAAATCGTATCACATTTAATAGATGCGTAAGAATTTTTAGCACTTGAACATATTTTAACTTTACCTCGATAATTAGCAACACCATTACCATCAGCAATACTTTTTGAAACTATGTTACTTCTAGTATTTTCTCCAATATGAATCATTTTAGCTCCAGCATCAAGATGTTGATTATCTTTGGCATAAGCTATTGAAATAGAATTACCAACTGCATTATTTCCTTTTAAAATACATGAAGGATATTTCATAGTAACACCACTTCCAACATTACCATCTACCCATTCCATAAGTCCATTATCTAAAACTATAGCTCTTTTAGTAACTAAATTATAAACATCTTTACTCCAATTTTGAATTGTTGAATATTTACATTTAGCATTTTTACCAACATATATCTCAACTACTCCAGCATGTAAGGAAGAAACTGAATAACTTTTAGCTGTACAACCTTCAATATATGAAAGTTCAGCTCCTTCATCTACTATAATAATAGTTCTTTCAAATTGACCTAAAGAAGAAGATTCAATTCTAAAATAACTTTGAAGAGGTCGATCAAGTTTAGTATAAGGAGGAATATAAATAAATGATCCTCCACTCCACAAAGCACCATTTAAAGCAGTATATTTATTTTCATCATATTTAACTAAGTTATTAAAATATTTTTTAAAAAGATCTGGATATTTTTTTAATGCTTCATCTGTTGATAAGAAAATTACCCCTTTTTCATTAACTTCATCACGGCCATTATGATAAATTACTTCACTTTCAATTTGATTTGAAACTCCACTCAAATGTTTTTGTTCAGCATCAATTACACCTAAAGCTTTAAATCTATTTCTTATATCACATCTGACATTATTCCAGTCATTTGTTAAATTACCTTCTTTTTTATAATAATTAAGTTTAGAAAAATCTATTTCAATAGAAGGTCCAAAAGTCGGATTTTCAAGTTCTAAAAATTTTCTATATGAATTAAGTCTAAATTCTAGCATCCATTCATCTTCACCTTTAGACTTACTAATTTTTTTAATAAGTTCTTCATTTAACATTTCCATAAACATCACGGAATTATTATATAATAAAAGATACTTTTTTTAAAGTACCTTTTAATTAAGTTCAAGTTCATATAAAAGCTCATCACCTAATACACCATCTATGTCTTTACGGTAATTTTTTATAGTATCAATTAGCTCAAAACCACATTTTTCTAACATAGTTTTAGCTCCTATATTTCTTCCATCACATGTAGCATATAAAGATTCTAATTTTATTTTTTTCATTTCTTTAATTATACCTTTTAAAGTTTCAGTTCCATAACCATGATTCCAATAATCTTTTATTAACCAAATATTAACTGATTTACTTCTACTGTCTTCTTGATATAAAGAAATATTTCCAATTATTTTATTTGTTTCTTTATCTTGAATAACTGCTCTAGTATGATATTCATCCTTATAAGTTCTTAAAATATAATCAGTAAATCCCTCAATATCCCAGTCAGTTCTAAATCCAGGCATATATTTTCCCACTTCTTTATCACATCCCCAAGTCTCATACATTATGGAGATATATTCAGGTATAAATTTTTTTATAATTAAATGTCGTGTAACAAATTCCATAAACATTCCTTCTATTCTTACTTAAATTATATCATAACATAAAAAAAGTATACATAAAAAAAGATGTTTAATGTCAAATTAATCATCTACATCTTTATTTATATATAAAACTATGAAACGAATTAAATCATTAATCATCTGTTTACTCTCTTTAGATAACTTTGAACTTTCTTTTATAATTGCAAGAGTATTTTTAAGTTTATTACCTTTTAAATCTAAAAGAGATTTTATTTTAGCACGTTTAAATATTGAGAATAAATCTTTAACAAATTTTTCACGTGTTTCAAGATCATAAGTTTCTAACCATTCAGTTATACTTTTATCTATTCTTTTACTAAACATTGATAAACTACATCTTTTAAAATGATCTTCATCTACTTGCCAACTTGTAAGTTCATGAGCCATAAGTCCTTTATTAGAAGATTTAACAACTACATAGTCACTTTTATGTCTTAAGAGTAAACCAACTACACTAGAATCGGGTATAATAAGTTCATATTTAGGTAATACCCTTTCATATTGTTTTGATAATATTTCTTTTTTTAATATACCAGGTCCATCATTACTATAGACTTTTACTATTTTATTTCTTATTAAAGGATTAGCATACATTGAAGCAACTAGAGCAATGTTACCTCCTTTAGAATGCCCTCCAACCATATATTTTCTTCTTGAAAATGGCGAAATATGAGAATTAATATACTTTATAGCAGCTGCTTGAGAAGAAATTGGAAATTTATAAGCTAGCTCAAAATCTTCCCTCCATCCACTTACTAAATCGTCAGTTCCTTCAAAAGATATGTAACTTAGCTTTTTACTTATTTCAATAAATAAACATGAAAATTGTAAATCATCATTATATTGATAAGTATAATTGTATAAGAATAAATCTTTATATCTATTCGTATCTTTAATACTTTCTAATATATCAAGTGCATCTCTTGTTGCAAGTACAAAATTTTTTATTTCTTTTTTAGTATATTTATCAAAAAATATTTTTGCACATTCTTGAATAGTTATTTTTTTACTAATTAGTACATCTTTATAGTCTATATAAGATAAAGAAGAAAATATAAGATTATCTACTTCATTAAATGTTTTTTCTTCAAAAGTTTTATCACCATATTTTTTTATATAATCAAATATATTTGCCATGAATCCTCCATTTTAAAAAGAAAGAATTAATCTTTCTTCAACATCATTCTTTTTAGTAGTTCTAATATAACAATTATAAAAGCACCTATTATAAAAAATAATATATTAAATGTTTTAAATGTCATTATTTCCATCGGAACTTCTAAAGTAGTTGGTCCATTAATTATTGCATATAAAGACCCAATCATCATACCTAAAATAAAATATACTGTTTTGCTTCTATGATTATTTAAGCAATTTTTTAATATTCTAACAAAAGCAACTATACCAAAAATCATACCTAAACCAAATACTGTAAGTAATGGTACAACTGAAAAATCAAAACTAATAAATTTCTTTATTGCTCCTATAATTGGAATATATAAGCCAAAAATCAAAAGTAAAGTTGAACCACTTATACCAGGTAAAACCATTGCTGTAATTGCAATAGCTGCAGAAAAGAATATATATAAAATGTTGAAAAGACTTAAGTTATTAACATCAACACCTAAACTTGAATGAGTTGTAAAGTAACTTATTCCTGCTACAAGTAATGCACCTAATATTAAGAATACAATATTTTTATAATGTCCCTTTACTGAATCCTTTTCTTCTTTTATAACTTGGGGAATAGAAAAAAGTATAAATCCTAAGAATAATGAGCTCATTTCATATATTTTACTTGTAAACATACTTGAAAGTATTGTTGCTGCAAGTAGGAATCCAATAATCCAACCTAAGCCAAGTTTAATTAAAAATATAAATGCTTTTTTCTTTGCATCCATGTTTCCTCTAAATAAATCATCTAAAGAATTTATGAATTCATCATAAAAACCTAAAAGAAATGCAATTGTTCCACCAGAAACTCCAGGTACTGAATCAGCAAGAGCCATACAGAAACCATTAAACATATTTATTAATAATAATTTAATATTTTTCATATTAACCATCCAATCTAGACTAATTATACATTAAGTAATCATTTAAAACAAGAAAAAACATTAAGCATATTTCTTAATGTTTTCACTAGCTTTTTTTACATCTTTTTCATAAGGGATCATAACATATCTTTTTTTACTTGGTGCTGTATAAGTGTTCATTGATGCATCAGATCCTGAAACACTTTGTCTTTCTATTTTATATCCACTCATATCCTCAAGTTGGTTTTTAACTAATAAAGAAATAAGTTCACTAGGAATATTAGTTTTATATAGTTTACTTAAAGATTTAAGTAATTTATCATATTTTAATAAAATAGATTTATCAGTAGTTACTTTATTAATAACTGCTTCTAGTACTTGTTGTTGATTTAAAATACGATGTCTATCACCTAAAGCATATGCATATCTTTCTCTTGCATAACTTAAAGCCTCACCACCATTAAAGTGATTCATTCCTTTTTTAACATTTGTTTTTATTGCTCCACCATCACCACAATGACTTACAAATGCTTTATCACTTTCTATATCTATTCCACCTATTAAATTAACAACTTCAATAACTGAAGAAAAACCAACTTTTATATAATAATCAATGTTTATATCAAATAAGTTTTCAACAGTTTTAACACTTGTATCTATTCCATAAATACCTGCATGAGTAAGTTTATCTTTTAAACCAGTTTTACCATAAACTGAAACATAGTAATCTCTTGGTATACTTGTTAAAAGAATTGTTTTTTTCTTTGGATCTACACTTATAATCATATTAACATCACTTCTAGTTTTACTAGCAATGTAATTACTTCTAGCATCACTTCCAGATAAGAATATGTTAAATGGTTTTAATGTTTCAACACTTTGTTTTGTAACTTTTTTCTCTACTTCAATATTAAAACTATATATTAATTTTACATCATCTTCAGATATTTCATTTTCATCAAGAAGCATATTATAGTATGTTTTATCAAGTAACATTGAATTTAATTTGTTATCTTTTAAATCATTTGATAAAGTGTACATATCATCATAAGATAATTCTTCAGCATTTGTTCTACTTTTAAGTTCTTTTACAGCCTTTTCTGCAAATTCATCATTTAAATATCCAAAATTTTTAATATTATTTAATTCAAAATTATTCTTTTTTAATACATATAATCCATATTCACTGATTTCTACAGAATCATTATTAAAAGAATGTTTTAAATAATCAATAGTTTCACTTCCATAATAATACCCAATTATAGAAACAATAATTGTTATTATACTTATTACAAGACCAATTATATTAAGCCATTTTTTCTTTGCATATAAAAGTAAACCAATAAGATTAAATAAAATCATAATACTTACAAATATAATAAAATATTTATTTGGCAACATATTTAAACCTTTAATTGTAAATATACAAATAATTGATAATATAATTGTTAAAATACTAAGCACAATTTTTAATGTATTTTTCATAATATCCCCTCACATTGGCCTGTATTATAGCAGATTTTAATGGCTTTTGCAAATTTCAATATGCACGAACGTTTGTATTGATTGTAATTTATTTATTTGTTATAATTTACTTGGAACATCAGTTGTTGAGTGTCTACCTCTAATCTTTTTAGAGAGGATGTTTGATATAATGAAAAAAAGAACCTTTATCATAAAAGTTCTTAAATACATTACTATCATTTTATTTCTTCTTATCATCTTGATAGTTGTAATAAAAAAATAGACACTTAATTCAAAAGAATTAAATGTCTGCTGTAAAAATAACAGGTAGACATTCAACATTTGCAAACTGAATGTTTCCTTTTTTATTGTATGCAAGTTGTCTTGCTAAATACATATTATCATATTTTTTATTATTTTTCTACTCATTTTTAATATATTGTTAATAAAAAATAAACACTCTAAGATGTTAGAGTGTCTTCCCACTTAATAGGATAACATTCAACATGTGTAAACTGAATGTTCCCTTTTTTATTGTATGCAAGTTCTCTTGCTAAATACATATTATCATATTTTTTATTATTTTTCTACCCACTTTTAATATATTGTTAATAAAAAGTAAATATCTTATTATCTTTTAAATCTTTGATAGTTGTAATAAAAAAATGACACTCATCCGTTAGAATAAGTGTCTAAAGAAATATAATTTTGGTAAACATTCAACTCTGAAAAACTGAATGTTCCCTTTTTTATTGTATGCAAGTTTCCTTGCTAAATAGATATTATCATATTTTAAATTAAGTTTCTATATATTTTTAATTTATCGCATTTATTATATCATTAGCAACAGTTTCAATTTTTTCACTATGGTTTAAAATATCCGGATAATTTAAACAATTATCAAAAAATGCTTTATAAATTAATTTGCCTTCTGCGCTTTCAATAAATGATCCTAAAGAAGTTAAAGCACCATCTGTAGAATATTCATTTCTTGATTTAGAACCAACAACTAAAACAATCATTTTTTTATCTTTAAGTTTCTTTTCACTATAAAGTGGATTTAACCTATCAATAAATATTTTTAAGTCTCCAGATAACGTATTCCATCTTGTTGGAGTAATAAAAATTATTACTTCTGCATTATTGATTTTATCAATATTATCTTTCATATCATCATTAAAATCACATACACCATTTTTATCGCAGTCCATACAACCAGTACATAAATATATTTTTTGATTACCTGGAACTATAATATCACTTGAAATTCTATTACGATCAAAAATAGCTTTTAAATTATTTGCTAAATGAATTGAATTACCTTCTCTTCTTGAACCTACAACCATTAATATTCTAGACATATTATCACCTAGAATTATTATGTTTTAAATCATGAATTTTATACTATATCTTTTCCTTTGAATTTAAATAATCTTTATTACTATAAGTTATGATTCCTAAATAAGCAAGTCTTGAATAATAAAATGAAAGTGGTATATTCTTTTCTTTACAAAAATCAACTAATTCTTGTTTATTTAACTTTTTCATTTGCTCAAAATCAACATTTTTAATCATACATTCTAATGCAAATTTATCCTGATTATCTTCATTTTCTTTATCATCTATAGCAATTTTATTTTTTAATTTATTAAAATCGCTTTTGATATGACCAATTTCATGATACAAAGTAAAATAAAATGATGATTTTTCTTTAAAAACTTTTGATATAAATATACATGGATTTGTTTTTTTAACCATTGAACATCCTCTAGTTTTTGTTCCAGACAGAGTATCTTCTATAACTAAATATATTCCATATTTTCTAAATAATTTAACAAGTTCTTCTTCATTAAATGTTTTAATTCTTATTACTTTTAATTCATCTAATAATTCATTTAATTTAGAAGAATTATATTCGCCTATATCCATATTTTCTTCAAGAATATTTTCACATCTTCTTATCCATAAATATGTTTTTATTAAATTAGAATCATCTCTTTTTTTATATAAAACTTTATTATTAATATAAGGTAAAACTTTATCATAAGAATCTATATGTAAAAATTGTAATAAATCATATGCATTTTGTAAAAGTGAGTTTTTATCTTTCAATAATAGCCATTTATTTTTATAAAGATCATTGATATAAAAACTATTTAAATATTCTTTTATTTCTTTGTCGGAACTAAATCTTTCTTGTAAATATAAATCTAATTTTTTGGAGTTTTCACAGAAAAATATTAAGTTAACATCAATATCAGTTATTAAAGATATTGCAATCATTAATTCTAAAGATATATATGATTTATCATTTAATATCTCATTTAAATGTTTTTTTGAAATACCTAGTTTTAAAGCAAAATCAGTTTGATTTATTTTGTAATAGTCTAAATAATCTTTTAACATTGGACCAAATCCTTGTTGTACTTTTCTTTCCATATTCTCACCTACCCATCATTATAATGTTTTAAATCTATCTTAAAAAGCTCTACTTCAACAATAAAAACAAGATCATCTTCATTAGACACTGGTTTAATAAACAGTCTTATTTTTTGATTTACTCTTGCAGTATAAAACTCTTTTAAATCTCCACTTTTCTTTTCAATATGAAAAATCTTACTATATGGATTATCAAGCAACTCTCTCATATTATTTACTAACTTTAGATACATAATAATTCTTTCTAAAGTTTGCAATTCTTTATGCATGTGTTTATTTTCTAGTTTTTTATAATCTCTTTTATATTTTGATGTATACGTTATTATCATGTGTTCTCCTTTTACGTATTATAACCTGATGGGTTAATATATGCAATAAAAAAAAGAAACATTTTGTTTCTTTTAATATAAATTATTCCATGAATTGTCATAATACATTTCAAATCTTGAATTTTTATATGTATCATTGATGTTAAAGCATACTCCATATAAAAAATTATATTTTTCAACAACCTGAACAATTCCTTTTTTTACACTTTCAACATTCTCATTATTACAAACTTTTAAATATATAATGTTATGATTGTCATTATCCCTTTCATGAATCATAATCGAATTTTTTATACTACAGTCAACTTTTAATTTAACATCATCTTCACTCATTACTTCTTCATATGAATCTGCTAAAAACAAAGCTATTCTAAATATTATAGAATCTTTTAAAAAGGTATTATTTATTAAAGATTCATCAAAATAATAAAGAGAATCAATTGATTGTTTTAGTGACCTTTTTACACTTGGTAAATCATTATAATTTACTTTCATTTTTTAAATCCTTTCAACATATTTATAAAATATTTGAAGTTTTCATCTTTTGAAAATAAAAGTAACATAATTACATTTGGAACTATTAAAGCAATTAATACATTGCTTATAAATTGTAAATAAATGTTTTCAAAGCTTATTAATATAGCTAATGAGTAACTAAAACCAGCAATAAGTACAAAAACAATTAAATAATATATTGTTTCTTTAATATAATCATAATAACTTCTTCCAAATAGATTTTTATAAACATATTTTGGATAACTATAGCACCATAATACTAATCCACTTGCAACTGTTCCCATGAATACTCCCATAAGTCCAAACTTTTTAACAAATATAATTGATAAAACTATATTTAATAAAGATTCAATTATAGGTATAAAACGATCCTCATAAAATATACCTGCTGCTTCTTTAAAAGCACCATATGCAGAACGAGATGAAACAATAAAGAAGTTAATTACCAAAACTAATAATACTTTAGTTGGTAAAACAAACTTATAACCTATCCAAATAGTTATAAAACTATCCATTATTACAAATATACAAATTGATGAAAAACATGATAGCCAAAAATTCATAAAACGAATTTTATCAAATATTTCAAATTGTTTTTTCTTAGATTCTGTTACAAGCAAATTACCTACACTAGCTTTAGTGGCAGAAACAAAATGATTTAAAACGGTTTGAACTGCATTAATAATTAAAAAGTAATTAGAATAAAGTCCAACAGTAACAAGGCCCAAATATTTTGATATTATAATATTATCTGTTCCTGATACTATAAAAGTTCCAATTTTATGAAAAAACAAAGCTTTAATTTTTTGAAATATATCTTTTTCAGTTTGTTTATCAAGGCTTTCAATATTTTTATTATTAAGATATTCGTACTTTCTACTAACTATTATAGATATTACTATATTTTCCATTAAACGCATCATGATTTTTATAATTAAATATAAATAATAATTATGAGTTAAATATAAAGAAATTAATTGTAATGTATTAACTACTATTGTATATCCTATATGAGTAATATTTGTAATATATTCTTTTTGATCAGCATATAAAATACTTCTTTTATAAGATAATATATAAGAACAAATAGTTTCAGATAAGAATAATAAATAAACTATATAAACATTAATATCTGCTGTTACACTTTTTATATCAACAATATATTTAATAAAAGGTATTATTAAAATTCCAATACAAGCAATTATCAAAGTTATAATATTATAACTTTTCTTATAAAATTTCATTAAAGATTTTATTTTCTCAGTATCTTTTTCAGCTATAGGTTTATACATATTATAAATTATTGCTGAACCTATACCTAATTCAACTATACCAAGCATTGATATAATATTGGAAAAAAGTCCATTTAATCCTAAATATTCAGATCCTAATATTTTAATAAATATCGCTTGAGCAACTAAACCAACTATAATTGTAATAATATTTGATCCAACTGCAGTTAACATATTTTTTATTGAACTTTTCTTTCTTTCACTTTTCATGTTTCACCTACTTTTTAATTGAATAATATGTTTTAGCAACAAGATAATAAATGAAATAATGTTTTTTTACCAAGATATTCATTAATATAGTATTTGATTTAGATTCATAATTTATTTCACAAACTTTTATAATGTCATCTTTATTAAACATAATTTTATATAATAAAGTTGCATAATGTTTAAATTCTCCATATTTACAATTTTTAATCAATTTCAAAAGTGCAAAATTATATTTAGAAAACAATCTATTTGTTATTAAAACATCATCGTTAATATATTCATTTAAAATACTATAAACATGCTTATTATCCTCAACATATTTTTTTACAATATCAAAAGAATTATTATGAGTAATACTCGCATTATTTTGAACATAAAAATAACCTGGAAAGCTTAAATACCCTATCTTTTCACATGATTGAATTATTTTAAAAGAAAATAATAAATCTTCTCCAAATTTTAAAGAATCATCAAAATAAATACTATTATCTTTTATTAAAGAAACTTTTATTATATTTTTCCAAATTGGGCAAAAATAAGATGTATTAACGATATCTTTATAGATATCTTTAACTTGTAATATATCACTTTTATCTTTATATGAAGAAACTTTTAAAACATTATAATTTACATCAACTAATGTCATACTTGATGTAACCATCGATAAATTATTTTTAGTCAAATATGTATACATCTTTTCTACATAAATTTCATCAATATAGTCATCACTATCAAGAAACATTAAATACTTTCCCTTACATTTATCTATTCCAATATTTCTTGTTTTAGATACTCCTTCATTTTTCTTACTTATAACTTTAATTCTATTATCTTTATCTTTAAAATCATTGCAGATATCTAAAGAATTATCAATTGAGCCATCATTTACCAAAATTATTTCTAAATTTTTATATGTCTGATTTATAACTGAATTAATACATTTTTCCAGATATTTTGAAGCATTATAAATTGGTATAACAATACTTATTAAATCATTCATCATCTTCACTTCTCCTTAAATATTTTATATTACAACAAATAACTAAAATAAAGAAATAATAGTTTATCGTGTATGCCTCAGTTAACATTATTACAAAATAAGACAATAAAATAATTGATAAAAATTTGGAAATTTTGTTTTGTTTACAAGCATATAAAGCTTTGCAAGTTTCAAATATTATCAAAAAATATAAAGTAAAACCAGCTATACCAGTCTTATACAAAATATCTAAAATCGTATTATGTGTTGTAAATATATACTTGTTATATTGAAAAGTTACATTACCATATCCAAGTAAAGGATGACTTTTTATACTTTTTAAAACACTATCCCAAATATAAGTTCTACCGGTAAATGTTAAATCTTTTTTTAATATGTCAACAATTAAAAATTTAAATAAATTTTGAATTTTTAATATCATAATAGAAACAAAGCTTAATAAATATAAACCCATACTTGAATAACTATTTACTAAATTAACTTTATCAAGCAATTTCTTAAATACTAAATAAATCAAGATAATTAATAATCCAACTATTCCCGTACTGCTATTTACAATTACAATTGATAAAAAACTAATAAAGAATATTAAATAAAATTTATAATCCAAATGTCCTTTAAACTTTAATGATCTAATTGCATTAACTGCAACACATGGTAATAAATACAAAATATGAGCATTTTTATAACCAAATATCCAATTTTGTTTATATAAAGTTGAATTAATATACATTCCATTTGGATATAACAAAATTGTTATAAAATTAATAATAACCATAAAATTCAAAAAAATTGAAATAGCATATAAATATTCTTTTGTATTATTTTTTATTCCATAATCAGTTATTAAGCAAAAGCTCATTACCATCATCATATAATTTAATATCTGCAAAAATTGTTGGCCATTAATTATTGATGATATAAAAAGAATAAACAAATAAATTAATACATAAATTATTATTTTAGACATATTTTTATTTTTAAAAAATAACAATACAATTATAAAAAAGCTGATATAATGAAACATTTTATATATTGGTAATAAAGATGTATATAAATAATTTAAACTATCAAATTGAAAATATGAAAATAACATTAAAATATAAAACAAAGTTAGCATTATGCTTTTTTTATTTATCATTATCTTCATATTCATCACCACCTATTTTTTTATTATTTCATTATATATTCTATCACAATTATGTGTATCATTATAAACAAAAAAATTATTAACCCTTTTTTTATAATTATCTTCCATTACAAAATTTCTATCTATTACTCTTATTATATTATCAACTAAATCACTTACATTTGTAGAAACATCACCAAATCCTAAAGTTTTGAAATCAAAATATCCCTCACCATATTGGTTCTTTCTGAAATGTTCATAATCATATTGAAAATAACATATTGGTTTATATTGATAAGCAACATCAAAAAATACACTTGAATAATCCGTTATTAACATATCAACACTTTTTAACAATTCAGAAACATCATATTCTTTAGAAGATGCAATAATAATATTTTCATTTTTAATGTTAAAAAGACTAATTCGTTTTTGTATTTCATAATGTGGATAAAAGATTAATTTAATATTATTGTTCTTAAGTTTTTCTTGAAGCTTTTCATTATTTAGAATATTAATTATATTTTTATAATAATCAGATTTAATAAAATCAGAGTCAGATAAATAAAATAACTCCTTTCTCCAAGTTGGCATAAATAAAATTTCTTTTTCATTTTTCTTTTGTGAATTTTTCAAGTAATCATATCTAGCAAGTCCAGTATATTTAACAACACTTTCATCAAAGCCAAAATTTTTAAGTATAAAATCATACTCTTTTTTTGCACCACATATAAACAAATCCAAATCAATAGACGAACTTGTTAAATATTCTGTATAGCTTTGAATAATACCATGTTGAAGAAATACTTTTTTACCTTTACAATCAAATATTTTAAATCTCTTAACTAATTTTCCAAAACTTCTAAATTCAGGAGAAAATCCTAAAATATGAGTGCTAAGTAAATATTTTGCATTCATATAATATTTTATGTGTTTAATAGATTGATAGTAAATTCTTCTAGCTGGATCTATTTTATAAACATCAGGAGAATTCTTTTTAATAATATAATAAAAATTTTTTCCTGGATGATTTTCTTCCATATATTTATAGAAGGCATATCCATTGTCCCTAGCTTCATCGCCTCTTTCAGCTATTAACCATATGTCATTATATTTTTTGTTTGAAGTAAAAATATTAATAATTTTTATAAATAAATATTTTAAAATTATCCATAATTGTTTAATTCTTAAGTTAATTTTATTCATTACCTCACCTCATTTTATCTAATAAATTTACTAGTTTAAAACTTACTAAACTAATAATTATTCCATATTTTGTTTTTTTACTTATATTACTATCTTTCAAAACGTTTTTTCTATTCTCAATAATATACTTTTTACTGTTTTCTTTTATATCTTTATTAGTTGAATGATTATAAATATAAAAATTTGCATTTAAAGTTCTTGCCATTAACGGAGCCTTTAACTCACCATAGTTTATTAAATTTTTATTCATATTATCAATTATTGTTAAAAGATCATTTATCGTTTTATCTTTAACAGTATGAAGAATGCTACCTTGCCTTTGATAATATAAATAATAATTATTAGTAGTAGATACTATCTTGTTTGCTTGTAAAAACAATTTATACATTGTATCCAAATCTTCAAAAGCATATCCAACTGGAAAAAGGATATTCTCAAAAAGATCTTTATTAAAAAGTTTACTCGGTGCTGAATTATCAATATTTCTCTGATAAAGTATTTCTTTAATTGCATCAATTGAGTTATAGATATTTATCTTTTCATTTTTATTTATTATTTTATCGTTCAAGGAATCAGTTTTTTTCATCCTAGAACACGCAATATCTGAATTATTTTCCGTAATTAAAATATATAATGCTTTAACATAGTTTTCATCTAAATAATCATCACTATCAACAAAAGTAATATATTTTCCTCTAGCACTTTTAATACCCATGTTTCTAGCGTCAGAAAGACCACCATTTTCTTTATGAATTACTTTAATTCTATTATCTTTTTTTACATATAAATCACATATTGAACTACTTTCATCTGTTGAACCATCATCTACTAAAATGATTTCTATATTTTTATAAGATTGATTTAAAATTGAATTAATACAATTTTTTAAATATTCTTGAACATTATAAACAGGTACTATTATACTTATTAAATCTCGTTCCATTACTTTTTCCCCGCTTTCATTCCTAAAAATCTTGCTCCCATATCAAATGGATATCTAAAAATTAAATGCCATTTAAAATCCGTTATAATACGTTTTAATACATATTTTGCAAGTTTTGCTCCACTTCCTGTTGTTCCAAATTTATCTAAATAAGAGTTTTCCTTAAAAAATTTACCAGTTAATTTATATCTATCATATATTTCTTTTAACTTAAATTTATGAGAATGATTAACTACCGAATCAGCACAATACTTTATCTTATAATTATTCATTATTATTTTATAAGCTATATACATATCTTCACTTATAGGTAAATTTTTATTATCATATCCATTTAACTCAACAAAAACACTTTTCTTTATAGCAGAAGCTGCATCAGAGAAAAAGAATGTTTTCAAACCTAATTCATTAATATCATTTTTCGAAACAATTCTCGATTTATTTGGATAATTAAATTCTCTAGTATATTTTTCAATATTATTATATTTGGATATTTGTCTTGAATAAGTAGCTACAACTTCATCATTAATATCTTTTGTTAAATTATAAAGCCACAATTTATCAGTAATAACAACATCTTGAGTTACATATACAACTATGTCTGCATCACTTTCCATTGCTTCTTTTTCTCTAACTAAACTATGTGAAAATTCACTTTTTTTAATCAATTTATATTGAATATTTGCATTATCCATTATTTCTTTAGTATTATCATTTGACTCAGTTAGGACATATCTTATTTTATTTAGTATAACATTTTCTTGCATTAAGAAAGAATTATTTAAATCAATTATATATCTACTTGCATTATAAAGTGGGCAAATAATATCTATTTTCATGAATTTCACCTCTACTATAAAAAAACTATATACAAAACACCTTTGTATATAGTTTACTTGGTATTTTATATTTTCTTATAAACCTTTAATTAATACTTTAAATGTTTTTAAGAAAATTTGCATATCCAATTTTAAACTTGCACGTTTAGAATAATCTGCTTCCATTTTGCATCTTGATCTAAATGTTGTTTTACTTCTACCATTAACTTGCCAATATCCTGTTATACCTGGTTTAGTTTTAACTATTTCATCGTAATATTTACCCATATCTTTAATTTCTCTTTCTAAATATGGTCTATTACCGATTAAAGACATTTCACCATTAAAGACATTAAGAAGTTGTGGTAATTCATCCATAGATAATTTTCTAATAATTTTACCTACTTTTGTAACACGTGGATCATTTTTTAATTTCTTATGAATATCATATTCCATTTTCATTTCTGGATTTTTCTCCAAAAGTTCAAATAAAACTTTATCAGCATCAACAATCATTGATCTAAATTTATAAAGTTTAAAAGTTTTACCATTTTGACCTATACGTGTTTGAGTATATATAGCTTTACCTTTAGAATCAAGTTTTATAGCTAAAATTATTACTAAAAATAATGGCGATAAAACTATTAGTAAAAAAGCACTAATAATTAAATCAAATACTCGTTTTACAAATAAATAAATTGAATTAGCAACAGTAATACTTTCTGTTACTGCAATACTTCCTTCGTTCATAACCTTACCCCTTTTTTATGTCCCCTACGTCTTGAATTGACAACTATACTAACATAAAAAGAGAAAAAATGCAAATTTTTGAACAAAAACAATTAAGTATTCTATATTTATTATAACAAATATTACATACTGTCTAGTAAAAACAACACTTTTTAGGCATTTTGTTTACAAAAAAAAGAGGAAAATCCTCTTAATATGCATATATTGAACTAACAATAATTGCAAGCAGAATAAATAATACAAGAATGATGAAGAATGTATTACCATAACCTTGATTATTTATTGAGGGTTTAGTATTACAATTCATGCCTTAACACCTCCTTTTTAGATAAATGCTCCTACTATAATAATTAATAAAATAAATAGAACTAATATGAAAGCAGCACCAGAAATATTATTATTGCAACATTTATTCATTATTCTCCCTCCTTTTCATTACTCACTTTATTGTATGGTAAAATATCCATTTTTGTGCCTGTTTTAAAGAAATTAATATTAATTTTTTTATATACGTGATATAATACCTATTAGGGAGGATATAAATGAAAAAGAAATTATTAGTTGTAGTTATGGCAAGTGTTATGCTAACTGGATGTGGTAAAACTATTCCTAAATTAAGTAATGGTGAAGAATCAATAGTTGATTTTAAAAATGGAGATAAAATAAGTGTTAATGAAGTATGGAACGAAGTAAAAGATTCTTATGGACTTAACGTACTTCTTGAAAAAGTCGACAATAAAATATTAGAAGATAAATTTAAAGATAAAAAAGATGATATTGATGAATATATTAAAAATTATGAAACGTCTTTAAAAGCTAATTATGTTGATAAAAATGGTAAATATGATGAAACTTCACTTTTAAGTGCATTAAGTCAATATGGTTATTCTTCTTTAGAACAACTTTTAAAGCAACAAAGAGTATCTTATATGGAAAATATGCAAAAGGAAAGTTATGCTAAAAGTTTAGTTACTGATAAAGAAATTGAAAAATATTATAAGAATGAACAAAAAGGTGATATTAGTTGTGTACACATCTTAGTAAAACCTGCATCTTCAAGTGATCAAGATTCTACTAACGCTGAAAACAAAGCTAAAGAAATTATTACAGCAATTACTGATGATATAAAAGCTGGAACTTCAGCAGCAGATGCATTTAAAAAATATGAAAATAATGATGAAGTTACTTATCAAGATTTAGGTTTCTTCAATCATGGTGACATGGTAGAAGCTTTTGAGACAGCAGCTTACAAATTAAAAAAAGGTGAATATTCAAAATCACCAGTTAAAACTACTTATGGATATCATGTTATCTTAAAAGTTGATGAAAAAGAAAAAGATACACTTGAAAATCTTAAAGATAAAATTAAAGAAACACTTGCAAATGAAAAAATTGAAAAAGATTCTACAATGGCAGTTAATGCAATGGTTGAATTAAGAAAAGAATATGGTGTTACATTCAATGACAGTGATATTGAAAGTGCTTATAACAAATATATAAATTACTTAATTAATCAAAGCAGAAATACAACAAAATAAAAAATAGAGAGGTTAACTTAATAACTTCTCTATTTTTTTTACAATGTCTTCTCTTTCTTTTATTGGTGCTAATCCAATTAATTCAGCATATACTTCATCATTTGTTTCTTCATATTTAGTAATAAGATAACTTCTATCAACACCATAAAGAATTGTATATATATAATCAAAGAATACATCTTTTGATAAATATTCATATATCTTCATTATAAAATTATAATACTCTGTTTTTGAATAAGCTTCTAAATAATCATGAATTAAGCTTTTCATTGCAGGTTCATTATCATAAAACCTATCCATCTTTTCAATAAAATCATAAAAATAATTTGTATTATTATCATAATATACTGTTTTATTAACATTATCTTCTAACTTTGCTTGTTTTATAATTGATGATGCAATTCTATCGTCAATTTTTTTAACTTTCTTTAGCTCTTCTAGTTTTTCTCTTGTTAAAGGCATACCATCACTTTGTAATATTAAGGTTGTTAATCCATCAATCAAAGTTTCCTCATCTGGTATATTATTCATATCAAACACTAAATCATAAGCATAATCATAATTACCTTCTTCAATATATTTAACTATTATATCAACCACTTTTTTAACATTTGCATTTATTAAATTTGTTATAATTGATTCTTCTAAAGTCATCTTTCCTTTTTTATGAAAAATTTTACTATTTGCTTTTTTAGCTCTAAAATAAGATCCATTAAATATTTCTTTTCTTACTTCATTGTTTCCTTTAACATCATCATATTTTTTATTGCTTTTAGAAATTAATAAATCAGTAACTTTTACATTTGATAAATCAATATCTAAATCTAATAAATCATACATTAAAATTAAATAAGTATAATAATCATACATATTTATATTTGTTTGACGTAATAAATCTAAATAATATGCTGCTTTACCATAACTTTTATTATTTACATAATAAGCAAATAATGTATAAACCACTTTAGTATTTAACATATTATATTTTAAATATTCTTCTAACAATTTAACTCCTGTTTGATTATCTTTTTCATAAATTGCAAATATTTCTTCTAAATTCATATAACTATCACCCGTTTTCTCAAATACATATTATAACTAATTTTCACAAAAAAACAAGCATAAGCTTGTTAATCGCGATCGTTTAATTGAATTAATAAATAAAGGATTTCTAACATTGATGACACAACTGCAGCAACATATGTTAAAGCTGTACTGTTTAAAACAGCATCAACGCCTTTTTTCTCTTTATCATTAATCATACCATCTTTTAAAATTATATCTTTTGCTCTTTTAGAAGCATCAAACTCAACTGGTAATGTTACAAGTTCAAATAAAAGTCCTAGAAATGTAAATCCAATTGCTGCATAAACATAATCCATATAACTTAAGAATAAACCAATAATCATTACAATATAAGCGATTCTTTGACCAATATTTACAATTGGGAAAATAATATTTCTTAATTTCATCCAAGTATAACCTTCTTTATCTTGAATAGCGTGTCCACATTCATGAGCTGCTATTGCAACAGAAGCAACACTTGTTCCATGAAATACTTCAGTTGAAAGCCTAACAGTTTTTCTTCTAGAGTCATAATGGTCACTCATAACTCCTTTAGTTTCAACAACATAAATATCTCCAAGTCCAAATTCATCTAATATTCTTCTTGCAACATCAAATCCAGTTAAATCCTTTTCATTTGTTACTTTTTTATATTTTTTGTAATTTACATTAACTTTAATTGATGCATAAATTGGAATAATTAGCATTAGTAAAAAAATTATTATTAAATCCATAACTACTCTCCTACAATTTTATAAGTCGTTCCTTCTCTAGTATCAACTAGAATAATTCCTCTACTTTCAAGTTCGCTTCTAATTGAATCAGCAAGTTCAAAGTCTTTATTTTTCTTTGCTTCACTTCTCTTTTCAATTAAATCTAATATTTCTTTATCATCATTTTTATTTTTTTCATTTATTAAATTGATACTAAAGACCTTATCAAATTTTTTAATTAATTCTAATTTTGTATGACCATTAACTTGTTCATCTTTAATAAGTTCATACATAACAGATAAAGCATTTGCAGTATTTAAATCATTAGATATTTCTTTAATAAATCTATCATTATAAGTACTGAATTCTCCTTCATCAAGTTCTCCTTCATCAACTATATTAGATATTTTATTTCTAAGTTTTTTTAAAGTTGCTTCTGCTTGATTAAGTGCTTCATAAGTAAAAACCAATTGTTTTCTATAATGGCTATTTAAACACATAAATCTAAAACTTAATGGATCGTATCCTTTTTCAATAAGTAAAGTTACTGTTAAAAAGTCACCTTTACTTTTGCTCATTTTTCCAGTTGAATCAAGTAAATGTTCATTATGGAACCAATAATTACACCATTTATGACCTAAATAAGCCTCACTTTGAGCAATTTCATTAGTATGATGTGGGAATATATTGTCTACTCCACCACCATGAATATCTAAGTATTCACCTAAATATTTAATTGATATACCAGAACATTCAATATGCCATCCTGGATAACCAACACCAAATGGTGAATTCCAAACCATTTCATGATTTTCAAATTTAGATTTAGTAAACCATAAAACAAAATCTGCTTGGTTACGTTTCTTTTCATCACTTGTAACTGTTTCTCTTATACCAACCATATTTCCTTCTAAAGAATGATTAGATAATTTATAATAATCATCTACTTTAGATATATCAAAATAAACGTTTCCACCACTTATATAAGCAATATCTTTTTTAAGTAAATCTTCTATTATTTTAATATACATATCAATATTATCTGTTGCTTTAGAAACAATTTCTGGCATCTTACAATTTAAACTATTAAAGTCTTTAAAGAAAGCTTCTGTATAAAAATCAGCAATCTCATAAGCACTTTTACCTTCTCTTTTTGATGCAACTTCCATTTTATCTTCACCAGTATCAGCATCGCTTGTAAGATGACCAACATCTGTAATATTCATAGCTCTTTTAACATTGTATCCTAAATATAATAAAGTTTTTTCAAGTATATCATGTCCAATGTAATTACGCATATTTCCAATATGAGCATAATGATAAACGGTTGGACCACAAGTATACATATTTACTATATCTTCATGAATTGGAACAAAGTTGTCAACTTTTTTAGTTAATGTATTATAAAATTTCATTTTATCACCTGCTTACATTTTATTATACTAATTTGTTTTATTTTAAGCAATATTATTGACACATATTGTTGTTTTTAACGTATTCTTTTATAGTTTCACCACTTATTTTTTTAGCATCACTTAATTCATTATTTCCTTTATAACTAATTTCAAAGTTACCAGTAGCAAGCATTTCTTCAGAAGATGAAGAATTACATATATCAGAACCATTTACATCTCCAAAATTAGATGAAAGAATTAATTTATTATTATATACTCTTGATGCCATTAAAGTAATTCCAGTTGGATTAAACACAACTTCATTTACACTCATGCCAGACATATTTTTAATAGATGAAATATCAGCTAGTATTTTACCGTCACTTGTTACTCCAATAACTCTATTTTGTCTTGGTTCATTATTTATCAAAAATATAAATAAAATATTATCTACAATTGATGCTTTTTTATAAACTTTATTAGCAGTTGCAATCGTTATATCATTAACTTTAATATTCTTTTTAGCATTTAAATCTTCTACTTTTAAAGTAAATTTATCATTTAATTTTACTTCAGTTTGAAAATCAATATCATTATCACTTAAATCAAATATATCAAAATAATATTCTGGAGTTTTAGTTGTTGGCGTTCCTTCATTCCCAGTTACTCCATGATAATTATTTGGTAGATATATATATACTATAAAAAATGCTACACATGCAATAATGATTAAAATAACAGTAATAAAAATGGCTGTTGATGAATCATGAGAAACATTCTTATCTTGAATACTTTCTAATTTTTCAACATTTTCATTTTTAATAGGTTCTTCTGGTAAAATCTCATTACTTTCCTTTACATTACCAGATTCATCTACTTTAATTACTTTAGCAATTCTATTAATTTGTTTTACATTTGGTAATTCATCATTGTTCATAAGCACCCTCTTATTCTAAGTTGATTATATCACAAATGGGTGTTTCATGCATTAGTAATTATTAAATCAGTGTCTACTTCAAAATTAGTATTTTCTTCATGATGTTCATATCCAACTATTGGAGTTTCTTTTAATTTATCCATAATAATAACACAATTATCAAAAACTACTAATTCATTTTTATTATCTCTTATATAACTTTTATCAATTATTGATTTAAATAACTCTAATACTTTATAAGAAGAAGCGTCTGCATTTTTTAAATATATTAATGAATACGGTTTATATTTTATTTTACTTAATAAGTTAACATCATTATAACCAATATATCCAGGATCACTTCCTACAATTCTATTTATTGATGTATCACTTACGTAATCTTTTAAATCAAGCTCTAAATAATTATATTTTAATGTAGACACAATTGTCTTAACTATTTTTTCTTTAATATCTTTATCTTTACCTTTTAAAGTAAAACTTAAAACTTTATTACTATTTAACCTATTTTCAAAAATTCTATTCATATTATTAATTCCAAACCTATTATTTAAAATATGACATAAATTATCAATATCCTTTTGTTTAATTAAATTAATACCTGTTATAGACATAATTGTTTCTTCTATATCTTTATTTTTTATAGTCAATTTCTTTTTATTATTTTTCCTTAAATAGTATGCATTTTTATAATCTTTATTATTTAAATATTCATTACATTTAAAACTATTTTCTTGTAATTCACTTTCCATATTTACTTTAGATGCGACCATATCAAGTACATCTAATGATTTATCTGGATTATGATTTGTATAAATATATTTATTAGCAAGACTAACAATATAATCTATATTGCTTTCAGTTATTTTAACATTATGAAAATCCTCGTATATTTTTTTTACACCTAATAAAATATTTTTTGTTTCTAATTCATTAGGTTCAACAACCATAACACTTTGAAATCTTCTTTTTAATGCTTTATCAGGAGATATAAATTTTTCGTATTCATAAGTAGTTGTTGCACCTATAATTTTTATTTTATCATTAGCAAGATATGGTTTTAAAATATTAGCTGCATCAATGCTACCTTCTCCACCACCCGTTTTAACGATTGTATGTATTTCATCTATAAATAGAATAATATTTTTATTCTTTTTAACTTCTTTTATTATGTTATTAAGTCTTGTTTCAAATTCTCCTCTATATTTAGTATTTGAAAGCATACTAGCCATATCAAGAGAAATAATTTTTTTACCTTTTAACTTAGGTGGTACAAGATTGGCATCAATTCTTCTTGATAGTTCTTCAACTATTGCTGATTTTCCAACACCAGCTTCACCTATTAATATTGGATTATTTTTATTTTTTCTTAAAAGAATTTGAATTATTTCATTTATCTCTTTATCTCTTCCAATTAAAATGTTATCACTTTTTATTTGTTCCCCAATAACGCTTAATTCACTTATATCATCTTCACTTAATTCTTTATACATACTTTCAATGTCAATATTTAAACCCATGAGAAGCCTTAAAGCAATTCCATCATCACTTGAAAGTAAATTTTTCATTATGTTTTTAGCAGTAACATTTTCTTCTTTAGTACTCATTTCAATAACCATTCTTAAAAGAGGTGTATATAATATTACTTCACTTTTTTTATTTGAAAGACCTACTATATTAATAAGTTCATCTCTAAATATTTCATATGTTAATCCATAATGAGAAGCTACTTCTAACACATCTTTATTTTTAAGTAAGCTTAAAAGTAAATGTTCTGTTCCAACATAAGGATGTTTTAAATTCATACATTCTTTTTCTGCATTCTTTAATATTTTTTTTACTTCATAATTAAAATTATCATTCATAAAAAAATATCCTCCTATTAATTATATGAGGATATTTAACTAATATTATACATACTTACTTTCTAATTTTAATCTATCAGCTAATGTTACAATAAATTCTCCATTAGTAGGTTTTGACTTATCACAGTCAACTGAATTACCAAATATTTCTTCCATAAGGTCATAATCTCCTCTACTCCAAGAAATTTCAATTGCATGTCTAATTGCTCTTTCTACTCTTGAAGATGTTGTATCATAACTTCTTGCAAGTTTAGGATATAATTCTTTAGTAATTGCTCCCATAAGAGAAGTATCATTATACATCATTTCGATTCCATCTCTTATATAAGTATATCCTTTTATATTAGAAGGTATTCCTAAATTATGTAACATATCTGTAATCTTTAATTTAAGTTTTTTATCTATATGTTTTTCTTCTTTAACATAAATTGATGCAATAACTCTTTCAAGTTCATTACATGAATAAGGTTTCTTTAATAAATAATTCAATGTGTAATCATTCAAGCTATTCATCATATCAGGGCTTACAAATTCACTTGTAACAATTACTTTTTTACTAATTCCCATTTCTTTCATTTTTGCAAGAATTAAATTACATAAACAACCACTTAATAATAAGTTAACCACTAAAACATCATAATCTTCATTTAATGAATTTAATGCTTCTTCCTTATTACTAATTACTTTTACAACATTGATACTACTAGAACTACTGAAATACTTCTCTACTGCATTTATTTGATTGATGTCTTCATCAATCATCATTACACGTATCGCCATAATATCTCCTTTTTCTAATAATTATTCAACTGCTAAAAACATTATATTATAAATAAATGTAAAGATAAAGAGTAAAATATGTCAATTTACGTCAAGTATTGTCGAGTAATGTCGAAAAGCAAAAAAAATGACACATTTTACATTATTGTGTCAATAAATCTACTGCTTTTTGTAGTTGAGAATCAGTTTCATCACATGGATTTAAAACATATTCTTTACCCAAAGTAACATATATTCCAGGAGTGATTCCTACTTCATCAATTGAATTTCCATTAGGTGTATACCATTTAGCAGTCGTATATTTTAGCATTGTATCTTTTGATAATTTATAAGTACTTTGAACTTTTCCCTTACCATAAGAAGTTGTTCCTACAATAGTTGCTCCATAACTTTCTTTTAAAGAAGATGCAAGTATTTCAGATGCTGATGCTGTTTTTCTATCTATTAAAACAACTATATCTTTATCATATTCTTCTTTAGTTGTATCATAATACATTTTCTTTTTATCTTTTTCTTCTAATGAATACATTAAATGTCCTTTTTTTAAGAACATATTTAAAATTTCAGTTACACTTGTTAAATAACCACCGGTATTACTTCTTACATCAAATATCAAACTATCAATATTTTCCTCATCTAATTTTTTTAATGCCTCTTTTACTTGAGTTCCAGCATTTTCACTAAAAGTAGAAAGATAAATATAACCTACTTTTTTATTGTTTCTTTCAAATATTTTTTCTGTAACAACTGGTTTATCAATTTTTTTAATATCAATACTAAATTCTTTTACTTCATTATCTCTTTTAATAGATAATTTAACAGATCTTTTATCCTTTATTAAACTTGTAACATCTTTTAATGTTGTAGATTCGTTAATTGTTAAATCTTCTACTTTAACAAGTTCATCATTTACTTTTAAACCAGCTACACTTGCAGGAGTATTTTCATAAACATTTAAAACCATTATTTTTTTATCTTTAATACCAATCTCAATACCTATACCATCATAATTACCTTCTAATTTATCATTTAAAGAAGATGTTTCTTCTTGATCCATAAATAAAGAATATTTTTCATTTAGATATTTCATCATTCCATCAATAGCTGCATTTTCTAATTCTTCTTTATTAATATCACTATAGTATTCATTTTTAATTTTATTGTAAGATGACTCTAACTTTATAAGTTCATTACTAGATATAACTTTATAAACTACAATTCCGGTTATAGTACTAACAATTAAAGTAACAAAAATAGTAACTATTAATAGTTCTTTAAAAGTATAAGTTGTATTTTTGTTTTTTATTTTAAATATTTTTCGTATCTTATTCATAAACCCTCCTAAAAAAAGACTTAATTAAGCCTTTTTAGAAAGAAGATTAATCATCTCATCAATATCAGTTGTATAAGATATTATTTTTTTATCTTTAATTTTAATAAGTGTTGGTTTTGTTATGTTTAATTCTTTAATATTTTTTACATTTACTTTTTCTTCTTTAGTTGTATCATAATGATTTTTATTAACTGTTTCATCTAAATTAGCAACATATATATCACCAGAATAACTATTTTTTAAACTTGTTAATGTTGAACCAACTTTTGTATCTTTTAAGCTATACGCAAGTACATAATATTCACTTTTACTAACCTTAAAAATACCATCTAAAGTTACTAATTTTTGATCAATTGTAACACTTTCTGTAGTTTTGTTATCTTGAAATTCATCTTTTGTAACATATTTTCCATTTATAAAAAACAATGCTCCAATAAATAAACCAACTATTACTAAAACTATAATGAAACTTATAATTTTACTTACATCATCATTCATATATTTAGATTTTTTAATTTCTTTTGTTTCAAATTTTTTTACTTCCTTTTTCATTTTAACCACCTAGTAACATTATAACACATAATAGGAAATAATATTAAAAAAAATGGTATTTATCCTACCATTTTTAGTTTATGTTCTTCTTCATCTTCCAGTATGAGAGAAAGTTCCTTTTTCATTTCTTTAATTGCTTCTTCATTTTGCTTGATTTCTTCATTAAGTAATTCATTTCTTGATTCAAAAGCTGTAAGTAAAGCATTTATATCTTTTATTTTATTGTCGTTCATACTTCCACCTCATTTAATGCTTTCTATTATACTAAATCTATTTTTTTTATACAATAACTTTTTATTAATTTATATAAATTATTATTTTTTATATTTATAATTTAAAGAATTATTTTTAGAAATTATACTTTTTCCAATTTTACTTTCTAAATCAATTCTTGCATTTCTGGCAACATCTCCACCCTGCTTAGCGATTTCAAGATTTTCTACTAAACCATATGGTTGTTTTTCTTTGGCAATTTCACGAGTAGCGATTTCTCCTAGATCAGCTAAAGTTAGCTCAATGTCACTCATATTATCTCTTAAAGATTCTTTTCTTAAACCCTTGTGTTGTTTATATTCTTTAGCAGTAAACCCTGACCATGTTTTATATATTTCATTTGTTAAAATTGCATAATCTAAATTATTTTCTAAACCACTTTCTTTCCAAATGTCTGTAAGTTCTTTCCTATCTTGTAAAAATTTTATCCTTTTAGCTATCCAAACTTCATCATAACCTTTAGTGCGATATAAATCTATTGACCTTTGAATAGCAAGTGATGGATCAAACACTTCATCTATTCTTTCACTACCTAATTTTGCTAACCAAAGTTTTATTGGTTCGGCATTCTTACTTGGTATTGATTCTATAATTCTAAACATTCCTTCAATATCAACAACATCAGTATTGTAATACTTTCCATCAGGAGCTTTTAATTTCAGTTGGTTACAATTTGTAACCGACTCATTTCCTTCATTTTTTAGTCTATGTTTTAATACTTTCCAATAGTTTCTAGGATTATTACTACCCGATAAAATATGAACTATATCTACAACACTAATATAGTATTTTTCTGTTTCTTTATCCCAAACAGTTCTTATAGTTTCATCGTTAAATATTTTATTTACTAAATGCATTTTATTTTGATTATACATAAAAAATTAACTCTCCTTTCAATAATATATATATTGAAAAGAATAGTCGATTACTTTTATTCTATTAAAAAAAATGACCATAATTAGTCATTTTCTTAAAAATTTCTATTTTGTATTAGCAACTAGGGATGTTCCATTAGTAATACTTTCTGCAATTGTCATCATTTCATTTGAATTAAGAGTATTACTTGTTAAATAGAAATCAACTCCATTGCTAGTCCAATAAACTGAATTATCTCCTATTGCACCAATTGTATTCCCTATTAATAAAGGTTCCCCATTAACTGGAATAATTTCCATATCTTCATTCATTGTTGATTTTTCTTCAACTAGAATAAATGGATCTGTTCCAGCAAATGTTAATATAACTCTATTTCCATTATCTGTACTTACTGTATCTTTAGAATGAAGATAGGTATCTTCTGGAACATATAATGGATAAATAATATCATCTAAAACATTAGAAGTAGTTGTAGTATCTTGTTTACATTCATCCTTACATTCTTGAGTTTCACATTTATTCATGCAACTATCAGTAGTTTCACCAGTAGTTTTATTTTCTTGATTATTAGATTCTTCAGTTTTATTTTCATTATTATCTTTTGCTTTTGCTTTTGTTGTAGTTTTTTCTTCATTTTTTGTATTTGTATTTTCTTTAACTAAAGTATCTAATTTAAAATAGTCTCCTCCAAATTTTGGAGAGTAATCTATATTACTTACTTTAACTTTTAATAATGTTGCACCTTCACTATTTTTTACATCAACTTCTTTTATATTAAATTTTTTATCAGTTATAATAGTTTCTTTTTCAAGTTTTTGATTATTAGGATAATTAACTAACGATTCAATTTCATAACCACTGTTAGTTTCCTTGATTGTTGACTTAGAATCAGTATTTATATCATTTACAAGAGATTCAATTAAATAAGCTTGACTTGAATTACTTGGCCATTCACTCATAAATTTAAAACTTTTATTTAAGTTAGGTGTAACAACATAAACCCCCTCAGAATTTTTTAATATAACTTGTTCATGATTATTTATTGTATTAATTAAACTAACTTTATAATTAGTATTATTATCAACTCCAACTTTTATATTGTAAGTAAATTCATCTTCATTACTAACAATAACCATCTCTCCAGTTAATTCATAACTACTCTTTTTACTATTATAATCTTTAAATGATTTCATCATATCTTTAGTATTACTCATACATCCAGTTAGAAGAAATACACTTAATATTATAACTACTGCCTTTTTTATCTTAATCACCCTTTCTTAATTAATTACTATGTTTATTTGGGCAATTAAATAACTAAAATACAAATAAAAAATTAATTTATTTATAATGTATAAAATTATAAATTTAAGACAAAATAATATTAGAAATGAGGTGAAGGCATGAATACATTACAAAAAGTGTGTTTAGTTGTTACCATTATTGGTGCGCTTAACTGGGGGTTTGTAGGGTTACTAGATATTAATTTAGTAGATTTATTATTTGGAGCAGGATCTGTTGTTTCAAGAATAATTTATTCCCTTGTCGGTTTAACTGGACTAATAAATGTTGGTATTTTATTCACTCATTTAGATGAAGATTAAAATAAGTACCCAAAATTGGGTACTTATTTTATGTTATCTTAACAAATTTATTTTTTCTTGATAATCATCACTCATACATATAAATGATCCACTTACTAATATATCCGAATAATCTAAAAAATTCCTTGTTTCTAAATTTACTCCACCATCAAAAGATATTAAATACTTGTAGTTATGATCAATTCTTAATTTACTTAAAACCTCTAATTTTAATGTTGTATCCATAATCATCTTTTGCCCACCTAAACCAGGATTAACACCCATTACAAGGACATAATCAAGCTTATCTAGGTAAGTTATATTTCCCACTCTAGTATTTGGATTTATAGCAAGTCCAGCTTTAATACCATAAGAATGAATCAAATCTATTAAAGATTCACTTTTTTCAATTTCAGAATGAATAGTTATAAATTCTGGATTCAAATTTTTTAATACATCAATATATTCTTTAGGATTTTCTACCATTAAATGTATATCTAATGGTTTTTTTATGTCTTTTAAATTATTATAAAAAAATGATGCGTCATTAGTTTTTTCCGGAACAAATATTCCATCCATTATATCTACATGAATAAAATCGGCATCAGTATTTTCTATTTTCTTTAAAGTACTTTTTAAATCAACATTACTTTTTAAAAATGAAACTGCTATTTTCACTCTACCACCATCTTTTTATAATTTTCATATCTACTTCTTAAAATATTTTCTTCTTCTACATCTTTAATAACTTGACAACCACTCTCATTTATATGCTTACAATCTCTAAATTTACAACCATCATTGTTAAATTCTTTAAATGCAAATTTGATATTTTCTTTATCTTCAACATTTAAATCTAAAGCAGAAAAACCAGGAGTATCTACAAAATATATACCATCAACATCAAATAATTCCACATGTCTTGTTGTATGTTTACCACGTCCTAAAGCTTCACTTATATCATCAGTTTTTAAGTTTAAATCAGGACATATTTTATTTAAAAGAGTACTTTTACCAGCACCTGTTTGACCAGTTAAAGCAACAACTTTGCCTTTTAAATATCGAAGAATTTTGTCATATTCTGTATTGATAATAACTTTATAACCAACATTTTTATAATAATAAATTATAGAGTCCATTTCCTTTTTTTCTTCATCTGTTAATAAATCGTATTTAGAAAAAACTATTATTGGTTCTATATTATTAGAACTAATATTAACAATCATTTTATCTAATAGAAAAGATGAAAAATCAGGATGCTTTAAACTAGTTACAATTAAACAAGTATCAATATTAGCAACTCTTGGTCTTAATAACTCATTTTTTCTTTCCTCTATTTTTAAAATGTAATTATTTTTTTCATCAATTATAACCTTATCACCGACTAAAGGAGTAAGTCCCATATTACGAAACTTACCCCTACTACGGCATAATCTTAAATCAACTTCAGTTTTAACTGTATATAAATTACTTATTATTCTAACTATTATACCTTGCATATTTATTACCTAGTCTATTTGATCTTCTACTCCATTATCACTTACTTCTTCAGAAATTTTTATTGTTAGTGATTGACCATTCATAACATTATCATCAGCTTTTTGACTTTGTTCAAAAATAGTACCAGCTGGATATTCATCAGTAGCAACATATGTAGTAGTTAATTTTACTCCATATTTTTCACACCATTCTTCTATTTGTTTTAAAGAATAACTTCCTTTAGTGAAATCTGGATAAGTTGTTGACATATCAGAAATATAAAGAATAATTGTATCTCCTTCAACCAATTTAGCTCCAGCTGCAGGTTCTGTTTTTAATATTTCATCACTCTTATGATTTCCTTTATCTTCCATTTTCTCTACTTTAACATATAAGTTATACATTTTTTCTAGAATAGCTTTTTCTTCAACATAATTTTTACCAGTTAAGTCTTCTAATGTATAAGCATTTTCTCCAGTTGATACATAAATAACTACTGAAGCACCTTTTTTTCTTGTACTACCATTTGATGGATATGTTTTTGTTACATTTCCTTCTTTAATAGTTGAAGAAGCTTCACTTTTTTGTTCTTCAGAAATCGTAAATCCTGCTTTAATTAATTTATCTTCAGCTTCACTTACACTCATACCTGTAACATCAGGAACTTTAATATCTTTTACTTTAGTTACTCTAGGTATTAAGAATACTAAAGTAGTTACAATTAAAATTAAACCTGTAAAAATTATTGCAAGAACTAGTAAAAATTTATTTTCTCTTTTTCTTAAATCTTTTTCAGTTATCTTTTTAGTTTTTATCTCGACATCTTCTTTCTTTTCAACATTCACTTCATTTATTTTATTTTTCTTAACTTCTTTTTCTTCAGCAGGAAGTTCAATATTTTTTTCTGGCTTTTTCTTTATTATGTCCGCATCATCCTCTGGATATTCAAAAACATATTTTGGTTCATTTATTCTTGAATCATCTAAAGCGGTTTTTAAATCATCATGCATTTCCTTTGCATCTTGGTAACGGTTTTTAACATTTTTAGCAGTAGCCTTCATTATAATATTTTCAATAGATTGAGGAATATTTGGTAACATCTCTCTTACTGATGGAACACTTTCTTTAATATGTTTTAAAGCAATTTCTACCGCGTTATCACCTTTAAATGGAAGAGTTCCAGTTAAAAGTTCATACATAAGAATTCCCATAGAATAAACATCACTTTGAATAGTAGCACCTTTACCACTTGCTTGTTCTGGTGGTAAATAATGAACACTTCCCATAACTGAATTTGTTTGAGTAAGTTGAGTAGAATTAAGTGCCATTGCTATACCAAAATCAGTTATTTTAATTAAACCATTTTCTAATATCATTATGTTTTGTGGTTTAATATCACGATGTATTATATAAGAATCATGAGCAGCACTCATTCCATCAGTTACTTGAAGCATAATATCAACTACTTCAGTTAATGTTAAACTTCCACGTTTTTTTAGAAGTTGCTTTAAGTGTTTTCCATCAATATATTCCATTACAATGTAGTAAGATCCATTATCTTCACCTACATCATATACTTCAACAATATTTGGATGGGATAAACTTGATGCTGATAAAGCTTCTCTTTGAAATCTTCTAACAAATTTTTCATCTGTTGCTAAATCTCCTCTTAATACTTTTACAGCAACATTTCTATCAAGGATGGTATCATATGCTAGATAAACATTGGCCATTCCACCTTCACCAATAGTTTTGATGATTTGGTAACGGTCATTTATCTTTTGACCTTTCATTATCATACTACACATCCCCAATTCTATCATCTTTAACTAAATAAGCAATTGAAATATTATCTTGTCCACCACGAACATTACATTTTTTTACTAACTTAATTAGTTTATCTTCTATACTTATATTTTCTTCATTTAAAACTTTTTCAATTTGATCTTGAGTTAACATATTTGTTAAACCATCACTTGAAAGCATAATTGCATCAATATCAGTTTCTACCTCAAAAATATCAAATTCACATGTATCCGCTGCCCCTAATGCACGCATAAGAACATTTCTTTTTGGATGATTTTTTGCTTCTCTTTCAGATAAATCTCCAGTTTCAACTAAGAAGTTAACTAAAGTATGGTCATTCGTGATTTTTTTCAATTTTCCATTTTTAAATACAAATCCACTTGAATCTCCAATATTAACAAACATTAGGAAATCTTTAGTCAAAAGAGCCATAACGCATGTAGTTCCAAGTCCCATTGCTTCAGGATGTTCATCACTATATTTTAAAATACTAGCATTAACTTCATTCAAATTTTCTCTTATCCAATTAACAGCATCTATTTTAGTTCCTATTGTTGATAAAGCTTGGAAACGTGAACCTATTTGAGTAACAGCCATACTTGATGCTATTTCACCAGCACGATGTCCTCCCATACCATCAGCCACAATCATTAAGTGTTCACTTGAAGAATTTTTTACTATTGTAACTGAGTCTTCATTATGACTTCTAACTCTTCCTGAATCAGTAATATAAAATGATTTCATTTTTCCACCTCATTTGCTCTTAGTTGCCCACAGGCAGCATCTATATTTCCACCAAATTCACGTCTTACTGTAACGTTTATTCCACAACGTTTTAATGTATCATAGAATTTCATTACTCGTTCATTACTTGATTTTTTATATTCAATATGACTAGTTTCATTATAAGGAATTAAGTTAACATAAACATTCATTCCTCGAAGTAAATTTGCAAGTTCCATTGCATTATCTTCACTATCATTTACCATATTAAGCATAACATATTCTATAGTAACTCGTCTATTAGTTTTTTCAATATAATACTTAATTGCATTAATTAATTCACTTATGTTATATGCTTTATTAACTTTCATAATCTTATTTCTAAGTTCATCATTAGGTGCATGTAAGCTTATTGCTAAATTTGTTTGTAAATCTTCATTCGCATATTTCATTATTTTTGGAACAAGTCCACTGGTTGAAACTGTTATATGTCTTGCACCAATAGCAATTCCAAATGGAGAATTAATTATTCTTATAAAATCCATTATATTATCATAATTATCAAAAGGTTCTCCTATTCCCATTATAACTACACTAGAAATACGCATCCCAATATCTTCTTCAATCATAAGAATTTGTCTTACTATTTCTCCAGGTAATAAATCTCTTACTTTTTTTAGTCTTCCAGATTCACAAAAAGAGCATCCCATATTACAACCAATTTGACTTGAGACACATACGCTTATTCCATAATCATGTCTCATAAGTACACTTTCAATTAAATTACCATCAGCTAATTCAAATAAATATTTATTTGTTAAATCACTTGTTTGTTTTCTTTTTAAAGTAAGCATGCTTATATCAAAATCTTTTTTCAATAATTCTCTTAAATCAAGTTTTAAGTTACTCATTTTATCAAAATCAAATACACGTTTTTTATATATCCAGTCATATATTTGTTTAGAAACAAATTTAGAATATCCATGACTTTCTAAATATAAAGTTAAATCATCAAGTTTTAAATCAAATATACTTTTCATGCTTCACCTTCTATATCATATAAAAATTATATCAAAAAACACAAAAAAATAATAGAATTAACTATTATCTTTTTTCAATGTTTTAGGTTTTACAATCTTGTCTAATGTATAAGCATCTGTATTTGTTGGTAATTTTTTTGTTTTTAATCTTTGATTTACAAGATCAACAATAAGCTCATATATGATTGTAAAACATGGAACTGCTATTAAAAGTCCAACTAGCCCAAATAATCCTCCAAATAAAGTAATTGCAAATAATACCCAGAAAGATGGAAGTCCAGTTGCTTGTTTTTGTATAGCAGGAGTAACAAAGTTACCATCAATTTGTTGTAAGACAACTATAAATAACACAAATGTTATTGCTTTAACTGGAGAAATCATACATATCAGAAGAGCTGATGGAATAGTTCCAATATATGGTCCAAAATATGGAATTAAATCAGTTAACCCCACTAAAGTAGCTATTAAAAGTGCATATGGATATTTACAAATAAGTAAGAATAAAAGTGTACAAGTAAATACGAATCCAAATGAATCACATATCTTACCTATCATAAATTGACAGAACACATGATTAACATGTTTAACTTCATCAATAAACGCATCTACAGGTTTTATATCAAAGAAAGAATATAAAGTCTTTCTTATACCTGCTCCAAAATTTTTAGTATTAGCTAAAATATAAACAGCAAATACAGCACCTATAGCAAAGTTAAATATAAATGTTAAGAACCCAAATACTCCACTTCTAACCTTATCTAAAGCAGATTGTGTAAGTGGAGATATTACTGTATTTATTGCATTTATTAAAGATTTTGATATCTCATCATATTTTTCTAAAACATCAGCAGACAACTCTTTATTATTTGAAAGCCAATTAGTTATTGCACTTTCTAAATCTTTTAAGTAATCAGGTACATTAACTAGAAGAGATTGAATACTTGTTAATAATTGAGGAATAATTATACTTATTAAAGCAACTAATAAACCAATTATAACAACAAAAGTACATAATATACTTAAATTTCTCTTTGTTTTTTCTTTTTCAATTTTATTGAAAACTTTTCTTTCAAATAAATTTACAATTGGATGCATTATATATGCAAGAACAAGTCCATAAATTAAAGGCATCATTA
This sequence comes from uncultured Bacilli bacterium, assembly GCA_934095845.1. Taxonomy (GTDB): domain Bacteria; phylum Bacillota_I; class Bacilli_A; order RF39; family UBA660; genus CAG-582. The sequence goes on along the minus strand of CAKOKS010000001.1, from coordinate 127,563 downwards.
TTGATAAAATTTTACCTAAAAATTTAAAAATAGCACTCATATTATAAATTATAAATGAAAATAATATTCCAGCTGCTATAACTAAAAATGCAGTTACACCAATTTGTACTACTTTATTGTCCAATAATTTTTTCATAGTATCACCTATATCAATTATAAAGAATATTTAACTTTTTGTAAATAAAAGTTATTATTTTTTGCTATAATCCTTTAGAGTTTTCTTGAGTATATTAATATTTTGATCTGTGACAGAAATAAATTCTGAAATGTCTTCTATAAACTCTGAACACTTCTCATCTTTAAATATAAAATTATTTAGATTATATCTTTTTATTCCTAAAATAATTTTCGGAAAAATTTTTAAAGCTGAAACCGATACATTAATCGTGCTTTTTATTTGTTCTTTTAAAATATATTCTAATAAAATTTCTTTTAATAATGAATTACAACTTACATAGTTTTGAGTAAATTTACCTACTCCATTTAAGCATACAAAAGCTTTAGCCATGTTAAACAAAAATTCTGGTGGATCTAATTCATATTTCGTAAAAACCATAACCATATCCATAAAGTAATTTGTAATTTCTTTATTTTTAATAGTTTCACAATAGTTTTTACAATCTTCTTTTAATTCATATTGTTGCTTACTATCTAATCTTCCACAATTATTTACTATATCAAATATTTTTTCATAATCACCAGTATAAGCAGCAAAGAAAAATTTTTTACAAAATTCAATTTCTTTTTTGCCTAAAACAAACAATAAACCCATGTCTAAAAAATATATATTACCTACAGAATCAACACAAATGTTACCACTGTGAGGATCACCATGAAATATAACAGAATCATTTTCTAAAAGAGAATTAAAACTTAATTTCAAATAACTATTAATTGCTTTTTTTATTAATTTTTTATTTTCATCAGTTAAAGGAATATTATTAACAGTTTTATAATTAACATAATCCATAATTATTATATCTTTAGAAGATAATTTTTCATAAACATTTGGAATATAAATATTGGTTGTATCATTAACAGTTCCATTGACTTTTTGAGCAAAATTTCTATATAGTTTTATATTTTCTATTTCTCTTTCAAAATCTGTTTCTTCACTTATCCATTTTAAATATAAATTCAATGCATGTTCTCCTCCAAAAAAATTTTGAAATTTAATAAATTTCCCAAACTTATGCATCAATTTTTTTAATTCTTCAATTTGTTTTTCTATATTTTTTTCAATATCTTTTCTTTTTACTTTAATAACAACTTCTTTTCCGCTTTTTAAAACAGCTTTATATACTTGAGAAATAGAAGCTGATCCAATTGGCGTTTCATCAATAGATAGAAATAAATCTTTGTAATTTTCTCCATAATTATCAATTAAAGTTTTTTCTATCAGACTAAATTCAACTGGAGATATATTATCACATATACTTGATAAAGTTTTTCTATCTTCTTCATTAAAATAATTTTGAAATTCGTGAGTTGAAAGTATCTGAGCAAGTTTTATATAAACTATACCCATATTTGTCGCAAAATTAAGAACAACTTCACCAGTAGATTTTCTAAAAACAAACTTTTTTATTAAAGCACACATTAGTTGATAGTAAAATTTCATAAGCTTTTACTCCTTTAAAAAAATATTATATATTATTTTGATATAAAAGAACATATAATTTTCATTTTTGGTTAAACTAAAAACGGTGATAATATGGATTATTTAAAAAAAATAAAAACTGATTATGAAAACATTACAGATTTAAACATAAAAAAAATAAAAAATATCTATATTATTTATTTAGAATCTATTATTGATCAAGATAAAATAAATGATTATATTTTAAAAATAATTCCTAAAAGTCATATTCCAAGAAATATAAAAGAACTTATTCCAAGTCCGAATATAAAAGATGTATCTGACTATGACACATTAAGTTTATATCTTGAATCTGGTTTTACTATAATAATCAACCGACATCAAGTAATAGCAGTTGAAACTAGGGGTAACTTATCAAGAAGTATATCTACTCCTAATACTGAAGGAACAATATATGGACCAAAAGAATCATTTATAGAAAATTATCAAGTTAATTTAGGATTAATTAAAAGAAGAATAAAATCTAAAGACCTAAAAAACAAAGATATTTATATTGGAAGATATACTAAAAATATGGCAAGTGTTTTATATATTGATTCAATTGCTGAAAAAGAAATATTTGAAAACGTAATAAAAAAATTAGAAAGTATTGATCGTGATGGAGTAAATGACATTAACCAATTAAAAAAATACTTAGGTGATAAATCAACTAATCCATTCCCGGCATTTAAATTAACTGAACGACCTGATGTAGTAGCTTCTGCCCTTTTAGAAGGAAAAATAGTAATTATTTTAGATAATTCAAGTGACGCCTTAATCGTTCCATCATTCTTAGCCGATTTTATTAACCCAATTGCCGATCATTATGAAAAAGCCATAAATATTAATTTTATAAAAGTTTTAAGATTTTTTTGTTTCTTTTTAGCTATCCTAACACCAGCAATATATATTGCAATTACAACTTATAATCAAGAAACTATACCAACAACTATATTAATTAACTTTCAAGAACAAAGAAGTAAAGTACCTTTCCCTGCCGTAGTTGAATGTATCGTTACTTTAATAATATGTGAAATATTAAGAGAAAGTGATATAAGGTTTCCATCAAATTATGGTTCAGCAACTTCTATTTTAGGCGCTCTTGTTTTAGGAGAAGCAGCTGTTTCCGCCGGTATAGTTTCACCTATAATGATAATAATTGTTGCTATAACATTCATATCAAGTTTAATATTTACTGATTTAGAGGTAATTAATTCCATAAGACATTGGAGATTTTTCTTTTTATTTATTGCTTCTATTTATGGTTTATTTGGTATAGGAATCGCTATAATCGCATTATTTACTTCACTTACCAGTTATGAAGTATTTAATAAACCATATTTTTATCCTTTATCTCCATTTGATTTTACTTATATAAAACAAACCTTATTTAAAATGAAAACAAAAAAAAGAAGTAAATTACTAAGTAAAAATAGATATAAGGAGGCTCCATGAAAAAATTATTTTTAATACTTATAAGTTTATTTTTCTTAACAGGATGTGCAAACTATCATGAATTAAATGAACTTGGAATAGTTTCTTCAATATTAATTGATTATAAAGATAATTTATATTACACAACATTAGAAGTAATAGATGAGGAAAACTTTAAAACCTATACTGGTACAGGTTCTACTTTAACAAATGCTTTTAATAATGCTTTAATAGGTTCAAGTAAATATCTTTATTATGCTCATTTAAACGCTGTCATTTTAACGAACAATACGCCAATTGAAACAACTTTAAATTACTTTTTAAGAAGCCCTGAAACTAATAATACTTTTTACTTATGTATAACTGAAAAAACAGATATTTATGATCAAGAAAAAAACATGGGTGAAACTTTAAAAAACATATTAGAAAGAGTTTATAAAGATAATTTCTTTGAAACTGTAAAAAAATTAAAAGATAAAAATACTGATTTTGTTTTACCAATATTAGATGAAAATTTAAAAGTAAGTAAATTAAACTTATATAAAGATAATAGATTTGTTGGTACTTTAAATAATAATGAACTTAATACTTTAAAACTAATATTTGGTTATGATGAAATTTATATAAAAAATGGTAAAGATAATTATATTGAATTAAGCATAAATAAAATAGATAAAAAAATTGATATAAAAAATAAAATAAAGATAAGTTTAGATTTAGAAACAACAGTTAAACAAATTACTACAGGAGAAGAAGCAAATAATATAAAAGATGTACAAAAAATACAAGAAAGATATAATAAAGAAATAGAAAATAATATTTATTCATTAATGACTAAACTAAAAGAATACCAAAGTGATGTTTTAGGAATTAATAATATGTTATTAAATAAGTATCATAATTTAGATAAACACTTTTACGATTATGATTTTTCTATTGAAGTAAACACTCATATAAATAAGAAAGGACTTTTAATAAAATGAAAAAAGAATGGAACATTATTAACTTTTTTAATATGCAAGGTTTATTTCTAGCAATTGGTTTTTCAAAAATACTTATTTCTTCTAAAGAAAATTTTCTATTCTCTATTTTAATAGGTTATATTTTAGGCATGATTCTTTTATATTTTTTAGATATAAAGAAAAAAAATAATATATTTAACATCATACTTTATTCAATTATATCAGTTTATGCTTTAGTTATTCTAATAAATATGGCATCAACTATGTATTTAAATTTAATGAGTAAATCAATGATTAGTATTCCTCTTCTTCTTTTAATGCTCTATGTTTTAAATAAAAAAGAAATAGTTTTATATAGAGTAAGTAATATTATATTAATTATAAATATATGTTTATATCTTTTTGCTTTATTTTGCTTACTTCCCTACTTTGATATATCAAATTTTGTTTATTCAAATACCAAATCAATAAACATTTTAACTTCAGGATTAAACTATACAATTCTATCAACTTCAATTGTACTTATGACTAAAGAAAATCAAAAAAAAGATAAAAGTATTCTTAAAACATATACAATGGCAACTATATTTTTAATAATAGATTGTGTAATGATTTATGGAATATTTTCATATCCACTTGTTGAATCCATTAGATATCCAGAATATGTATTATTGAAGAAAATATCAATTGGAGGTTTCATTCAAAATATAGAAAACTTTGTGTCATTCATATGGTTATTTAATATTATAATAAGTTTACTTTATTTAACAAATAATATAAAGAATTGTTTAAATAATAAAAAAATAATAAATTTCATAGTACCAGTTTTATTTATACTAGCAAGCCTTGTAAATAAATATTATGTAGCGATGATTACAATGTATAAATATGAACCATTTATATTAGGTATAACAGCATTAATATTCATAATTTTTAATTATAATTACAAGAAAAAAAGCCACGAATAAAGTGGCTTTAATTATTTTTAAAATTTGTTCATTAGAAAATATGTTAAAATTTTTCAATTTTCTTAACATATTCAAAAAATATGTTAATTTTTTGATATTTTTTTACTTATTTTACAACATATGGATTTGTACTTGTTCCTTCTCCATTAGCATTTACAAGTGTGCTATCTGCAAGCGAAACTACAGGACGGACACCACGAGCATAGCCCACAGAGCCAGCACTCACAAGACCAGTACTATCGACAAAACCAACAAAAACATAAGCATCACCATAATACCCCATCTCAACAGGAGAAAATGTCCAATAATCTTTATTTGTATACAAATAATTCGTTGTATCTTTATAATTACTTGCATTGGAATACTTTGTATTAAATCCGGCAAGTACTACTTCATCTAATGTTATTAGTCCTATCGGATATTTAAGTTTTCCGTTTCCATTTTTACTATCCACTGTAAATTTATCGTTATTTTGAATACATACTAAACTTGGATTTGGATTATTGGAATAATATGATGCTCGATGTGCTGTTCCATAAAATGTTGCATTTTTGCCATATCCTAATGCTCCATAGGATGACATTTTTGTATCTCCTATTGTATTTGCATCATATGCTTTTGTACTTCTATCATTACAAAATAATGTATCTTCTAATTTATTTGTTGCAGTTTCATCAAAATTTTGACCATACCAATTATCTATATACGCTTTTATTGTTGATTCATTCTTGTTTTCATGTGTTGCTTCATACGTTGTACTTCCTGCTGTTCCATACATATACCCAACATATGTATTATCATTTGAAATAGCATTATATACGTTTGTTCCTATTTGAGTGTTTTCACCTGTTTGAGTTTCACATTTTCCATCTGTTGGTGTTCCATTATAAATTAACTTTATTCCACCTGTTTCTGTTGTTCTTATTATCTTCCAACACATATTATTAAATATTATATTGTTATTTACTTTATCTGCATCTCCTCTATAGTAATATACTGGAACGTTTCCATTAGTTGCAGTAGTTGTATATATTCCATTTGTTCCACTTACTCCAGAACGCACTTTATAATTTATTACTGTTGTTGTATCTGCTTTAGACTTTATTAAATCATATAAAGTTGGTTCACTTGCTGCAATTGTATCTCTTTCTACAGCATTAAATGTTAGTTCACATATATACTCTTCTCTTACTTCCTCAGTTGCAGTCTTGTTTAATGTTACTGTTAATGTTCCATTTAATGTTTCTTTTGCTTTTATAACTGTTGCATTTCCTTCTAATTCATTTTTGATACTTGTATATTTTGCTGTTGTATTTTCTTTTGTTTTACAATTTACTTGCACTTCAGCATCATAATTACTTGAATTATTTGTTACTTCATAATTTAATACTGATGTTTGATTTAAAGTCTTTAAATCACTTGTTTCAAATGTAATTATCTTTTTTGTATCATCTATTACATTTGCATATACATCAGTTCCATCTAATGTTGCCTTTGTAAAGATTACAGAAAAGTCATCTGTATTTTCTCCGATATTCACACTTCCGTTTATTATCAATGTTGTCGATACGGCAGCAAATCCTACCGCCAATAATAGTACAGCTATTACTATACTTGCTTTCTTTTTCATTGTTCACAACTCCTCTATTTTTTTACATTTTTAGTATATAATACCCCCCCCGATTGTCAAATTTTCTTGTTGAAAATTTGCGATTTTACAAATTATTTTACACTGATTTTTGCAAGTTAAAAGATACATTTTTTGTGCAATTTAAAACTATGTGACTTTTCACATAGCTCTTTTAATTTTTCAAATCCTTTTTTGCCATATACAAAACGCTTTTAAATATTTGCTCTGCTGTTGTAGTTTTTCCACACCATTTTGGTTCTTCGATTAATATAGTATCCTTTTCCTTTTAGCTTTTTTTCGAGTATTTTATCTTGAATTTTCCTTTTGCAATTTTTCAAAAAAATACCTTCTTATTAACTTAGTTATACACATTTAATTTGAAAATATCAAAGATTTTCGGTTAATTGCTGATTATTTTTCGGTTAATTGATGATTTTTGTTCGGTTAATTGCTGATTTTAAAACTAAAAAACTACCTAAAAAGGTAGTTTCATATTTCCATTACTCATTTGTTTCATCATAGTTTTCATACTTTCAAATTGTTTTAAAAGTCTATTAATTTCTTCAACACTTCTTCCGCAGCCTTTTGAAATACGCAACTTTCTAGAATTTTTTATAACTTCTGGATGTCTTCTTTCATAAGGAGTCATTGATAAAACTATTGCTTCTACATGAGCCATATCTTTTGGATCAATATTAATATTATTAAGTCCCATTTTTCTTGCACCTGGTATCATTTTTAATAAATTTTCTAAAGGTCCAAGTTTTCTAATTTGTTTCATATTAGTTAAGAAATCTTCTAAAGTATATTCTCCTTTTTTCATTTTCTTTGCTAAATCAGTTGCTTCATCTTCAGAAACTACATTTTCAACTTTTTCAGCAATTGATAAAATATCACCCATGTCTAAAATTCTTTCAGCCATTCTTTCAGGATAAAATTCACTTAATCCATCAAGTTTTTCAGAATCACCAATAAACTTAATTGGAATATTTGTTAAATGTCTTACAGATAATGCAACACCACCCTTAGTGTTCCCATCCATTTTAGTTAAGATTGCACCAGTTAAATGAAGTGAATCATTAAATCCATTTATAACATTTATTGCATCTTGACCCATCATCGCATCAATTACTAAAAGAATTTCATTTGGTTTAAATTCATTTTCAACAGTTTTTAATTCGTCCATTAAGGATTCATCTATATGAAGTCTACCTGCTGTATCTAAAATAATAAAATCATGTTTGTTTTCTTTTGCATAATTAAGAGCATCATTCACTATTTCTTTTACTGGTTTAGTTCCTTCTTCAAAAACTGGAATATTAAGTTGTTTTCCAATTTCTTTTAATTGCTCAATTGCTGCAGGTCTATAGATATCACATGCGACTAATAAAGGATTTTTCTTGTGTTTTTTTCTAACTAAAGCTGCTATTTTACCTGAAGTAGTAGTTTTACCACTACCTTGAAGACCAACCATCATTATAACTGTTGGATTTTTTTCAGTTTCAAGTGGAACATAATCTCCACCTAATAAAGAAACTAATTCGTCTTTAACTATTTTTATAAATAACTCTTCTGGTTTTAAAGATTTAGATACTTCCATTCCTAAAGCTTTTTCTTTGACATTTTTAGTAAATTCTTTTACTACTTCATAGTTAACATCAGCTTCTAAAAGTGCAGTTCTTATTTCTCTTATTGCATCTCCAATATTTTCTTCAGTAATCTTACCCATACCTTTAATATTTCTAATGGCATTACTTAATCTATCTCCCATGTATTCAAACATATAATCATCTCCTCTAATTTATTCGTACATAATTATAAAATAATATCTATTATCAATTTTTTTAGTATAAAGTCCAATATAATTTAAATAAGCATTAGTTTCAACATCAGTATTTTTAAATACTTCTGAAGCAATTTCTTTATAACCATTACTACTACTTAAAATATTACTTTGATATCCATAATAATTGTAAGTATTTAAATATTCTTTTAATCCTTCATCATGTATACTTGGCCATTTATCAACAGCTGATATAGTTAAATTATATAATGAGGATCTAACACTTAAAGTATTAAGCCCATTTCTTATTCTCTCTTCATTAATTAAATTATATATTAATAAGTCCCAAGAACCTAAAGAATTAGGATTTATTATATCATTTACAAGTTCAGTTGTTAACCCAGTAGTTTCTTTTTCTTTTGTTGTCGCTTTCATAGTTTCTTTAATCTTAGTAGTTGTTATATTAACCTTTTCTGTTGTTGTTATAACTTCTTCAGTAGTTGTTAGTTCAGTACTAGTTGTTGTTTGAGATACTTCACTTGTCTTATTCTCTTTATTATTATTTTCTCTTTTTATATTAAAATAAGTAATTAAAGAAAATGAAATTATAAGAACAACTATAAAAATAATAATTGATATAAGCATTATAAGTTTAGATTTATCTTTCAAAAAAACCACCTTCTTAATTATACTATAAAGTCTAGAGTTTATCTATATTACTTACAACTATTTGATATTTATCAAGTCTTTTTTCTACTCTTCCACGAATTTTAACCATATCCCCTGCTTTAATATTATCAAGTTTATTAAATACAGTTTTAAATAAAACAAATTCATTTGATGCAGTTTCATCACTTCCAAGTAAGAATGCCATATCATCATTATTCTTAGTTTTTAGTTTAGTTATTTTATCTACTAAAACAACTGTATCAATTACTTTATCAAAATAAGATTTAATATTTATTTGTTTAAAAACATTTGGATATTTACTTGCTGGATGCATTGATAAATAAAAACCAAATAATGATATTTCTTTATTCATTAAAGTAACATCATCAAGTTCATCATATATTTTCATTTCTGGTTCACTTACCAAAGATGAATCTATTTCATGTGTAAGTTCTGCATAAGTAATCATTGAATTCATATTATTAATTAATGTATTTCGATTATAAGAAAAATTATCAAATACACCTGAATAAATAAGAGTTTCTAATATTTTTTTATTAATATTTTTTCCATAACATCTAGACATAAAGTCATATATACTTTTAAACTCACCATTTTCTCTTTCAGACAATATTAAATCAATTGATTGAATGCCTAATCCTTTTATACATCTTAAAGGTAAACGAATCCCATCTTTTTCAAGTTTATATTCTTTAGTAGATAAATTAATATCTGGTTTTAAAATAACTATACCATTTTCTTTAGCTTCACTTATATATTCTTTTAATTTTACTTCACCACCAATATTAGTGTTTAAAAGACTAACATAAAATTCATAAGGATAATGCACTTTTAAATAAGCCATTTGATAAGCTATCATTGCATAAGCAACTGAATGTGATTTATTAAAACCAAAAGAAGCAAATTTAACTATTGAATCAAAAACTAATTTAGCAGTTTTTTCACTATAACCGTTTTTTATAGAAGATAAAATAAAATCATTTTCTTCTGATAATATATCATCAAGTTTCTTTTTGCTAATTGCTCTTCTTACTATATCAGCTTTAGCATAACTATAACTTGCCATTACTTTTAGTATTTCCATTATTTGCTCTTGATAAACAATTATTCCATAAGTATCTTTTAAAATATTATTAACATCTTCATTGATAATATCATATCTAGTGTTTTTATTTTTTCTAGAAAGAAGTAAATCAATATTTTGCATTGGACCTGGTCTATAAAAAGCAATTGTTAATACTAAATCTGAAAATGTTTTAGGTTGATATTTTTTTAAGAAACTTTTAATACCAAAGGACTCAAACTGAAATATTCCAACTGTAGATGCATTAGAAAATAATCTATAAACTTTTACATCATCTAAAGGTAATTTATTAATATCAATTTTTTTATCTATGGAATTTATTATATTTAAAATAACTGTTAAATTTCTTAAAGCAAGAAAATCCATTTTTAATAATCCTAAACTTTCAAGTTCATTCATCGTGTAACCAGCAATTAAAAAATCTTCTTTTTTATAAACTGGAATAATATTATTTAAATCAATACTTGAAATAACTACTCCGGCAGCATGAATGCTAGTATTCTTTTTCAACCCTTCAATAATAAGAGCTTCTTCATATACTTTTTTTAACACTGAATTTCTTTTTAAAATATCTTTAACTTCATTATTTAAATTTTCTCTTAATGATTTTTTACTATCGATATGATTTAAAAGAGATGCAATACTTTTTTCATTAACATCATTTATATTTCCAATTGTTCTTATTGCTTCTCTTGCTTGAAAAGTTCCATAAGTAATAATTCTAGAAACACGTTTTTCTCCATATTTTTCTTTTACATAGTTAAATACTTCATTTACTCTTGTATATTCAAAATCAATATCTATATCTGGCATAGTAACTCTTTCAGGATTTAAAAATCTTTCAAAAAGCAAATTATATTTTATTGGATCAATTTCTGTTATACCTAAAGAATATGATACAAGTGAACCAGCTGCACTTCCTCTTCCTGCACCAATTAAAATTCCACTTTTTTTGGCAAATCTAACATAATCAAATACAATCAAGAAATAATCAGTGAATCCCATTTTATTTATTACATCTAATTCATAAAGAAGTCTTTCTTTATAAACTTCAGGAACATCATTATTAAGTCTTTTACTTAACCCTTTAATAGTTAAATTTTTTAAATATTCAAAACTATTTTCCATAAAAACTGGTATATGTTTAACTGGATCTGGATATTCTATATTAATTAAATCTGTAAAATTAGTAGTGTCAATATTTTTTATTTCTATAACTGAAGTTGAATAATCTTTTAAAGATATAGTTCCTAATTTTTTATTATTTTTAATTAATTCTAAATAATTTATATATTTAGAAATTTTATTATCTAAACATAATGTTGGATTTATATATACTAAATTATTACTAATTAATTTTAAATTCATATATTCATGTTCATTTTTATATGATAAGAAAACATCTTCAAAAATTTCATTCATTTTTTCAAAAATATTAACATTTTCATAATTTAAAACACATATAATATCTTTAGAGTATTCTTTAATACTTTCTAAACTAATATTATCTAAACTAGTGATTTTAAACAAATTAAGAAGACCATTGTAGTTTTTAGGATATAAATATAAATTTACTTCTTCAAGAGTTATATCTAAACCAATAATAGGTTTTATATTATTTTTTTTACAAAGAGTATAAAAAAGATGTGAACAAGATAGATTATCATCTAAAATACCAATACAAGTAAGTTTGTTATTTAAGGCATAAGAAACATAGTCTTCAACTTTAATAAGACTTTTAAGTAAACTAAAATCAGTTTTTACGCCTAATGTTGCAAACATCATATCACCTATAGATATTATACAATACCTACCTCAATTATTTAATAAAAATCAAACGTTTTTTCTATATATTTTAAACTTTAAGCAAAAATCAAATGATTTTACCTATTCTTTTGTTGACTTATGTCATTTATCTTGATATAATCTTAAAGAATTCTTTAAAGGAGGGAAAACTATGGCAAAGAAATTAACTGATAGAAAACCTTTATTTGGAAACTCTAGATCACATGCATTAAATCATTCTAGAAGAAAACAAAAATTGAATACACAAACAAAGAAAATTGATGGTGTTAAAGTTACTTTATCTACACGCGAGTGGAAAACTTTGAATAAGGATGCAGCTTAATTGCTGTTTTTTTATTCTAAACTTATAAAGAAAGGAAAAAACTTATGAAAAAATACACTGCTGACATGCACATTCATTCAAATTATTCTTTTGACTGTAAAATGCCTTTAGAAAATATTGTAAAAAAAGAAATTGAAAACGGAGTAAAAGTAATTGCTGTAACTGACCATGTAGAATTAGATTGTGAATCTTTGATTACTGTAATTAATAAGTTAGTTAAAAGAAATGCAGAAATTAACTCTTTAGAAGAAAGATATGCAATATCAATTATAAAAGGTATTGAAGTATCTGAACCACATTTACATAAAGAAGCAATGAAATTTTTTAAAGAACTAAATTTAATCGAATACATTATTGGAAGTATTCATCATTTAAATGGAGAGTCTTTTAGGTTTCATAAAGACAGTGTCAATGAATATTTAAGAAGTATTTTAAAAATGGTTGAATATGGAGAATTTGATACAGTTGCTCATTTAGATTATATTAAAAAATATGGAACTGCTTTAAAACTAGACGAAAAACTAATTGATGAAATATTAAATATTATCATTGAAAAGAAACTAACACTGGAAGTTAACACAAGTGGATATAGAAGATGTGGAAGTATGTTTCCAAGTATAGATATATTAACTAAATATTCTGAATTTGGTGGTAAAAAAATCACTTTTGGAAGTGATGCTCACAAAGAAAATGAGTTATATGACGGAATACCTGAAGCTGTAAATGAAACAAAAGTATTAAACTTAACTCCAGGCATTATAAAAAATGGTCAATTTAAAAGTATATAGCTAAAAACTATATACTTTTTTTGTATCATAAAGATTATCGTTTATAGAAATATATAATCGGTAATTTCCACTTTTTAAATCTACATTAAATACTCGATTTATTTTATTATTATCTTTATTTTTATAAGTAAATGTAAATATTTTACCTTTACTATTTAAGAAATATAACTTAACCTCATCATTTTCTTTTATTTTATAGTCAGTTGTAAATGTATGTTTAGTAAATTCAAAAGTATTTATCCATTCCATAGATTCAGATACATTAAGTTTCTTAATAGATGTTTCAGAAATCTTATCTTTTTTAACTGTATCGATTATATTAAGTTCTTTTACTGAAACATTTTTTGTCTCTTTATTATATAAATCATGATTAAATGCTCTATATTTGCCCTCTTCTGATTTTGCTTTAAATATAACATTATCATTTTCATCTAATTCGATAATTAAACTATAAATATCTTTAACATCTTTTTCTACTTCTACTAAAGAATTATCATCTTTTTTTCTAAAATCATCCTTTAAAATATAACCTAAATCAATAAATTTATGATTATTTTCTAATACATTAAATAAGCCATACTTAATTGAAAAATATTTTTTATTAAAGTCATAATTCCAAACTAAATTAGCAACATTCTCTTTAATATCATATATTTCAACAGAAGTATAATTATCTTTATAACTTCCTACGTTATTACTTTTGTTTTTAAAAGCTACTCCATATCTATCATAATCATTATTGAAAAATGCTAAATATCCATCTTTAGTTATAGTTGGAGTATGTTGACCCAACGGATACCTTCCTTTATTTACTTTAATTCGATATTTATCCCATATTGATGAAGAGAATAAGTCATTATCTTCACTAGTAAAAACATAATTTAATTTTTTTTCTTTATAATTAAAATTAAAAATTGTATTTATTTCTCTAAAAGACACGACTAATGTATCAGTATTTTCATCATAATAGAAACCATTTCTAATTGCCTTTGGACCTAAATACTCATCTGGAAAAGATTCATCTATTTTTTTTATAACATCATATATATCCAAATATGATATAACACTTCCATCTTTAGGATTCATTTCATAAATATATTGATAATTAAAATAAATTGCTTCTTCTCCACCTGCTGTCATATAATTACCATTATCTAAAACTTGCAATTCAAATCCATTTCCGTGCTCTAAATTATAATAATTATATATTTTACCAAGATAATCCATTTCTACTAAACCAACAAAATTTTCTCTAAATTGACCTTCAGATGTACCAATAATAAAATGTCCATTATCAAGCCATTCAACATCCATTCTATTATCAACAGTTAAATAAAATCTAAGTTTTCCTTCTTTATCCCATCCAGTTAAATATGTTTTATATGATGCTACTGTAAAAATAATATCATTTTTATTTACACCACTCTTATTTTCAAGTATTTCTAAAGGATATTCCATATTAGATTTTAAAGTTTTGATATTATAAGAATATTCTTTATCAGAAGTTTTTAAAGTTATAACATTATCATAATCATCATATAATCCATAAATTGGAATTACATGTTTTTTACTACTCTCCATTTTAGTAAAATATTCACCATTTATATAAACATCTACATCTATATCTTCTTCAGTTTTAAAAATAATTATAGCTGAAAGTGGACTTATAGAATAAGGATTTAATTTTATATAAGGGTTATCGATTGTATATTTCTTATCATTAGAAATACTCGCTAATTCTCGATTAATTTCTTTTTGACTTTGAACTTGATCTATAATTGCACTTTCACTTTTTACATTAAAATATTCACTTATTTTTCTTGTTTCATTTATTCCATAAACTAAAACTACACCTATTAATAAAATAATTATTAAAGTTACGTAAGTTATTTTTCTCATATTTACTCCCAAATACCAAAATCCACTTCATTAAAGTATCTATTTATTGGATTTTCTTCTTTTTTAGCTTCTTGAGTTTTACTAATTGAAACATTATCATAAGTTCCAGTTATTTCTAAAGCATTATAAATAGCATGAGTAGTAAGAGCATTTAAATAAAAATTATTATCAGTTAACTCCATAAATAAAGATGTTCCGTTTATGAATATATTATATTGATAGAAATCTATTACATTTACTTTTAATTTATTATTTATATTAAGTGAATATCCTTTATTAGAAGTCGTTAAAGTTATTTTGTTATCTTTTCCTTGAATAACTATTTTATTTTTTCTAGTTGATATTTTATAATCATCTAAAACAATTACATATTCTTTTACTTTTTTTATAAAACCAGTTGTATTTACTTCTATTAAAACTTCTGAAAAGTTAGTATTATATATTTCATTGATTAAGTATTGATCAACTTTATAAGTAGTTTTACTATATTTTACATTTTTATCAACTATAAGTTCTTTGGCAAAACTTTTAATACTTGAAAAAGTATTAACTAAATTATAAATTTTAGATAAATCATAGTTAACAAACCCTTGTTCATTTTCAAGAGTAATAATTCCATTATCCATTTTAAAATTATAATTAAATTCATTTGGATTACTTTCTCCATGAGCTCCTTTATAAAGAGCATTTAATTTAACTGTTCCTGATTTATCAAAGTTAATACTTAAATTTCTAGCATATTCAGAAATTAAAGATATATTTTTATTTATTGAGTCTATTACATCACTTTTAATTTTCTCTTCATCATTATATATGTTATATAAGCAAATAAAACTTGCTACAATTGAAAATAACACAAATATAAAATTCTCGACTTTTCTCATTTTATCACCCTTATTATCTATTCATCATTATATCAATAAAAAATAAAAAAAAAAAGTATAAAGGAACTTTATACTAATTCGTTTTGTAAATTGAAACATTGATTAAAGCCACTAAATGAACAAACTGTTCTCATATCTTTACTAGATAAATTAAATGCACTTTCATTATATGCCCTTATAGTTGTTGAATTTTCATCAAAATTACCAAGTTTAGTTAAATTATATCCAGATATCATAAATAAATCATTTGTTAAATATAAATATATTTCATTATTTCCATCTATATTATTAACTAAAACATAGCCTCTAATATTTTGACTGTTTAAATCATTTGCAACATCTATTATAAATACATTTTTATCATAAGTTCTATTTTTTACTTCTTCTATAACATGCAAAGTCTCTTGATAAAAATCATTTTTACCTACTGAAGAATAATTTAAAGAAGAAAAATCATTACAACTTTTTTTACTATATAATTTACATATATCTGCTTCATTCAAATTATTAATACTTGAATCATTTTCTTTAACCTCTTTTTTGCTAAAAGAACCTTTATATTTATAATTTAAAATCATGTAATTTTCATTATAAAGAGAATAAATATATTTAATTTCACTTATATTTTGAGCATCAATTAAAGCATACCCATTAATATCTTCTTCGCTTACTTTTAAGTAATATATTCCTGATTCATTTATACCATTTAAAGATTTAATTTTCTCAGTTATTTTATTATGGACATCGACTAACTTATTTAAAAATATATCTTTCTTACTTAAATTATTATCAACACTTAATTCACCTGAAATATGTGTATCACTTTCTTCAGACAAACCTTTAAAAATAATTTTTAAAGTCATTCCTGAATTTTTATAATTAACTAAATTATATACTAATTTATCTGTTAATTTTTGTTCATCTTTTAATACTTTAAATTCTTCTCCATTAATTGAATAATATATTTTATAAGTAGAAATTTCGTTACTTACTTTTAAATCTTTAAGATTAATAGAAACAACTTCATCTTCATCATTTTCATTTCTTAATTCAATTATTTTTTCTAATGTATTTCCATAAGTTAAAGATACATCTATCATATTTCCATCTTTATATAAAATATTTATGTTTTTATTGTTAATAACTATCGTTTTTTCAACATCTTCAGTATAGTTTTTTAAACTCTTACTTTTTATAAATAGTAAAGGAATACTTATTAATAAAACTATTACAATAGTTAAAATAAGTACAAATAGTTTATTTTTCATATGCCTCACCTATAATAATTATATAAAAAAAAAGCATTTTTAACAATATGCTAGTCTTTTACTTTAAAAATAAAAGTTACAATAGTAGCAATTAAAATAGACGCAACAATTCCAGTTGAAACATTTCCAAGCATATTTAAAATACCTTTTTCAATTGCTCCTTTATAAAGAGTATTACCAAATGACATAATAACTACACTTGCACCTCCTCCAAAAAATGATACAAGTTTATCATATATATTAAAGAATCCTAAAAGCGCTCCAACACTTACAAAGATACTAGTAATATGACCATTTGTAAGTTTAGTATTATCTTTAATTATTTGAGCTATTGCACATACAATTCCTGTAAATATAAATGATTTTATAATCATTATTGCACCTCTATTTCTATAGCATGAGCTATTGCTGGAATAGATTTCTTTTGATTAACTAAAGTTGTATTATGTAATGCTCCAGTTCCAACAATAAGAATATGTTTATATTTTTTGCTTAATAAAATTTTATTAAATAAGACTAATGGTAAAACAACTGGTCCACTTCCGCCTTGATACTTGTTTTGTTCATCCTTATATAAAATAGAACCAGCATCTGTAAGTTTATTAGTTTTTAAATTATATTCTTTATAAAGAATCGTTTTTAATATTTCTAACCCAAGTTTACCTAAATCTCCAGTTAATATAATGTCATAATCATTGATGTTTTTATTCATATTTTTTAAATGATTAATAATTGTATTCATAGCAGCAGGAGCCATTATAGCTCCCATGTTATTAACATCAGTTATTGAGTAGTCTACAACTGAGCCAATAGTTGAAGAAACTATTTTACATTTTGTTTTATCATTTGAAATAATTACACCTACACTTCCTGTTGCTGTTATAGTTGTGTAATTTGCTTTTAAAGATCCATATTCTATTGGAAATCTAAATTGTCTTTCACTCGTTAATTCATGAGAACTAGTTAAAACACAAGTTTTATCAATTTCATTAGAAGAAATCATATTAGCACCAATAATCATACCTTCAACAAAACTTGCACAGGCATTATAAACTCCTAAAAAAGATTTACCTGTATTTTTTAAACTTGCATTCATACTACCAAGTTGATTAGATAAATTTCCTCCAATAACCAAGTTAAAATCACTTATACTTGATAAGTTATTTAGAACTGTTTTTTGCATTTTTATTTCAGCTTCTTCTAAAGTTTTTTCTCCGTAATACAAGTCTTTTAAAACCATATTAACATTTTTTATATTTCCATTCGCTTCATCTTCACCACATACTGAAAACCAATTATTTATAAACACATTATTATATTTTATAGTAACCATATTAGTCCTTTCAATAAAGCAAGAATACTTGCTGATAATATTCCATAAAGTATTACACTTCCAGCTAACTTAAAATAATTAGAACCAATACCAGTTATTAATCCTTCACTTTTATATTCTAATTCACTAGCAGTAACTGAATGTGAAAAACCAGTAATTGGAATAATTACACCCATTTTAAATTTTTCAACAATGTTATCAAACACATGAGCACCAGTTAAAATTGAAGCAATGACAATCCAAATAACTAACATATTTTCTACTTGAAAACACTTAACAAGAATCTCTGAAATACTTCCAATAACTCCACCAGAAATAAATGCATATAATATATTTTTTAACTTATTTTCTTTAGGAGTTAAAGAATCAACTAATTTTTTATAATCCATATAAAAACCTCCATTTATATTATGGAGATTTTTTAAGAAATATATTCAAGAATTTGTTTTTTACTTTTACTTTCAATTCTTGACACTTTTACCTGGGACATTCCAAGTTTTTGAGCAACTTCACTTTGTGTCATATCTTCTTTAAAACGATATTTAATTACTAAAGATGATATTGGGTCTAAAGATTCTATTGATTCGGATAAAAGTAAATCATCATCATTTATAGAATTAACACCTACTTGTATATTTTGATATTCATCATCCAAACTAAACATATCCTCACATAATATACTTACATACTCAATTTCAGAAGATGGATACCCAATATATTCACTTATTTCTTCAAATGTAGGTTCTTTACTTAAAACCTGTGTTAAATAACTATGAGCTTTTATTATTAGTTTATATAGTTTCAAATAATACTTATTTAATTTAATATTTCGACATTTAACTGATAATTCATACATTTCCCCAAATATGTATTTATAAGCATAACTTGAAAAAGGTCCAAACTCCTCTTTATAATTATTATTTGCTTTTATTAGTCCCAAACAACCAGCTTGATAAAGGTCTTCTCTTTCTACATTATAAAACTTTTTAGCAATACTATAAATTAACCATTCATTTTCACTTATTAAATCTAACACTATACTTTTAAAAGATCCAAAGCTACTAATTCATCAGTTATTTTATCAAATCTTAAACATGTATTTACTCGATTATTTATTAATAAAACTCTTCCATCATTTTCTTTAACACTTTGTCCTCCACTTAAAAGTGCATTTTCTCCAATTGAGTCTATTGACATAAGTCCATCTAAATTGTATACCATATACTTAATTCCATAATCTTCAATAATTGGTAAAGTGTAATCCATAAATTTTTGAGCTGTATTCTTGTTTAAATTTCCTTTTAATCTTACAAATAATATTCCCTTTCTATACTCCAAATTAATCTTTAACATTTTATCACCCACCTTTGTTATATCTTAAATAAATATTCTAAAAAAGAGATTCGACAAAAAGGCCTACTATCTTACTTTTTTCTATGTAAACAATGTAATAAAATGTGTAAAATAAAGAATAAAATTATAATTAAAAACAAATATCTAAATTTAAATTTTTTATTTGGATTAACCTTAACTTTATTTACTAAAGGCTCAACTTTTACTATTTCTTCTTGAGTACTTTGATCATCTTCTATTTCATCATTATCTATATTTGAAAGTTTTTTTTCTTTTTTTATAGATGTTTTACTTTTTATCTTAGTTTCATTTGTTTTTGGATTTTCACTTTTAACAATATCATTATTTTCTGAAACTATATTTTTAATTTCTTCAACATTATCTTCAATTATATTTTTGGAACGTATATAATAATTATATTTTTTAATAAAATCATCTTTAATTAAATTTTCTCCATCTAAAACATATTCATTTGTTTTAACCTTTTCTTCTTTGTAACAATGATACTTACGAATATTTTTTTTATAATAATTTTTTACATTAGTATAACTACTAACTGTATTTTGAATGTTATAAGCTCCATACTTTTCCTTTAAGTTTTCATATTCATCATTATCTACAAAATAAATATAATTACCCTTAGTCTTAGCAAAAAAAGTATTTCCATCATAAAAGGTAAAGTAACTTGACACATTTATTTCATCACCAATTACTTCAACACTTAATTCCAATGGATTTAAGTTATTATCACTAAAATATATAGTAATCTCCATATTCCCTGACAAAATTAAATTTGTATTTAGATCATGATCATTTAAGATTTTAAATTTGTCTTTATTTTTCAAAAAGTAATATTCAATTAACTCTCCTTTATAATAAATATTAATTTCTTTAATGTTTACATCTTTAAAATCATATAAAGAAATCATTTGTAGTCTTTTACCATTAGTAAGAATTGGTTGATAGCCATAAGAATCATTAAGTTTATCTTTGCTATATAGTGTTTCTTCTAAATAATCATTTTCATCATACTTATTACATTCTTCTAAATATCCCAAATCATTATTTTCTATTTCATAAGTATTATATAAAGTAATTTCTTCTCGCTTTAACGTATCACTTTCTGGTAAAAATTCATCAACTCCCATCTTATATTTTTCATAATCACCATAAATAGTTAAAGATTTAACATAAGTTGGCATAAAAAGTATAATTAAAATTAAAACATACAATATAATTTTCTTCATTTCTCCTCCTTCTAAACATATATATTGCTATTAAGATTCAAATTACTTCTTTTTTATTCAAATTTATGTAAAATTTTTATGTACAATAGACTTTTTAATAAATTTATAGTATAATCTTACTTATCTGAGAGCTTTATTATAAACTTTTTTTAGGAGGATAAAAAATGAAAGAAACAGATACAACTACGTCTGTTTTCGCTTTAGGCGGTTTAGGCGAAGTTGGAAAAAACATGTATGTTATAGAACATGGAAAAGAAATTATAATAATTGATGCTGGAGTCATGTTTCCAGAAGATGATTTATTAGGTATAGATTATGTTATTCAAGATGTGACTTACTTAAAACAAAATGAAGATAAAATAAAAGCTTTAATAATTACTCATGGTCATGAAGATCATATAGGTGGAATTACTTTTTTACTTCAAAACGTTAATATACCAAAGATTTATGCATCACAAATTGCAAGTGATTTAATCAGAAAAAAACTTGATGACAAAAATATGAAATATGATAATTTAGAAGTTTATAATAAAGACACAGTTATCAAGTTTAAAAATTTAAGTGTTGAATTCATTACAACAACACACTCAATCCCAGATTCATTTGCAATAGTTGTTCATACACCAAATGGAGATATTATTCATACTGGTGACTTTAAATTTGATTTAACACCAATTGGTCCAATGGCCGATATTCACAAAATGGCATCTTTAGGAAGTCATGGAGTTAAACTTTTACTTTCAGAAAGTACAAATGCTTTATCTCCAGGATTTTCAGCAAGTGAAGCAATAGTTGATGAAGCTCTAGGTGATATATTTGCAAATTCAAGTACAAATAGAATTATACTTGCTACATTTGCATCAAATATTTATAGAATTAAACATATTGTTGAAACTTGTCGTGAAAATAATAGAAAAATCATTACTTTCGGAAGAAGTATGGAATCAGCTAAAGAAATAGCAATAAAAAACAATCTTATAAAAGATCCAACAATTTTTATTGATGCTAATCAGGCAAAAGATTTAAAGAAAAACGAAATTTGTATTTTATGTACAGGTTCTCAAGGTGAACCTCTAGCAGCTTTATCAAGAATAGCTAACGGAACTCATAAACAAGTTCAACTAATGCCAGATGATATAATTGTATTCTCTTCTAACCCAATTCCAGGTAACTCACAAAGCATTAATAGAATTATTAATAAACTTTATTTAAAAGGTGTTAAAGTTTATACAAATTCTGATGTATCAGATATTCACACATCTGGTCATGCTAAAGCTGAAGAATTAAAATGGATGCTAAGACTTATTAAACCAGAATATTTAATGCCAATTCATGGAGAATATCATATGTTAAAAGCTCATAAAGATTTAGCTGTTTCCTGCGATGTTCCAGAAAATAATATCTTTATTTGTAAAAATGGTGATGTTGTTTTAATGGATAAAAATGGATGCCGAAGAGGAAGAAGAATTACCGCTGGAGATGTATACGTTGATGGTTCTCGTATTGGAGACATTGGCTCAGTTGTAATAAAAGATAGAAAACTTATGAGTAAAGATGGTGTTTTGATAGCTATATTAAATATTGATGTTAACAAACAAACCTTACTTATAAAACCAAATATAACTACTAGAGGATTTGTTTTAGTAAATGAAAATGCTTCTTTAATAAGAGAAATTGAAAATAAAGTAAGTGAAATAGTTAATAAATCTTTAAGTGGAAAATATAATGTAATAGATATAAAAAATCAAGTAATACTTGAACTTAATATGTTTATTAACGAAAGAACTGGAAGAAGACCAATGATTCTACCAGTTATAATGGAAATAAAAAAATAATTAACACATTAAATTATTAATCATAGAATATCTTGAGGAGATATGATATGATTAATTTTTTTTGTAATTTATCACCGCTTATTCAAGCAATAATAGCATCTACTATGACTTTTACTCTAACTACTATTGGTTCTTCATTTGTTTTTTTATTTAAAAAAATCAACAATAAAGTTATGAATTATTTATTAGGTGCATCTGCAGGAATAATGTTGTCAGCTGCCATATTTTCACTATTACTTCCAGCAATAGAACAAGCAAAAAATTTAAATATGAATGTGATTTTGGTGGTTTCAATCGGCCTACTTTGTGGATCATTTTTACTAATTATTGGAGATAAAATTTCGTCAAAATTTATAGATAATGAAGAAAATAATTTTAGAAGAATTCTACTTTTAGTAACTTCTATAGTTTTACACAATATACCAGAAGGACTTGCTATTGGTGTTGCTTTTGGATCAATTATTTACAATATCGAAGGGGCTACTTTAATAGCAGCTATATCACTTGCAATAGGAATTGGTATGCAAAATATTCCTGAAGGAGCAGCAATATCAATACCTTTAAGAAAAGAAGGCTTAAGTAGAAAAAAAGCATTTATAATTGGCTCACTCTCAGGCATTGTTGAACCATTATCAGCTATTCTTGGTGTTATACTTGTTTTAAAAATAAAAGTTATACTCCCTATCCTACTTGCTTTTGCTTCTGGTGCAATGTTATTTGTAATAATAGAAGAATTAGTACCAGAATGTATGAACGATGATAATAAAAATATGATAGGTATTGTAACATTAATAGGTTTTATTGCTATGATGGCACTTGAATTACTTTAGACACATAAGTGTCTTTTTTTCATGAAAAAAGAAGTATATTCCTATACTTCAAATTGACTATTATATAGTTTTGCATAAAAACCATTTTTTTCTAATAATTCTTTATGGTTACCCATTTCTACTACTTCACCATTATCAATTACCAAAATAGTATCTGCATTTTTAATTGTAGATAATCTATGAGCAATGATGAAACTTGTTCTTCCTTCCATAAGATTATCCATTGCATCTTGAATTAATTCTTCAGTTCTAGTATCTACTGATGAAGTTGCTTCATCAAGAATTAGAATTTTTGAATTAGCAAGTACTGCTCTTGCTATAGTAAGTAATTGTTTTTGACCTTGACTAATATTTGCGTTTTCTTCATCTATTTGCATATTATATCCATCTGGTAAAGTTCTTATAAAATGATCAACATTTGCTATCTTACAAGCTTTATATACTTCTTCATCACTGGCATCTAATTTACCATATTTTAAGTTCTCCATTATAGTTCCACTATATAACCATGTATCTTGTAAGACCATACCAAAGTTTTTTCTTAATTCATCTATTTTATAATCATTAATGTTCATTCCGTCAACTGTTATTTCACCAGAATTAACTTTATAAAAGTTCATTAACAATTTTACCAAAGTTGTTTTACCTGCACCAGTTGGTCCAACTATAGCAACTTTTTCTCCAGCATGAACATTTAAACTAAAGTCTTTAATAATTGTTTTATTTTCATCATAGCCAAAACTTACATGATCAAATTTAACATTACCAAGAACTTCATGATCTAATTCTTTTTCTCCAAAAGTTTCTTCATCACTTTCTAAGAATTCAAATATTCTTTCAGATGATGCAATCATTGATTGAATTTGATTTAATACTTGAGCAAGACTTGTTAAAGGTTGAGTAAAGTTTTTAGTATAAGATATAAATGATTGAATATTACCTACATTTATTTTACCTTTAATACATAAATATCCACCTAAAATAGCAACACATACATATCCTAAATTACCAATAAATTGCATAATTGGATGCATAAGTCCAGATAAGAATTGACTCTTCCATCCTGCTTCATAAAGCTTCTTATTATTTTCATTAAACACACTCACATATTTTTCAGTCGCGTTAAATGATGTAACAATATCATGACCTGAATACATTTCTTCAATGTTACCATTTACGTGTCCTAAATACTCTTGATTATTTTTAAAGTGTCTTTGACTTTTTTTAATGATTGAAGACATAAATACTAAACTTATTGGAATAAGTATAAGTACACATAAAGTCATACTAACATTTATAGAAAGCATCATAATAACTATACCAATAACAGTTGTTAAAGAAGTTATTGCTTGAGTTATTGCTTGATTAAAACTAACTTGTAATGTATCAACATCATTTGTAATAACACTTAATACTTCGCCATTAGTTTTAGAGTCAAAATATTTAAAAGGCAATCTATGAATTTTCTTATCTAAATCACCTCTTAATTTATAAGTATATTTTTGAGTAACTGTTGACATTATAAATGATTGAATATAATTACAAATAGCACTTACAATATAAAGAATTAAACAAGTAAGTAAAATACCATTTACTTTTGAAAAATCAATTCCACTTCCACCACTTATTTTAGAAACAATACCATTAAATATTTCATTAGTTGCATTTCCTAAAACTTTAGGTCCAATTATTGCAAAAATAGTTGAAGCAGCTGCGAATAAGAAAACAATTAATATAGGTATTTTATACATACCTAAGGAATTAAATAATTTTTTTAATGTCCCTTTAAAATCTTTTGCGCGTTCTACCTCTTGATTTGGTCCATGTCCTTTTCCTTTCATGCAAGTTCCTCCTCACTTAATTGAGATAAAGCAATTTCTTTATATACTTTACAATTTTTATAAAGTTCTTTATGAGTTCCTAAGCCAACAACTTTACCTTCATCTAAAACTAAAATCTTATCAGCATTCATAACTGTTGCTACTCTTTGAGCAATAATTACTTTTGTTGAATTTTTACAATTTTCATTTAAATTTTTTCTTACTTTAGCATCTGTTTTATAATCAAGTGCTGAAAAAGAATCATCAAATACGTAAATATTTGGATTCATAGCAACAGCCCTTGCAATACATAATCTTTGTCTTTGACCTCCAGATACATTAGTTCCACCTTGATTAATTGGATACAAAAGTTTTTCTTCTTTATTCATAACAAATTCATAAGCTTCAGAAACTTTTAATGCATTAATCATCTCTTCTTCAGTTAATGAATCATTTCCAAATTTAAGATTAGATTCAACTGTTCCACTAAATAGCATTCCTTTTTGAGGTACTAAACCAATTTCACTTCTTAAATCTTCAAAACTTAAATCTTTAATATTCGTTCCATTTAAAAGTATTTCTCCACTTGTTACATCAAAGAATCTATCAATTAATTTAACAATTGTACTCTTTCCTGAACCAGTTGATCCAATTATTGCAAGTGTTTCACCTTTATTTATTTTAAAATTAACATCTTCTAAAACATATTCATCTCCATCTGGATATTTAAATGAAACATTTTTAAACTCTAATTCACCATTTCTACTAGAATCTAACTTAACTGGATTTTTACTTTCTTCAATACTATTTTCTTTATTTAATACTTCTTTAATTCTATTAATAGATATTATTGCTCTTGGAGCCATTATAGATAACATACTTAACATCAAGAATGACATAATAACTTGCATTGTATAACTAATTAAAGCAGTTAATGTTCCAACTTGCATTGTCCCAGTATCAATATGTTTTGCTCCTACAAAATAAATAAGAATAATTGTACCATTCATTATTAGCATCATTAATGGGGACATTAATGACATTAACCTTTGAGTAAATAAGTTGACTTTCTTTAAATCTGTATTTGCTTTATCAAACTTATCTATTTCTTTCTTTTCATTTGCAAAAGCTCTTATTACAGGTAATCCATTTAATGTTTCTCTTACTATTAAATTTAATTTATCAATTAAACTTTGAATAATTTTAAATTTTGGAAGACCAAATAACATAAGTATAATCATTAGTAAACATATAGCTCCAATAGATATACCTAAAATCCAAACCATATTAATTGATATTATTTTTGTTAAAGCTCCAATTCCAATTATTGGTGCATATAATACCATTCTAAGAACCATTGTAAACATATTTTGTATTTGAGTTATATCATTTGTAGATCTAGTTATTAAACTACTAGTTTCAAATTCATTAAATTCACTTTTTGAAAAGCTCATTATTTTTCTAACAACTTTTTCTCTTAAATCAAATGCAAACATTGCGGCAATTTTTCCTGAAAGATATGTCGTTAATATTATAACTACCATTATGAAAAGTGAAAGTAAAACCATCATTGTACCAGTTTTAAATAGATATTTCATTTGCAAGTTTTCTAAGTCAATACCAAGACTTTTATATTCACTAGAAATAAAATTAATAGAATATTGTTTTTTCATTGAATCATCAATATCTTTAAACTTATCCAAATATTCTTTTATATTTAAAGTATCACTTTTTGTATAATATTCTATAGTAGTTGGATTTATATCTATCCCACTCTTTTTAATTTGCTCATTACTTATTAAGAATGAGTAAATAACAGTAGCATCTACTATTTCACTTTTACCATCTTCACTTACTGAATCAATTAACTTATAAACATCTCCATCTTTTAAATATGGATATTTTTTTATATTCTTATCAGTTTTATCCACTTTTTCATAGTAACCTTTTAATTTGTTATCTAAAGCAGATAAATTATCAAATGTTTTATCAGTTAAAACATCAGTTACTTCAGAAGATATTCCCTTTTGTTGAATTCCAACATTAATTATCTTTGATGTATAATCTGGTAAAGCAAGATCACAATAGGCTTGAACTAAAAGTAAAAGCACGACTAAAATTATTTTACCAGTATATTTTTTTAATATATCTTTCATATAAATTTCCTTCCCTACTTACATATAATATGCACAATTTTCATTTTATCAAACGTTTATGAAAATAATAAGAAAGAATCTATAACAACGATTCTTTCTCTAATAATGTATGATTTTTAATAAAATAATGTTTTCCACAAATATTATTAAGAATAGGTCTATCAGAAATAATAATAAACGTTTTATCTTTAAAATATTTTTTTATCATAGAAACAACTTTCTTTTCACTATCTAAATTTAATCCGCTAGTAATCTCGTCAAACAAATAAACTTCTTTATCCATAATAATTGCTCTTATAATATTTAATCTTCTAAGTACAGTATCACTTACATCATTAATAATCGTTTCAAGTCCATTATCAAGACTATTAAACCATTCTTCAAGACCAATTTCATTTATTAATTCAATTACCTTTTTATCATCTATTTTTTTACCTAAAGTTAAATTATCGCGAAGTGATAAAGAAAACATTTTTACGCTTGTTGATAAATATACGACATCAATTGGATATCTCTTTTCTTCACCATCAATTAATATTTTTCCTTCATTAATATTTGATAAACCACTTAAAATATTTAATACAGTTGATTTACCTTGACCAGATTTTCCTAATATACCAATCGTGTCACCTTTTATAAGTTCAAACGATGGAATACTTATACAAGTATTTGTATCTTTATAATTAACCTTTACTTCATTTAAAGTAACAACTTTAAAATTTTTAACACTTTTTAAAGATATCTTTTCTCCATACATATTATCAAGATGCGTTTTTCTTGATTTAAGACTTATTATTCTTTTTATTGTATTAGGTAAATCATATAATACATTTTGTAATTTTATCATTATTACTATAACAAAAATTAATAAACCAACTTTAGTTACATTATTCTTAATTGAGAAAAATATAATTAGTAACATAAATAGAAAATAAATTATTATTCCATTTGAAAATTTAATATCATTATCTTCAGCTTCTTTTTTTAATATAACTATGTCATTTTCTTCGTTTTCATCTAACTTATTAACACAATAATCAAATACTTTTAATTTTCTAATTGTATCAAATTTAAATATAAAATCATTTAATAAATCATTATAATTAACGCCAGATTTTAAATCTGTTTTTTTATACTTTAATACAAGTAATAAATTTATATAAATTAAACTTATTAAAGACATAATAAAATTAACTTCAAATAATTTGGTATATAAAATTATCATACCAAGAATAAAAGGAATAATAACTTCTCCTAAATCAAATATTATCTTAGTAAATAAATAAGAAAAATTAAGTATTTCTTTATCTAATTTTTTTAATATTGAGTCATTATAATATGCTTTACTACTTTGTATCTTTTTAAAATAATACATTTCAATTTCATGTTTTACATTATAATGTGCTTGATTAGCATCTTTATTATGTAAATATTTTAGCATGTTTCTAAATATATATATAATTCCTATAAAAAGAAGCACTAAAAATATTTTAGTATCAGTTAAATAGTCATATATAAATATCGAAAAAACTATTGCAAAAAAGTACCAACATAAATAAATACAACTTTTCAAAAATATTGTCATAAATGTTGTTTTCTTATTAATTAATTTAAACAAATCTATCATATACATCACCAAGTATTAATATTATACAATAAGTTTATTTATTTATCTATAACAATATCTTTACAAATGCATTTATTATAACTTTTTATTTTATAAGGTTTAATTAAATGTCCTCTAGTACCTAAATGTTTAGCACACACACTTATACTTGTTAAAGCTCTGATAAAAGCCTTACTAATCATTTTTTCTGTAGTTTCTTTTTCTTCTATAAAAGTTCTTACAAATTCTGAAAAGAAAGCATCACCTATTCCATTTAAATCAACATATTTTATTTTTTCTTCAATTGTCTTTTTTATAAAATTATTATCATAGATAATATCACATCCACGTAAAGACCTATTAATGATTAGAATTTTAGGTTCAAAACTATCATATAAATCATATGAATCTATTAAAAATTTATCTTTAAGATAATAATATACTTCTTCATTTAAACAAATTATATTAAATCTTTTATTTAAAATATCACTAAGTTCTTTAAAACCAAACGTTTCTATATCATCAATTTCTTCTAAATTTAAAAATGCTTCATTAGAATATTTATTTAAAACATTTATTGTAAAATCATCTAAATTATCTATAACAAAATAATCATCTTCTTCTATATGTCCATCTAAATCATTTAAAGACATTTTATTACCAACATAACCATATTCTTTTTTACAATAAGGACATATATTAGAAAAATTATTACCATTTATAAATCGAGTTTTAGTTTCCTCTTTAATAGTTCTAATACTTGTTTCTATATTCATTTCTTCTAAACTTTTTAAAGAAATTTCTCCTTCTTGATCATTTCCTTTAATTCCATAAAATGCACATTTAAAATATTTACTTAAGTTAGCTAAAATATTTGCATTGCTTTTTCCACCACTTACAAATATATTACTTCCATCTTTAATATAATAATCACAGTAAAGATTACCAAAACTTATAATGCGCATAACAACACTTCCTTTTAAATTACTACACCTATTATATTACCAAAAAAAATACTTAAATTAGTATTTTTTCTTCATTATTCTAAGAGTATTTAAAATTGTAAGTAATGTAACTCCTGTATCAGCAAATACAGCTAACCACATATTTGCTAACCCAAGAACACTTAATAAAAGAATTATTGCTTTAACTAAGCACGCGAATATTAAATTTTCTTTTATTATTTTCTTTGTATATTTTGATATTTCAATAGCTGATTTAATCTTACTTAAATCGTCACTTATTAAAACTATATCACTAGCTTCAATAGCAGCATCAGATCCAAGACTTCCCATAGAAATACCAATATCTGCTCTTCTTAAAACTGGAGCATCGTTTATTCCATCTCCAACAAAAATTGTTATACCACTTTTTGATACATTTTCATACATATGAAATTTATCTGTAGGTAATAATTCTGATTCAATATTTTTAATCCCTACACTTTTTCCAATAAATGTAGCAACTTCACGTTTATCTCCAGTAAACATATAAGTATTTATGTTTTTTTTATTTAAATATTTGATAACTTCACCGGCATTATCTTTAATACCATCATCTATTTTTATTGATGCAATATGTTTACCATCTATATTTAAATGTAGTGTTGAAATATAAGAGCAACCACATAATTTTTTATTACCAATTGATACATGTTTACCTTCATAATCAAATTCTATTCCTGCCCCACTTTTTTCTTTATAATTAAGTACTTTCTTTTTATCAACTTTACCGTGATTTAATTTTAAAATAGATTTAGCAATTGGATGTGTTGAAAAACTTTCACCTAAAACTAAAATATCAGTAACACTTTTTAAAGTATAATTATTATCTTTAATATCTATTTCAGTTACTTTAAAAGTTCCATCAGTAATTGTTCCTGTTTTATCAAATATAATATTTTTAGCATTACTTAAATTATCTAAATAATTACTACCCTTTATTAAAATACCATTTTTACTAGATAAACCTATTCCAGTAAAATAAGATAAAGGAACAGATATGGCTATTGCACAAGGACATGATATTACTAAGAATGTAAGTCCTCTATAAAGAGCATCATAAAATTCTATTCCTATAAGTGGTAAAAACATTACTAAAAGAACAGCTAATATTAAAATAATTGGTGTATAAATTTTACTTATTTTTGCTACTACTGTTTCAGTTTTAGTTTTTTTATCAGTTGCGCTTTCAAGAAGTTCAAGAATTTTAAACACTGTTGAAGTTGAATAAACATTTGTTGCTTTAATAGTTAAAACATCATTTTCATTAATAGAACCAGATAAAACTTTATCTCCTTGTTTTACTAATAATGATTCTGATTCACCTGTAAGTGAAGATGTATCTAAAAAACTTTTTCCATCTACAACTACTCCATCCACCGGTATTTTTTCTCCCACTTTAACAACCATTAAATCATCAATTTTAATATTTTCTACATCAACTTTAACTATTTCATCATCTTTAAGTAGATTAGCATAATTTTGTTTAATATTTATCAAATCTTTAATAGACTTTCTAGAATTATTTATAGCTTTTGTTTCTAAAATTTTACCAACTGTATAAAGTGCTATAACCATAACACCTTCTAAAACATCACCAATAAAAAATGCACCTAAACAAGAAATTGTTATTAAAGCATTTTCATTTAATGTATGACTTTTAAACAAAAGATTAATGGCATTTATTGTAGTTTTATATAAAAGCATTATATAACATATAATATATAAAATAGTTTTTATAATATCTGGCATATTAGATGTATAAGTAATAACGCTTGTTAACACAGCAACAATAAGCAAACTAAGATGAAAATCACTTTTTTCTGTTTCTTCATTTTCACTTAAATATGCATCAGGTTCTACAGAAGTAATAATCTTATTTAGCTCATTAAGGCTATAATTTTTATCACTTTCAAAGCTAACTTTTGAAGTACTAAAATTAACGACAACATTATTAAAGTCATCTAAAGAATTCATATGTTCTTCTATTTCTCTAGCACAGTTAGCACAGTCAAGATTATTTATATTATATCTATATTTTTTCATAAATTATCCTTTCTATGTTTGATATGTGAAATGGCAACTTCAAATACTTCTTTAACATGTTCATCATCTAAAGAATAATAAACTTCTTTACCAACCCTATTACATTTAACAATGTTATTTTGTTTTAAGAAACTTAATTGATGTGATATAGATGATTTAGTCATGTTTAAAACATTTGCTATATCACAAACACACATTTCGTTATTATCTAAGGCAAATAAAATTTTAACTCTTGTATTATCTCCTAATATTTTAAAAAATAAAGATATTTCATTTATAAAATCATTATCAAGCATTTTTTCTTTTGTTTGATTAACAATTGCTTCATGTATAACATTGCAATCACATATTTCAATGTCTTTCATATTTCCTCCATAGTTGAATAATCGTTCAACTGAATTAATTATAGTTGAATAACTATTCAACTGTCAATAGTATATGCACATATTTATATTATTTGACAAAAAAAAGATATACAATTGTATATCTTAAGGAGTTAGAACTAGGCGGAAACCACCGTTGCTGTTAGTCCATCCAGTGTACCTAGAGAAAACGAAAGCCCCCGCAAGCACGCCAATAGGGTAATGCCCGCCTCGATTGAACCAAGGGAAAGAAGAGTCCACAAAGTCCGAATGGTCGCCATACCAACTGGAATGCCATCTTGAGTTATTGTCTCCGTCTAAGTATTGTTTAAATGGTCCCATCTCTCCTGTGGCATCTCCTAAAATTCTATATTGGTAAGTACTAATTGCTGATGATACATTATAAACATCAAAATACTTACTATCATAATTTGCTAAATTTGTTGTACTAAATCCACTAGATCCTAACTTTCCGCTTATATATGAAGATACATATTCCCAAGCTCCACCACTCATATCATAAACACCACTTATATTTCCACTTGTACTTGCAAGATATCCAATATCTGTATTGTATGAAGAGTTGTATGTTGCTCCATCTCCACTTGTTCCTGGATATATTTGTTGATTCGTTGAAGGTAATGCTGAATATCCAGTCTTGAAACTTGAATTATTATTGATATTTATTTCTAACCCTTTCCCATATAACGAATGTGAAAGATATGCAACTGCTCCCCATTCTGTATTTTTCATCAAATGTGAATCTAAATTTCTTTGATAATTATATGAATTTAGGAACGCATTATAAACACTTATGTTTCTCCAACTATATACATTTGGTTTTATTATAACTTTACTTGTATCATTTGCATTTACTTGAGCTGCGGACGCACTTGTTGCTCTTTTATAACCTGTTTCAAACTTTCCTACCCAAAATCCATTTGTATTCATACTTATAAATGCTGGATGTGTCATATATTCTCCATTATTACAGTTTCCACTTTCCCCACTTATCATTGGTGTTTTACATGATACTCCTTCTATATCCGTTGTATTTGTTTCATCAAACACTATTTCTATCTCATGTACTCCTTTGCTAGAAGTTCCTGTATTCCATAATTTATATTTATATTTTGGTATCCAGACAAAATATGATTGTATATCAGATTCACTTATTGTATCTCCAACATTATAACTTGCACCATCTTCAAGTATTACTGCATTTGCCCATATTTTATCACAATAGTTATACCAGTTTTTTGATGTATCTGCATATTTTACTGTTCCATCATTTTCTATTGTTACTGGAACTAAGCTTTCACCTAATTTTGGTGCACTTACATTTTTACATGATGAATTGTCTATTGTTTTATTATATATTTCTTCTATTGCATCTTGTACATTATTTGCTTTTAAGTTAGATGTACCATTACTAAAACTAACCTCTTCACCCAATATTAAATCAGCTCCATAAGATGCTGTTACTCCTAATACAAACATAATTACTCCAAAAATTATTTTTTTCTTCATATCCGCACTCACCTATTCTATAGATAATTATACAATAAAGACAAAATAAAAAAAAGGCAAAAATGCCTTAATCTATATTAATTAATTCATATTCTCTAGAACCAAAACCAAGTTCACTTGCAGCCTCTATAGTATGAATTCCATGTCTAGAATTAATTCTTTCAAGTAAATGATCTCTACCAGGATCATTTGATTTCATTACTAAATCTATACAAGCTTGATCAATAGCAATTGGATCAAGGGAAGCAAAAATTCCAATATCTTTCATACAAGGATCTTCTGCTTTTGCACAACAATCACAATCAACGCTCATATTTACCATCATATTAATATAAGCAATATTATCTTTAAAGTGATTATGAACTGAACTTGCAGCATCTGCCATACTTTCTAAAAATAAATCTTGTTCTGGAATATTATCCCATAGTTTATTCTGATCCATTATCTTTCCAGCTGAATGAATATAAGATTTTCCTTCACTAGAAGCAACTCCAATTGAAAGTTGTTTTAAAGCACCACCATATCCACCCATTGGATGCCCTTTAAAATGTGATAACACTAACATAGAATCATAATTATTTAAAGACTTTCCTACATAATTTTTCTTTATTACTTTTCCATTTTCTATTGGTAATTCAACATATCCATCGCTATCCATAATGTCTACGTTAAAATATTTATTCCATCCATGTTTTTCCATTAATTCTTTATGCTTTGAAGTTTCATTTCTAGCACCATTATAGGCAGTATTACATTCAACTACAGTACCATTAACATAGTTAATAATGTCTTTTACAAATTCTGGCTTAACATAGTTTTGATTTCCATCTTCACCAGAATGAAGTTTAACTGCAACATTGCCATTTAAAGTTACTCCTAAAGATTTATAAATTTCAACTAAAGATTCTGGAGTAATTTTACTTGTAAAATAAACTTTTGTTTTTTCCATATACACCATCCTTCTTGTATTATTATACCATAAGGATTTTTATTTATTAGTCCTTTTTACTTAAATAAATGTAAAGCGATAACCACTCTTTAAACTTATCTTCATCTTGATAAATATCATAATCATTATCATCAGATGCATCTAAGTATTTAACTAATTTACCATTATTAATAATCAAAATTGATGGTCCATATTTTACCTTTTTATAAAGTCTTGATAATTTAAAACTATTAAATGGTATTTTTAGTAAAGTTATATTTTCATTCTTTAAAGTATTAACGAATACCTCTTCACAAGATACTTTAAAGTTACAAAAGGGATTATATACAAATAAAATAAAACTCTTTTTATTATTAATTAAATTATCAAGATCATTGTCATTTATTTCAAGTACATCACTTTTATAATACTCACCACTTAAATAAAACTTTTTTTCTGAACAACCTACAATAAAAATTGATAAAATTATAATTAAAATAACAAACTTTTTCATTTTTATTCCTTTGTTAAACTTTTAAAATCTATTGAATGGTATTTTACTTTCCAGAAATCATATACTGTTTTTTCATTTCTAGAAGTTTTTACATTTATATTATTTTTCCCATTATAATACCAATATCCACCAACATCATAAATTTTATTTTCATCCCATCCAAGAGAAACAAGCAAATTCTTTGTTTGGCCAGCATATCCACCGCCACCACACATCAAGAAAATATTTTTATCTTTTGGAAATAAGAATTCTAGTATTTCTAATGACTCTTTATAGTTAGCAACATATTTACCATCTTCGTTATTAAAAAGAGATGGCCCATTATAGCCTTTACCAACAATACTTTCTAGTTCTGAACTTATACTATCATTAGCTATAAATGGATAAGGAAAAACTTCAAATCCATTAACAAATCCACTTAAATATGAATCTCCATTAATACTTTCCCAATTAGCATCATCTTTAAGCATTCTAACATCATAATAAACTGAATCACTTCTATTTAGATAATTATCAATAGTTTCTTCATTAATATTTTTATCTATTCCAAGTTTACCTCTTTCTCCTCCAGTCACTTCTGGTTTAGGTAACTTTTGAAGATTATTATTATTAGTAGTATTAATTAAATAACCAATAACTATTCCAACAACAATTAAAACTAAAGATACACATCCCCATAAAATTTTCTTTTTCATAATATCCTTCCTTTCTAGAAAAAATATTACTACTAAAAATAGAAATTTATAATAACTTTAAAGTTGAATTAACTAGACCATAAATAGAATTACTTATCACATTTATTTAATTCAAGTGGTACTTTATATAAAGTTGAAGTATTATCATCTAAAAATACTTCTATCTTTAAATACAAACTATGATTATTATAATCATTACATTTATTATTAAAATCCGATTTTATAAATGTAACTTTCTTTAAAAATTCTTCTAAAGTAATTGCTTTTCCATCATAATCATAACTACTGATGATTCTGTCTTCATTTTTTTCTTTATGATAAAGAACACAGTTAAATTTTTTATATTTTAAATTATTATCTCCTCCACAGTAATTTATATTAGTAATATAAATTGAAGATTGACTTTTATTATAAGAAATATTTCCATTTATAGTAAAACTTGAACAAGTAGAAGATAAAGTTTTAAAGTTAAATTTATTATCATCTTTTTTATGACAAATTACAAAAATTATTAAACTAATAGTTATTATAATTGTTATTAATATAACTATTAATTTATTTTTATTGGATTTGGATTTTATTTTACCTTCATAAAGTTCATCTAAACTAATATTAAAATCTCTACTTATTTGTTTAAGTAAAGAAACATCTGGAATATTTATACCATTTTCCCATTTAGAAACTGCTTGAAATGTAACATTATATTTTTCTGCAAATTCTTTTTGAGTCATATTATTTTTTATTCTTAATTCTTTTATCAATTTTCCAATATTTTCAAAATCCATATTTTACTCCTTAGCATTATTGATTTCTATATTTATATAATCCATTATTAAATTAACTACATATTCAATTTCTTCGTTTGTTAAATCATGATCATTTTTTATTTTATGCCATTTATAAAGACAAGTTCTACAACATGTTGCTGTTGCATGTTGAGCAACAAATACTGGATGTCCATGCATAGGTGTTTGTTTACCATCATTAATAGGATTCATTGGTGCAAGTCTTTTTATAATAAAATCTATTGCATGGCTTCTAACTTTATCAATTCCTTTACTTTTTATATAATCAAAATCTTTTTTTGAAAGATGAAAACTACTTCTAAATTTTGACTTAGAAAGTCTAGTAAAAATATCTTCAGTATACACGCATTCTCACCTCTACTCTTGACAAATAAAATATATACAATATAATAATAACACACGAAAGGAATAAAATATATGGAATTAAAAAATTGGAATGAGTATACTGATATAGAGCAAAGACAAGTTTTAATTCATGCTTTTTGTTATTATGAAAAAAGTATTTTTACACTTCAAGAATATGAAGACTATATGACTTTAATATCTAAATCTGCGGATGATGTTTTAACTGTTTATATTGCTACTTATTGCTGTAATAAATCAGGTCAAAGAACTATTTTAAAAGCAATGAGAGAAGAAAACATTGACGAACTATTTATTGCAGGTCACGAGTATTTAGAAAGATTCACTGAACAACAAGTTGAAGAAATAAAAAATCAGTTTATTAGTGAATGTGTACGCACAATTAATGCTCCAGAAGCACCTGTAAAAATGTCAAATGAAGAATTAAAGAAACAAATAAAAGAATTACTTTTAAAATAAAGTTAAAGAGGAAATTAATTTTTCCTCTTTTCTATTTCTTCTAAATAACATTTTCCACATAATGGGACATATTTAACAACATCATCTGAACCATCTATTTTTACTGTTTCTCCGTCAAGTGTAAATTCATCATTTACGTATCTACCATTAAATTTAGCTCTTTTACCACATCTACAAATAGTTATTAATTCCTCAAGCTCATCAGCAAGTTCCAAAAGTCTTTTACTTCCAGTAAACAATTCACTTCTAAAATCAGTTCTTAATCCATAACAAATAACTGGAACATTAAACATTTTAGTAATATAAAATAATTCATCTACTCTTTCTTTTTCTAAAAATTGAGCCTCATCTACAAGTATACAATCGACATTTTTAAGTATGTCATAATACTTTTCTAAAGATTCACCATTTTGTAATAATAAATCAACTTTTCTTGTTAAACCAATTCTTGATTCTAAAGAATCACCACCTTTGGTATCTATAACTGATTTTATAACACATACTTTTTTATTATTAGCTTCATAATTATATGCAACTTGCATTAAAGCAGTGCTTTTTCCACAATTCATTGCTCCATACCTAAAATATAACTTTGACATATTACCACCTTTATTATTATATCAAAAGTTATATACTACTTTAATATTTATAATTGTCATTTACAAAAAGTTACACTATCTTTTCTTCTTTTTTAAAGATTTTACAATAATTAAGATTATTATTAAAAGTAATATAAATCCAAAAATTATAATATATATAACAAAATTATCTTTCTTTTTTTCTTCTTTATTATCATTTATAATTTCTTCTTTTTTTTCATTTCTTAAAATATGCAAAATATAAACTTTCTCTTCTCCATTTTCTGAAGTAACTGTTAATTTTATATCGTTATTACCTTCACTTAGATTATAATCTCCTACACCAGTAATTTTAGCATTACTATCTTCAGCAGTTGCTTCAATATTTATCTTATCAACATCATTTTCTAAAGCAAGATTATATTCTAAAGTATTTTTATCAAAAATAATATTTCCATTACTTACTATTATATTACTTAAGAAATTATTATTAGATTTAGCAACTGTTGTAGTTATTTTCTTAGTTGTAGTTGTTTTTACTTTTGTTGTTGTTTCTGTACTTACATTTTTTGGTGCATCATCTAAATAAATATATCCAATTGTATCATATTGATTTTTTCCAAATTCGCAGGCTGCTTTTTTAGCATTTGCCTTACAAGCACGATCTGTTTCTTCAGCTACTGAAGCTTCCATACAAGCTTTATATTCCGGAGTTTCTTCATCAAAACATTCATGATCAGAATCCCATACATATATTTTATCTCCGCTTACACGCTCTACAAAAGCGACATGACCATAAGATGTCATATTCCAAACAACAATGGAATTTTTTTTAGGTTCACTTCCAACAGAATACCCAGCTTTCTTAGCAGAATCATACCATGTTTTAGCATTTCCCCATCCAGGCAATTGAACTCCTGTTTTATCATAAGCTTTTTTCCATGTATACCAAGTACAATTAACTCCATAAGGTCCTTTAGAACTATATGGATTACTAGCAGCATTTACATTTAAAGTAAATGAAATACTCAAAATTAACATTAATAATAGAAATTTTCTTTTCATAAACTCACTCCAAATATATTATAACTTATTTCTCGATTTATGATATAAATTTTTATAATAATCATCAATTAAATTTAAAATACTTTCTCCAACTTCCCTTATTCTTTGATTATCAAACATTAAATCATAAAGGTATTCTTCACCATATACATCTATTAAGTATTTAATTACTAAAAGTGATGCTGCATATCCTTCAAATACCCCTTTTCTTTTAAATATTCTTTCATCAGGAATTTTAATATCCCCATTTATTTTATCATTAAGATTATTTAAATAAACACTATTGTTTTTGTAAAAGTTGAAAAGAGAACTCCAATCATTTTCATTATAATTTGCAACTTCACCAGAGAGATACTGAGCCAGTCCTTCATCAAACCAAGTTATTCTATCAATACCATAATAATATTTTTTATACAAATTATGAAAAATTTCATGAGCTATGCTAGATATATAACTATAATATTTTTTTGTACCAAAAAGTGGAATACTTTCCATACAAAGAAAACCGGCATTTTCATTTCCATTAAACCAACCTCTAGAATAATCGGGAATAGATTCAACTTTTCTTTGTTCACATGCATTTTTCCTAAATTCTTCTAAATCACCAAATATAATGACTTTAGATTTAATTAATTTATCTTTTTTAAAAATTTTTCTAAATAACTCCAACTTTTCCAATGTATTTTCAACAATAGGATTAGATAATTTTTCTATTTTACCATCCATATAAATTTCTAGTTCTTCATTTTCAAATATTTTTTTCATAAAACTCCTCTATGATTTATTGGTTTTCTTTACCAAATTTCTCCTTCCATTTATCTTTTGGAAAATCAATACATCCAGTATCATAATGATAACCATAATACACAACTTCATAACCAGCATTATAACTCATCGTATTTGGATCTTTTAAAATTTTTTCTTCATACCAATAATCTTCCAATTTAGGCTCATATAATTTTAACATAACTATCATCACTCCATTATCAATATTTCTATATAACGCAAGTATATTTAAACAACCAACAATTGTAAAAGTTAAGAATATTTATAAAACTACTTTTAATCATTACCAATTTGTTTAATATTTTTATTGTTATAACTACTTATTATTTTTTTACCGGTTTCTTTTTCTATTTGTTCTTTAGCGGTTTTTGCAACATTGTCGCCTTTTACTATAGAATTTTTAACATTATCATATCCCAACTTATTTGAACTCTTAGAGATTTCTGTAGAAGAAACTTCAGCTAGCATATTCAGTACTAATTCCATATTAGTCATATTATCTCTTAAGTTTTCTTTCTTTAAATCCTTTACTTCTTTATATTCTTTTACAGAATATCCACTCCAAATTTTAGTTAAAATATTAGTAAGTGCTGCAAAATCTTTACTGCTCTCTATTCCTTTATTTTTTAATTCATCAGTGAATTCTTTTCTGGCATCAATAGATTTTAATCTTTGATTTATCCATTCATTAGAAAATCCTTTTCTTTTATATGTTTCAAGTGCACGATTAATAGTAATTTCTGGATCATATTCTTCATCTATTCTTTCTTTACCAAGTCTTGCTAACCAAAGTTTTATCGGTTCGGCTTTTTTTGATGGTATAGATTCAATAAGTCTAAACATTCCTTCAATATCTACAACATCAGTCATACGTTTTTTTCCATCTTTAGCTATTAATTTCAACTGTCTAGTAATACTAGACGTTTCAAAATGTTCTTCTTTTAATAATTTATTTTTTAACCAATTCCAATATTTTCTAGGTTCAGTACTATCAGTTAATACTTCAATTATATCAACAACACTAATATAAAATTTTTCTTCATCACTATTCCAAATTGTTCTTATTTGTTTATTTTCAAATACTTTTTCTACTACTTTTAATTCATTACTCACCAAATCCCCTCTTTTCTATTATTATTATATCTATTTTGGTAAAATAAGAAGCCCAATAAATGCTAAAATAATAAAGAATAATCCTATAAAAAATAAAACTTTCACTGCTGGATTTTTTACAAATCTTATTACATAACTTTTAGCTGGATTCTCTAAATTATAAAAAACATCTAATTCTGTTCCTATGGGAAAATGTTCTTTTAATACATTAGTAGAAATATGAGTATTACCTTTAATAACTAAATTTTTCCCTAAAACATCACTTTCTACTTCAGTATTCATTTTATTAAAAGATGATGACTTATTTATAACCCAACCATACTTAAGTCTTTGATTATATTTAATATCGTTAACAATATACTCTACTATAGGAAAATATACGCCATTATTATTCCATAATGTATATTTTATAACTTTACCCTTTGTTTTTAGAGAGCATTGCTCGATCATCTTTTTATCTTTACTTTTAAATATTAATGATAAAATTAACAACACTAAACCTATTAATAGAAATATTATAAAAAAACTTATTTTCAATCTTTTAACCACCTTTTAAATTATCATTTGTCTAGCAAACGATCTTAATAAAGAAAATCTTAATAATCTTTCTCAAAACATCTCTGTTTTTTTCTTTTTGAACCTGTTCCAAAATGGAACAAGTTTAATACTTATCTAAGTCATCATTATTATAAATATTTTCACATTTTTTTATATTATACTTACTAATTCAGTATATCAAACATTTGTTCATAGCGCAATATAAAAAGAAAAAAATTCTATTTTTTCTTTTTATATTACTTCATTCATTTTTTTCCCCTCCTAAAAAAAGATATACAAAATGAATGTATATCTCCGCATGCATGCATATATAGATGTTGCTTTATCTTATAAAATTTAGTTGATCAAGTTGTCATATTAATACATACATTAATTATAAGTTAGTTAGATTACCATTCTAAAACTCATACAGTTTCAACATATCTAGATACTATTCAAAGAATATATGCCTTTACTGGACACTTATCAAAAAACATTACAACTTATTTAGTTATTTATTTTTACAGCATTACCATTTTCCGTAAGTTTATCAACATAATCATTTA
The DNA here is from genome assembly GCA_934095845.1 of uncultured Bacilli bacterium. Classification (GTDB taxonomy): domain Bacteria; phylum Bacillota_I; class Bacilli_A; order RF39; family UBA660; genus CAG-582. Next base: position 84,877 of record CAKOKS010000001.1, on the reverse strand, counting down.
TTTGATTATTATAAATTAAATAATTGTCATATGATTTTCTAATTTCTTCCATTATATATTCATTTCTATTTTTTATTTTTTCTTTGTCTATATTATTAAATTTTTCTTCCATAATTTCTCTTCTTTTACCAGGAACATATAATTCACTAAATAAATCTTTATATTTTTTGTTTATATAATCAAATGCTTTAATTACGTTATCATTTAATATTCTTTTAATTAATATACTATTCCCACTTATTACTGATTTTTTTATTAAATCTTCTAAAAAAATAAATATTTGATAGATTAAATTACCATTTAATTTATCAAGATCAACATACCAACTTCCAAAATCATTTTTTATAAATTTATAGTCAGACACAAATTTTGAATCTATATTGTCTATAACTCTTTTTGAAATATATTCATTAATTAACTCATTAAACATTTTCTCATTTCTATTTTCATATATTCCAGAAATATAATAAAAATCACCAATTTCATCATAACAAAGGCCTTCTTTCATTAATAAATGATTTATTTCGTGTATTAATCCATGTAAATTGATCATTCCATCGTTTCCGACCTCAATATATATAATTGGTTCAACAGAATTTTGAATAGATGCTCCATTAGAAATTAGATTTTTTTCTATCCACTCATCATACTCACAAAATCCATTACAATTTTCACTATGGGCAATAATTATTTTTTTATTTTCATCATTTTTCTTTTGTTGAATTAAAATATTATAGAACCCAAGTTTAAGTAAACTAAAATAATCCAAATTAACACTATCATTATTTTCTCTATAAATATTATTTATTTGAGTATATATTATATTTTTTTTTAAATTTTCAGAAATAAATATAATTTTCATTCTCAAAAAAATATAGTTTATTTTAAATTCATATTCTTTTCCATAATAATCAATAAAAGACTTTTTTGTTAAATCATTTAGAAGCAAACCTATTCGATCATATTCATTTATAAAAAAGTTTTTATCATTTTCATTTAATCTTACTTCCATTGGTTAACTCTTTTCTTTCTAAAATACAAACACACTCTACATGATACGTATTTGGAAACATATCTAAAGCATTAATTTTTTCAACATCATAAAATTCATTTAGAATATTTAAATCTCTTGCTAAAGTAAGAGGATCACATGAAACATAACATAATTTATCAGGTCTTAATTTAATTATTAAATCTCTTGTTTCTTCATTTAAACCACTTCTAGGAGGGTCAACTATAATTGTATCAAATGAAACATTAATATCTTTTAAAACTTCATAAGTATCTCCTGCATAAAAGTGTGCATTATGACAATTATTTATTAAAGCATTCTCTTTAGCATCAATAATTGCATTTTCAATTTTTTCAATTCCATATATACTTTCAAAGTTATCTTTTAAACTTAACCCAAGAGTACCTACACCACAATATAAATCAAGTAAATTCTTACCCTTTAAATTACTTTTTAAAATCATAAAAATATTACTTGCCATATAATTATTAACTTGAAAAAATGAATTATAAGAAACTTTAAATTTAAAATCACCTATATAATCATAAAAGAAAGAAGTTCCATAAATAACTTTGTCATTTAAAACAACACCTACAACATTATATTTATTTATATCATTTAAGATAGATACATTTTCTGCACTTCTTATATTTATTAAAAGTTCATCTTGATAATTAACTCTTATAACTAATTCTCCATTATTAATTTTAATAACATTACTTTTAATAAATTCATTTATTTTATTGTTAACAAGTAAACAGTTATTAACATTTATAAAATTATGAGTTTCATCATTATAATAACCAAATTCACTATTTTTTACTTTTAAAGTTACTTTATTTCTATAATATAGTTCTTTATTATTTTTTATAAACTTAACATTTTCTTTTATATTAGCATATTTTTTTAATATTTCTTTTACCTTTTTTTCCTTATATTCTTCTTGATAATCTATACCTAAGTGCATTAAATTACATCCACCACAAGAATCATAATAAGGGCATTTAGGAATATTTCTTAACTCACTTTTCTTAACAATATTTTGAATATCTGCTGTAATATATTTCTTATGTTCTTTTATATTTTTTAAAGTTACAATTTCTCCTGGTAAAGCATTCTTTACAAATACAATTTTACCAGAAGTATAACCAATACCTCTTCCTTTATTATCAACTTTATTTATTGTTACTTGTTCCATATTCATATAACCTTTTTACTTCTTTAATAGTTAAATTTCTATATTCTCCACTTTTTAAATTATCAAGTGACATACCAGCATAATTAGTTCTTGTTAATTTATCTACTAAATATCCTAAACTTAAGAATAATCTTTTTATTATATGATTTCTTCCTTCAACAATTGTAACTTCTACTAATGCATAATCTTTTACTTTATCATTTTCTTTTAAGCGTACTTTTGTAGGTTTACACATTCTTTTATCAATCATTATTCCATTTTTAAGTTTCATAAAATCTGTAGGTTCTAAGAATTTATTAAGTTTAGCAATATAAGTTTTTTCAACATTAAAATTAGGATGAGTTAAAATATTAGAAAGTTCACCATCATTAGTTAAAAGAATTATACCAGTCGTGTCATAGTCTAGTCTTCCTATCGGATAAATTCTTTTATCAGTATCAATTAAATCAACAACTGTTTTACGACCTAATTCATCACTTGCAGAAGAAATAACTCCTCTAGGTTTATTAAGCATGTAATATACTTTATCTTCTTCAGTTATACTTTTACCATTAACACATATTAAATCATTTCCACTTACTTTAGTTCCAAGTTCAGTTACTTTTTCTCCATTAACAGTTACGCATCCTTTAAGGATAAGTTCTTCAGCTTTTCTTCTTGAAGCAACACCAGATGATGCAATAACTTTCTGTAATCTTTCCATTAAATCACCCACTTATAAGTATTTTACCATAAAAAAAAGAGAATTTAATCTCTAACATTAAATATAGACATTATTTTATCTTTTATTTTAGAAAATATAGAATGTTTTTTATCTTTTTCAGTCATTAAATATATATCCTCTTTAAAATATACTTTATCATTTAAAGAAACATTTACATAACCTACTCTGTCAGTTACATCATCAGTATAAACAACATCAACTTCAACTTTATTTATCTCTGAATCTTTAAGTAACATATTTATATCTTTATCAACTTTTAAACCTTCATTTTTTAGAAATGTTTTAGAATCAACTACTTTAACAAGTTTATATTTTTTAAAAGTATCTTCATATAAATATTTATGTTTATTAAAATCATCACTTTCATCTAATGTTACAACTACCAAATTCTTATTATCTTTACTTGCACTTGTTACTAAAGTTCTATAAGCTTTTTTAGTATATCCAGTTTTACCTCCAGTTGTATATTTATACATACTTAAAAGTTTATTTTTATTATACCAATCATAAGTTTTATAATTAGTTTTTACAACTCTATGTTTAGTTGATGTAATAGTTCTAAATATATCATTTTTCATAGCATAACTCATAAGAAGACCCATATCATAAGCAGTAGATGTGTTACCTACACCATCATCATTTTCAAGTCCACTTGGATTTATAAAATTAGAATTATTCATTCCAATACTTTTTGCTAAATCATTCATAAGTATTGAAAATCCTTCAAGTGATCCTCCAACATAACAAGCAAGCGCAATAGCAGCATCATTTCCACTTCTAAGCATTAAACCATAAAGTAAATCTTCAACACTTATCTTTTCACCAATTTCTACATATATACCTGATCCAAAACTTTTTAATACGTTTTCATCAATAGTAACAGTCTTTTTAATATCAACATTATTAATAACTACCATTGCTGTAAGTATTTTAGTAGTTGATGCAATAAGCTTTTTTTCATCACCAGCATTATTAACTAATACTCTTTTAGTATCAGCATCCATTACTATAGATGATGCATTTACTCTTAATGGAAAAATAAAAATAATTAATATAAATAATATAAATTTCTTCATATTAAATAATATAAAAAAAGAAAAAATTTATAACTATTTTTTCTTACTTATCAAATATTTAGTTAGTTTCATTCTTAAAATATCATTTGTTTTAATTAAAAATAAAATGCAGAATATTAAAAGTAAACTATCAAGTATCTTATTTATTAAACTCATATCAAATAGAAAATCAACTATCATCATTATTATAGAATAAGCAATTCCTACATAAGAAAGTATTCTTATTTTATTTATTTTTTTATAAAAACTTTTATTTTCATCATTACTTTCTTTAAATTCTAATGTTAAATTCTTTTTTTCTTCTTTATTTAAAGTATCATATTTATATTTCATTATATTTAAATCCCTTCCTATATAATTTTTCTTTTATTTTAAATTTAAGTTCATCACCTGAATATTTCTTTTCTAAACTTTTTTTAATCTTTTCATATTCATGATTATAAGCTTCTTTATCATCTATTTCAAATTTATTTAATTCACTTACAATATCTTCCTTATTAAATCCTAAATTAACTAAATCAATAATTATTTTATTTTTTAACATATATGACGAAGTATTTTTATTAAATTTAATCTTTTTTTCTATATATTTATCTATTTTATCTAAAAATATAGACTCATCTATTTTACTTAAATAATCATCTATTTTATTACTATCTAATCCCAATTTAAGTAAGTTTTTTTTAATTTTATTTACTCCATTATTAGTTAAATTAATTTGATCATTTATATATGCTTTTAAATAAATATCTTCATTTATAAATTTGTTTTCTTCAAGTTTCTTAATAGTTTCTTTTCTTTCTTTACTATTTAAACCTTTCTTAGTTAGATACTCTTCTATCTCTTTTTTGGAACGCATTTTTTTAGTTATATATTTAATAGCTTCGTAATAACCAAGTAACAAACTATTTTCTTTAATCATTTCATTATAAGTAGAAACATCAATTTCACTTTTCATAAGTAAATTATATTTAATTATAATATCATCATATAAAGTGATTTCTTCATCATCAATTAATACTTTATACTTATTACTCTTATCCTTTTTATATTTTTTTATTTTCATAAGAATCTCCTTAATGGAAATTATACCACAACTTAAATATTATGTGATAAAATTTATTTAGGTGATGTTTATGAAAAGAAAAAACATGATTGCACTTATACTTATTTTAATACTTATTACTCTTGGAATAGCCTATAAAGTTTTACCAAAAATAGTATTAAATGACAAAAATAAAAGTAATGAAGTTATTGAAAATAAAACAACTGAAGAAAAGAAAGATTATTCTACTCTTAATTTAACAGTTGTTGGAGACTTTTTATTTGAAAGTCCTTATTACAAATCAATTGAAAATGGAGATAGTAAAGATTTATATTTTGATAAAGTAAAAAGTTATTTTAATGATGATGATATATCTATAGGAAATATGGAAGTTGTAATTGGAAATGACAATATGAAAATAAGTGGAGATGGATATAACTTTTGTGCTCCATCATGGATTGGTCCCTTAGTTTCATCACTGGATTTAGAAGTTTTATCTACAGCAAATAATCATTCATATGATCGAGGTGAGGAAGGAATATATTCAACAATTGATTATTTTAAAAATAACACTGATATTATTACCCTTGGAACAGAAAAACAAGGAAATACGAGAAAAACTAGAATAATAGAAAAAAATGGATTAAAAATAGGATTTGCATCTTACACTTTAGGAACAAACATAAAACCAAGTAAAGAAAATGTATCTTTAATAAATTATTACAAAGATCCATATACTAAAGAAATATTAAAAAATCAAATAAGTGAAGAAATATCTTATTTAAAAAAGAATGTCGATATTATTATTACTCTTATGCATTGGGGAACTGAATTTACTTTCTATCCAAATGATGAACAAAAAGAAATGGCCAATTATTTAAATAGTTTAGGTGTTGATATTATAGTTGGAAGTCATTCACATTCAATTCAACCTATTGAAATAATTGGTGAAGATAAAAAAACTCTTGTATATTATTCATTAGGTAATTTTGTTTCAGCAGATGATGACATAGCAAGAACTCCTAAAGGTCAAGAAACTTTTGATAATGCTTATCAATTTGGCCTTTTATCTAAAATAAGTTTAAAAATAGATAAAGATAATAACATAGAATTTGATAATATAAAAACTGAACCAATAATAAATTATTTTGATAAAAACATGAGAAGTTTTGAACTTATACCTTTAAGTCAATATAATGAAACATATGAAAAGAATCATTATAGATATAATTTAGGTCTATCAAAAGATTTTATTAATAAAACATTTAATAATGTAATAGATGAAAATTTTAGATAATTTTCATTTTTTTTGCAAGAAAAAGAGATGACAAACTGTCATCTCAAATCAACATCAAAATTTTTTTAACCATCATTTTAAATAAATATATACCAATAATTGAACCTACATCAGCAATTAAGATACCTTTTATTTGAAATATTCTAACAGAAATAAATATTTGATAAATTTTATTAATAGCAATACATATATTTCTAGCATTATTCTTAGTAAACAATTTATTAAAAAATGTTACAATGAAAATTATAAACATCTAAATAACTACTAACATATATAATTATTTTTTCTTATGTAGCGTCCCTTAATTTTTATGCTATATATTGATTTATTATTAAAGATATTTTTTGTTGAGCTTTAGTAGTAGCGGTTACTTTAACATCAGCGGTTACTTTATTAATAGCACCAGTTGATTCTACAATACTATCAAGGCTATATCCACCAGTTACTGATGTAGCTGTCTTGTTTTTATAATCATTATAAGTATAACGATATCCTGGTTCTACAGCAGCACCTATATTCCAACTAACATTTTGATTAGCATCAACAGTAAAAGTTGAATGTCTACCACTGGTTTTATCATTTTGAGTATAAGTTTTGTTCTCATGAGTTAAAACCAAATCTTTTTCATAATAAATGGTAGCTGTTGCACTTTTTCCACTAGGTGTTTTTGCAGTTACCGTAATGTTAGCACCATTAGAACAATTTTTAGGATTAGAAGCAACTTCAATAGCTCCAGTATTTTCATTAATAGTCATGCAGTTAGTATCACTTAATGAATATGTAACATTTCCACTAGAATTTTCAACTTTAGCTGTAGCAGTAGCTGTTTTAATACCATTAGCATGAAGTGTATCTCTACTTAAGGATAAAGATATTGTTTCTTCTTTTTTAGGCTCATTTACTTTTTTTTCTTTCTTAGTTTTTGTTTTAGGCTCAGATATTTTTTCCCACTTAGCATATAAAGTAGTATCTTCTCCTAGAAGAGCATTATTATGTATTGGAGTTTCATTTATATCATACCATCCTTTAAAATTATAACCAGCATATGTAGGATTTTTTGGAAGGACAAGTTCGGTACCTTTATTAATAGTAATAGGATCAACAGCACTTCCACCATTAGAGTCAAAAGTAACAGTAATTGTCTCAACTTTTCCTTCATAAAGAGCTTTTAATTTAATAGCCTTATCAATTTTAGTATTAAAGTCAAATGGTTTATCTGCTAAAACATCTTCTTTTTCTTTGTCACCAACTACTTCATACCAAGCAATAAATGATTCCCCAAGATTTTTTTGATCTTTAATGTCTTTATCGTTAATGGTTTGGTGATATTTAACTTTAATGATTTCTTCTTTGGTACCATTATTAAAATCAAAAGTGACATCAAACTTTCGATTAAAAAACCATAGTAAGAAAATAATTATAGCAATTAATATAATACCAAATATAATAGCAATAATTTTTTTCTTTTTTTTGTCCATTTTAGACATACATTATTCCTCCTTTAATTTATTATACTATAACCTTTATAAAAAAGAAAACAAAAAGAAGCTATTTAGCTTCTACAATTAACTTAATTGCTGTTTTCTCTTCCCCTTCAATTGTTATATCAGAGAATGCAGGAATTACAACCAAATTTTTTCCACTAGGAGCAACAAATCCTCTAGCAATACATACTGCTTTAATTGCTTGATTTAAACTACCAGCTCCTATTGTTTGAATCTCAACTGATCCAGTATTTCTAAATACATTTGCAATAGCTCCTGCTACTTTGCTTGGATTAGATTTACTTGATACTTTTAATGTTTCCATAATTATTTTTTCCTTTCTAATTAATACTATGAAAGAAAATAAAAAAAATGCAGATGTTTTACCATCCACATTTCTTAGTACAGAACTCTTCACTATATTGATAACCATTGTCATCATAACCAGCATTTTTAGTTGTATAAAGAATACCAGAAACACGGTTAACAATATTTGTATTTTCAACATTAGACTCTTTTGAATTACCAAAAGAACTATTATTTGTTTTAGTAATTACCTCAACGCTTGCTGCTGGAGGTTCTTCATAGATTTGATAAAAATTTAAATCATACGTTTTATTAATATTAACTGTTTCAGAAAATCTTCTTACAAAGTTTTCTGCAAATTTTTCAGCATTCATTTTTAATCTTCCAGTATCACGATAGAAAGAAAAGTCTACTGACTCATTCATTGAAGCTTCTAAAACTTCTTTAATTAAGTAGTAGTCTTGTTCACTAGTAGTTGTATAGTTGTGAAGTACAACCATAACACCTACTATTGAAATTCCTAAAACTACTATCCAATATCCCCAAAGACTCTCTTTCATTATTTATTCACCGCCCATTTAATATTACTATCTCTTACTTGTTGAAGAGTTTTATCACTTCTGTTCCATACTTTTGATAGATCACTTCCTGTAAGAATTTTTCCATCTGCCAAATTAGTTAAGAATCTACTCTTACATTGAACACAACTCTTACCGTTATCTTTATCACCTTGTCCAGCAGAACAATCACACTCTAGATTATTATCTGTATATCCACCATAACCATTTAAAGCTGCATTGTATTGTTTAATTTGCTTCATATCATTTGGTGTTAATCTAAATGAATATGATAATTCTTTAGGACTATAAGTATTTAAGTTAGCACCTAATTCCTCAATAGCCTTTTGAGCTGCTCGACCAGTTTCTGTTTTCCAGTTATCAGCATATCCATCAGTGTTAGCTGGGAACACTTTAGCAGGATCTATTATTTTGAAGTCATATAATACTGCTTTATCATCATAAGATTCACAAGAATCAGTTTTATATGTTACTCCGTTTCCATCTCCACAACAGCATCCATAGAATGAACCACCATGGAAACCTTTTAATACACAAGTAAATAACTCGGCATCTCCAGGATTTTGTGCTGCGCATGTAGTACCACCATTTTCAAAATATGTATCAAATTTACCGTTTTCTCCCATGCCATGTAAATTCCAATATGTTTCAAATTTACCATCATAAGAAGTTGAATAAGTAAATAAGTATGAGTGATCAGTATAATTAATTAATTTACTTTCATAATTATAAGTTTCTCCTCTTGGTACAAGTCTATAAATTGGTGAATCAGGATCATTAGGATCTGTTTCAATAACAGAACCATCTGAATCAATTGTGTATTTATCAACATTTGCTCTTGTCCATGTACACTCAGAAATATATTTTCCATCATGCCAGAATAGTTTGTTTGCTTCATATTTTTGTTCAGCTAAGAATTTTTTATAATATGTTGTTAATGGTAATGATGCATCTTTATGACTATATTCTAATTCTCCACCAAGTTCTTTACCAAATACAATCATATCTTCAATATTACCAGATTTACTGTATATAGTAGAATAATTACCACTACCTTGTTGTTCAGAATTTGCAAATACGTGGCCATCAGAAAGTTCTTCATCTAGTCTCTTTTGGCAATTTTGCTCATAAAGAACACTTACTTGAGCTTCTTTTGGATTACCATAATCATCTTGATATACTTGAGTATATTTAAATGTCGACATTGTAGTAGTTATATTATATAAATCGGTTGTTCCACTAGTACCACCATATGTTACATTATTTTCACCATCAAATTTAGAATTCTTATTGAAGTAATAATCACATCTAGTTAATGTTTTTTGTAATTCCTTTATCTTTTTAACTGAAGCATTATAACTTTCTTTAGCAGCTTCTCTAGTATTTTTAAATTCAGTTCTTGCTTTCTCTACATCTTCAATTTCACTTGCCAAACTCAATAACTTTTCTGCATCGCTAGAAGTGGTACAAGACCAATAATAATATCTATATTTTGGTACATCAGTTCCTGGAATTGTTCCATCTTTTACTTTTCCAGCAACTTTTCCATTTTTTTCTTGTTGCTTTTGGATTGCCTTTATAACATCTTCTAACGTATCCGCCCAGTAAGATTTTTCACGATGTGTTTTTTCGTCCATTCCATTGTCAATGACTTCTTCGCTTTTATAAGTATTTCTTAATTCTCCTTTTATTTTTACTTTACGATATCTATATTTTTCATTTGTTTTAAAAGTGAAATCATCATAACTATAAGAACCAACATCATAATCATCAGTTTTTCCTTCTTCAGCACTACACTTAACAGAAACATCTGATAAATTAATCGTTTTCTTTTGATCAACTGCATCTTGATATAATTCATAACTTGCTGAATTTTCTTGATATATATTAAATTGTTCAATTGAATTATCCACTTCTGCTTGATAATCTTTTAACCAAGCATCATATTGAACTTTTATACGGCATCTCTTTTTAGAATTAACATAAGGTGCTTCTTGATCTCCAACAGTTACTGTTCCATCATTTAATTTTATACTATAAGTTGCAAGTTTGAAATACTTACCATTAGTAGCAGTTAATGCTCCAGGTATTTGAGCAAATAAATCTTCAGTACAATACATTTTACAATATTTTTCATCTTCACCAGTTAATTCAGAATTATACTCAATATATTTTTGATTTCCTGGTTTATCATTAAAATAGTCTACTTGTAAATCTTCATTTTTACAGAATAGTTCATTTAATGTAGGTTCTTTTACTGTTGAAACCGTATCTGATTCACAACAATTGTTAACATTGGCAACAGGTTCTGGAACCGGTTCACTACATTTGTTTGCTTCTTTACAATAATCCGCTTTTTCTAAAGTATCAGAAAAATATTGAGTTGGAGCACCACTAGTGTCAACTTCTTTATCATCAACATTTGATGCCGAAATTGCTATTCTTTGGCAATCTGGACCACAGTCACATGCTATAACTTGACTTCCTGGATAATAAGCATTGATTACATAACTACAATCATCTTTTGTATCTTCAATTGTTATTTTACCTTGAGTTCCTCCATCTTCCCAACTATAATCAACTACATTACATCCTTCACATGTAAATGCAACTTGATTTTTCTTTAATTTTTGCTTTGATTTAACTGTATATGTTACTTGTTTACCACTTTCTTGTTTATTAGTAAATTCAAATGAATTTTTTAAAGAAGATGCTGATTTAGCATATGATAAAGCTTCTTGAGCTTTGCTAAATGACGCATTAAGGATATCTTCACCAGTTATATTAAGTTCTTCAGCGGTAAATCTTGATGAAGGATATAAACCAGTTTTGATTTGTAGCCATCTAACTAAATATAATTCTTTACCTTTAGCACTTTTATTACCATTCTCTAAAACAGCAATCATACGAATAGCCATTGCATCTATTATATCACCAGACGGATGTTCAAATATATATGCCATAGCTTTTGCTGCAGTTGAGTTATCAGGTGAGCAAGTATAACTATAATTTTTACTTGCCTTATATGAAATATCCAAACAATATCCCTTAAAATTAACCCCATTATATTTAACATCAAATGTATAAGTTGCTAAAGCTTCACCACCAACGGTTACACCACTCGCACCTTGGTTCCTAACAACAACAGTTGCCTGATTACTTTTCTTAATTGCATCCGCTAATGTAACATTATTAAAAGAGAAAATTGTTAGAATTAATAAAGAAACACTAAAAACTATTTTTTTCATATTTGCTTACTCCTTTTCTTTTTAATTTGTATCCAAGCAGTAGCGACCCCAATTATTACTATTACTGTACCACCAATAATAAATACATATTTATTTTCTTTAAATATATTTGTTTTATTATTATCAGTTTTATCTTTAGTATTATTATTCTTATTATTATAGTTTTCTAATCCTTTTACAAAATCATCATCTGTAATCTTATCAACTGTAAATTGTTTACAAATATCTAAATTATCTTTATCCTTACAAAATTCCATTTCTGAATATCCATTATATATAGGAGTTGTAAGCGAAACTTTTCTATAAACTTCATCTTTACAATTTTCATTTTCAGATTTTATTTCAAAAGTAAATGTTACACTGTCATCATTTGCAAAACTTTGAAATACCTTTGTACCATTTTCTGTATCACTATAATGATAAGTAAATACATCAGTTGAATAATCATTTTTAACTACAACATAAACATCTTCACTTATTCCTTTAATAGTAATTTCAAATCCATAATCATATAAATCAACTTCCGGCATTCCTTCAGTATCTAAATCAATTCCTGTACCTGCCACCATCTTTTTAGCTATATAAGAAATATTAACGTTTTTAGCACTTATCTTTAATTTATCTGAAAGTTCATTATTACATTTAGTGTTTTTAGTATCTACTGCTATTTCATCAGTATCTTCTATTTTTTCATCAATTTTAACTTCAAAATCGGTTTTCTTATTTTTTATAACTAATACTAAACTAGTAACAAGACCAATTAAAATTAAAAAAGCTATGATAACTGGAATATATTCTCTTTTAAATCTTTTATGTTCTCTATACTTTTTCATATACTATATCTCCTTATTCTAATAATCATTACTACTATTGCTATTAGATCAATAAGTATTCCTGCTGAAATAGAACCAATAAGAAGAGTTCTTCTTTTCATATATGTATTTTTTAATTCTTTTTCTTTCTCTTCTTTTTCACATTCTATACATCTTGTTGTAGTAGTTTTTTTAATGCCTTTTCTTTTTGCTTTAATTTTTGCTATTATTTCACTTTCTGTTCCTTCTATTTTTTGAGTAACCCATTTTTGACAATAAAAATAATCCTCTAACTCTTCATATTTACAAATATCCATATCACTATAAGGATTCTTTCTAGGCTTAGTTAAAGTGAATGTTCTAATATCATGAGAACATCCAAACTTCATACTTCTAACAACAAAGGTATAAGTAACAATATTATCAGTATCTTTAACATTAAAAGTATAAGTTCCATCACTCGTCATACTAGCAAAAACTTTTTCTTCTGAACCACTATCTGCTCTATAAGCAACATACAAATCTTCAACTATATTAAATATTGAAATATCAAAGCTAACACTTCCATCACTTTCATATTTAAAGTCATACGATGCTTTTACATTTGATGCAAGTTTATTTAAATATGCGCGAGAGTCATAATTACATGTCGTATCTTCTGCAGCAGATACATTAGACATCAAAAGAAAAAAACTTAACAGAGAAAAAATACATAAAATATATTTCTTCCTCATAAATTAATCCCATCCTATTCTATATAAAGTATATCAAACCAGTTATTTATTTGCAATAAAATAATAATATATTTTTTCATAAAAAAATACGTAGCTGACAACTACATATTTCCTAGTTTGAAGATCAAACTCTAACTGTGAATGTCAGTTCACGATCAAAGTTTGCTTATCTAATAATCGAGTTTTCTTTCTCAATGTACGTACACACTTAGCATAGATAAGATCCCTATTGACATCTGGGCAAAAGGAAAACTAAAACATCCCGTCCTAATATTCCTAAACTAAGTAAAATCATGTATTTATGTATCTAAGAGGAAAGAGGCTTCAAGCCATATTTCCTAATACATAATATACAGTAAAAGAAATGTTTTGTAATTACTGTTTGGATTAATAATTACAAATTAATTTCAAGACTTAGTCAACTACCCTACTAAGTAACTTAAGTATAAATTACAAAAATTATTTTGTCAATAGAAATTTTTTTAATATGTAAAAAAGATTTACAAACATAATTAAGTTTGTTATAATTCATATTGAGAATAGAGAGGTTTTAAATATGGATAATTTAGTAAGCGAAACTAACGCAAAATTAGAAAGCGTTATAGAAAACTTAGAGACTATAAAAAAAGAATATGAAAAGAAATTAAAAGCAAATGATAAAGAAATAAATGCAGAACTTTCAAAAGTAAGAAAATATAAAAAAGACTTTTTCCTAGCAAAAGAAAAAGTCGAGAAAATGAATTCTGATATTGAAGGTTTTTCTGAAGACTATAAAAAATTAGTTGAAAGATTCAAAGATGATGAACTTGCTAATATCCTAGTAGCTGCTAATAAAGAAATATCTTTAAAAATAGAAGAAAGAAAAAGAAAAATAATTAAAGATAAAGCAAGTATGAACGAGTTAGTAGAAAAAGCTGAAAAAGTTAAAGAAAAATTAGTTACTTTAACTCAAGAAAAAACTGCTTTAGAAAGTTGCTATGTTAAAATTTGTGATTCTGAAGAATATTATAGAAGATCATTAAATGAAATTATCGATTATGCTAATGAAAATAAAGATAATTTATGTTCATACTTTGATGATGCTGATGCAATTATCAATAGTGCTGAATCTGAAGAACCACTTGTTGATTTAAATGATATAGAATTTGATATGACTAAAGAAATAGATGAAGATGATGCTTCTTTTGAAAAACATGAAGAAGAAAAACAAGAAGATGAAAAAGAAACTGAAGTTCAAGAAGATACAGAAGAAAGTGAAAAAGAAAATAAGGAATTCAATGATGAAGAATTTATTTTAGCAGAACAAAGTGATGAAGATGAAGAACAAAAAGTAGATAAAAAAGATGATGAGTTTACTTTAGAAGAAATTCCAAGTGAACTTGATGATATAGATAAATCACTTGAATCATTCTTTAGTGATACAGATACATTAGAAGACGACGATTCAATATATAATAAAGACGAAGATTAATTCTTCGTCTTTTCTTTTTCCCATCTTGCATAAATACCACAAGGTAAAACTAAATCACTATTTTTCATTTGTAAGCCTACTTCATCTACATCAATAAAACCATTATATTTTTCAGATACAGTAAGCATTAAAATATTTTTTAATACACTCATAGATAATCCAGTTGTGTATGAATTTATTAAAAACATTATTGGATCATCACTTAACACTTGAGTACATTTACTAACTAAATCATAAAGACTAGTTTCAATATTCCATACCTCTTTATTGGTACCTCTTCCAAATGAAGGAGGATCCATTATAATAATATCGTATTTATTACCTCTTCTAATTTCTCTTTCAACAAATTTTAAAACATCGTCAACAATAAATCTAATAGGTCTATCACTCAAGTTAGAAGCATTTACATTTTCCTTAGCCCAGTCAACCATACCTCTAGATGAATCAACATGAACAACACTTGCTCCAACACTTAAAGCAGCAACACTTGCTCCACCGGTATAAGCAAATAAATTTAAAACTTTAACATCTCTTCTAGCATTTTTTATTTTATCTCTTAAAATATTCCAATTATATGCTTGTTCAGGAAATAAACCAGTATGTTTAAAACCCATAAGTTTTAAATTAAAAGTCAAATCTTTATAATGTATTTGCCATGAATAAGGAATGTTCTTATTTTTTATTTGCCACATTCCTCCTCCACTTTTACTTCTTTCATATCTAGCATCATAACTATTCCATAAATTATTATCTACAGATTTATCCCATATAATTTGAGGATCTGGTCTAAGTAATTTTACTCCATTCCAATTTTCTAACTTTTCTCCTTTTTTCATATCAAGGATTTCATATTCAAAAAAATCATTTACAACTTTCATATTATTTAATTCCTTTTACAAATTTTTTGTTATGCATTACTTCTCTAAAACTAACATTTACAAAGTCATACATACCAAATATAGATATTATAAAACCCAACATAATTGTTTGCAATACATAATCATTTAACATATTAAAAGATAAAATTATACCAAAACAATTTAAAATAATTATAAGGATTATTTCTACCAAATAATAATTGTCTTTTTCTTCTTTCATTCTAAATATTTCAACTACTCTATATGAAGTAATTAAAAATAAAAGAATCATAATACTAATTGGAACTACTAAAAAACCATTCATAAAATATGGTAAAAAATAAGATATAAAACAAGTTATCAAAGTCATTATAGATATAATTAGATTATCACCATTTTCATCCCTATTGATAAAGTAAATTGCTAAATTTAAAAGAGAATATATAATTGTAAAACTAATAAATAGATTACCTGTTTCTATTTTACTCATTTCTGATATTCCATAATATGTTGGAAAAGACAAATAAATCATTCCTAATAAAAATATAGCTGTTGAACAAATAAGTTTATAAATTTTGCTATTATTCACATTAACACACCCTTCTAATTAAATATTAATTCACCATAGCATAAAAGTCAATGTTTGTTGTATTTTTGACACTTAAGTTATACAATATAATCAAGGAGGATTTTATGTATATTTTATTTATTATAATTGGAATTATAGTTGTTTTAATTTTAAGTTCAATTAGACAAATTAATGAGTATGAAAGGGGTATTTTATTTACTTGTGGTAAATTCAGTAAAATACTTATGCCTGGTTGGAACCTTGTTTGGCCAATTATTAATACAGTTTCAAAAGTTGATATAAGAACTAAAGCTGTAGATGTTCCTGAACAAGATGCTATAACTAAAGATAATGTATCTATAAGAATCAATGCTGTTATTTATTATAAAGTATTTGATGCTGCTAAAGCGGTTATAGCTGTTGAAAGATTTCAATATGCAGTTTCTCAATTAGCTCAAACAACAATGCGTAATGCTGTTGGTGCTGTTTCATTAGATGAACTTCTTGCTAGAAGAGATAAAATTAGTGAAGAAATTTGTAAGATTATTGACGAAGCAACTGATCCTTGGGGAATTAAAGTTGAAAACGTTGAACTTAAAGACGTTAAATTACCTGCAGAAATGCAAAGAGTAATTGCAAGAGTTGCTGAAGCTGAAAGAGAAAAGCTTGCTGTTATAACTAAATCAACTGGTGAAAAAGAAGCAGCAGAAAACCTTGCTGAAGCAGCCAAAATTATGTCTGAAAGTCCAGGAGCACTTCATTTAAGAACTCTTGCAACTATAAATGATGTTTCATCAGATCAATCAAATACAATTATATTTGCTGTTCCTATTGAAGTACTAAATGCTTTTGGAAAAGAAAATTTAGTAGAAACAGTAAACAAACTAAAAAAATAGGCCTAGCCTATTTTTTTAATTCAAAATTATTCTCACACAATTTAAAATTAAGTATTTCTAAAACGTTTTTACAAATATACTCTGCATAATCTTCAATTCCTTCTACATATTCAGTTCCATCTAAAAACATATTTAATTTATAGCCTTGTTTAATTAACATTTTAAAATAGTCATAAAGTTCTATACACGTATACATATTGAATTCTATTAAACCATAATATACAAGTATTGTAAAAAAACTTATCTAGAATAACTAAATTTTCATAATTTGTTAACTGAATCCAAGAAGTTCCATCTTTGCAATTTGAAATTGATAAAGATAAATAAGGTATACAAAAAGTATCACCAACTACATTTATTAAAAAACAAAAATTCCTTTTTATAAAAGAAATAAATTCGCTTTTTTCCTCTTCTAATTTACTTTTATCAAACTCATAGTAATCAAATAAACCCATAACTTTTATAGGATTATAATCTGCTTCAGCTATATAATCTTCAAAACCCTTAATATATTTAAATATTTCTTTATTTAAAGCCATATTTATCACCGCGCTTAATATAATATAACAAAAGAAAAAAATTGTAAACAAAAAAGACCAAATGGTCTATTTTTTAGGATCTATTAAAATTTTAACAGAAGGACTCACCCCACTTGTTAATTCTTCAAAAGCACTTTGAACTTCATCTAAAGATACAACTTTATCAACAAATTTCATTACATCAATACGTTTATTAGCAATCAAATCAACACATGTTTTAAATTCATTTTCAGTATAAGCAATTGAACCTTTAATCGTTAATTCATGTAAAACTCCAATAATAGTTGGAATAGTTATAGGTTTTTCAGCAACTCCTGCAAGAACTATAGTTCCACCAGCACGAGTTACCATCATTGCGCTTGTAACTGCTGGTTCATTTCCACAACAGTCTATTACAACATCAAATCCACCATTTGTTTTTTTCATACATTCAGCTATAAAGTTTTCATCAGCATGAATATATTCATCAGCTACTTTTAAATTTAAGGCTTTCTTTCCTCTTGCTTCATTTGTTTCAGATATAACTACTAAACTGGCTCCTTCCATACGAGCAAACATTGCACTTACTAGTCCAATTATTCCTCCACCAATTATAAGAACTTTATCTCCAACTTTAATATCTGCTAAATGAATTGCATGAAGTCCAACAGCAGTTGGTTCTACCATTGCACCTTCTTCAAAAGTAACATTATCTTTCATTTTAACAACACATTCTGGTGTAACACTAATTTCTTCTGAATAAGCTCCTGGATTTGTTAAAGAAAGACCTAAAGCATTTTCCCAAGTATGAGCACAATATTGAAGATTACCTGATTTACATGCAAAGCATTCATTGCATGGAGAAATAGGTAAAGCAGTTACATGATCTCCTACTTTCAAATCTTTTCTATTTCCAGGATCAACTACAATACCTGAAAATTCATGACCCATAACTAAATCTTTAGGTTCTCCATTATTCCAATTATGTAAATCACTTCCACATATTCCTGCTTTTATAACTTCAATAACAACCCTTTTACCATCTTTAACAGGATAATCAATTTCTCCTGTTACTAAACTTTTTTTATCAACTAATTTTACACATTTCATATAATCGTCTCCTATATTAAAATTATAGCATAATGGTTTTGTTTTAAACGTATTAAATTAATTGCTTTACATAAAAAAACTTATCTAGTTTTTCTATCTTGAATTAGATAAGTTATTTTTAAAAGTAATTTTCTAGGAACTAATCTTGTTAAAAATATTGCTGCTTTCATTCTAAAACTTGGTATTATATATAATTTATTTTTTAAAGTTTGATCTATTGCATATTTAGCAACATATTCACTTGTTAAAGATTTTGTATGAAATTCTCCATGAGCGACTTTATTAAATTCTGTATCAACTGGTCCTGGACATAAACAAGAAATATGTACATTGCTTTTCGCTACTTTTAATTCTTCATAAATAGCTTCACTTAATCTTAAGGCATAATTTTTACTAGCATAATAAGTACTTAATTTAGGTCCAGCCATAAAACCAGCTGAAGATGCCACATTCAAAATTCTTCCTTTACCTTCTTTTTTAAATTTAATTAAAAATTTCTTTGTTAAATAATGAAGAGCCTTAATATTAACATCAATCATCTCAAATTCTCGGTCTAAATCTGTTTTATCAAATTCTCCAAATAAACCAAAACCGGCATTATTAACAAGTAAATTTATATCCTCATCTTTGACTTCATTCCAAAGATTATCTAAATTATCTTGAACTGCTAAATCATAAGGTATTATTTTTACATTAGTAGATAATTCTTTTTTTAAGTTTTCTAAATAAGTTTTTCTTCTAGCAACTAATATTAAGTCATATCCAAGTGAACTTAAATATCTCGCCATATCTTTACCTATACCACTTGATGCTCCTGTAATAAGTGCTTTCATTTTTTATCAACCCTTTCAAAAATCATAATAATAATTATTAAAGTAACAACACCACATAAATATCCGCCAATTACATCTGTTAAAAAATGTACTCCTAAATATAATCTACTTAATCCAACTAAAATAATAAATATACTTAATAAGATAGTTATTGTTTTTTTATATTTTATATTATACTTATTTACTAAATAAATTATACTTCCAAAAAATAAAATAGAAATCATTGAATGCCCTGAAGGGAAAGAATAACTTGTTTCATTAACTAAAGCTAAAAAATTAGGTCTTTCTCTTTTTATAATAATTTTTAATATATTATTAACTACTACGCTTGTTATACTAGCAACATTTATTAAAAATAATTTATATTTCTTTTTTAAAATGATAGAAATAAATAAACATACATTTATTAAAATCATAAATTTAGGACTACAAATAAATGATATAAATTTAAATATATTTGTTAAAACAATATTGTTGTGATTTGCAAAATAAATTGCTACATTTGAATCTATAGTTTTAGAATATCCACTTAATATAAAATAAAGATCTAAAAAAAATAAAGCAATTACACTTATTAACAAAATATTTTTTTTCATCATTTCACCCTAAAAAAATGTTTTATTTTACCTACAGTAAAAATAATTTTATCAGCATTTTTAATAGCAATATTTTTGAATATAGCTTTACCACCAACAGTAAGTGAAGAAACAATTGCTGAAGTTATAACTGATACTAAAACATTATTTAAACCAGTTGTTGATGCAATGGAAATCGCTATAACAGCTCCTAAACCACCAGAAATAATTCCACATACATCTCCAACAATATCATTACAAATACTAGATATTTTATTTCTATTCTTAAGCATATTAATAGCTTCTTTTGCTCCACTTATTTTCTTACTTGCAATTGAATGAAATGAAGATTCATTAGCACTCATACAAGAAGTACCAATAATATCAAAAATTATTCCAATAGCGATTACACATAAAAGAATTATTATTAAAATAATTGAATTAAAAGATGCACTCATTACATTAGTTATAAAACTAAAACATATAGATAAAATAAAAGTAATTATAAAGACTTTTAAAATCCAATAATCTTTTTTCATATTTCACACTCCATTATAATTATATCTAAATATTAAAATTTTGCAAAAAAAAACTTTAACTTGGCATTCCCCCAATTTAAAGTCATTTATTGTATGGTATATTATAAATCAATTTTACGGCTTTGGTCGAGTTGAATTTCTCTACATTATACTTGCGGTTACCCTAAAGCACTTTCGTTTTAAATAATGCAGTTAGTTGTTGCCAAGCTAACTACTCGATTACCACTTAGTCCGCACCTTAATACCTATAATATATACACGCTAGAGGCTTTCCCTAACATAAGTGACTATTCTTATATGCTTTTGCAATTACTATTTCAAAAATTATCCCTAGCAATCACTCACATCATGTACGTTAATCATTATTTGTATAAGTGAGGCAATAAAAGGAATATTTCATATGCCATTATGAGGTATCCTTAAATTTTAAATCATATATTCACCCCAACTTGGGCAGAAGAAGCAAATATACAAAGTCTCATTTGTACAATTGGTAGATTTTTAGCCCTACCTTCAAATAGTGTAATGACTAGCATAATGCACCACACAAATTAATTATAGCAAATTTAAGTAAAAAAATCAAATTTGTCTACTATATTATATTAATAAATTGGTTTTTTATTACTATTTATTCAAAACTAGAAGTTCAAGAATAAACACTATAAGTATTAATATTCCTGCAAGAGCAAGTATCAAAATTATTTTACTTTCATGCCTATTTCTTACTTCAACTTTAACAAGATCATTTACTTCATTTAGTTTTTCTAATTTATCTTTTTCTTCCATACTATAACCTATAAATGTTCAACAACATCCATTATACATGGAACCATTTGTTTCTTTCTTGATACAACATTCTTTATAACATCACCTTCATGAAGTTCATTTATATTGTATGCTTGCTCTAAAATACGTTTAGAATTTTCAGAATATAATATATTTGAATCATTTGTTAAAAAGTTTGTTACAAATAATGCACATACTGAGAATGAATTATTAGCAGCCAGTCTATTTAATTCTTCAACTAATTCATTTTCTCTCTCTTTATACATTTTATAATCCGTTGTAAATACTTGACCAATTGCCATAGAGTGATCATTTATTTTATATGTTTTAAAATCACGATAAACTATTTCATTAGCAGTTAATCCTTTTATATCTACCCCACTACTTAACATATCAAGTCCATATTTTTTCATATTAACTTTTGCTGTATGAGCTAGATTACTTGCAACAACTTTATCAAGTTCAGTTGTAGTTGGGCTTTGTAATAAAAGAGTATCAGAAATAATACCACTTAACATAAGACCTGCTATATTTTGAGGTATACGTATTCCATTTTCTTTATACATTAAATAAATAATTGTATTTACTGAACCAACTGACATATTTCTAAAATTAATTGGTGCACTTGTATTAATATCCCCAATATTATGATGATCTATTATCTCAAGTATTTCAGATTCATATAATCCATCAATTGATTGACTTGTCATATTATGATCTACTAAAATAACTTTCTTTCTCTTTACTTCATGTGCATCAATTGTTCTAAGCATTCCTAAACAAACACCTTTATTATTAACAATTGGATAATTAGTATGTTTTAGTTTACTTGTTTCATCATTGAAATAAGTCAAATAATCTTGTTCATTAAAGTATATTGTTTCTTGCCCTCTTTTAATTGTTTTAATTGGATTTGCTAAACATAAAACACGAGCAACTTTAAATGAACTTTTTGGTGAAATAATAACATTTATTTTATTCTTAACTGCAAGATGTTTTAATCTACTTGATAAAGGTCTATTCTTTACTAAAATTATCATTTTTACACCTTTATTAATAGCATGTTCGATTAACTTCTCACGATCTCCAACAATTAAAATTGATTCTTTATCAAGCTCAATATTATTTATAAAAGTTTCATCATCGAATGTTGCTGCATGAGCATATCCAGTTATATGATCATCATATTTTAAATATTCTTTTGCATCCAATACATTTACTAAATTAATAAAATTTGTATCAACAAGTAAATTTTCATTATAAATCATATCCGCAGCTATTTCTTTCAAAGAAACATAACCCTTAAATTTTTTATTATCATCAACTAAAGGAAGTCCAGTTATAGCATTTAAATTCATTACATTAAAAGCATCAATTATTGGTTTATTTTCATTAAGTAAATAATTTTTATGAAAATTAACGTCTTTAAGTTGAACTTTAACATCATTTAAATAATGTGGAACTTCAATTTTAAAATATTTTAATACATATTCAGTTTCTTTATTTATTTCTCCAATTACTCTTGGCTCTGCTTTAACCCCAAGTTTATTTTTTAAATAAGCATAAGAAATTGCTCCACATACAGAATCTGTATCTGGATTCTTATGACCAAAAACATATATAGGTTCCATAATGTCCTCCAATTCTATTTAGCTTTATTTGTATAATATCTTTTTTTCTTATGTGTTTTTTTCCCTTCAACTTTTTCTTCTTTTAAGTCTTTTTTCATATCAGCTATAACTTCTTCAGTTTTAGAAGCTTTTAAATCAGATAACTCTAAATCTTTTTTATCAAGTTCTTTACTTAAATTATAACCATTTTCAAGAAGCATTTTAATTATAACTGCAATAAACACAAATAAAAGTCCACTTACATTAACATCTGCAAAATCTAACATTCCTACACTTATAACTAAGAAAAATTTAATTATTGGTAATAAAAATGCAAGTAATAAAGTTTTAGGTATAATGCGTTCAAGTATTAAAATATTATCTTTAGTATAAATATTACCATTTGCAAATGATTTAAATACAACTCTAAAGTCTGTAGTAATCATATAGAGTAATGCATAATTAACTGAAACAGCAAAACCTAAACCAACTGTACCAATAAAAGCTTTAGTTTTTCCAATAATCCCAATAACAGTACTTGCATCAGCAAATGAATAAGATGTAATTGCTGATACCATTGATATAAAGAAATTACTTGGTGTACTAGCATTTTCAATTAAATTCATAACTATTAACCCAATAGTTAATGAAGAAATAACTACACATATTGAAAGAGAAATCCACTTCATTATAAATAATACAAAATCAATAAAACTTAAAACTAACTTATTTTCATAACTTACATTTTTCATAAAACACTTCCTTATTCTATAAAGATAATAACACATTTAAAAGATAAAAAAAAGAGCTATTCACTCTTTAACTCAAATAAAATATCTCTTAATTCCATTGCTCTTTCAAAGTCTAAATTCTTAGCTGCTTCTTTCATTTCTTGTTCAATATTAGATGCAATTAGTTCTTTATCTTTTTTACTCATTTTTTTGTTTTCAATAATTTTTTCTTCATCTGTATTACTTATGACTTCTTTTATTTCTTTAATAATTGTTTTAGGAGTAATACCATGATCTAAGTTATATTTTTCTTGAATACTTCTTCTTCTCTTAGTTTCTTCAATTGCAAGTTTCATAGAATCACTTATTGTATCTGCATACATTATTACATGTCCATTTGCATTTCTTGCACAACGACCTATTATTTGGATTAATGATCTATCACTTCTTAAGAATCCTTGTTTATCTGCATCCATTATGGCAATTAATGAAACTTCTGGTAAATCAATTCCTTCTCTAAGTAAATTAATACCAACTAAACAGTCATATTTACCAAGTCTTAATTCTCTTATAATTTTTAATCTTTCTAAAGTATGAACTTCACTATGAAGATATTGAACTTTTATACCAACACTTTTTAGATAAGATGTTAATTCTTCAGCCATACGTATTGTCAAAGTTGTAACAAGTACTCTTTCATTTTTAGCAATACGTTCTCTTATTTCTTCAATTAAATCATCTATTTGACCTTCAGTTTTCTTAACTTCAATAGTTGGATCTAGTAAACCTGTAGGTCTAATGATTTGTTCAACACATTTACCATCAACAAGTCCAAGTTCATAATCACCAGGTGTTGCTGAAACATAAATAACTTGATTAAGTTTTTCATTAAATTCATCAAATTTTAAAGGTCTGTTATCCATAGCACTTGGTAAACGGAAACCATAATCAACAAGTGTTTGCTTACGCATTCTATCTCCATTATACATACCTCTTATTTGAGGAACTGTAACATGGGATTCATCAATTACAAGTAAAAAATCTTTAGGAAAAAAATCAATTAATGTTGATGGGGTTTCACCTTCATCTCTTAAAGCAAGATGTCTTGAATAATTTTCTATTCCATGACAAAATCCTGTTTCTCTTAACATTTCTAAATCATAAATACATCTTTCTCTAAGTCTTTGTTCTTCAAGAAGTTTATGATTATCAATTAACTCTTTAGACCTTTTATGAAGTTCATCTTCAATTCTATTACAAGCCTCTTCTAATTTATCTTTATTTGTTACAAAATGTGTTGCTGGAAATAAAGTTACACTTTTTTTAGATTTAATAATTGTACCGGTTAAAATATCAAATTCGCTTATTCTATCTACTTCATCACCAAATAATTCAATACGTATTCCATTTTTCTTTTCAGCAATTGGAACTATATCAATTGTATCTCCATTAGCTCTGAAAGTTCCTCTATGAAAATCAATTTGATTTCTTTCATAATTCATATCAATTAATCTATTTAATAAATCATTTCTTGAAATAATATCTCCTTTATTTAAAATTAACATATGATTTTTATAATCATCAGGATCTCCTATACCATATATACAAGATACACTTGAAACAACGATTACATCATCATGGGTAAGTAATGCACTTGTTGCTGAATGTCTTAATTCATCTATTTCATCATTTATACTTGCATCTTTCTCAATATATGTATCACTTGATGGAACATATGCCTCTGGTTGATAATAATCATAATATGAAACAAAATACTCAACACGATTTTCAGGAAATAATTCTTTTAATTCGGAATATAATTGACCAGCTAAAGTTTTATTATGAGCAAGAACTAATGTTGGTTTATTTGTTTTTGCAATAACATTGGCAATAGTAAATGTTTTACCTGTACCTGTTGCACCTAAAAGGACTTGGTCTCTTTTTCCTTCTTTAATGCCTTCAACAAGTTCTTTTATTGCTTCAGGTTGATCTCCATTTGGTTCATATTTTGAAACTAGTTTAAACATAAATTACCTCCTTTTTAATTATTTGTATTTTATCATTTTATATACAATAAAACAAGGTAATCACCAATATACCTTGTTCTTATTATTATCAAATTTTTAATTAAAATTTCTATTCTTTCTTACTAATTTTATCTGATTTAAACTCCTATCTCCTTGAAGATTATGTTCTTTATATAATTTTAATTGATGATTATATCCTTCATCACTTAGTAAATACTCATTTATTTCTTTTATAAAACCATCATCACTTAATCTATTATGTAAGCATTGTGTATCTTCTACATCATATAGTGATAATAAATATAATCCTGTAACTTTTTCAAAATAACTGCATCCTGTTCTTTTAAAATATCTATTATTAAATACACACAAATTTCCTTTTAAAGCACTCATTATTATGTCATGAAAATATTTTTTTAATATTTTATCTTTAGCTGTTTCATATTCATAAATAAAATGTTCTAATGGAATTGTACCATTTTTTAATATAGTCCAATTTACTAATGGACTAGCAATAATTTTTAAATTATAAATTAACAATTTCTTTTTTTTAGGAAGCATAGTAAACAACGGCTCAGATGAAGTTCCAATATGAACATTCGGATCTTTAATCAGATTTTCTCTTACCATATCAATATATATTTTATATAAATTATCCGAATCTATTCTAATAACATATTTCAATAATGTTTCATCATAAATATGCCCATGTTCCCATAATGTTAAAATTCTATCTTCTATTTCTTCAAATGAATTAACATTATATTTTTCAGCAAATATTATTAAATTTTTTAAGTACTTAATTAATTTAAAATTCAAATCATTATCTACTGAATTTTGTAAATATTTTAGAATGTTATCTATATCTATATGTTTAAAATTATCATTTATTAATATTTTTTCTTTTATAAATTGAATATTTTCATCATCTTCTAATACTCCATTTAATACAATTAATAAATAATTCATTTCACAAATCAAATTATAATATTCTTCAATAATAATAGTTAATGTCATACTTTTCACCTAAAAATTAATAATATTATACTCTTTAAAATTTTTTTCTTCAATTGATTTCAATATAATACTAAATTAATCATAAAATAATCATTAGTGTAACAAATTTACTAAATAAAACTGAATAGCATTTACTATTTTTAACAATTGAATTTTAGTGACAATATTTTTATCTGAAATAAACTTTTCTTTTAGCTTTTGGTATTTGATTTCTAATTGCCTCTATTTCTTTTTCTAATATTTCTTCTTTATCAGTTTTATGAAATATATAATCGGGTTCTTCTAATTTAAATATTTTTTCTTTTTCATTCCAAAAATATCTAGGAACTCTTTGTATTTGCCAATCCATAAGCAACCAATTATAGAAACGTTCATTAATATTAGTACAAGAAGTTGTAATAGTTCTAGGATTGTTGGAAAATCTATAGCCATTAGAACTATCATAAATATTATTAATTATATTCAAATCAGCACACGGTGTTGCCCTTTCAATAGAATCATATCCTAAATATTGAACACAAAAATCCTTCATATAAGAAATTAAATTAACTATTACATACTGATAATAAAATTCCATTATTTTATTATCATCTTCGATATTATATTTTTTAGCAATAAAATCTCTATTTTCAACATAAATAATTCTTCCAAGCGATCCAAAAAAATTATTATTAGAATAGAGTTTGTGAAAAAAACGCACCATATCGGTTCTTAATATTTCAAAACCGTCTCTTTGACTAAAACTATAAGATTGGGCATTATCATTTTCTTCTTCAAAACAACGTTGTAACTTATCTAAAAAAGTTTTATAAGATGTTCGATTAAGATCACTATAATAGTCTACTCCTCTTTTTACTATATCATCAAAACCTTCATATTTATTCATTTCTAATAATTTTTCATATCCTTCGAATTTAAATTGTGGCATCCTTTGATTTTTAATAACAAAACTTACAAAATTTAAAAAAATAGGAGTTACTGGATTTCTCCAGTTATCATGTCCATATTCTCCGATTAAAATGCTATAATTTATAATTTTACCTTGCGGATTAATATAACCAATTAAAGGTAATCCAGTAAACTGTTCAATTTTTAATATTTCTTGTTCATTAAAGTCTATTGTCATAAAGTCCTCCTCTAAAGTGAAGCATATTATATCACAAGTAATTTAAAACCGTTATAATCTAGCTATATCTTTCATTGTATATAAAAGGATACCAATTTCGATTACAAATTTACTAAATAAAATAAGGAAGTCATTTTGTGACTTCCTATATAATAAATCAAAATGTTATTTATGGCTTTTATTTAACATATTTTCAGTCATTCTATCATTTATTTTTTTTACTAATTTAAGACTTGACTCTGCTTCACTAACTGTAAGATTTATATTTGAATTTTTTATCAATTCTCTAACGTCACAATGTGAAACATCATACCTTCCAGCATAAATAGTTTTACTAATTGTTATTAATGTTTCATTTATGTTTTCTTCATTACTAAACGCATTTTTTACAGTTTCTCCAACAATTTCTATACGCTCTTTTGCAGATGTTTTTAATTCTATTGGATCGTCTACTACAGTTACTTCACCTAGGGGAAACAAATCATAAATTTTTGCATATAAAGCAATGGATTCTGGCATGTTTCCATCAAAACTAAAACTATAATCTCCACAATAAATATCAAATTGAGACAAAATTGACACCATGGCTTGCATCTTTATGTTTATATCTTCTTTACTAAAATCAGGATTTTCCTTATAAAATATTTTATACACTTCAACTAATAATTTAGAATCATTATCAAGGGATACAAAACCAACATATTTTAACTCATCAAGATATTCTATTACTTTGTTAAATTTACTTTTCATATTATCCATTTGTGCATATTTAGCACTATTAGCAAAGCCTAAACCTGAAAAAGAAACATTTAATCCATTACTTGAAGTGAAACTTACCTCCATACAATTTGAATCTCTATCATATTTTTTGCACTCAAATAAAACTAAATTTTTATTATCATATTGTATAGTTTCTACATTCTTACCATCATTATATTCTATAGCTAATAGCTTCTCATTGGCATCCTTTAATATAGTTCTAATGTATGAAATATTTCTTGGCATATCACTAACTAATCTTTCACTACTAAAAAATGCTTCTATTAGTTTATATGCTTTTTCTTCATCAAAAACAGGTATTGAAGTTCCTTCATATTTAAGTTTAATTGTTACACCATTTTCATATTTTTTTAATTTATTAATACTTATTTGTGACATAATATATCTAAACCTCCCTATTTTTTATTTTATCATTTTATATACAATAAAACAAGGAAACTATTTTCAAGTTTCCCATATATTTTTATTAATCTATTTTATTTTCTTTTAATAGTTTTTTAAGTTTTTCAGTCATTTCATCTGGTAAATTATTTGGTTCTTCTTTACGTAGTAAAAGATCATCATCTAATAAAACAGCATTTGCAGGATTAAATATTGGACTATGTCTTGCAAAATCTTTGTTTGATAAATGTAAGCCATGAACAAACGATGTTCCTATTTCTCCTGTCAAACAAATACTTCTTAAATGATTAGAAAAACCATTTGGATAATCATATAAATTTGATGCTTCACTAGATATTTTTCCTTCAAATGTACATTCATCAATTTTATCAATAAATTCATATGATATATTATTAGAATTTTCATGTAATATATCATCACTTTTTTTCATACAAGAATTATATAAATAAAGCCCAGCAGCTTGAATAGGATTAAATTCTAATACATCAATATTATTATGTCCATCAGCTTGATATTCAAATAAATCTAAAACATAATAATCAGGGAATACACCTTTAAGTTTTTCAACAATACTATCTGCAAATTCTAATACTCTAGGTTCTATACTATGTAAAATAGTAGTCGTATATCTAGAAATGCTATAAACTTCATTGTTAACTACAAAACATCTATATTCTTTTGAACCGTATCTATCTCCCTCAATATTTACCTTTTTACTAATAATAAATTCATCTTCTAAATGATGTATTAAAGTTTTATATAATGCACATTCTTCATCCAAAAGTAAATTTACTGGAATAATAGCACTGAAGTTTTTAACCTTGGTTTTAAAAAATATTTCTTTTCCATAAACTTTTTCTATTTCTTTTACTATATCAAAGTTAATTAAATCTTTTCCTTTAAACATTTTACATTTTCTCTCTGTTGAAAAATAATCTGGCCAACTTTCCACCATCTCAACTTCATTATTAAACAAAATAGGTATACCACCATGTTTAATAATTTCATCATTCATATCATTTATTTGGTCTCCACCAGTTCTTGGAAATATTAATTTACCTTTAATATCAATTATATTTCCATCAAAGTCGGTAAATATTTTCAATTTACTATCATAAAGTATTCCAGTATTATTCATTTTAGAAATTGCCATTTCTCTTTTAGAATAATCCCATGGTAAAAGTTTATCAAAACAATACAACATTGTATCACCTCACAAGTAATAATTATTATAATTTATTTAAAAAAATATTCAAATAAATCTCATTTTTACAATATTCATAAGTAGTGCATCATATTTAGAAATAAACCCAATAAAACAAAATTTAGTCTCATACACTTATCACAAAATTGTCTATATTAATGACCTAACTTTACTAATACTTTCTAATTTACTAAGTAAATATGAATCATTAATAACAAGTTCTCCTCTACTTAAAACTATTAAATAATTTTTTTCTTTTCACTTATACTATAACAATTAACAAATATATCTTTATTTAATTCATAGTACATCATTACTTGTTTTAATATATTTTTTTCTTCCTCTGACATAGGTTCTTTATTTTTAAAAAATAACATATTATTCACCTTCTTTTACTAATTTACTATTTTTATTCATATCAAGTTGTAACTTTATTACACTTATTGCTTGAGATACTACAAATATTACAAATACTAACATAATAAAATTAGCATCTAAGAATAGCATTAAAATAAATAAACTATTACTTATAACTCTTCCAATAAATAAAGATGTTTCTAAACTAAAAAAGTATTCAACTTTATATTTATTTTTTATTACATCAATATTAGAGAAGTTAGCTATATTTCTTTCACTTATTAAATCAGATAATAATTTTGATATAGTTTGAAACAAATTATATAAAACTACAGTTATAAAATTACAATTTAATAACATAATACATAAAAATACTACTGTAATTGGTAAAGTTATTGTTAAAAGTTTAACATAATGTTTGGGTTTAATAATTTTAATAAATAAAAATCCAATAATTATAGAAATACAACTAAAAATTGAGGTAAATATTCCAAGACTTATACTTTCAGAAAAAACTTTAATTATATATATTGTTACAACATATGATAAAGCACCTTCTGAATACGTTAACCCTGAACAAAAATAAGATTTAATAATACTTTTAAATTGAGGATATTTTTTCATTTCCTTATTAAAATTTTTTAAATCAATTTTATTTTCTTTAGGTATATTTTCATCTTTTAATATCATTGATAAAATTATTTCTAAAATAACAATTATTAAAACTACTATAATTGATTTTATAAAACCTGAGTTTTGAATTAAACTTCCAAAAAATAAAGGAAAAATAATAGCAACTATATTCTTAAATGCATTTGATGAACCTAAGTATTTTTCACGTTTTTTGTTTTCTATCCCATCAGATTCTATCATATTATATACAGAATAATAAAATCCTTCTTCTAGTCCATATAAAAATCCTAATACATAGATGTAGCTAGTAACTTGTTCTCTTAATAATATTATAAATAGAAAATATATAAAATACATTAAAATACCTATTTTCATTAAATAGCTTCTATTTTTAGACTTACAGTAATTTTTAAATATAAATATAACTAACCATATCGTTATAACAGCAACTAATTTATATATGCCAAGTGTTAATATATTATTGTTAGATACGTTAACAAAATATAAAACTAAAAATACATCTACAAAATTAGTTAATATACTTTTTAATAACCTAAGAGAAAATAACACTTTATAATTTTTACTCAACATTTAAATACTCCCTTAAAAATTCAATTACACCGTCGTCATTATTATTATAATTTGTAATATAATTGGCACACTCTTTAACTACCGGTAAAGCATTATTCATTGCTACTCCTACTTTACAATTTTTTATCATATCTATATCATTTAATCCATCACCAAAAGCAACAATTTTATTGTCATCTATTCCTAAATAGTTAGCAAGTGAAATAATTGCTTTATACTTTGAACAACCTTTTACTGTTGTTTCTATCCACTTTTTATCTGAAAAAGAATCTTGCATTATATTAATTGATAATTCAGGAAAAATTGTTTCTAATTTAGAAGCTAAAGATAAAGCTTTTTCATTAGTCTTTATATTTAATGATATATGAGCTATATCTTCATGATTACTAATAAAGTTTTCCCAATTTTTAACATTTTCTATAAAATACAAATCCACAATTTCTTTTGAAAATTTATATATTTTATTTTTTGCACAAAAATCCATATAAATACAATCTTCGTCATAGTATTTAATAAAATTATTTAACGTTTTATTCATAATAGGATTACTAAAAATGCATTTATCATCACGTGTATCATAGCAAGATACTCCTGCATCTGTTATAACATAATTAACATAATCAAAATCTTCTAAGACATACCTAACTGATTCATATATTCTACCTGATGCTATAACAATAATATAACCAAGATCTTTTAATTTTTTTAAATATTTTTTACTATTAATTGATACTTTATCTTCACTGTTTAATAAAGTTCCATCTAAATCTAATACTATCATTTCCTTCAAGTTAATCACATCTTCCTACTTTAAAAGTTAACATATCTATAATGAATTATAACATATTTCTGCATAAAAAAAAGAAGAATTAATAACATTAACATTCTTCTTTTCTCTTTTTTAAAAGTTTCCAACCTCTTACTTCTTCTAAGTTATCACTGACCATATCTGCTTCTATTGGTGGTTCTAAAGTTCCTAAATTGTTATATTCAAACACTATATTTTGTACAGATTCATCTTTACTTTCAATTTGTTCTTTTTGCAAATTAGTAAGATTACCAGTTCTATCAAATAATATAGTTGAACTATAAAGATCTCTAGCTAAAAGTATATCTGGCACACCATTTGGAATTAAACAATAATTGTCAAATCTTCCATACGAAAGACAAATTTTTATACCATATCTTGATAAACTATCTTCTGTATCATAAAACTTTTTATTTAACTTTTCTAGTTTTTCAATAAATCTATTATCATAATTATAAATTACTACATTTATATTAATTACGTCTCTTATTACTCCTAAAAAATCAAATACATTAAAATATATACAGTCTACATTCTTATTTTTTTTAAATTTACTAACTAATCTTGCTAATTCTAAACATAGTTCATTATGTTGTACTTCATTTAATATTATCTTTTCCATTTCTATCCATTATCCCTTCAATTAATAATATGCTTTAATTATTTTTTTTCATAAACATCAACAAATTATTTTACCACAATATAATTAATAGTTAAACTATTTTATTTAACATCTATATGTACTGAACTACCCATATTTTTAGCTATAACTTTAGTAACTTTTTTACCAAATTTTCCATATCCATTTGAATATGAATATCTAGCATTTGGTATATAATTTATCCAAAAATTAGTAATTTTTTTTCTATAAGATAAACTCTTAGTTTTTTTATTTGAAAAGTCAATTGCCTTAGTAAACTTTTCATAATTAAAATGTCTACTTGTTTTCCTACCTCCAACTTTTTTATTGTGTTTTTCACACCTACATGCACTAGTAATATTCATTTTTTCATTCATATAATATCTTAAAGCATATATATTATATAATAGTTGTTTACTTATACGATCATATCCACAATTATCATTACAAGCAATTTCTCTTTTTGTAAAATATTTAGTTGTTTGAAAGTCCTCTTCAGTTACTTCTGCATTCATAAAATCTTTATAAACTTTTTTTAGCTTTTTTTCTGTATTTGGTCCATATATAGAATCAACTTTTAGTCCATAATCTTGTTGAAAACGTTTAGTTGCTAATTTGCTTTTCTTACCCCAAATTCCATCAAATTTTCCATCGTAATAACCTAGCTGAAAAAACATAATTTGTCTAGTTTTCTTTTTTAACATTTTTATCTTCCTTTCTAAAATTACTACAGAAAGATTCAATCATTAGTTTTATTTCTGTATCGTCCATTTTTATATTTTTATTTTTCAACATAGTTTTAATATTATTAAAAGCTAAATTATATTTTTCTTCAGAATCATTTCCTTTATATAATTGCTCACACGCGTTTACGCATATTTCTGTTATACTTTTTTTCATTTCATCATTTACATATTTATTATATAGATTTTTTATTTTTAAAGTTAAATAAGAAACCAAAGTTGTTAATACTAAATATAATAGTTGTAATCCATTATTTATTAAAAACTCAATAAATTCTTCCATTAAAAATACCTCCTACTATTTAATATGTAAGAGGTATTTTAATTGTTTTTACTAAACCACTATTTAAAAAATTTCCCTAAGAAACTTCCCTTTTCTTTTTTCTTAAATTCTTTTAATCCATAAATACTAATAATTTCATCAACACTTGTATTTTCTACTTCTTTAGCATAAGGAACTATTCTTTCACGAATAAATTCACTTCCTAAAAGTTTAACACCTTCATGATCTACATACATCTTATCTAATGCAATTTTATTTAAAACTTCATTCATTTCTAAATAATCTAAAATAGTCATTTCATGTCCATCATAAGTTATTTTTTGATTTAAAGTATCAAATGCAGGAAATACATCTTTATACTTCAAAGCAACATCTATTCTCTCAGGTTCATTATTTCTTTCCATTGTTTCTTCATTAGATAAAATAGATTGAACATCCTCATTACTTAACTCATCTTGAGTAGTTTCTTTTATAGGCTCCATATCTTCAATTTTATCAAATGTTGGGGCCTCAGGCACTCTTTCATCTAAACTAAATTCTGGCTTAGGATTTTCTTCACTTAAAATATTTTTTTCAAAAGTTATTTCTGGTTTTTTTACATCAATAACAATTTCATCCATTTTATTTTCAAGCATTTTATCTTCAAATACACCAAATGTTGTTAAACTTAATCCTGAATTTACCAAATATTCTTTAAATTTAGTAACTATCATATTTTTTGCATCATTACTTTTTATAGATTCTATTTTTTGATATCTATCTAAATCATTTACTGCAGGTTCTAAAGATACACTTGCTATTACATCATCCAAAGCATGAATTAATGATTCATATACGACTTCTATAACTGTTTTCCCATCAGCTCTTGTATTTGAATAACCTATTTCATCATTTATATTATTTACAAAATTCATTGGAGGAAGTACATTTATATCATTTAAAGAATTTAAGATATTAATCGTTGAATTAAGATTTTTTTCATCACAAGAAATTAAAAGAGAATTTTTATGACCAAAATTTATATTTCGGTTGATTTCTAGTTTTAATGAAGTATTCTCCTTTTTTGCTAAAGAATATACACTTGAAAGTGCACTAATTAAATCAGTATTTTCCATATTTAAGATAAAAGTATGATCAACTAAATCAACATTTCCACACTTAACTGTAAAATAATTCTTTCTACCACTACGAATATCATTTAATACGTTATTACTTATTTCTTTTTCCAAAATTATTCTATCATCTTTTTTCATATGATTGATATCAATATTATGACTAATTATATATTCCATTACTAATCTTAAATTAAAAAATCTTTTAAAGTCAGCAAAATTAATACTAGTTGTATCGTTGCTCATTGTTGCAACACGAAAAAACTCATTTATCCCATCATTCTTACTAAAATCCATTAAAGAATAAGTTTTAAGAGCTTGATCAATATAAGTATTAATATCCCTGGTATCCTTTGTTAAATCTTCTTTACTAATATTTTCCATCACGTTACCTCCACTATCTGTAACCCCTACTATTGTTAGTATAGCAAAAAAAAATAAGAAAGTATATATTTCTTTATTTTTTTTAATATATTTTCTTATTTAAGTCTAAACCAAGCAATTGTAGTTTTATTGATATATATTTTATATCTTTATCACTAATACCAAGTATCTTCAAGTCTTTCTTAGTTAGTAGCCATAAATCTTCAATTAAATTTATATTATTGTCTTTTAAAATTGCAAGACCTTCTCTATCTAAATCTAAAATTTTAATATCTTTTTTTAAATTATCATTAATTTTTTTCATGTTATAACCTCTTTAACAATTATAACATTTTTTATTATTTTTAGTAAGAAAAACTAACCAGCTTTTCTCATAACTGATGTAATATTTTCTTCAAGATTATGGACTTCTTCATTAATTTTTTCTAAATCTTTATTTAAGCAATCCTCAAGTCTTCTAAATGTTTCATCAACACTTTCTTCACTTACATAAACTTCATCTAAATCAGTGTAATCTAATTTTTTAGCTGAACATAAAAGATTCAAAACATAAAAAGCAACAAGCTTTGACATATCTTCATCTATATTATAAAGATCTACTATTTTCTCTATATCATCATGATAATTATCTATTAGTTTTATAGCCAAATTACTATCACCTTTTAAAACAGTTGGTAACTTTCTTTCGTTTGCAATTAAATCTATACGTTTTTTTCGCATTCTTTCCTTGAAGCTAACAATAAACCCGTTTACATCAAACAAATTAGTATTCATTTTAGTTTTTATATACAATACAAATTTATCATAAACACTTTCCATTTGACCAATCTCAGTTTTAAAAGAATTAATAATTGGTCCAAAACCTAGAGATATAAGTTTTTCTTCTAACAAACCTAGTTCTTCTCTTTGATGATGAATTCTTTCTAACCTATCTTTCTTTTTATAAACATCTGTTTCTAACTTCTTAATTTTTGAATTAAAGAAAACTTTTGAATATTTTTGATTTGATAAATCATCAATTTTGGATGAAGAAGTTGAAATAGAATCATTTAATTCTCCTTCCAAAGTATCATATTCATTCATTCTCGAAGTTAATACTATATATCTTCTAAATTCATCTTCATAGTCACGACATTTATAAAACATTTCCAAATTTTTTTCATCTTGTTCATAATCTTTTTGTAACATGCTTACTTCATGTTCTTTATCAATATATTCTTTTAATTCTTTAAATAAAGATTTATCTTTCATTATAGAGTATATTAACATCATAATATTTTCATTTACTTTTCCATCGTTAATTAACAATTTTGAAAAATATTCGTTATATCCATCTGATAAAACACTTTTAATAATTATAACTAAATCATTAGAACTACTAATTTGATTATTCATGGCATTAATATAAGAATTAAAACTTCTTGTTTCAACGGTTCCTCTTATTTCATTTAATCTTCTTAAATTTTTTTCCATAGTTAAAAGTTTAATACGATCACTTAAATCCATAACTTCTTTACCAGAATTATTAAAATTGTCATAGATATTTGCTTTAAAAGTCTTAATTCTATTAATCATTTCATCAATAGTAGGAATAAGTTCTTTAACAGATTCACTTTCTTTTAAAATCTCATTCATTATGCTATATTCTATTTGATATTTTAAAGCAATAGTTAAGTCCTTTATAACGTTTTTTGATTCTACACTTAAGTTCTCAATCTTAGAAAGTTCGACTAATTCTAAAGTTAAACTTTTAAACTGAGAAAGTTCTTCACTTTTCGTCCTCATCATTTTTTCCCTCTTCCTCCATAGTTGTTAAAATTTCATCTAATTCGTTTAATAATTCTAATTCTTCTTTAATATTATCCATTATAGCAACACCCATTATAATTCTATCATAAAATTATAATCATAAACATAAAAAATTTATTATTTTACATTGATTATACTTTAACAAGTTGTTATAATTGTAATATAGGATAGGTGACATTATATGGATATTAAATTAAAAGAGGAAATAAACATTACTAGAGATCTTTTAAGAAAGTTAGCTGATGAAGCATGGAAATCTTTTAGAGGTAATTATGGTTTTTATAATTATTTTGTAAATGCTAAGTTTGATAGACTTGAATTTATAGAAGAAAAAATGGAACAAGGAATTCTTTCTCAAGAAGAAAAAGAACAATACTTAAATGAAATAGTTAATATACATAATATGTTAAAAAATTATGAAGGAAAAGAATTAAAAGACAAAATAATTTCTGATTCCGTTAAATCTTCAGATGATAAAGAGATGAAACTAAACGATAATGAAATAGATGAACTATTAAGCTCTCTAGATGATAATAAATTAGAAACATCTTATCCTACAGAAGATTTTGATGAAGAGTTTATTCCTTTAGATTTACCAGATATTCCTGGAGATAATCCAATACAACCTGGTGACATCGAAAAAAGTGTTAATTTACCAAGATAAAAAAATAGATTTTAAAATCTATTTTTTATTTTGAATAAACATAAGTTCATACATTTGCTTATTTTTTTTAACTATAACTTGTAGAATAATTCCAGCAATCCACAATAGAAGTGATAAAGTAATTAGGAAACAAGCAAATATTAAACTTGGAAATTTCAATACTAACCCAGTTTTAAAATATTCAACAAATACTGGTATAGCTAAAATTACTCCAATTACCAAAAATAATATTGCAAATATATTAAAAAACAATGCAGGGCGATATTCTTTAAATAATGTTCCAATAGTCTTTAAAACCTTAATTCCATCTGAATAAGTATTTAGTTTAGATACACTTCCTTCTGGTCTATCTCTATATTGAACAGGTATTTCAACTAACTTAAAATTTTTATCAACTGCATGAATAGTCATTTCTGTTTCTATTTCAAATCCTTTAGATAATACAGGAAAGTTTTTAACAAAATCATAAGAGAACGCACGATATCCAGTCATTACATCTTTTACATTATTTTTAAATATTTTATTTATTAAAAACCTTACTATTTTATTTCCAAAATTATGAAATGGTCTTTTATTTTCTTCAAAATATGTACTAGAAAGTCTATCTCCGATAACCATATCTGCTTTACCACTTAAAACAATATCACACATTTCACGAGCATTTTCGGCAGGATATGTATCATCTCCATCAATCATTAAGTAACAGTCAGCATCAATATCTCTAAACATACTTCTAATTACATTGCCTTTTCCCTGACGATATTCATATTTAACAATTGCTCCAGCTGAAGAAGCTAACTTATCTGTTCCATCACTTGAATTATTATCATATACATAAATGTCTGCTTCTGGAAGAGCTTTTTTATAATCTTTAACAACTTTCTCAATAGTTTTTGATTCATTATAGCAAGGTATTAAAACTGCTATTTTTTTTGTTTCATCTTTTTTCATTTTTTTCACCTTTTAAATCACTTATAAATAATAATACCATAAATGGAAGAATAAATATATACGGAAGTGCATATCTAAAATATGTATTAGCTGGAGATATAAAACATATTAAAATAGATGCATATATTGGTATATACGGAATTAAGTTTTTCTTCTTCTTAATATATACACTTAAGATAAGTACAATCCAAGTTGAAAACCCTATACTACTTATAAGTCCAATTCCTGGTAAATATGGAAACACACTTTCATAAAAGATTAAAGAATCTCTTAAAAACTTTGTTTTTTTATTAAAATGATAATCTACAACATTATTCTTTACTACTCTTTTATCATAAGTATCATATACATACCAATAATGTTGATTCGGATAAATATAACCATACATATTATCTAACGTTGCATTAATATATGTAACTGGATATTTTAAGAGATATTTAAACCAAACTTTAAAATAGGCTCTTATTTCATCTTTAGTTGCATATTTATTAAATTCATTTTTAACATCATCTGCAAGTCTTGGATCATATCTATCTTTTAAAGTATCATAATTCAAAATTTTATCTATTACTTCTTTATCCTTTTTAGTAATTCCCTCATCATGATATTTAGCTAATCTTGCAGTTTGTTGAAAAGGAACAGATAACACTTCCCTTATACTAGCATCAGCTATACCAAGATATGGAACTAATACTTTATTAAATGAAATAACAACTAAACTAAAACTAAATAAACTAATAACTAATTTTTTTAAATTAATTTTGCTATAAAACATTAACCCAATAAAAGAAAGAATTGCTATATAAAGCCCATTATGTCTCATTAAAGATAAAAGAATAATATCTATAGCAATAAACGTAATATATTTAATAGATATCTTTTTATCTTTATAGTTTCTTACAATATCAACCATAAATAAAATTAATAAAGCCATAAATGCTGTATATAATGTATCTTTAACAGCAGATACTGAATAGAAAGCATAATGTGGAACAATTAAATAAATTAAAAGTAATATAAACCTTAATTTTAATGAACCACCAACATCTTTAAAAAACTTAATTGTATAAGCAAGTACACTTACATATATAATAGTTTGAATAAATGTATATATAAATAGACCAAAATTATCATTTATTAAAAATCTTCCTAAATCAATACACCAACCAATTAAATAGGTTTGCATTATTGGATGATGATTAGTCATAAACACATTAGGATTTCTCTGTATTGCCCAGTCAACATATTTTGTGCGAACATTATAGTATTGAAGTATTTGATTAGATGGATCTGGTGATAATACAATTGGATAAAAAGCTATCATAAATATAGAAAAAAATAAAAATATAACTATAAAAGATGCTTTAAAAGGATGAGTATCAAAGTAATTTAGAAACTTAGTAAAATGTTTATTTTTAGGTTTCATTTCTTTAAACTTAAGTGATTTTAAAAATAAATCTAAATAATGTAAACAAATCTTAAATATAGTAAAAAAACCAATAAATTTAAATATAGTTATTACAAATGTTGCGATGTTTGACCAAATAAGGCCAATATTACCTGAACTTTGAGCGCATTCTCCTAAAATCATAAATAAACTTAAAATAATACTTATTATATTTTTACTTTTACTCAATTTAATGTTTTCTTTTGATAAAGTCTTTATTACCAATGCAAAAATAATCATCATACCAAACACATTAGTATTATAAAGTTTTGCTAAATTAGAAGCAGCTAAATTTTTAAAAGAAAAAATACTTATAAATATTGCAATAGATACACATATTGAAAAACATATATTTTTAAAAGTTGTCTTCATTTCTTTTCTCCTAACATAACTTATTTTTAGTATACTATTTTTTATATGTTATAGCAAACAAAAAGAATGAATTATTCTTCATTCTTACTAATACTTGCAAACGTTCTATTACGTAAATCTTGATATAATAAACATTTGTTATAAACTTCTTCATTTTTACCCTTACAAATAACTTTTCCTTTATCTAAAACTATAACTTTATCAGCAATTTCCATCATTTCAGGTTTATGAGTTATCATAAGAATAGTATGATCATCTTTTAAGTCTTTTAATAAAGTAGCAATTTCACTTGTATATGCTTGATCTATATTACTAGTAACTTCATCAAATAATAAAATTTCGGCTTTTGTTAGTATTGCTCTTGCTATTGAAAGTAATTGTATTTGACCTTCTGAAAATATATGACTTTCTTCACTTATAACTGTACTATAAGTTTTAGGAAGACTCATAATATAATCATGAATACCTACTCTTTTGCAAGCTTCCATTTGATGTTCTAAATTGTTATCTACAAGTCCTAAATTATCTCTTATACTCATATTAAATATAAATGATTTTTGGAATACTCCTGATACATTAGAAGCATATACTTTTTTAGTATAATTATAAATACTTTCATTATCGATTAATATTCTTCCATCAGTTAATTTATTTAATCTATAAAGCAAATTTATAATTGTTGTTTTTCCACTTCCTGAATGACCTACAATAGTTGTAATTTCATTAGGATAAACTTTAAAGGTAACTTTATTTAAAATATCTTTATTTTTAATTTTATAAGAAACATTGCTAAATGTAATAAGACCATTAATATAGTCATTATCAACTATTCCAAATTCAGAAGTTGTACCATTTTTATAATCCAAAATAGTTTTTATTCTATTAACTCTAACTTCATAATTACTTAATTCAAGTAAATAAGCAAGTAACTTATCAGTACAAGTTACAATTAATTCAAAATAACCAATTAATAAAACAAGTTTATCAATACTCATATTTCCTTCAACTACTAAATATGCAAGTACAATGTATAAAAGTATTTTTACAACATAAACTAAATAAGGAATAACACATGATCTTTTATATAAATAAGATCTTTTATTTTTATATTCTTCTCTCCATTTATTTCTAGATTTGTCCAAATTTTTATTAATATTTGGCATTATATTTAAAGATTTTATTTGTTTAATATTAGCAAGCATTTGATTTAAAATATCAATTATTTTATCTTCATACTTTCTTGTTCCTTCATAATATTTAGAAACTTTCTTTGAATTATTATTCATAAGTTTTATATAAATAATATCTACTAATATAACAAATAAACCAATATAAACATTATAGTAAATAAATACTATAAATATAATAATAATTTGTATAATACGCATTAATGCTTCACTTGCTGCATTAACTATATCAACTAAATATCTTATATCATCACTACAAGTATCAACTATTTTACCTTTAGATATTTTACCAAAAATAGAATCATTATTTGATATATGTTCAAATAATTTCTTTTGGACATCCATATGGTAATAATCAGCAAGTTTAGTATAAGTGTAAGAATTCCATCTTAAAAATGAAAAATACATAATATAGAATATTAAATACATTAAAACATATATCCATATTCCATTAAAATTTCCATCACTTATAACAGCAATAATACCTGAAGTAGCTATTGGAGGTAAAAGTGTTGAAAAGTTATATAGTCCACAACTTATAAACATTTCAAGTACTAATAACTTTTGCCCTCCAGCTATCTCAAATAATTTTTTTACTGAATCAATATAGCGTTTCATTATTTATCATCAAACTTTATATCTTTATCTAAGCCAGAATCATTAATTTTATATCTTCTGAAGCTTTGAACAGATTTTAATCCTTTATTTAGAATAAATACTAATATTGCTAATATAAAGAAATATTTGATACCAAATGTAGTAAATTTTGGTTCTGTTTTTGTTAATAAAGATATAATAGATGTACCTGCAGACATACTTGTTACTAAAGTTAAGTTGTTAATAGATTTGTTACTAACATCACTTTTTAAGCCATTGAATAGTTTTTGTGCAGATGAAACATAGTTTTTAGTCATACTCCATAAGTGTTTAATATAATCTAAAGTATCTTTTAAAGTTTCATATCTAAATCCAGATATAGATAAGAATTCTGAAAGTTCTTTATCATTTTTAGCAATTTTTTCACGAGTAGGCAAATAAGTGCTCATTTGATTAATACGTCCTTCAATTAATGTAATTGTCTTTGCATAAGAATCAAGTTTAGTATTAAATGCTAAAATATCTGCTCCTTTAACACTTGCTCTTTCTTTAACATTATCAATTTTTTCCCAAATAATTCTATGTAAATTTAAATATCTATGTAATTGACCTTTAAATTCTCTTATAAATATTTGTTCTTCAACATATCTCTCAATATTTTCCAGTTCAGCTTTTTTATTATTTATGAAGTAATATACATCACCTCTAATAACATCATATTTTTCATTATCAAATTCAAAATATTTTTGTTTATCTGTTCTTGAAAGTAAAGCATTCATTTCTTCTTTAGTAGCATTATCACTTATTACGAAATAAGGATATACTGTTTCAATATGTGCAAGTTCTTTTGGAACTGGTGCACCTAAACTAAATAAATAACTAAATGCTGGAGATAATCTATTTTCATAATAATCAGTTAAAGCATCAATATCAGCAAATAAAGTATCTTCACTGACATTATGATTATTAAGAACAATAAGTCCATCTTCAAATATTTTTACTTTTATATTTAAAGCTGTTGTAAATTCAATAAATTCTTCTCCTTGAACACCATAATCAATTTTACCTATTTGTAAATTCTTACGAAATTCAATTAATTTATCTTGATCTAAAGCAAGTTGAGTTTTTGCTTCTCTTAAAAAATCATATATTTCTGATAATTGTAGCATTGTTCTTTGGAACCAGCCACCTACATAAACATTACTAATTTTCATGAAACCCTCCTAAATACTCTTTGAAAAGAATTTTGCATCTAATACTTCAAAGCCATAGTTTTTATAACATGCATGGGCTGGAACACGGAAATTTTTGCTCCATAATTCCAATGCTATACAATTCTTTTCTTTTGCAATTTCTTTTACATAATCAAGCATATGAGTTGCTATATTATGACGTCTATATTCTGGTTTAACACATACATGGTTAAGTATTGCATAAGTTTCCATTCCTTCATACATTGTTGGAATAACTGTAACTTTCATATGAGCAATAAGTTTACCATCCATAAAACCTACTACATAAATTTGATTCTCATCATTCATAGTTTTTTTAAAACTTTCTTTTGCAAATTCATAAGATGTTGATTCATTAAAACACTCATTACATAAGTCTATAATATTTTCTACATCATCTATAGTTGCAATTCTAAAATTAATATTCATATACTTATAACCTACCTTCTACAATAAGAGTATACAATATTTGTGTTGTATTTTGTAAAAAGATTTTAAAGTAATTGTAAAGTTTACAAAAAAAGAGTAAATAATTTACTCTAATTCTAAATCTAATGCTTTCTTTAAAACATCATCCATATCATAATATTTATATTCACCCATTCTTCCACCAAAGATT
Organism: uncultured Bacilli bacterium; assembly: GCA_934095845.1. Lineage (GTDB taxonomy): Bacteria > Bacillota_I > Bacilli_A > RF39 > UBA660 > CAG-582. Next base: position 39,884 of record CAKOKS010000001.1, on the reverse strand, counting down.
ACTTTATCTTCAATAGAAGCAAGATTTCTATATTCTTGAGCCATTTTATTATTTTTTTCATCATTTATTGGATAAAAAGGTTCAAGATTATCATCCATATCACTTGGATATTCAAATGTTACAACTGTTTTAGGTCCAACATTAAACTCAAAGTGTTTATGTTCAATAACCCTTGTATAAGGAACTTCTGGACCAGTATAGTTAACTACCGCATTTCCTTGATAATTATCCATATCAAATATTTTTGTATCAAATTTTAAAGAACGATACTCCAAATGCCCCAAAGAATAATTATAAAATTCATCAATTGGTCCAGTATAAATTACCTTTTTAGCCATGTTCATATATTCTAACTTATTATCAAAAAAATTAGTATTAAGTTTTACTTCTACTCCATCAAGCATACGTTCAATTAATAAAGTATATCCACCAATTGGAATACCTTGATAAGCGTCATTAAAGTAGTTATTATCATAGATGAATCTAACTGGAAGTCTTTTTATAATTGATGCTGGTAGGTCAACACATTTTCTATTCCATTGTTTTTCTGTATAACCTTTTACTAATTTTTCATAAATAGTTCTTCCAACTAAAGAAATAGCTTGTTCTTCTAAATTAGTAATTTCTTTGCCTTCCATTTCTCTTCTTTCTTCTTCAATATGTCTTAAAGCATCTTCAGGAGTTATAACATCACTCCATATTTTAGAAAAAGTATTCATATTAAATGGCATATTATATATTTCATTTCCAATTCTTGCTATAGGAGAATTAGTATATCTATTAAATTCGACAAAAGAATTTACATAATCCCATACATCTTTATAATCTGTATGAAAAATATGAGCACCATATTTATGAACATTTATACCTTCAATATTTTCTGTATAAATGTTTCCACCTATATGATTTCTCTTTTCAATAACTAAAACTTTCCTTCCCATGTTCTTTAATCTATTGGCAACACATGCACCAAATAATCCAGAACCTACTATTAAATAATCATATTTCATATCATCACCAATTATATTATAATTTATTTTTTATAATTTCACAATCAACTTGTTTAGATTCAACAATTATTTCATCTTGATTTAATTCAATAAGTATTTTATCTATAATATCTTTTAATTGACAATCATCTATTTCAAATAAAACATATATTAAAGTATTTTCTAAATTAGAACTTTTTCCTTTAGCTATAAAATATGTATATTTAAAACATTCTAAAATATTATTAATAAATTTTATGGATTTTTCTATATCCAAATTTATATGAGTATCACGATCATTTAATCCAATATATAAAGTATATTTATTTTTTATATTTATCACTCTTTCTTATTTTTAATTTATTAAAATTTATTAACTTTGATTCTGTAACCAACACTTTAGCACTTTTATCAATTTTATATAAATATTCTATACAATTTTTATAATTTTTTTTATCAACAATTAAATTTAGTATATTTTTACTTTCTGTTTTTATATTGGTAACGTCATAACAAATACCTTTTAAATCATTAATTAACTTATTATTTATTTTATTTAAACTAACATTTACAGAATATATTCCACTTACAAATCTTTCATTAATAAATGTTCCAACAAATGTTCCTGTAGCATATCCAAGAGCATAAGATATAACAATAAATATTGAATCAATATCTGTAACTAATGCTTCTTTAGCGGCATAAAACCAAATGAATATTTCAACAAATGCAATCAATGATGCAACTATTTTATTACATTTAACAATAAACATTGTTCTTACACTTGATAAAGTAACATCTATTATTCTAGATACAAATATTTTAAAGCAAAGTAAAAGCATAACATCACCAATTATATTATGAGTAAATAATCACATTTTATAAGTTTTGCATATTATATTGTGGAGGTTATTTTATGTTATTTGAATTTAATACAAACATTTATGATGAAAACAAAAAAGATACATATGAAATCGATGAAGGATTTGTAAAAGGAAATCTATTTAGAGATGAATATGATTCATATAAAAACTATAAACCAGCTAAAATAACAGTACAAAATGAACAAGAAGCTTTATTAGTAAAATTAATGATGTTAGATTTTGCCATTAATGATTTAAATTTATACTTAGCACTTAATCCAGACTGCAAAGAAAAATATGAATTATTTACAAAATATTCACTTATGTATCAAAAATGTTTAGAAGAATATGAAAGAAAATATCAAGTATTAGAAGTATGTCACGATACATTTGGAAAATACACATACAATTCTAATCCTTGGCCATGGGAGGGAGAAAATGTTTAAATATGATAAAAAATTGCCATATCCAATAAATATAAAGAAAAAAGATTTAAAAATGGCAAAATATATAGTAACACAATTTGGCGGCGCGAATGGAGAACTTGGTGCTGCTTTAAGATATTTTTCACAAAAATTTTCAATGCCTACTGAAGAAGGAAAAAATTTACTTAGCTCAATTGCTACAGAAGAATTCTCTCATAATGAAATGATCTGTACTATGTTATATCAACTTACAAAAGATGCAACTTTAAAAGAAATGCAAGAAGCTGGACTTGATACTCTTTATACAGAACACGGAAAAGGAATTTATCCAACTGACTCAAATGGTGTACCATTTACAGCAACATATTTTGCATCTGTAGGTAATCCAATAGCTGACTTAGTTGAAGATATGGCAGCTGAGCAAAAAGCTAGAGTTACTTATGAGCATTTAATTGATCTTGCAACTGATGAAGATGTAATTGCTCCTCTTTTATTTTTGAGACAAAGAGAAGTTGTTCATTTTAACAGATTCCAAGAATTATATAAAAAATACAAAAAGATGGGTTATAATTAATCCATCTTTTTATTTGTCTACATATAAATTTTTCTAACAACTGTGAATTCATTGGAATTTTCTTTTTCATTTTCTTCTTTTTCAACATAATATTCATCATAATCTTGACTACATGGGTTTTCAACAGAATATTTTTGTCTATAATGATCATATTTATCTACAGGATGCGCATAATAAAGTACTTCATCTATACCTAATTCTGTTAAATAACCTCTTCTAGTTAAAGCTTCCTCATAATCATATCCTATAATATTAGATTTCAATTTGTCTATAAGTAATCTCACTAATTCTGATACTGCTATTTTTTGATTATTAAAAAGTTTATTTCTATATCTTTTTATAGCATCTTCTTTTGCTGAATCTTGAATTTTCCAAGCCTTTTCTTGGATTTCATAATACTTTTCTTGAGAACAATCATCATACATAACAGCTATTTTATCTTCTACTTTTAAATATTCAGGATCTCTATATTCATCAAAATCACTAGTAAAATAATCTAAAATATCTGAGATAAATTCATCAATTACTGAAACTAGTTTATAAGAAACTTCTACACCCCTCAAATATTCAATAGAATAATCAAAATCTAATCTATATAATCCCTCAGTTTCTCTTGATTTAATTTGTTTTTCTTTTTTTAATTCTTCATAAACTCTTTTAAAATCAATGTTATATAAATTATCTTTTCCAACTTTATTTACTAACAATTCATATAATGCAGCAATCTTTTTAGGATCCTTTTTTATTTTTTCCAATGTTTGTAATAAAACAAAATCTGGAGATACAATTGCTTCCTCACCATTTTCACTATAAGCAAAACCTAATTCAGTAAAATTAATATTTTCCATATTAATAATCATTTGCTTAAGATTTTCCAAACTAGTAAGTGAAAAAGATGCTACATGATCGTTTGCCTTTATCATATTTAAAGATAAATTTCCAAAAATAAGTGAACTTATCACATACTCCAAGGTATTTTTAAATTCTCCCAGTGTTAAATACAATCCGTCATCATCTATCATCTTTTTAATTTCTGTTCTTTTACCAAAATTACTCATAATCATTCCCCTTTTTTATTGAGGAGTATTATAACCAATTATTGAAAAATTGTCAAATTGACTTATTTGGATAAGTTATAATTAACCCATATTTTTTATTAAGTTTTGCCATATTTTCACCTCTATTTACCGTTTTATGGTATTTTTAGGTGAAAATCAAGTGTTTTTCTAATTGCAAAAAAGTGAAAACTAATTCACTTTCCTTTTAAATACAAATAATTTACTTATTATATAGTTACCTACTATTTGCATAACTTGACATATAATTGTTGCAATTACTACCCAAAGATTTGAATTTAATGAAAGCAATGTACAAATAAACCACATTATAAACATTTCAATAAGTAAAGTTGCAACTCTTCCTAAAGTAAAATTAAATATCTCTTTTATAATATTTTTTTCTTTTGATTTAAAAACAAATACTCTATTTGTAATGTATGCAAATATTACTGCACCAATCCAAGATATAATTACTGAAGTTTGTAGTTCAATTGGATTTGATGCATCAAATATCGTAAATAATAAAGCATACTTTATTCCTAAGGATACAATTGTTGTAAGAATTCCAACAATTAAGTAATTCCATATTTCTGGATTTTTATAATATATATTCCATCCCCAATTCCAAAATTTAATAATTGGGTTATTTCTATCATTTTTAATTATTAATTTTTTTTCCATACTTATCACTAGAGTAAGTATATCATATTCATCGATATTTAATAAACAGCTTTCTTACCAAATCAAGTGGTATAACAGTAAATGCAAGTAAAATAACAAATATAAGCTCATTTATTTTAAGGCCATATGTTCTAAATAAAGAACCCCCATTATAAATTAAAAATATTTGAGCAATAGTTATAAAAGCTAATATAACAATAAATACTTTATTCTTTAAAATATTAGCAAATAAATTTAATCTTTCAGTTCTGGCATTAAATGCATTAAAAACACTTATAAATACAAATAGAGAAAAGAAAGCGGTCATAAGAGTTTTTCTACTATCTCTTATAAATAAATAAACTAAATCACTTTTTAAAAATAAAGATAACAAAATAAATGAATAAACACTTATAAGTAATATAGCTGAATACATATATTTATTTAATATAGCTTCATCTTTTTTTATCGGTCTTTCTTTCATATATCTTTTTATTGGATATTCATAAGAATAAGCAAGTCCAGCTAAAGTATCCATAATCATATTTAACCAAAGCATTTGCATTATAGTAATTGGTGTAGATATTCCAAGTAATGGACCAACTATTGATAAAAATAAAGCTATCAAATTCATTGTAAGTTGAAAAATAATAAATTTTCTAATTGATTTAAATATAGTTCTACCAAAAAGAATTGCTGATTCAATAGACTTAATATTATCATCAAGTATTACAATATCACTTGCTTCTTTAGCTATATCAGTTCCACTTCCTAAAGAGATACCAACATCGGCTTTTTTTAAAGCTGGAGCATCATTTACTCCATCACCTGTCATACCAACTACTAAATTATTTTGCATTAAAACTCCAGCAACCCTAGATTTATCTTTTGGTAAAGCTCTGGCAATAACTTTAATTTTTTTATAGTTTTTAACAATATCTTCATCAGTCATTTTATCAAGCTCATCATGAGTAATAACAAAACTTCCAGAATCAAGCATTCCAAGGCTTTCAGCAATTGACCTACTTGTATTTACATCATCACCGGTAATCATTATAGTATGTATACCTGCTTCTTCAATTGTTTTTAAAGTTTCTGTTGCTTCACTTCTAATTTCATCTCTTAATAAAACAAAACCAAGTAAAGTATTATTATTTAAAATAGCAATAACTCTTATTCCTTTTTTAGTATAAGTATCAATTGAATTTAACATTTCCTTTTTGTTTTTTATATATTTTTTATTACCTAATTCATCTATATAAAAACTAGCAAGTTTTATTATTACTTCACTTGCACCTTTATAATATGTATTTCCATCATCAAGTTTTACATACGAATATTTATTATCTGAATTAAAATGAATTTGATCAACAATTTTTTTATTTTTGTTAACTTTTCCTACAAAAGAAAGTATTGCTTTATCAGTTGAATTTCCACCATTTATTGTATCATTTTCATAATAAGAATCATTATTATAACTTAAAGCATCAATAAAAGTTTGTTTTATTTTTCCATTTAAATCGTCTAAAGTATTAAAATGCTTATGTTCAGCAAGAGCAATTCCAATTACTGATAATTTTCCTTTTGTTAAAGTACCAGTTTTATCAGTTAATAAAACATTCATTGATCCACTTGTTTCTATACCTACTGCTTTTCTAACTAAAACATTATTTTTAAGCATTCGTTTCATATTTGAAGAAAGGACTAAAGCAACCATCATTGGTAACCCTTCCGGTACACATACAATAATGATAGTAACTGCAAGAGTAACAGTTTCTATTGCTAAATCAACAATATATTTTGGATTTTGAATCAAAGACATTATAATTTCATTATCAAAATTATTACTAATAAATACTGTATTAAATATATTTGAAATAGATGCAAGTATTGCTCCAATATAACCAATTCTAGAAATAATTTTAGCAAGTTTTGTTAAACGTATTCTCATAGGAGAAGGTAAATTACTATCTTGAAGTCCTTGTGCAATTGAACCATATATTGTATTTACTCCAACACTATCAATTCTAATACTTGCATTTCCTGAAAGAATTACACTTCCTTTAAATATATGATCGTTACTCTTTTTGCTAACTTCTTTTGATTCACCATTGATACTTGATTCATCTACTCCAAGTTTTCCTTCAATAACTGTTCCATCTGCAGGAGCAAGTTCCCCACTTTGTAAAAGTACTATATCACCAACTACAACTTCATCATTTTTAATTGTAATGTTTTTACCATTTCTTCTTACTCTAACTTCAATGTTTTCATATTCACTTTGTAATCTTTCAAAAGCTTTATTTGATCCATATTCTGAAAGTGATGAAATAAGTGATGAAAGTAATATTGAAATAAGCATACCTAAAGTCTCATACCAATTTTGATCCTTAAATAAAAGAACAAATCTAATTGAAAGGGCAATTAACATTATTTTAATAATTGGATCTCCAAGAGATTCAATTATTAATCTAATTAACTTATTTTGTTTTTTAATATTAATATTATTACTGCCATATTTTTTTCTTGATACAACTACTTCTTCATCAGTTAAACCATTCATTTTCTTCACCTATAAATTTATATGTTGAAAAATAATAACTTATGAACTTTTAAATTATGGAACTTTTAATGTTTGACCAATTGATAAAGTATTATTAGTTAAATTATTAATTTTTTTAAGTTCATCTACTGTTGTATTATATTTTTTAGCTATTGAATACAAAGTATCTCCTTTACTTACTTTTATTGTATTCACTTCATCAATAATTAAAAGTTCTCCAACTGTAATCAAATTATTTGTTTTTTTGTTAATACTCTTTAACTTATCAACACTTATTCCATATTTTTTAGCAATAGAATATAATGTGTCCCCTGATTTAACTTTGTAATATACTGGAGATTCTGGAACACTCTCTTTTTCTTCTTCTGGTATTATTAAAGATGCACCAATTTTTAAAGTATTACTTGTTATATTATTTGCTTTCTTTAACTTATCAACTGTGGTTCCATACTTTTTGGCAATAGAATACAAAGTATCTCCACTTTTAACAGTATATAAATTTGTTGAAGTATAACCAATATAATTTAAAATAGCATCACTTACCTTATTAGCAAATTCATCAATATTGTTTTTTATAATCTTAGCATCATTTGCATTATCAACATATCCATATCGAATAATAATAGTTTCGTACCCTGGAGTTTCCCTTGTTAAATAATAATAATCTTTAGTTGTATCAACTGAGTATCTATATTGATAATATTTAGTATCATTTAAAGTTTCAAGTTTATTATTTATAAGTTTAGGAAGTGTATCTTTTTTACTTAAAGGATAAATTATTTCTATTCCACTACTTCCACCTGAGTTTAAAGTATTAGATATTAAAATTGTATTATTTTTATTTGGATATTTGCTTTTTAAATCCTTTATTCTATCATCATACGAAATAGTATTATCATCACTTCTTAATAAATAAGTATCTACTCCTTTACTTTTTAGAATATCATATATTTTTTTAGATATTTCAAGTGAAACATTTTTTTCAATTAATCCATTACCTTTAGCACCAGAATCACTTCCACCAGCACTTGCATTAATAACAACGCTTTTCATACATATCACCATTATAATCATATTAATATATTCTATAATTAGTACTAAATTAATTTGAAGTAAATATTCACAAAAGTCAATGTAATGTGTATGCTTACTTTAATATTTTTTATTTCATTATCCCCTCCTACTAATACTATTACCTAAAAAAATGTGAATTACTTCTTAAAAATTACCATATTAAAATTTTATATGTTAAAATATAATAAGGAGTATAGCAGTATGATAAAAGAGTATTACAATTTTATTAAAGAATATTTGAAATTAGCAGAATTAAAACCACTTTATTTATCTATAAATGTTTTAACAGCTTTTTTATACAAAGGTTTATCAATATTACTTCCAATTATAGCTTCTCTTATAATAAAATATTTAACTATTGCAGATGCGTCTAAAACTTATTATAGTCTACTTGCTTTTTTAATAACATATATTTTATACAATATAGCTTTATATGCAAATTATAGAATATATAATTATAACCTAACTTATTGTTATGATAAATTAACAAATAAAGTATTAAATAAACTAATATCAGTTGATAATAATTTTACAAGAGTAATTAGTAAAGGTAGACTTATAAATACAGTCAACTCAGATATTTTAGATATAGGAGATATGAACGACCGTATATCTGAAGTAATAATTGGAACCTTACAAGTAATAGTAGTTTTAATAATTGTATCTTTTTATAATATTTATATATCTTTAATATTAGTAATTTTTTCAATTCTTTATATAAAATTAAGAAACAGTTTTGATAAGAAAATAAATTACTACCACAATAAAGTTGTTGTTCAAGATGATCAATATAGTTCTTTATTAATGCAAATTGTATCTGGACTTCAAGAAATAAAAACTTTTAATATGTTACCTAAATTAAAAGATAAATTAGCAATTATTCAAAAGAAATTTACAAATGTATATACATCTAAAAGATTTTATACGACTTTAAGAGATAATGATGTAAAAATAATTATTTATACATTTAGATTTATATTATATTTAGTTCTACTTCTTCTAATGTTTATGAATAGAATGACTATAAGTGGACTTGTATTAATTATTTCTTATCATGAATATTTAGTTGATTACATCAATGAACTAATTGAATCTACTGCTGCTATTAGAAAAACTAATACATCTGTAAACCGAATTAATGATATATTAAATTACAAATCCGAAAATATAGTATTTGGAGATAACTCTAAAGATGATATTTATGGCATAGTCGAATTTAAAAATGTATCGTTAAAAATTAAAAACACTGAAGTACTTCATAACATCAATTTAAAAATTAACCATAATGAAGTTATTGCTATTGTTGGTGAAGCTGGTTCTGGTAAAACAATGATGTTTAATTTACTTTTAAGACTTTATAAACCAACAGAAGGAAATATAAAAATTGATAATATAAATATTTATGACTTTTCAAAAGAAATTTATTCTCATAATGTTTCTATTGTTAATCAAAAACCTTTTATTTTTAACACTAGTATTAGAAAAAATCTTGATTTTGTTGATACTAACATTAGTAATCAAATTGAAGCATGTAAAAAAGCAGGAATTCATGACTTTATCCAAACTCTTCCAAATGGATATAATACTATATTAAGAGAAAATGGAAGTAATATTTCTGGTGGACAAAAGCAAATGATATCTATTGCTAGAACAATACTATCTGATGCTGAAATTTTACTTTTAGATGATATAACTACAGCATTGGATCCTGATACAGCCAAATTAGTACCTAAATTAATAAAAGATTTAAAAGTTGATCATACAGTCATAATGATTACAAAAAAACCTGATTTAATGAAAGAAGCAGATAGAATTGTTGTTTTAGATAATGGTAAAATTAATGATATTGGAACTCATGAACAATTGATAAAAAGAAATGAAATATATCAAATTTTACAATCAATGAAATCACCAAGTAGAATTGGAGTGTTTGATAATGATTAAAAAATACTATTTAATTGTAAAAAAGTTTTTCTCCTTAGGTGCTAATAATAAAAAATATTTAACACACTTATTTATTTCTTCTTTTCTAAGAAGTTCATCTATGTTACTTATTCCTTTTACTGCAGCTAAAATTGTTGAATATGCAACTATTCCAGATTTTAAAATGGCTGGTATATATGTATTAGTTTTTTTAGGAGTAAGTTTATTTTATACTTTATGTCATCATTACAATTATGTATCATACAAAAACAATTCAATATATACTCACAATAAATTACAGCAATTAATAATGGATAAAGTAACAACTTACGATGAAAACTTTACTAAAACTATTTCAGTTCCATACATTATAAATACATCTTTTAAAGATGTTGGCGAAATTATGCAAATACCAGATCAAATATTTGATGCTATTAATGAATTTATTACAATTATATTTGCTTTAATAATTCTTGCAAAAGTAAATATCTATATTGGTATTTCTACTCTAGTTTTAAATCTTATTTCTCTTTATTGCTTAAATAGAAATATAATAAAAAGAGATTATCATTTAGCAATTCAAAGAAAACATGAAGATAATATATCTGGACTTATGGGTCAAGTATTAGATGGTAATAAAGAAATAAAATCATTTAATATGAAAGAAGATATAAATGAATATTTAACTAATTATAAAAAGAAATGGAAAAAAAGTTATTTAACAAGAAGATTTTATGAAGATAACGTATATGTTTTAATTCCAACTATTTTAGGATTTGGAAAAATATTAGTGTATTTAATTTCAATATATTTAATATTGAATGGAAAATATAATATATCAGCTTTAATATTAGTTATTGGATATTATGAAAATATTGAAACTAAATTTGATAAATTTAATGACAAGTTAGATAAGTTAGCATCTAATTCTACACGTGTTGATCGTACATATAAAGTTTTAAATTATAAAACTAAAAATATGTTAGATTTTGGTAATAATAGTACAGATGATATAAAAGGTGAAATAGAATTTAAACATGTTTCATTTACATATGAAAAACAAGAAACTATGAAAAATGTTAGTTTCAAAATAAAGCCTAATTCTTTTACTGCAATAGTTGGTAAAAGCGGTTCTGGAAAATCTACTATTTTTAGACTTCTTTTAAGATTGTATAAAGCCAATAAAGGAGAAATATTATTAGATAATGAAAACATTTATAATTATTCTAAAGAAGTATATTCAAGCAATGTTGCAATAGTAACTCAAAAACCTTTTATATTTGATATGAGTATAAAGGATAATTTATCTTTAATTGATTCTAATAGAAATAATCAAATTGATGCTTGTAAAAGAGCTGGAGTTCATGATTATATAATGAGTTTAAAAGATGGATATAATACTAAATTATTTGGTGATGCAGAAAATATTTCTACAGGCCAAAAACAATTAATTGCACTTGCTAGAACATTATTATCAAAATCTGAAGTTTTACTTTTTGATGAGGTTACTTCATCTTTAGATATGAATACTTCTAATCAAATATTAGATATTTTAAAAGATTTAAAAAAAGATCATACAGTTTTAATGATAACTCATAAACCTGAACTTATGATATCAGCTGATGAAATAATTGTAATAGATCATGGTAAATTAGTTGGTATTGGAACTCATGAATATTTAATGAAACATAATAAATATTATCAACAATTACAAAACAAATAAAAAACTTCCAAAATTTTGGAAGTTTTATTATGCATTTAAAGCTTCGACAACTTTAACGCTTAATTTAACTGTTGCACCTACTATCGGATTATTACCCATACCAATAAATCCCATCATTTCTACATGAGCTGGAACTGAAGAAGAGCCAGCAAATTGGGCATCTGAATGCATTCTTCCCATCGTGTCAGTCAAACCATAACTAGCAGGTCCAGCTGCCATATTATCTGGATGAAGTGTTCTTCCTGTTCCTCCACCAGAGGCAACTGAAAAATATGGAAGTACATTTTCAATTCGATATTTTTTATAAATACCTGCTACTGGATGTTGAAATCTAGTTGGATTTGTTGAATTACCAGTAATTGATATATCAACATTTTCATGCATCATTATAGCAACACCTTCTCTTACATCGTAAGCACCATAACATTTTACATCTCCACGAACTGAATCACTATATCTTTTTTCATTTACTATTTCTAATTTATTATTTTCATAATCAAACCTAGTTTCAACATAAGTAAATCCATTTACACGAGATATTATTTTAGCAGCATCTTTTCCAAGACCATTTAAAATAACTTTTAATGGAGTTTTTCTAACTTTGTTTGCTGATGCCACGATTCCAATTGCTCCTTCAGCAGCAGCAAATGATTCATGACCTGCTAAAAAAGCAAATACTTTTGTATCTTCACTTAAAAGCATACTTGCAAGTCTACCATGACCAAGACCAATATGTCTTTCTTCAGAAACACTTCCTTTTATACAAAAACTTTCTAATCCTTCACCAATGAAATTTGCAACATCACTTGCATTTGTAGCATGTTCTTTTAAAGCAATTGCGCATCCTACAACATAAGCCCAACCAGCATCATCAAAAGAAATATTTTGAACTTCTTTTACACTAGCAAGTGGATCTATGTTATAACTTTTACAAATTTCATAAGCTTCATCAATTGTTTTAATTCCATGTTTATTTAAAACCGTATTAATATTATCTATACGTTCATTATAATATTCAAATTTTTCCATATATTATTCCTTTCTTGGATCTACTTTTTTAACTGCTTCAGTATATCTACCATAAATTCCAGTAGAATCATTTATTGCTTTAACTGGATCTACTCCACTTTTAAGTAACCCAAGCATTTTACCTGTATTTATATATTTATAACCAATAATTTTATTTTCATCATCTAAGCCTAAAGATAAAATATAACCATCAGTTAAATTTAAATACCTTACTCCTTTTTCTTTAGTTGAATAAACTGAACCAAGTTGACTTTGTTTAAATTTACCCAAATCTTCCATACAGCTTCCAATTTTTAATCCACCTTTAGAAAATGCCGATTGACTTCTTCCATAAATTATTTGCAAGAATAATTCTCTCATTGCCGTATTAATTGCATCACATACAAGATCAGTATTCATAGCTTCTATTAAAGTTTTACCCGGTAATATTTCACCAGCCATTGCTGCTGAATGAGTCATTCCTGAACAACCAACAGTTTCAACTAAAGCTTCTTCAATAATTCCATTTTTAATATTTAAAGTAAGCTTACAGGCTCCTTGTTGAGGTGCACACCATCCAACTGCATGAGTAAGTCCTGAAATATCACTTTGTTCTTTAGCACTTACAAAAATTCCATCTTCAGGTATTGGAGATGGACCTCCAACTGCATCACTTCTAATTGGACACATATCTTTAACTTCTTCTGTCATATATTCGCCTCTATTCTAATTATTATTATACCAAATTTATTTATTCTTACAAAAAAATAAAGACTTATTTACAAAAAAAATGAGTAAAAATTTACTCACTTACTTATATTTATCTTTTTCAGAATTTAAACACATTATATTTTTAGATTCTTCTAATTTTTTATTTTCTTCATCCAACTTACCTTTTAAATGTTCAAAATAATTTTCTTTAATAACAGTACTACTAATATTAACTTTAGTACTTATTTCATTATTAATTTTATTTAATTCCTCAGTTGTATATGTTTTATCTGTATAATATTTTATCTTATTCTTTTTAGCATTATAATAACCTATTTCATTTTTCCATGATCCATCTGCAAAAACAGTTAAAGACTCTGCATCATTACTAAATAAATCTGTTCCAAGATAATATCTAGGATCATAATCTAAATCAAATAAATTTGCTAAAGTTGGTAATATATTTAAATAGAAAGTATATTGATCAAACTTTTTAGCTTCTACTGTAGAATTATAAATTACAAAAGGAACTTGTTCAGCATTCATATCTTCTTCAGTATCATATTCTAATACTTCATTTAAATGTTCTTTGCTAATTCCATATGGATAATGATCTCCATATAAAACTATAACTGTATCATCTAAAATACCTCTATCTTTTAATCCTCTTAATAGCACTCCTAATCCATCATCTAAAATCTTTAATTTAGACATGTATTTTCTAACATCACTTGAGTATCCAGTATCTTTAGTCATATTATAGAATTTATCACCTTGTATAGAATCAACACTATAAGGTTGATGAGAAGAAACAGTTGTAAGCCATGTCATAAAATGCTCATTATTACTTGTTTTCTTATCAATAATTTTTAATACTGCTTCCATGAATTCATCATCATTAGCCCAGTTTTTATATTCATTGGAATAACTAATTCCAAGTTTTTGAACACCATAATATTCTCCACTCCCCATGTTTTTATGTATAGTGCTTCTTGGATAATAAGCTTCTGTATAATCATGACTAGAGAATGTTACATACTTTTGCTTATTAAATAAATTAAATATACTTTCAAAATATGAATTATTTTTATATTTACTTGCAGTACATGTATTATATATTGAATAAAGTGAAGTCATTCCACTAAATTCATTATTCATAGTTGCACATGAATTTCTTGGACTATAATTATTATCCCAAGACCAACCTTCACTATAAAGTTTATAGAAGTTTGGATAATATTCTTGATTTATAAAAATATCATTAGCTGATTCCATCATAATAACAATTAAATTCTTATCTTTAAACATTCCGGTATAATCATTTTTATCAGTAATAGTTTTATTTATAAAATAATTACTAACTGCTTTCATAGTATCATCAGTTTCATTTTCAATAACTGATGAAAATGCCGTATCATCTATTATTCTAGAATTATCATTAATCTCTCTTTCTTCTTTGACTGCTACATAATCTTCCATAATATGTATTGGATGAATAATTGCTCTAACATCAAGAATACCAAATCCAGTAGTACCAAATTGTTCTATTGTTAAGCTTGGATTAGATGCTGTTAAAAATAAATTTACATTTGACACAGTTTGTAATTTATTTTGAAATACACTTAAAGTTATACTTACATAAAATAATGAGCCACTTAATAACATAAGTACAAAAGTATTAATAAATTGTTTACTTAATTTAAAATTATCACTTTTTTTATCAAGAAAAACAAAATAAAGAATAGTTAAAATAAAAGGTATAAAAGTTAAAAAATATATAAATTTAAAACTTAATAAGAAATCTTTTATATAGTCTACTACTGCTCCAAATTGACTTGAAGTTTGTAAAGACATATAAACACCTAGAAAATTATAAAATCCAGCTTGAGCACATGCATATGCACATACAATAAAATTTACAATTGAAGTAAACACTCTTCTACATTTTATTCCCATATTACTAATTCCAAGAGCTAATATTGATGAAATAAATATAGATGATAAAATTATTCTTATCATAGTAAAATCAAATATAGTTGAAGAATTTATTAATTTAAAAATAACCTCTACTAAAATTATATTTATTAATATAACAAAAAAGGTTTTAATATAGTTATTATTAAAAAACTTTTTCATATATTGCACTTCCTTTTTTTCAAAAACATTATAATAATAACACAAAAATGTGAAATTAAAAAGAACAAAAAATAAAATATGTTCTTTTAATGACCATTTTATATATTATATTCAATTTACTATAGAAAAAATATTATATTTTTGCTATCCTTATATTATAGAATAATAAGGTGATTGTATGTTTGGAAATATTATTAAATTTGAAAAATCAATTATATATGTAGAAAATGCAAAAAAAATAGCTGATACAAATTATATTGGATTTCATGTGGTTTTTGAAGAGCCAAATCACAAAACAGTTGGAGAAATAATTGAAATTAATAAAGATATAATTGGTATTCAATTAATTGGTGAAATTATAGATAGTAAATTCTCAAATGGTGTATTAAAGAAACCAGGTATGAATACAGTTGCAAGAATAATTTATAAGTCTGAACTAGAACTTATTTTAGGTAAACAAGATTTATCAGATAGAAGTAATTTACTTATTGGTTCTTCTCCAATTTATAAGGATTATGTAGTTTCTGCAAATATAAATGACTTTTTTGCTAATCATTTTGCCGTAATTGGTAATACTGGATCAGGAAAAAGTTGTGGATTATCAAGATTAATTCAAAATGTATTCTTTACAGCAACAAATAAGATACCAGTAAATGCTCATATGTGTTTATTTGATGTTTATGGAGAATATTATAATACATTTGATGAAATGGATAAGTTTGTTGGTCTACATTTTAAAAAATATACAACTGAAATAAGATTTGGCGATGCAAGTTTACTTACAATACCAGCATATCTTTTAACAGTAGATGACTTAGCAATTCTTTTAGGAGTAAAAGATGCAAGTCAATTACCAATATTATCAAAGTCACTAGATTTAGTAAGAATATTCTGTTCAAATGATCCTAAATCAGTAGATTATAAAAATGATATTATTGCTAAAACAGTTTTAGATATTTTATCAAGTGGAAAAAATTCAACTCAAATAAGAGATCAAGTTATTTCTATATTAACAACATACAATACTGAAGCAATTAATCTTGATTCAAAAATAAAACAACCTGGATATGAAAGAACATTAAGACAATGTTTGAATATTGATGATCAAGGTAAAATTAATGCTTTATCTTTAGTAATTGATTTTTTACAAAGCTACGTAAAAGTAGATATAGATATTAAATTGGATGAAAATATAACATATACTTTAAGTGATTTATATTATGCATTAGAATTTGCTCTTATAAGTGAAGGTATTTTAACAAGTGAATCAGCATTTGATAAAAATAATATTTTAAAATCAAGATTACAATCAATTATCAACAGTGATAAAAATGAATTCTTTAAATTTACTAAATATCAATCAAGAGCAGAATTTGTAGAAGAATTCTTTAAAACTGGACCTAATGGTGAAAATGTACAACTTGTGGATATCAACTTATCATTTATAGAAGATTCATTTGCTAAATGTTTAACAAAAATATTCTCAAGAGTATTCTTTGAACATACTACTTCACTTCAAGATCGTGGTTCTTTCCCAATACATATTGTTCTTGAAGAAGCACATAGATATGTTCAAAATGATTCAGATATAAGCATTTTAGGATATAATATATTTGATAGAATAACTAAAGAAGGTAGAAAGTATGGAACTATATTGGGTTTTGTTACTCAAAGACCAAATGAGCTTTCTAAAACAGCTTTATCACAATGTTCAAACTTTGTTGTATTTAGATTATTCTATCCAGAAGATCTAGAAATAGTTAAAGGTATTTCATCTAACGTAACCGATGAAACTCTAGAAAAAATAAAAACATTGAAACCTGGTATGGGACTTGTATTTGGTACAGCATTTAAAGTACCATTACTAGTTAAATTCCCACTTCCAAATCCAATGCCAATTTCAACATCATTAAAAATAGATCAAATATGGTATCAATAAGAAGAGAAATCTTCTTATTTTTTTACAAAAAAAATAAAGAACCGAAGTTCCTTATTTATTAATTTTATAAGTTAGTTTAGTTGAATCACTTAAGTCATCATCTATACTTATTCGTAAGATTTTCCCTTCTTCATTCTCTAGACTTTCTCCAATGTATCCTGTTAATGTTGTTGTTTTATCACTGCTATCTAGGATTACATTTATTGTTTTTAATGTATACTCACCTTCCTATTATTATTTAGTACATATTACCACATGATAATTTGTCAAATCAAGTGCAACATTCACATAAATACTCATTAAATAATTCTTGTGGTGTTTTATAATTAATGCATTTTCTTGGTCTATTATTTAGAAGTTTAAGTACATTTTGAACTTCTTTTTCATCTGTCTTAGATAAATCCATTTGCTTTGGATAAAACTCTCTTAACAATCCATTTGAATTTTCATTTGTTCCCTTTTGCCATGCACAATATGGATCCGCAAAATACATATTTGTTTCTAATTCTTCTTCGATTCGTTTCCAACCAGCAAATTCTTTTCCTCGATCACATGTTATTGTTTTAACCGCTTCTTTTGGGAAATCTTTTAATAATTCTATTATTGCATTAGTAACAGTTTCTTCCTTTCTATTAGGTATCCATTTTACTAAATATAATCTTGTTTTTCTTTCTGCTAAAGAAACAAAACAGTATTTACTTTTCAAAGTACAATTATTTAACTTCCCTGAAACAACTGTGTCAGCTTCCCAATGTCCAAACGTATTTCTCTTGTATACTTCCTTAGGTCTCTTTTTGATTGTTTTACCTAAATTAAATCGTCCTCTTGTTTCAGCAGGTCTTTTAAATTTTCCTTTTCTTCTTAAATGTTCAATTTTTATTTTTGGAATGTACCCTAAGTGAATCCATCTATATATTGTGGATATGGAAGGAAAATTAGCTGGTTTATTATCATCACTTCTATTAATTATTTGATCTGGAGACCAATGTAATTCTATTTTAGTTTTTATATATTCTATTGATGCATTAGTTGCTATTATTGACCTATGACATTTAGTTCTTCTTTCTTTATACTTTCTATTAGCATAAGTAGGTACATATCTTGTTACTGAATTATTTATTCCTGTTTTATAAGAATTCCTTTTTAATTCTCTAGAGATTGTAGAGACATTTCTATTTAAATGTTTAGCCATTTCTCTTAAACTCATATTCATTTCTTTAAATTTACTTATACAAGCTCGTTCTTCTATGGTAAGATGTATATAGTTCATATTTATTACTCCTTAATGTTTGATTAGACACCAACATTATATCATGAGTAATAATATGAACTTTTTTATTGAAATAATCATATGTTGCACTTGTTATTATAAATTATCACATAAAAAGAGATGAAATTTTATCATCTCACTTCACACTAAATTTTATTGAACCTTTTTTTCTATAATTTCATTTTTATCATCTTTTTTTATATTATTTATAAGTTTTTCTCTTATAGATTCATCTCCAGTTGAACTACCTGAAGAGTACTTTTCTCTAGTAACAAGTGAATTATCAAATGTTTTTAATTGATAAAATTCAACATTTTCCTTTTTTTGAATATATTTATCGTAACTTTTCTTTGATTTATGAAATTTATAAAGATATGCTATATAAGAATAATCATTACTAATATTATATACATAATAATCATCACCATTTTTAACTACTATTTTATCTTCTGTAGTTACACCTATATTATTTATTAAATTTTTTCTAGCATCTATTATGCTTTGATCAAGTTTAGAACAGCCACACAAAAGTACAAGTATAGAAAATAAAATAATAATTTTTTTCATAAACACTCACCTCATAAAATATTATATCATTTATTTTTCTACTATCATCATATAAATTTTCACATTATTTTTATAAAACCTATGTTATAATAAATTAGGTGATATAATGAAAAAAATAAAGAGTATTATAAGTACTCATAGTCTTTATTTATTAATTTTAACAGGAATAGAATTTATAGTAAGTATTGTTTCTACACTTGCATTTGTATATTCAGATTCTCTTTCTTATAATGATTCTTTAATATATAATGCTTTAGGAGTAGAAAAATTATTAGAAACTCTTTACTCTTCAACATTCTGGGGACTTATTCTTTTAATACTTGCATTCATTGTTATATTTAATGTAACATCTATAGTATATAAGAAAAAAGAATATTCATTTATAAGTTTATGTCTTTGGTTTTTAATGCTTATACTTTCTATTAACTTAACTAAACCTATAATGGATAACTTAATGACTTTGCTTCTATTTGTTCCAATTATTATAATAAATATAATTGCTAGAAAAAAAGAAGAAGAAAAACTAAAAGAAGAAATCTAATCACGATTTCTTCTTTTTATATAATTTTATTATTAATATAATATTAATTGTAAATAATAAGCCAATTACTTCTCGATAATTTTCTTTTAAAAAATTATCAAGTTCATCTAAATTATCTATATTTTTTTCATTATCTTTACTTTTTTTATAACTATTACAATATCCGTCATATTCTTCTTTTTTACTCCAGATATTAATTTTTTTATCAATAGCACCTTTTTCTAAACTACATAACTCTTCTGTATATTTATAATTCCCATATATATAAGCAACATGAGCATATCCATTTTCTACTAAATATTTTTGAAGTAATACTCCATCCACATAAATCCAACCTAAACTTCTTCCATATTTATCAGTTTTACTAGCTTTAGGATCTACCTCAATTTCTATTTTCTTAGCATTAGTAAGCATTTCACATGTAACTTTGCTTGCTAACTCACCATAATCTTCATTCTTTTCTGGTGTATTAATTGCTAAAAATCTATATTTTACTTTTTCATTATTTATTTTAAAGTAAGCTGTATCTCCATCTACACACTTTTCCAGTTTTGCACTTATCAACTCATCTGCACTAGCTGGACTTATAAACAATAGAAAAAGAATTATAAAAATAATTCCTTTTTTCATTTTACTTTTGCCCCACATTCACTGCAGTATGTATCAGTTTTACCTAATTTATTTCCACAATTACTGCAATAATTTATTTCTTCATCTTTTTCATTATTGATTAAGAACATAACTGCTAACATTAATGCAAAACCTATTATAAATAGATATATTAAGAATGGTACATTAGATATAAACATTAATACATTAAATATAGATATGGCAAGTAATATTAAACCAGATACTAAAGAACACTTATGTTCTTCATTTTTTATTCCATATAGTAACATTACTAAAGAAACTATTAAACTAAATATAATTGTATAAATATTTTTATCTAATACTAAGTAATCTAACATACTTAAATCTATTAAAATAGTACTGAAAATAACTCTACTCTTTTCATTTTTAAAATTAATATAACCTAAAGCAATTATTACTGAAATAGTCAAAATTTCTACTAACATATTAATTACATAATAATTTGCTATGACGCCTTTAATATATAAAGACATACTTACAAGTAAAAACATTAAAGATATTGAACTTTTAAATCTATTATTCATATTCTTATATAAAAGTCCCATATAGAATATAGATAAAATTAAATATTTAATATAATTAATATCTAGGAATCTTAATTCAACTAATGAAAGCCCAAGTAAGAATACATATAACATATAATCAATAATACTATCTTTTTTATCATCAAATATAGTTAAATATACATAATCAACTATTAAAACACCTAAATTAACTAAATAACTTATTAATGTATGATCAGTTGAATATACTAAGTTTGATAAAACTAAAACTAATAGAATTGAATATATAATCTTAAGATCATATCTTTTATTAAATTTATATAAGATTAATAAAACTATATTTACAATAAATAATCCAACTGAATAATCTATTTTAATAAAATTATAATGAACAAATATTAAAGAACAAACTATCTCTAGTAAAATAGCTATTGGTAAAAAGAAATCACTTATTTTTTTATTTTTAAATAAAATCATTTCAGATATGATATCTATTAAAAATAAACTTGATGCAACTATATAAGCACTGTTGCTTTCTTTTGTAGCAACTACAATTACAAAAATAATTGCTAAATAATTTATTATTTTATATGCATAATATAAAAACTTATCTTTAACTAAATCAAAATAATCTAAAAGTAAAAATACTAATAAATGTAAAGATATTACAATTGGAATACATATATCATTATCTAAGCTATTAAAGAATTGAACATCATTTATAAATAGAGTTCCAAATATTAATAATAAACATAATAAACTAGTTTCAAAATCTTTATTATCTTTTAAAATAACTATTAAATTAATTATTTCTATACTAATTAACTCGATTAAACTTAAAAGTGATATATCATCTATAATTAAGAAAATTATAAATGGAATTATATATATAAACAATTTAGATACTGGATATATATTATTCTTTTTAAAACATATATTAGCTATTAAACAAATACATTCAACAATTAAAAGTATTAAAGTTAATTCTATCTTATAAAATATTAGTAAAAGAGACGCTACTACAAACAAAGATACATAAGTAACTTTAATAAACTTTTCATTATCATATATTAATGTTGTTATTAAGAAAAATGATCCAATAAATAAAAATATTATTGCTAAATAAATATATTCACTTCCATTCATCTTAAAAAATTGATTTAGTAAATCACTGTTACTAAAAGAAAATATAGATATAAGTAATGAAATAAACCCTATTGAATAAAACCAATTAGCTGAGTTTTCTAAATTCATTTTTTTCTTACATATATAAGTTATTACAAATTGAGTAACAGAAAATACAACTAATATAAGTGATTTTATTTCATAAGTTATACTTGTATTTGAAAATAAAATACCAAGTAGTGCAATTAGCATCACTACTGAAGAAAAGTTAAGTAAATATCCTAAATTATTTAATTTTTTATTCATCTTTATCAACCCAACGCAATTCTTTTTTAGCTTCTTTTATATTTAAATTTTTCATTATAAATGCACATTCAATTAATTCCATAACTGAACCCACTATCATAACTACTCCAATTATTCTAAAGAATACTTCTGCTCCTTTAAATGGATTTGCAAGTAGAAGAATTCCTAAAGTAATTCCTAAAAGAGCAAATACTAAATTATATTTCCATGTTGTAGAAAAATTTCTAATATTAACTGCAAATTGTAATTTAACAATTGATTTTATTGTTATAGTTAAACCAATTATAACAGTTATAAAGTTTACAAGTGATTCAGTATTAATAATTAAATATATTCCTACACAAGCAGATACTAATCCAAGAAGTAATGATTTACTAATCATTTTTTCTTCTTGTGGTGCTTTTATATAATCATATATCCAAAAGCATCCAGTAATTAAAGTCATAAGACCAATTATTAAAGTAATGATTTTTAAGGAACTAGCTGGTTCCATCATTAATACAACACCTAAAATCAATGTTGCTATAGAAGAGATTAAACAAGTCTTTCTATATCTTTTAGCACTATTATATAACATATTATCACATCCTAAATTTATTATATCACTATAATCATGAAAATTATACGAAAAAAAGCAAAAAAAAATGCAGTAGGCACTGCAACTTAATTATACTAAATTTATTTTATTTCTTCAATACTTTCTATTTCATTTAAATAAACAACGTTATATTTGGCATCTTCATCTCTTATAGTTAAAGTTTTATAAAAAATCATATCTTCATAATCTTCTACTGACTTTACATCTACAAGTAATCCTTCCAAAGTTGTACCATCATGAAAGGTAATATAAACATATTTTTCACATAATTCTTCTAATTTCATAATTACCTCCATAAATAAATTATAAATAATGTAAAATAAAATGTCTACTAGTAAATTTATACTTTCTTTTAAAAATATTTATATTATAATTATACTAGGTGGTGCACTAAAAGGTTTTTCACGATTAAAACAATGTGAATAAACCAGTTTGGATTTAGTAGTAGATAAAAACAACGGTGACAAAGCATACTTAAACCACAAATAATTATAAACACAGGATGTGATTTATTTTTATTACTAGAGTTGCATTCTTATATTTTCGGATATGAGGTCTAGGCTATGGCGTAGTAAATGCATTTAAACAATTTATTAAATGACTTAATGTCGGAATTATTTTATGTAGTATATCTCATGTGTTGAGATTTAATTATTTATTAATACGTGGAATATTTTTTGTTCATTCCCCTATTTTATTAAAAACTTTTTGTATTAATAAATAATATAGTGTTGAAAAAAAGCAACTAAATGTTGCTTTTTTTGATTGTATTAATTATTTCATTAATATTTTCTTCTGTTTCGTTTGTAAGTTCTATCCTAAAATTACGTATACCTAAATCATAATAATATTTCAAATTTAATAGTTTATTTGTAATTTTATAATCCAAAATATGTGTTAAATGCTTGTCTTTATCTGTTAGAATTGGATATTCTTCATTATTTCTATCAACAAGACTATATTCATTATGATGACATTTTGTACAAACTTTATCTTTATTTGTTAAAAAGTTAACTGGACAATATTTAGTAATCATAAGTTCAATTCTCGAATAAACAACCATTTCTAAATTAGCTTTATTATTATAAAAATTCATAATATTACTTATTTCTTCATCACTTAGTTCTACAGATAAAGTTAAAAGTTTACTATAGTTGCTTAAATAGTTTATTGTTTCATGATTAGTTATATTTAAATAATAATCTGCTATACCATGATTTAAATATAATGAGCCTAGTTCAGTAGATAAAACATTTTGATAATCTATTTTACTAAAAACACGACTACATCTAAAATATACTTTATTATTATCCTTATATTTTAAATAAAGATTCTTTTCATCTACATAAATACGATCAAAAAATGTAAGTGCACATTTTAATTGTTCTTCATTTCTTACTAAAATAGAATAATTTAATTTATCATTATAATCAAATTCTTTTTTAGATATATATTCTTTTTCAATTACTTGTTTCTTTTTATTTTCTCTTAAAGTTATAAGTTTTTCTATTAACTCTCTTCTTAATTCATTTAAATCTTTAATATTAATAAATATATTATCTTCTAAATCAATATCAATATTCTTTATATTAAAAGGAGTGTTACCAAGTTTATTTATTTGTTTTAAAATAGTTTCTTTTGTAATTGGAGCATTTATTGCTTTACTAGCAATTGTTTTACTTTCGCTTACTTCATTTTCTCCATCTGTTATTTTTATATAAACTTCATTTAAACTTGCTTTAACAAAAACATCTATATCTACTTTCCTATTTGGTAATATTTCATATTTTTTCTTTAATAATATATCACTTGTTTTATAAACTGAATCACCAACGGAAGCATTAATTTTATTGTCAATTATAGCTATATCATTAGAAGAAGATACAAGTTTACCTTTTTTATCATAAAGATAATTAACAATCATTCCATCATTAGTTTCTTTTATTCTAATACCATCTTCTTGATTTAATGGTTCCACCAATTTTATATAAATATATTTATGGTCTTTATTAATAACTTTACCAATTTTAACTCCAACATGATTTGAAGTTTCAATATTCATAAGGTTTTCATTAGTTGCATTAAACAAAAATCCAGTTGTGTATTTTCTATTAAAAATAACTTCTATATCATGCATATACTCATCTATTTTTAAAGTATCTTTACCATAATAATAATCAATTAAATTCCTATACATTCTTGTAACACAGGCAACATACGTAGAGTCTTTCATACGACCTTCTATTTTTAAAGATTTAACATCACTTTCCATAATTTCTTTAAATCTAGAAACTGTATTAAGTTCTTTAGTTGATAATAAATAGTCTCCATTAGTTGTTACAAATTCATTATTTTCTTTTATTTTATAAGGTAATCTACAAACTTGTGCACATTCACCTCTATTACCACTTCTATTTAAAAGCATTGAAGAAAACAAACATTCTCCAGAGTAACTTATACATAAAGCCCCATGAACAAATATTTCTTTTTCCATGTTAGTTTTAATATTTTTTATTTCTTCAATAGATAATTCTCTTGCAAAAACAACTCTTTTTACATTTAAATCTTCTAAAATTTTTAAACCAGCCTCACATATATTATGAACTTGAGTAGAAGCATGAATTTCTAAATTAGGTAAACGATTATGAAGCAAATTCATAAGTCCAATATCTTGAACAATTAAAGCATCAACTCCTATATTATGTAAAAATTTACAATATTCATAGACACTTTCTACTTCACTTTCATAAATTAATGTATTTACAGTTACATATATTTTTACACCATAAAGATGAGCAAATTTAATTGCTTCTTCCATTTCTTCATCAGTAAAATTTACTGCACGAGCTCTTGCTCCAAATTTTTTTCCACCTAAATATATAGCATCTGCACCATTCATAACTGCAGCTTTTAATGAATTCATGATACCAACTGGTACAAGTAATTCTTTCATACTCATTCTCCTTAATAAAAGCCTAGTTAAATTTAACTAGACTATGAGCGAATCTATAACCTTTTATAGCTATGAATCTACCAAATTTACCAGGAAGAGATACAAGTCCTGCCTTTGAAAAACGCAATTTCTTATAAAGTTTTGGATTATTTTCTTTAATACTATTCCATAATTCTTTATATTGTTTTTCTCCTTCTTCATTCATAGCAAGACGAGAAAATATTGTTCCAATAGTCATACAGAATACGCATTCACGATACATCATATTTCTTAATTTTTTAGATTCCACTGTATTTAGATCATATTTATTACATACTAGTTTAGTAACAAGTACTTGATGTGAACTTCTTTTTATTATTTGAGGTTCTTGAACAGATTGATCCTCTCTTCCAATAAAATATCTATAGAAATCTAAATCTAGATAATAAATTGTTTTAGTATTAACAAATGGAATATATATGAATAAGTTATCTTCATAAAAAGTATGAAGAGGTAATTCCATATTAGATGCATCTAGAACACTTTTCTTATACATAAGAGAATGAAGAGATAAATATTGAGTTGGTTTAAATCTTTTCATTTCATCCCAAGTCATTTCTTCTTCCTCTTTAAAAACATTTTTAAATGAGATAGTTTGATTTGTTCTACCATCAGTATAAGTATAAACATAATTCATGATTATTAAATCTGAATCAATGTTTTTTATTTTTTTAAGTAAAGTTTTATAAGCTTTTTTATCAACCCAGTCATCACTGTCAAGAACTTTAAAATATTTCCCAGTTGCAGCTTTTAAGCCTGTCATTATTCCAGCACCGTGTCCACCATTTTCTTGATGAATAGCTTTTATTATACTTGGATATTTTTTTTGATATTTATCCGCAATTTTTCCAGTTTTATCAGTAGACCCATCATCTATAATAATTATCTCAACATCTTCTCCACCAATTAGTAAAGAATCAATACAATTTTCCATATAACTTTCTGAATTGTAACATGGAACAACAAAAGATATATATTTCACATTAAGCACTTCCTATCTATTTAATTATATCAAATATAAAATATAAAACAAACAAAAAGGAAAATTATATTTCATTTTCCTCATCATTTAATACAAGTTCTCCAAAATTTAGTCCGCTTTTAGCATCTATTTTAAATGTTTGATATTCATTAGTATCATTTTTTACATTTACTGTTATAACTTTATTTTGAAAACTTTCTAATTTATCAGTTGTTCTTTCTTCTGAAGTAACTATTACATTTCCTTTATAAAATAATTTAAAAAATGTATCAAAGTTATTATTACTCATAATTGTAATAACAATACTTTTTTCTTCACCTGGATTTAATCCTTCTATATAATCATAACTAATTTCATTGCTTATTAAACTAGCAGTTAGTAAATCTGTCTCATTTGTTGAAGGTTTTATAAAATACGAAAACGATGCCGAAACAAAACAAGAACAAACTAAGAACATTACTGCTATACTAAAAAACATTAATTTGGATTTTTTCATTTATAATCTATCCTCTCATAAATATTATAACACCTATTTCCTAATAATCAAACATTATGGTATAATTTTTATAGGTGATGATATGAAAGAACCTTGTATTCTTATTTTATTATTTTATTGTTACTCTTTTATTGGTTGGGTAATAGAAATAATAGTAACTCTCTTAAAAATGCATAAATTTGTAAACAGAGGATTTCTAATTGGTCCCCTTTGCCCAATATATGGTTTTGGTGGAGTTTTAATTACACTTCTGTTAAATAGATATGCAAGTGATCCGTTAGTTTTATTTATAATGGCTATTATATTATGTGCTGTACTTGAATACATTACATCTTATGTAATGGAAAAAGTATTTAAAAATCGTTGGTGGGATTACAGTGATCAAAAATTTAATATTAATGGTCGTATTTGTCTAGAATGCGCTATTCCATTTGGAATTGGTGGAATAATAATGTTTTATGGAATAAATCCTATTTTAATAACATTATTAACATCATTTAGTGATTTAGCATTAAAAATAATTACTATACTATTACTAGTAATCACGTTAATTGATATAATTTTATCGTTTAACATTATTATTTCTTTAAAAAATATATCAAGTTCAATAAGATGCGATTCAACAGAAGTAATTACTAAAAAAGTAAAAGAAATATTAAATTCAAAAACTTTCCTACATAAAAGACTTATTGCATCATTTCCAGATATGAAAGTATTTAATAAAATATATTTATTAAAAAATAAGCTTAATAAAGACAAAGTAAAATTAAATAAAGAATTAAACGAAACCAAAATTAAAGCAAAAAAAAGAAAATCTTCTAAAAAATGATTTTCTTTTTTTAACAAGTTTTATTTTCTACTGAGCAAGTATTTTCTTCACTTTCAAGTTTATCAAACATACAAGCAAATGCTTCTTTGATTTCACAATTTATTTCATCAGTTAATTCCATATAAGGATCAGTTAATTTTTCAACTATACCAGTTTCTAAACTAATTGCTTCTCCATTTTTAACTATTACAACACTTGGAGCATAAATTCTTTTTTCATCAATTTTAACTTCTTTAGTCTTACCTTTTTTAGTTTCATAAGTAAGTGGACTATAATCTTGTAATACAGGATTTAATAGTTCAAGTAATTTATAATAAGCTTCTGTTCCTTCTTTAGTTCTAACAGCTTCATTATTATCATTTAATTCAAATTTATCGCGAATTTCTTTAACATCGACATAATAAATCTTTTTAACTTCTTTTTCTAAAGAAGCGTCAACTAATGAATTTATAACACTTCTACACCAAGGACAAGTACTAAACCCAAAGTAAACAACAAATGTTTTCTTATCCTCAATCATCTTAACTAATTCTTCAGGTGTTTTATAAATAAATGGATTATTATCAGCTATAGTTAAATTTCTGATTTTTTTACCACTGCTAGTTTCTTGATCATTAACGCTTTCATATTCATTTTTAAATTTATATGCATCAGTTACTGTTGTTATTGGAATATCATGTTCTGCATATAACTCACTAAAAATATATATTATTCCAAAACTTACTAATAAAAATAAACATATTATAAATATAATTGTTCTAGTCTTCTTGTTCATTGTTTTTCCTCACTTCACAAAATAATTATAACAAACATATACGAAAAAATAAATATAAAAATTAATTGTGTTACTTTCTTCTTTGTAGTATAATTTTTCTATACTATATAGAAGTATAAAGGGGAAGATATAAATGAAAAAATTCTTAAAGAAATTTAACAATACCAAATTAAGTATTCGTTTAGTATATATATTTGTTTCAATAATTTTTATCTTTAGTTATGGTTATCTATTTAGATCACTTTTACTACTTAATAATATTGAAACAACTCTTAGAGTTATTGCTCTTTCAGTATTAGGAGTATTACTTCTACTTTATATTATTGGTAATTTACTTCTACTTATGAGTAAAAAGAATAAAACAGTTATATTTTTATCCTTTATAGCACTTCTAATTGCAGCTGTTTCACTTGTTGGTTCACTTACAATTAATAAAGTATATGGTATTTTAGATAGTATGAGTAAAGACAAAATACTTTATACAACAGATATGATTTTATTAAATGATAAGGAATTTTCAAATACTGAAGATTTTAAAGTAGGTATATTAAATAATGAAACTGATGTTGAAGGCAATATCTTACCAAAAGAATATATAAAAAACGAAAAATTAAAAGTAAATGTTACAGAGTATGATTCAAATTTTGAACTATTAGAAAAACTTTATAATGGTGAACTTGATGCTATATTTATTACAAGTAATTATGTTATTAAATTTGAAGGTTATGATGCTTATAAAAATATAGAAAATGAAGTTAAAGTTCAATTTACTTATTCTAAAGAAATGAAAAATCAAGATTATATTGAAAATCCTGGAACTGTTGATAAACCTTTCACTGTTCTAATAATGGGAGTTGACTCAACAAGTGATGTATTAAACGCTAATCAAGCATTTAATGGAGATACTTTAATGCTTATGAGTTTTAATCCTAACACATTAAATGCCACAGTATTTTCAATTCCTAGAGATACTTATGTACCAATTGCATGTTTAAAAGGAGAATCATCAAAAATAAATTCTTCGGCAGCTTATGGTTCAACATGTGTTATTAATACAATTGAAAATTTAGTTGATATTAAAATAGATTATTATGTAAAAATTAATTTTAAAGGTGTAGTTGATTTAGTTAATGCCCTTGATGGTATTGATATAACAGTTCCTGAAAAGATAAATTTCTGTGAACAAAATTCAAAAAGAAGTAAAAAGCCTGAAGATCTACAATGTATAAAAAGTGGATTTCAACATATGAATGGTGAACAAGCTCTTGCATTTGCAAGACATAGACACACTCTTCCTGCAGGAGACTTCCAAAGAGTCCAACATCAACAATTAGTAGTTGAAGCAATTGCTAATTCAGCAAAGAATTTAAAAAATGTTGATGCTTTCTTTAAAGTATTAGATTCTATATCAGCTAATATTGATACTAATATGTCTACTAATCAAATGATGAACTTATATAATGTAGGTAAATCAATGATATTTAGTGGTAATTCAGGATCAATGATAAATATTCAAAAAACATATTTAACTGGTTATGATTTAACAATGTATGTAAATAATTTAAGAAGTTCCGTTTATACTTTCCAATATTATGAACAAAGTCTTGAAGAAATAAAACATGCATTAAAAGTTACTTTAGAGCTTGAAAAAAATGAACCAGTTAAAACATTTAATTTCTCAGTTAATGATACTTATGAAGTTCCAGTGATTGGAAAAAAATACTACACAGTTAAAAGACAAGAATCAATTCCAAATTTTAAAAATAAATCAATTGAATATGCTAAAAGTTGGTGTGAAGCTAGAGGTATTGAAGTATTTGTAAATGTTACTACAAGTGAAGATTATACAAATGGAACAATCATTAATCAAAGTGTTAGAAATGGTGTTCTTACTACTAATGTTCAAACAATTACATTTGATGTTGTAAATAACTAAAAAAGACTGGATAACCAGTCTTTTATCTTGCAATAATTTCTTTTTGTAATCTATATTCTTCTTTTTCATACCATATAACTAAATTGTTATTTGTAACACTTCTTATATATAATTTATCTTTTAATATTTCTCCTGTTTGAGTATCAATTGTTGCTTCTTTTTCATTATACATTTTGTCACCATTTATTTCTAAAGTTACTTTTCCATCTATGTAATTAAATAATACATTATTACTTTTCCAATTATAATTTTCTATTTCTTTTATATTAAAGTAAACTCTTGATGATTCATTTCGAATTAACATATATGCCATTATAGATATTATTATTAAAATACAAAATGAAATAATACCAAATATTAAATTAAATTTTCTATTAGTCATATTTTCACCTACTTATATAATGGGAAAACATATGATTTAGTTTTCCATCTTCCATTTTCATACATTAACTCAATTGGAACACTTTTATAGACTGGAGCTGTATATCCTTCACTTTCATAATTCGACTTATAGTACTTAACATCAGCTGAAATATAACCATTATTATATTGATTTATTGTAACAGTTGAGAATACTAATTCAGCACCATCTAGTTTATTTTCTAATCTATAGTATTTATTGTTTGCTGCATATATAACTTGATATTTATCATATTTAGGATATGTAACAGTGTAGATATATGATTTAACATATGCTTTATCAAGAATTTCTTTTGCTTGATATATTTCACCATATGTAGCATCTTTATAAGTTATTTTATCAGTTTCGCCTTCATGAACAAATTTAATTACATCAGTTATATTAAATAAAGAATCATCACCTATGTTATAAAATTTATTTAAGAAATCAAACATAACTTCAACTATCTTTTTTGCATCATCTCTAGATATACTCTCTTTTGTTAATATCTCATCTGTTAATATATTATTAACATCAACTTTGTAATATGGTGATTTATCAGGTGGAATTGTTGTTGTAACAGTTGTTGTAGTTTCAATAGTTGTTGTTCTTTTAGAAATAGTTGATGTTCTTCCTAAAGTTGTTTCTAGATCAGGAAGAGTTTTTACTTCATTACTTAAGGATTTATATAAGAAAAATCCTAAAACTATAGAAATAATTAATAATACAGAAGTTATAATAATCATCACTATATTAGATTTATTTAAAACAAATTTATCTTCATCATCAAAATTCATATTATCACCTATATTAATATTATCATTTTTACAAAAAAATACCAATATTAAATTAGCATTATTTATTGATTAGCACTTTTCATACCATTGATACTTTTTATAATTACTTCATACCTTATTAAAATATCATCAGACAATATTGATTCACTGCCTAGAATATTAGTATCTGTCATTAAATCACAAGATTTATCTACTAATAATTGATGAATTTTCAATGATTCATCATAAGTAACAATATCCAAATTATTATGCTTATAATAATATTTTACCCATTTTATTAATTTTTTAAGTACCATCTCATAATCGGCTTTTGCATCTTTTAAAGACTCTAGGTTTATTACAATTGTTAGTTTACCTATTATTTCAGCAAAATCACATATTAATTTGTTATTTATCATAAATAAAGTTTCCTCCTCTTTATAACAGTTTAAAAGAAAAATTCTTATTTTTATTTTAACATAATTACCTAATTAATTCCTTTCTATCTTAAATTCCATTTAATCTTTTAGGAATTCATTTCTCATCATAACATTTAGTACGATAAAAGTCTAAAGCTCTTTGCGCTGCAAGTGATGAATCAAGCACTTTATCTATTCTTTCACTTCCTAATTTAGCTAATTAACCTTTTATTGGTTCAGCATTCTTGCTAGAAATAGATTCAATTATTCTAAATATTCCTTCTATATCAACAACGCTAATTTAATATTTTTTATTTTCTTTATACCAAACAGTTCTTATTGTTTCATTATTAAATATTTTATTAATAAATGCATTCTATTTTTTATTGCTTATACATCACTACAAAGTACATTATAACCTCTTGTATACCTAATGTTTATGCATATAAAAATAGTTTAACAATTTTATTACATAAGAAATACCAGATTATGCTGGTATTATTAATTCTTTTCCTATATTTAAAATATTGTTATTTAAATTATTAGCTACTTTAATTGCATTTACTGTTGTATTATACATTCTTGCTATTGAGTATAATGTATCTCCTGATTTAACTATATGTGTTTTAACATCAAAACTACTTGGTATAGTAATTTCTTGGCCAATAGATAAAGTATCACTTTTTAAATTATTTAACTCTTTTATTTTATTTACAGTTGTACTATACTTTTTGGCTATTGAATAGAGTGTATCTCCTTTTTCAACTATATATGCATTTGTATCTTGATTTTTCTTTTGATCATTAACTAATAGTTTTTGATTAACTGAAATCATATTTGATTTTAAATTGTTCAAATCTTTTAACTTATCAACACTTATTCCATATTTTTTAGCAATGGAATATAATGTGTCTCCTGATTTAACTGTATAATAATCCAAATCATCTTTTGAATAACCAATATAATCTAAAAGTGCTTCTAATGTTGCATAAGCATAACGTTCATAATTTTTCTTTAAACGTGCAGCATCTTCTACATTATCTAAAAATCCATACTCAACTATTATTGATTCATAAGGATCAGTATCTCTTAACATAAAGTAATAATCTTTATTAGGATTCGTTGTACCTCTTTTTTGATAATATTTTCTAATTGTTTGGCCATTTTTTGCAAGTTCATTTAATACTTTAGAAGATAAAGTTTCATTATTTCGTAAAGCATAAATTACTTCAGCGCCTTCAGCACCAGGCAATAATCAAAGTGTAACGCTTAAAATTTTTTTTCAAATTTATATTGTTCAAAATTTAACATATTTTTAAAAATAATATCGATAACTATCTCATATAATATTTTCGTTTTTTCATAAATCCAGTCAACATCAATTTTGTTAACTGTATAATTTTTTGGATTGGATTTTCTTCCAACTTTTTTAAAATTAATTTTTAAAGAGTCATTTTTTAAAAAATAACCGGAATGCACATAATGATTTCTTAAACATATTATTTCTTGTGATAAATTTTCTATTTCTTCGTTCCCCATAATAGAACTTTTTTTATAATTATTAATGATACTATAAGAAATAAAATTGGTAGTTATATTTTGCTTTTTATAATAACATTCTATAAATTTATAAAACATTAAAAAATTATCTTCCAAATTTCTTGATGTTTCAAAAATAATATATGGTATATTTCTTATCTCACTTTTAGACTTTCTATATGGTATTAAATTATAACACTTAGTTAAAAACTCTATAAAGTCAGTAGATACACTATTGGAAATATATTTATCGCTATATTCTAATTCATTAATTGGAATACTAAGTTCATAATATGCATCATCAATAAAAACTGTAATTTTATCTATTTTTAATTTATTAGGTCTTATTAATTGTAGATATACCATAGTTTCTTTTATATAATCATATATATCATAGTAATTAATTCTCTTATTTAAAACTATTTCTAAATAACCAGTTAATTTAATCGAAATATCATTATTTTTATAACTATGTATATGACTCCAATCATCAGATAAGATTATTTCTTTTATATTATTTATGCCTAAAATAATATTTTTTCTAATAGTATTCCTTTTAAGCTTAATAACAAACTCATCACCAACATCTTCTTCAAATAAGCTTGGATGTCCTATAAGTTCATTAATTAAACCACTATACATTCTTATTTTACTTACTTTAGGGGTCTTCTTTAAGTTGCACAATTTATCATAATTTTTATCACAAAAATAATATCTAGAACTAAATTTTGCTTTTGAACCGCCATCTGGGGTTCCCCACACATTGGTATGACCACAATAATAAGCGTCTTTTAATAAAACGTTTTTCTTATTTTTATAATCAATTATTAAAATATCTCTATCTTTGAATTTTGTATTTAAGCCAAAACTTTTTACACCATTATTATCTGGTTCAATTTCCTTATCAATTTCATAATTTACAATTACTTCAATATTATATTTCTTAACTGTATAGTCACATTCGTATGATTCATCATAATTATCATCAAAAAAGCATACTGCCATAATTCTTCCTCCAATTATCTAAATATCTTCATTTATTTCAAAAGTTTTATCATAAATTGGATAGTTTAAACTTTTAAGAAGTTTATTACCTACTTTTCTTGTTTCAAAATAAAAAACTATTGCATCATCATAATCAAATGTATTATCCCTATCTGGATCAGTATCATGTTTTGCATAATTCAGAATTTT
The DNA here is from genome assembly GCA_934095845.1 of uncultured Bacilli bacterium. GTDB lineage: Bacteria > Bacillota_I > Bacilli_A > RF39 > UBA660 > CAG-582. The sequence goes on along the minus strand of CAKOKS010000001.1, from coordinate 4,339 downwards.
TCTTAAATTGTTAAGTCTTTCATATAAATCATTATTAATAATATTTTCTTTATACAATTGCTCTATATTTTTTCCAAATTCTCTTCTATTATAAATAAACTTAAGCAATTTATTTTTTGACAAAACTAGTTTAACCAACGTTTCAACATGAAGTGCTGTATCAATGATAATATGTCTAGGTCTTGTACAATAAAACATATCACTTCTAGCATATTGAAGACTCCTAAAAACATTTCTAAAATCCCCTAAAGAATTAAATAGATTAAGAGTTGGATTTAGTGGAGCAGCATATCCTCCAAATCCTCCTAGTGATTTATCATATTCCCATATTTGTCTATGCGTATCTTTTATTTTATAATCATTTTTTATTATTTTAGCAAACTTACAAAATAATTTCTTATCATCTTCATCATAATAATTATTAATTATTAATCGTGTTTCTGCTCTCATTATATACCTCTATTATTCCTATAAGTAGTTTATCTATTTCTATGTTTACTTTGTTCCTTTTGGAACAAAGTCTTTAAATATTATTTAGTATACTAAATTTGTAAATAATTTCTATATTTTTATCCTTGTCTATTACTATTTTATCAATGATAGCCTTCATTAGCTCTCTAGTCGGATTTTTTAAATCTATTAATGTTCTTATTTTATCTTCATACTGTTTTATATCATCCGATTTATTTTGCATTTCTTCTTCATCAACTTTTAATTTTTTGATTTCAAGTCTTGATTTAGTTAACATTTTTTCAGTCTCATTAGCAATTCTTTTATACATCTCATCTGATACTAATCCTCTAAACTTATCTTCATATAACATATCTAATTTTTCAAGAAGATCTTTTTCTTTTCTTTCCAAATCAAATATTCTTGCTTCAACTTTAAGAGTATTTTTCTTTTTATTTTTTAGTTCATTTGCAAGCTCAGGTACATTAATTGCAGCCAAATATTTTTTACAAGTTTTCCTAATAACTTTTAATAACGCTTCTTCCAATTTATCATAGGGCATAAAATGTGGATAGCATAAATGTCTTTTAGGATCTCTTGAATATTTATTACAATTAATTGCCCAATAATTATGATTCTTCCTATAAGTAATAGTTAATGTATTACCACATTCCTTACAATATAACAAATTTTCAAACAGTCTTTTTTCTCTTTTAGTAATATTAGTAATATTGGTTCTTTTAACATTATCTTGTATTTTTTCAAAAACCATTCTATCAACAAGAGGTTCATGAGTATCTTTAATAACAATCCAATTTTCTTTAGGAACAGCAAATTTTTTCTTAGTTTTGTAATCCGGTTTACATTGAATGCTTTGAACCATATCGCCAACATACATTTGATTTTTTAGAATTTTTTTAACAGAAGATATTGTCCAGATAGAATTATATTTACTTCTTGCACGAGGATTTTTCCTTTTTAAACTACTTGGTGTTTTAATCATATTATCATTTAAATAAGTGGTTATTTCTGATAAACCAACACCATTATTTGCCATTTCAAATATTTTTTTAACCACAGGTGCATATTCAGGATGTGGTATTAAATGTCCTTTATCATTAGGATCTCTCATGTATCCATAACTTGGAGCACTGCCAATAAACTTCCCTTTTCTTTTTTTGTATTCCAATACATTTCTAATTTTAACTGAATTCTGTTTACTATAAAAATCATTACATGCAAATATAAACATTACGGAGTCATTACTTGATTTTAATTTAAAATTATCATAACTTTCTTGTATAGATATAAATCTTATATTATTTTCAGGGAAATATCTTTCTACATAATAACCTGTTAATATATGATCCCTTCCTAGTCTTGATAAATCCTTAACTATTACAAGATTTATGAGTCCTTTTTTCAAATCTTCCATCATTAGATTAAATCCTGGTCTATCAAAATCAGTACCAGAATAACCATCATCAACATATTCTCCTACAAAGATAAAACCATTATCTTTTACAAATTTCATTATAATATTTCTTTGATTAAGGACACTCTCACTTTCAGATTCGTAAGATTTTCCTTGATCAGCTTCAGATAATCTTATATATATTCCTGCTTTGTAAAACTCTGGTTCTCTTACCTTAATGTTATACATTTATACTCCTTTCTTCTTGTATAACAAATTAAAGCCAATTATATTGTACCATAAAGAACAATATAACACCATTGTTCTACTCATTATCCATCACTCTTTTTATATAATTAGTTATCAACAAGGTTAAATCAGGAGAATCTTTTTTAAATGTTTCTATTATATTAAACATAAGTCACCTCTTTATAGTGTATGACTTTGTTAAACAATAAATTATTCATCTCCTTTTGTTATTTCATTTATTAATGCTTCTAATTCTTTAATTTTCTCTTCACTCATAGGTTCTGATACTGTAGGTTTACCATTCCAAGATATGATATTACCTTCATCATCATATTCTATAACAGGACCTATATTTTTTCTTATATTATTATTTTTATTATATTGTTTAAAATTTTCTTGATTACTAGTATTAAGATTTTCTTGAATATCTGTTATTCTTTTTTTGAATACTTCTGATATTATAATTTTTCTTTTAGAATTATTTTTTTCTTTTTTATCATACTTTAAAACAATATAACCATGATTAGATAAACTACTTATACTCTTTGATATTGTTTGCTTACTAACATTAAAACTATCACTAAAAAACTCGTTAGTAGCCCAACAATACCCATACTTCTTGCAAAGTGACAAAATGTAAATTAATAGTAATCTTTCAAGTGGTGTTAGATTATAATCTCCTAATATACTTGTTGGAAAAACTAATTTAATAAAAGGTTCAATATCTCTTTCCATATTCATTGATATAAGATTAACTTAATAGTCTATTATTTGTCAGTCTTTTAGAGCATAAGAAAAAGAACTGAACAAAGAATAGTACAGCAATTCTAGAAATACTCTAGTACTTCCCTTTAATTTTGGCACTTCATTCTTGTTAAGTTCTTTATAAGAACATTACATAAACTTCCTTTAGTAAAAGTCGACTTTTTTGAGTACACTCGTCGTACCCTAATTTAATTATAGCAAATTTTTACAAAAATTTCTAGTATGTTGTTTAAAAAAGCTTTTTGTTTAATATTGATTTAGGATTGTTATTCGCATACCATTTTAATAAAAATAACACTAAAATCAATGAACAACTAATTAATATATATATCCAATTAGCAATTATAAAAGTTACTAATTTGATTATGATCCCAAAAATAAACCATAATAATACAAATACTATAATTCTTATAGCCCAATGAGTTATTGAACCTAATTCGCCTCTAAAACCAAGTTCTCCAACTATATTAAATGCTATTCCAAAAGCTAATACACCAACAATTGCCATAGCTATGTAATTATAAAATGGATTATCAAACAAAGAAAATGGTGATGTTATTAAATCAAAAATAAATCTTTTCATATTCCCTCCTTTATAATTTTTTATTAAAAAAATAGAGCATATTCCATCTTCAAAATGAAATATTACTCTATTATATATAACTATTTTATCACATTTATAGTATTTTTGATATATTCTTGCAAATTTTTATCTACACAGCATATGTAGCATCCTTTCATACCTCTAGTCATTAGTGTTCTATATGTATTTTTAATAATTGAATCAGCTATTTTATTTGCTTCTTCTTGTCCATGTTCTTTAACTATTTTATTTATACCTTTTAAAGATTGATCAGTTTTAGCTCTTTTTGTATAATCAGTAATTATATGGTCATTTCCATATCTCATATCATCGCCAATAATAACACCGACATAATCAAATTCTAATCCTTGACAAGTATGGATACATCCTGCTTCACTAATAGAATTAGGATCGATTGCCCACGTTTGAGAATTTCCTAAATTCCAACTTATTTCAAAGTTATATTCAGGAATAACTATATCATGAATATCAGAGTTGTTTTTAGCATTCCCATCTTTTATCCAATCCCAACAATAACCAGCAACTATTCTTGATTTATTATTAATTGCATTCTTTTCTTCAATAGCTTTTCTCATTTCATTAGGATCATCAAATACTTTAAAGTCATAATCGAATCCATCTATATCAAAGTTAGCTGTTTCTTTTATTTCTAATAAATTATTTAACCAAGCAATATATCCATCAGAACCATTACATCTGAATTGACTATCTAATTCATATGTATATATACCAACACCTAATTCATTAGCATATTTCTTAATCATATCCTCGCTACCAATATCTTTAAGAGTCACTTTTTGATTTTCATCTATAAAGAATATTGAAAATTTAGAAGCATTAATAATTTCTTTAATTTG